>DAOTVQ010000001.1:0-5855 GCA_034436355.1 Anaerolineae bacterium
TCACGACGGCGTAATAATAGGTGCCTGCCGCTGTCGGCCCGAGCAAGCGCAGCATGATGAAGGCGAATGCCATATCAATCAGGCGGTTGAACAGGTTTAAGACAATTGGTGCAAGGCTGTTTTTGGCAAAGCGCCGCACGCTGCTTGTCTCGCCTTCTGCCTCACGGTAAAAGCTGCGCCATGCCCACAGCATCAACAGAAACAGCCCTAGCGTGCCGCTTAGGAAGGAAGCAAAGGCACCTACCTGAAAAGACGGCGGCGAATAGCGAAAGCGCACTAACGATTCGCCCTGCGGCACTTTCACGCTGCGGAAGTTCTCGTGCGTCAGGAAAATCTCCGCCTCTTGTTCGGTGTCTTCTGGTGCGGCAGCAGGGCGCACGTAGGCACGCCAACCAGTTGCGTAAGAATCGGTCAGCAGCAGCATCCCGCCTTCGCCCGCTACCTTAACGCGCACCAACACTTCATTGTTACGCGCCTGCTCAATCTCCGCCTTGATGATCTCCGCCGTTGTGCCCGGAAAAAGCGCCGAGATCGGCAGCATATCAGGCATTCCGCAAAATTCCATGCCGGGAATAATCACAAAGGCGCGTGGCAATGCTTTGGTGTTCTCGTAAATCCGCAGGGCTTCGTCTTCATATACCAAGCGATAGTGCGGAAACTGCGCTGTATCAAGCTCAGCTTCGCTCAGCACATAACGCACGCTCAGCATGTCAAGGTAGGGCGAGCTGAGCGCTTCCGCCGTATCAGGGTAAATGGGCGCGATGCGGTTGTAGAGCAGTTGGCTTTGTGGTGCAAGTTTCTGCATATATGCGACGTACTGTCGTGTGATGATGCTATCATAGCCGCGTATATCCTGAATGCCGAAACGCCATGCCATGTTTGCGTTTAGCGTTGCAGTCGCATTTGGTGCTTGGTAGGTCGTCACGCGCCATTCATGCGGATTCTGTGCTTTCAGCCATGTGAGCGCAGGCGGCTCGAAGGTCAGCCATTTCGGATCAGCAGCAGGATTAAAGCCATAAGAGGCTGTGATCAGATCGGCAGCGAGCAGCACCACTGCCATGCTTTGCCACACAGGGACGCGCCACACGTAGATCGGGCAGCGGCTAACGCGCACCACTGCACCACTGCCGATCAGTAACAAGGCAAACAAGAAGATTTCCCGCGCCTTCACGCTGAAAAAGACCTGTGCCGATGGATATGCCAGATTTGCGCCAGCAAGGTTATTGTAGAGCGCTTCAATGACGCCGCGCACCTGATCATAGGCAAGCCACGTGCTAATCAAACCGATCAGGATCGCCGCGCCCAAACCGATCAGTGTGTAGCCGATCCAGCGTGCCGCACGGAAGGTCAGTGAGGCAGCAGCGCCATCGCGGTAATACGCCGCGCCGAAGGTCGAATCACCACGTCCCTGTTGCAGTGCCTGCGCGCCATAGGCAGCCAACGCTGCAAAGCACAGCATCAGCGGAAAGACCCACCGAAAAGGCGAATGGAGTTGGTTAATGCCCGGCAAGCCATAGTAGAGCAGGGCATACAACGGCGTGCCAAAGGCAAACAGCAGCGAAAGCACGCTGAGCGCGAGGAACATAGCGCGGTAGGGCGCTTCCGCCGTGATTTTGGCGTGCGCGGCACGATCACGCCAGTGCAGGATGCCGATCAGGGCGAGGATAAGCGTTAGCACGCCTGCATAAGAAGCGCCTTCCACATAGTTTTTGCCGCCTTCCATAAAGGTGTTGGTGATCGTCGCGCCGTCTGAGCGCGTCCAGCGCAGTGCGGTGTGCTGACCGCTGAATAGGTCGAAATAGGTGTGTTGGGCAGGCGATCCGTAGATGTTGGGCATCAGGAAGGCGAGCACGTGGCGTGGCGGCAAGCCATAGCCGCGAATTTCCTCAAAGCTGGCGCGCCCTTCCCGAAAGCTGGTATTGACCAACTCGTAGAACGGCACGAACTGCACCGCACCCAAGCCGACTCCGAGCGCCACCAAGCCGATCAGCGCTGCGCCGCGCCCAAAGATCGCCGCGAATGGCTCACGCCTGCCAAGCCACAAAACTAGCAAACGCACCGCGCACCACGCTGCCATCACCAGCAGGCTGTAGTAGAAAAACTCCACATGCCCTGCCAGCACGGACATGCCCAAGCCAAAGGCGCCCAAGACAACCCACAGCAGGGCGGCGGGTTTGCCGAACGCCTGCCGCCGACGGATCACATTTTCGCACATCAGCAGCAGGAAAGGCAGCCAGACCGCCGCCGCAATGATCATCGGGAAGACGGCGCTTGCCACGAAAAAGCTGTTGAGCTGATAGACAATGCCGCCGATCAGCGCCGCGAAACGCCCTAGCCCGATGCCGCGCAAAAAGAGGTACATCAGCACGCCAGCAAGCCACAATTGGCTGACGGTGAACCAGCCGTAGGCGTTTTCAAGCGGCAATACATAATAGATCAGGCTGAACGGATAGAGCGCCGAATGCTGCCCGGCTGCCAAAAACGGCACACCTGCAAATAGATACGGATTCCACAGCGGCAGTTCACCGTTGGCAAAGCTGTTCCGCGCAAACTGCTTCCACTGCCAGTTTTGCAGCACCAGATCAGAGAGCAAGGCGTTGTGCGGCACCTCTGGCACGCCCAACGCGCCGCGATAGGCGGCATAAGGCTGATACTGATAGAGATTATCGGCAGGCAGCAAAGTGCGCCCACCAACCGTCACTTCCCAAAACAGGATCAGCGGCAGGGCAAACAACAGCAGCAGGATCAAAATATCGGCGCGGCGTGTGGACATAAGTGCGTGGTGCGTCCTCTCGCTTAGGCTTGCCTAGCGCGTTGTGCAGCGGTCAGCGCGTGGTAACGGTTACGGACTTTGAAAACGCCCAGTGCTGCCTCAAGCTGCACCTTCAAGCCCATCTTGGATTGCCCATATTTGCGGTCTGCAAAGTAGATTGGCACTTCGGCGAATTTGTAACCGAGCCGTAAGGCTAGGTAGGTGATCTCGACCTGAAAAATGTAGCCGTTGGAGCGTACACGGTCTAAGTCCATGCCGATCAGAGTCTCACGCCGCCAAAGGCGAAAGCCGCCGGTGTTATCGCGGACGGGCGAGCGCAAAATCGTGCCGACCCAGACCCGATTCGCCCACCAACTGAGTAGCCGCCGCCAAAGGCTCCAGCGCTCATCCAGCCTGCCGCCTTGCACATAGCGCGAACCGATCACCGCATCGCTGCTTTCAAGGGCAGCCAGCAGGCGCGGCACATCCTTCGGATCGTGTGAAAAGTCGGCATCCATCTGCCCAATTGCCTCATAGCCGTGTGCCAACGCCCACCGAAAGCCTTTCACGTAGGCAGTGCCTAACCCTTGCTTGCCCTCACGATGCAGCACATGCAGACGATCAGGGTGCTGTGCTGCTAATTCATCAGCGATTTTGCCTGTGCCATCGGGCGAATTATCGTCCACCACCAAAACAGAGAGATTTTCGACAGGGAGGTTGAGTAAGGCATCAACCAGTCGCGCTATATTTTCAGCCTCATTGTAGGTTGGCACGACGATGAGCGTTTTCGGCAAGGTGATCTCCACTTGTTCAAAAACAGAATTAGAAGTGCGTGAACTATAGCTTTTGTCAGTTGCATGGTCAAGCCATAAAGCATATGATGAGGTTATTCAAAGGCGGCTTGCCTTTGAACGGTTGTCTTTTCTTAAACAGGAGTCAGGGTAGAGAATGCGTAAAAACTTGGGTGTTTTAGGGATTGTTGTGGCGTTGGTGCTGGCGATGCTGCCTAGTGGCGGCGCGCTGTACGCTGCCGATGCGCCAATGGTCGAGGTCTACGATCATGTTCTCCATGATGGCATGGTGGTGGTCAAAAAAGTGGTGGCAGCCGAGGCGGGCTGGATTGTGATCCACGCTGGCAGTGAAGGCTTCCCGGTCATTGGGCAAACCTATGTGCCAGCAGGCACGACAGAATACGTCACCGTTGCTGTAGATGTCAGCCGTGCCACGCAACAGATGTCTGCCATGCTGCATGTGGATAAAGGCATTGCTGGCATTTACGAGTTTCCCGGCGAAGATGTGCCAGTGCGTGATGCCAACAACCAAATCGTCAATCCTGCCTTCAATGTGCTAGCAGTGCAGGTCGATGATCAGTTCGTGAGCGCTGAAAACACGGTCACCATCGGCACGGTTGTGGCGCAAGAGGACGGCTGGATCGTCATCCACGCTGATAGTCAGGGCTTTCCTGCGATTGGTCATGCGGCGATCAAAGCCGGTGTGAACAAGGATGTGGTCGTCTCGGTTGATCCGAGCATGGTCACAGCGCGTATGTCCGCCATGATCCATGTAGATCGCGGCACCATTGGCACCTACGAGTTTCCCGGCGCCGATGTGCCACCTTCGCTCGCGGGCGATCTGCCACGCCTGTTCGGTGGTGGCATTTCGAATGAGGGCTTTGTGACGGTCGAGAGCGTCCGTGCCGCGCCAATGCTGATGGGTTCGGATGGCGTGGTGACGGTGCCTGCTGCACTGATCAAAGAAGATGGTTGGATGGTTATTCACGCCACGTCGGAAGGTGCGCCAGTCATTGGCTATGCGCCATTGAAGGCGGGCTTGAACAAGGACATTCAAGTCGAAGTGGATATGGCGATGTACACCACCGGCGGCTTACTTGCCATGCTGCACGCTGATGCAGGCACGGTCGGCACGTATGAGTTTCCCGGCGCCGACGTGCCACTGCGCGACGCCGCAGGGCAGATCATCGCGCCGCGTTTCAGCACCTACATCAATGTGACGGTAAGCGATCAGCAACTTGTGGCAGTTGGCGACGCGACCTACGTGATTGTGGAGAGCGTCAGCGCTGTTCAAGATGGCTGGATGGTCATCCACGCCACGTCGGAGGGTGCGCCAGTGATCGGCGCGCAGTTTGTGCCAATGGGTGTGCATAAGCGCATCATTGTGCGGATTGATGCAGCGATGGCAACCGATGCCTTGCTGGCGATGCTGCATGTGGATGAAGGCACACGCGGCGTTTATGAGTTTCCCGGCCCCGATGTGCCAGTTCGGGTAGATGATCAGGTTGTTGCACCGCGCTTCAACGCCACCAAGTAAAGTAATCTAGACGGCTGAGGGAAGGCTTTACAGACCTTCCCTTAGCGAGAGTGAGAGAAATTGCCATGACTGAGACACGCGCAGGCACCAAGCTAACTGGTGAGGATTTGCTGGAAATTCAGGCAGAAACGCGCAAATCCTACGAACTGATCGAGGGAGAGTTGGTCGAGATGTCTCCAACGGGGATGCCACACGGCGAAGTTTGCGGCAACATCTACCTTGCGCTTAAACTGTTTGTGCGGGAACGCCAACTTGGCAAAGTGTTGGTTGGTGAAGTTGGCTTTTGCACGCGCAACGATCCGTACACTGTGCGGGCTGCTGATGTTGCCTATGTTAGCGCTGCAAAAATCCCTGAAGTAGGAATGCCTGAAGGGTTCAGCCGCATCGTCCCTGATCTGATCGTGGAAGTGGTCTCGCCCAATGATCGCGGTGTGGCGATTGTGGAGAAGGTCGGCGAGTGGCTGGCGTTCGGTGTGGCGATGGTCTGGGTGGTCTATCCGAACACGCGCAGCGTGCATGTATACACTGATCCGCGCAGCAGCCGCATTCTGAGCGCGGACGATACACTTGAGGGCGGCACCGTTTTGGCAGGCTTCAGCACGCCTGTCCGCGCCTTCTTTGAGGGCTAAGGGAGATTGAACAATGACTGAAGCACGTGCAGGCACCAAGCTAACTGGTGAGGATTTGCTGGAAATTCAGGCAGAAACGCGCAAATCCTACGAACTGATCGAAGGGGAGTTGGTCGAGATGTCTCCAACGGGCGGGTTGCACAGCG
>DAOTVQ010000002.1:0-134942 GCA_034436355.1 Anaerolineae bacterium
GCTCCAGCAGGTGTTAGAGGCTGCCATTCCGCAGCAAGCGCCTGAGGTGCAGGCAGCAATCCGTGAGCGCCTTGCGGACTTGCGTCGGGTGCGCGGCACAGGGCAGTAGGGACGCGCTACCAATGCGTGCGGCACTTTGCGGTCGCTGTGTGGCGGGCGTGGGCGGTGCATAAAGGCGGTTAGGGCGTTGCGACGCAGCACTGACGGGCTGATCAGATGCTGCAATATTGCGCGGCAATTTGCACAGTTTGGCAATGCACCGCCACGATATCTTCAACCTGTTTGGCGTAACCGCCTGCCATCGCCACCGCAACGGGCAAGCCCGCCTCTTGGCAGGCGCGCAGCACCAAATGATCGCGTGCGGCAAGCCCTGCCATGCTGATCTTCAGCTTGCCAAGCTGATCGCCCTCGAAGGGATCGGCACCGGCAAGGTAGATCGCAAAATCAGCATTGGCACGCCGCAGCGATTCCTGCACACCCTGCGCTAAGGCAGCAAGGTAAGCAGCGTCGGTTGTGCCATCGGGCAAGCCGATATCAAGATCGCTGTGTTCTTTGTGAAAGGGATAGTTCGTCTCGCCGTGTATCGAAAAGGTGAAGATGGTCGGATCATCGCGCAAGATAGCAGCCGTGCCATCGCCCTGATGCACGTCACAATCGAGGATCACCACGCGGCGCGCTAAGCCTTCCGCCTGCAACGTCCGCGCTGCGATGGCTGCATCGTTAAAGACGCAATAGCCGCCACCATGGTCTGAGAAGGCGTGGTGCCAAATTGACCGCCACACCATCGTGCAGTGCGGCATAACATGCCTCAATGGTGGCGCCGCTGCTGCGCCGCGAACGCTCAACCATCGCCGCCGACCATGGGAAACCAATGCGGCGTATCTCTTGGTGGGTTAGTTCGCCCTGCTGCACGCGGCGCACATAGTCCGCACTGTGAGCGCGCAGCAGTTCGGCATCGGTGGCGGCGTGCGGCACGCTCAGGCATTCCGCTGCGATCACGCCTGTTTCAAGCAAGCGTTCGCGCAGCAGGCGATATTTCGCCATCGGAAAGCGATGTCCTTGCGGTAAGGGCAAAACAAAAATATCGGTGTAGAATGCACGCATACGTGAAATTTTAGGCTACCTTGCCAAAGCCGCCAAATAGCTCTTGCAAAATACGCCGCATTTGCGAAACTTGTTCAGATGGATCGAAAGCAAAAGGTTGACTACATGACACGACTCGTAATCGTAGAATCGCCCACCAAAGCCAAGACTATACGCGGCTTTTTGCCAGCAGGCTATCAGGTGCTTGCCAGTATGGGTCACGTGCGCGACTTGCCCGAATCCGCCAGCGAGATTCCTGCGGCATACAAGGGTAAGGCATGGGCGCGGCTCGGCGTGGATGTGGACAACGACTTTGCGCCGCTTTATGTGGTCTCGTCGCGCAAGCGCAAGGTGGTGCAAGCGCTTAAGGAAGCGCTCAAGGGCGCGGAAGAACTCATCCTTGCCACTGACGAAGACCGTGAAGGTGAGAGCATCGGCTGGCACTTGTTGGAAGTGCTGAAGCCAAAAATTCCCGTGCGGCGGATGGTCTTTCACGAAATTACCAAAGAGGCGATCCAAAAGGCACTGCGCAATCCGCGCCAAGTTGATCAGCAGTTGGTGCGCGCCCAAGAGACGCGCCGCATCCTCGACCGCTTGGTTGGCTACACCGTCTCGCCGTTGCTGTGGAAGAAGATTGCGCCGGGACTCTCCGCCGGGCGGGTGCAGTCTGTGGCGGTGCGCTTGCTGGTGCGCCGTGAGGAAGAACGCCGCTTGTTCCGTTCAGGCACTTATTGGGATTTGCGAGCGACGCTGATCTTGCCCGAAGCGCCTAAGATGCCCTTTGAGGCGCTCTTGCAAAGTGTGGGCGATCTGCGTGTGGCAACCGGCAAAGATTTTGACGACCGCACAGGGCAGTTGGCAAAGGGCAAAAAAGTGCTGCTGCTGGATGAAAAAGCTGCCAAAGTGCTGGCGGGGCGCTTGCTGAAAGGCGCATGGCGCGTTGCAGAGCTAGTTGAGCGCCAACAGCGCCAATCGCCGCCGCCGCCCTTCACCACCTCTACCTTACAACAAGAGGCAAACCGCAAGCTGCGCCTTTCTTCCAAGCAGACCATGCAGATTGCCCAAAAGCTCTACGAGGAAGGCTACATTACCTACATGCGTACCGACTCGGTACACCTTTCCTCAGAGGCGATCAGCGCAGCACGGCGCGCCATCAGCGCCCGCTACGGCGACCAGTTCCTGAGCGCCAAGCCGCGCCAATACACCACCAAGAGCAAGAACGCGCAAGAGGCGCATGAGGCAATTCGCCCTGCCGGCACCCAAATGCGGACGGCTGATCAGCTTGGTTTGAGTGGCACACAGGCAGCGCTCTACACCCTGATCTGGACGCGCACAATCGCCTCGCAAATGGCAGACGCTCAGATCACCACGCTCACTGCCACCATTCAGGTTGAGGATGCCCGTTTTCAGGCAAACGGGCGCCGTATTGATTTTCCCGGCTTCTTGCGCGCTTATGTGGAAGGCTCTGATGACCCAGAAGCGGCACTCCAAGACCGCGAGACGCTCTTGCCGCCGCTGAAGGTTAGTGATGCGCTTACCTGCCGCCAGCTTGAGCCGCTAAAGCATGAGACACAGCCGCCGCCGCGCTACACAGAAGCCGCCGTTGTGCAGACCTTAGAACGGGAAGGCATTGGCAGACCCAGCACTTATGCCTCGATCATTAGCACCATTCAGGAACGCGGCTACGTCGTCAAACAAGCGAATCAGCTTGTGCCAACCTTCACTGCCTACAGCGTTAATCGCCTGTTGGAAGCACACTTTCCTGATTTGGTGGATACGCAGTTCACGGCGCGCATGGAACAAACCCTAGACGACATTGCCGAAGGCAGCGCCGATTGGCTACCTTACCTCAAGGCGTTCTACTGCGGTGATAACGGCTTGGCAACACAAGTTGAACGCAAAACACAGAGCATTGATCCGCGTGAGATTTACGCCCTTAGCCTAGAGGCGATTGAGGCGCGTGTCCGCATTGGCAAGTACGGCGCTTACATCGAGCAGATCACTGAGGCTGAGCCGCTGCGTGCCTCACTGCCGCCCAATCTGCCGCCCGCCGAACTTGATGAGGCTGCGGCACTGCGCCTGCTGCAACAAAAGGCGAACGGCGGCAATGTGATCGGGCATCATCCGCAGACAGGTGAGCCGATTCTGCTGCTTGAAGGGCGCTACGGGCAGTATGTGCAGCTTGGCGAAGGCGAAAATGGCGCTAAACCAAAGCGCGCTTCCTTGCTGAAAGGCATGACAGCCGATCAGGTAACATTGGAGGTGGCGCTTGGCTTGCTTAGTTTGCCGCGCACCTTAGGCAAACATCCACAGACAGGCGAACCAATTACGGCGGCAGTTGGGCGCTTTGGCGCCTACGTGCGCCACGGCGATGAGTTCCGCTCACTCACGGCAAGCGACGATGTGCTAACTGTCTCGCTAGCGCGCGCCCTAGAATTGCTCAGCCAGCCAAAAGGTGCAGGGCGAGCGCGCAAGAAAGCCGCGCCCGTCCGTGAGCTTGGCGCACATCCCGATGATAAAGCGCCCGTCGCCCTGATGGATGGACCTTACGGCTTCTACATCAAGCATGGCAAGATGAATGCCAAACTGCCACCTGACCTAAAGCCCGAAACACTGACCTTGGCACAAGCCTTGAAACTGCTTGTTGAAAAAGGTAAAGTGAGCGGCGGCAAAACACGGAGCAAGCCAACAAGCAAAGCCAGCACAAAGGCAGCCCCCAAGCAGTCGAAAAAGCCTAGTAAGCCCAAAAAATCTAAGGGCGCTGCTTGACGGAAGCCTGTGGTACACTTGGCGTATTAGGCATCACAAAGGAGCTTTTTGATGCGTTCCTGTTTAGCCTTTTTCGTCTTTATTTTCGTATTTGTGCCACTGGCGTTCTGCGGTCTGATTACGGCGTCCATCAGCACATGGATCACGGATCGCAGCTTCTACACCGACTTGTTCAGTACGCCGGGCATTTATGCTGCGATGTTGGGCAGCAATTTGGACTATGAAGTCTCGCTCCAAGTGCGCGATGGGCAACGGCTAGACCCTGAGACGACCAGCGCCTTCTCAAAGGCGATTCAAGAGGTTGCACCGCCTGACTACATCCGCGATGAAGTGGTGCGGAACATCAACGCCGTTTTCGATTACCTTGAAGATTTCTCTCGCGGACTTGTTCTGACGTGGGACTTGCGTCCGTTGAAAGAAAACCTCACCAATGAGCAGATCGTGGTCTTTGCAGATGTCTTGGTGAAGAGTCTACCGCAGTGCAGCGCGCAAAATCCACAGGAAGATTTTATCCTGCCGACCTGCTTGCCTGCCGATAAAAGCGCGCAAGAGGTAACCACAGAGGTGCGGGAAAAACTACCGCGCTTTGTCGAAAGCCTGCCCGATTTCCAACCGCTGGGCGATTCTATCCCACCGAATACGCAAAGCGGGCAAATCTTGGGCGATCCTGTGCGTTTTGTATTGGGCAGCGGTGTGCTTTCCACGCTGATTTTGGTGTTCTTCACGTGGCTCTCGGTCGCCTTCTTGGCAGCACGTTCCACGAAAGGCATCTTTAGTGTGCTGGGTGGTACACTTTTGGTACCGGCAGTGCCTGTGCTGCTCATCGGCATCACAATCATCAGCGGTGTTGCCACCAATGCCGTTGCCAACGGCATTGACTCAGCACTGATCGAGGCGGGTTTGCAAAGCAGCCCTGATCTACGCAGTGCCACACTTGGCGTTGTGACGAACGCTGTTTCAAGGGTTGCCAATGGCTTCCTGATCTATGGCGGCGGCGCCACAGGCTTGGCAGTGCTGCTGTTGGTGATCAGTGCCTTTATGCCGCAGCCGCGCAAGCGCAAGCCGAAAAACGACGAATCGAACCCTTTCAGCGTCTAGCACCGCCTGTTAAACGCGCTATAGTTATGGAAAACAAGCAAGGCGGGTGCAAACTCGCCTTCTTTTGAATTACGAACTTTTTAGTGGAGAGCATGAAGCATGGGTGTTGTTCACAAACGCACGGGAGAATCACCTTTCTGGCAGTGGGAGGGCGTAGCGGTGGAGCGCTACGGCGCAGAAGGTACCTCTGCCACCAAGCAAGTGTTGATCGGTGAGGCAGATGGCGCGCCCAACTTTGCGCTGCGCTATTTTACTATTCCGGTTGGGCAATCTTCCAACCTCGATCATCACGAACACGATCACGGTGTGCTGATTATGCATGGGCGGGCGCGAGTGCTGCTCGGTGAGCATTACGAAGAAGTGAGCGCGGGTGATGTGGTTTACGTGGCAGGTTGGGAACGCCACCAATTCGAAAACATTGGTGATGAGCCGCTGACCTTCCTGTGTATCATTCCACCTAAAACAGCACAACCAGACGTTTGCGCTGTACCAGCCCGCCAGCCTAAACCTGAGGCGGAATAGCGCCATGCAAGCCGCCTTTTTTCACGGCGTGCGCGATGTTCGCGTGCGTGAAATTTCCGATGCTGAGCCGCAGCAGGGCGAAGTGCTGTTGGATGTGACGGCGGTTGGCATTTGCGGTAGCGATCTACATACCTACTTGCTTGGCAACATTGGCGGCGTCTCCAGCGCTGATCCGATTGTGCTAGGGCATGAGGCAAGCGGCTTGATTGTGGCGCTTGGCGCGGATACACCGCCGAATCTGCGCGTTGGGCAGCGCGTCGCCATTGATCCTGCCACACCCTGCCTTGCCTGTGAGTTCTGCCAGCACGGGCAGCATCACCTCTGCACAAGCCTACAGTTTATGGGCTACTTTCCGCAGCATGGCGCGCTCCAGCAGCGGATGGTGCATCCTGCGCGCTCAGTTGTGCCAGTGCCAGAGGCGATCAGCGATGTGGGTGCCGCCATGCTAGAGCCGCTGGGTGTGGCGCTGCATGCGGCACGCTTAGGCGCGGTGCAGCACGGCGAAGATGTCTTGGTGATCGGCTGCGGCACCATCGGCTTGTTGTGCGTTCGGTTGGCGCGTCTGGGGGGTGCGCGGCACGTCATCGCTGTGGATCGCTACGCTTGGCGCTTGGACATGGCGGCGAACTTTGGCGCGGATCACTGCCTGAATATCGCGCAGGTTGATCCTGTTCAAGAAGTGTTGCGCCTGACCAACAAGCGCGGCGTGGATGTTGCCTTCGAGGCAGCCTGGGTAACGGATACCGCTAACCAGTGTGCGTTGGCAGCACGCAACGGCGGCAGAGTGATCATTGTGGGCATTCCCGCTGAGGATGAATTCACCTTGAAAGCGTCCGTTGTGCGCCGCAAAGAACTGACTATTATCTACTCGCGGCGCATGAATCACACCTATGAGGCGTCTATCGCACTGGCAGAGCGCGGCTTGGTAGACCTTGACGCACTCGGTCAGTTCCAAATGCCGTTAGCACGCGCCGCCGAAGCCTTTGAATCAGCCGCAACCTATCAGCAGGGCGTGCTGCGTGCTATGGTTCTGCCACAGGTGAAAGGATAACCATGCTCTCAGAAGCACGGCGTGAACAGATTCTCGCCATCACACAATCGTTGGTACAAATTCCGTCTTTGGCAGGTGAGGAAGGCGCGGTCATCCAACGCGCTGCACAGTGGATGGGCGAACTGGGCTACGACTCAGTCCACATAGATGACTGCGGCAATTTGGTCGGTACACTCTACGGCAGCGAAGGCGCCACGGTCGTCTACGACTCGCATGTGGATACTGTCGCAGCAGGCGATCTGAGCGCCTGGCGCTACGATCCGTTTGGCGCCGTGGTTGACGAGGGCAAACTCTATGGGCGCGGCAGCTGCGATATGAAAGGTGCAGTGGCAGCTTCGATGGCTGCCCTTGCCTATGCCAAGCAAGATGGTGTGCTGCGCGGCACGGCGCTGCTATCTGCCTCTGTGGGTGAGGAAGTGATCGAAGGCTTGGCGTTCAGCCGCGTGCTAGACGCCCATAAGCCTGATCTGGTTGTGATTTGCGAGCCAACCGAACTGCGTTTGGTGACGGCGGGACGTGGGCGTGCGGAGATGATGATAACGACCTACGGCAAATCGGCACACGCCAGCACACCGCAACTTGGCGTAAACGCGCTCAAGCAAATGGCGAAGTTGGTTGGTGCGCTGGATGCGCTGACGCCACCAGAGGATGCGCGGCTTGGTAAGGGCATTCTAGAGCCAACCGAGATCATCAGCACGCCTTATCCGTGTGTTTCAGTGCTGCCTTACCAATGCCGTGCGCGCTATGATCGGCGCGTGCTGCTTGGCGAAACTGCCGAGAGCGTCCTTGTGCCAATTCATGCGGTGCTTACACAGCTTGCCGCCACCGATCCAACTTTCCGCGCTGAGGCGATCATCGAGCTAGGCGAATTCACCTGCTACACAGGCTTGACACTGCACGGCAAAAAGTTCCAAGCGGCATGGCACACCGCTGAGTCTAGCGCTTTGGTGCAGGCAGCGCATTCTGCTTTGCAAAAGGCAGGGCAGGCAGCTGAGATCGGTCACTACAGCTTTTGCACCAATGGCAGTTATGCCGCCAGCATTGGCTTGCCCGTGATCGGTTACGGACCCGGCGCAGAGACGACAGCGCACATCACCGATGAATATCTGACGCTGGATCAGCTTTTTGGTGCGGCAGAAGGCTACTACGCGCTTGGCGCAGCGCTCTCGGCATGATTCCACGCGCTCTGGCGATTGCTGCCTCTGATTCAAGCGGTGCTGCCGGTATGCAGGCAGACCTTAAAACGTTTTTGGCACGCGGTGTGTATGGCACGTCTGCACTGACGGCGCTTACCGCACAGGACTCAACGCACATCGCAGCCTTTCATCGCGTGCCGCCGCATTTTGTGGCACAGCAGATCAGCGTCGTGCTGAACGATCTGGGTGTGGATGCCATTAAGTGCGGTTTGCTGCTCAGCGCAGACGTGATCGCAGCCGTTGCGGAGTCCATTCCGCCTGATTTTCCTGTCCTGATTGTTGATCCCGTGTTGGTGGACGGCAGCGGACGCCAAATCGTGACGCCTGAAGCACTGGCTGCCTACAAGCGCCTGCTTTTCCCACGCGCACGCCTGATCACGCCTAATCTGGATGAGGTGCGCCTGCTGACAGGTTTAACGCTTACAACAGTAGACGATCTCTACAGCGCGTCACAGACGCTTGCCGATCTGGGTGTGCGTGCGGTGCTGATCAAAGGTGGTCACGCCGATGCACAAATCATCCGCGATGTGCTGTGGGAAGCTGATCAGGTGCATATCTTTGAAACGCCGCGCCTTGCGGTGCAGAATCCACGCGGCGCCGGCTGCACCTTTGCGGCGTGCATCACGGCGGAACTGGCGCATGGGCGCGATCTGATCACAGCCGTGCGGACGGCACAGGCATACGTGCGGGCAGCGCTGGCGGCAGCAGCCGATTGGCGCATGGGCAAAAGTGAGCGCGGCGTGCTAGATCATGGTGTAAAGAACCAATGATCATCAAACTTGCCACCTACACCCAACGTTAACGAAATTTCCTACAAGCCTTAATTTTAATCAGGCATTCTTAACAAGGAAGCGTGCCTTTCAAAGGAGTGGTTAAGCGTGGGCAAAGCCGATCTGCATATACACAGCACCTACAGCGATGGCAGCCAGAGCGTTGCCGCTATTCTGGCGCATGTAGAGCGCTGCACAGATTTAGACATCATTGCCATCACCGATCACGATTGCATTGAGGGTGCTTTGCGCGCCCGCGATCTGGCAGCCGCGCAGCATTTGCGCCTATCGGTTTTGGTGGGCGCTGAAATCAGCACCCGTGACGGGCATTTGTTGGCGCTCGGCATTGAGCAGCTTATTCCTGCTGCGTTGAGCATGGCGGAAACCGTTGCTGCTATCCATGAACAAGGCGGTGTGGCAATCGCAGCACATCCACTCAGTTGGTGGTGTCCATCTGCCTCTCGCGCTGTGTTGGATGATTTGCGCGGTGTGTTGGATGGCTTAGAAGTCATCAATGGCAGTTTTGCCGGCTTGCCAACCAATCTGCGCTTGCCAGCTATCAATGAAGCGCACTACGGCATGGCAGAAAGCGGCGGCAGCGATGCACACACGCTCAGCGCCATTGGCAGCGCCTACACGCACTTTGCAGGCAGCACCATTGCCGACCTGCTGCGGGCAATTCGCACACGGCAAACACGCGCCGAAGGTGGCTTGTGGTCGGTGCGCGCCTTTTTGCAATACGGCGTTTTGGCAGTGCGGCAGCGCGTGCCAAACTTGCGCTCTGCCTGAGTGCCGTTTGTGATCGTTGGCTAAGGCTGCCCTTAGCACCTGATGAAAAATCCGTCCGCCGCCCTGAATGCCTGCTAGAATTATCCGTAACGCAAGCGTAACCTAATCTTGGCGTGCAATGGGCGGAGTTTTCGGGCATTTCAATGCAGCAGGCGCAGTGTTGCACTTGGCAGCGCGGATGGCAGGTGGCGCAACACTCCATCGGGCAGGTGCGCTAACTTTTGGCGCTGCCGATGAGTCGGCATACTATGAAGGGCAAGGCGTGCGCGTTGCCTTCGGCGGCGAACTTTACGATGTCGTGGCACTTCGCCGCATGTTGGAGGCGCAGCAGCTTGGCGCACATAGCGATGCGATGTTGGTGGCACACGGCTATGCCTTGTGGGGTGTGGAAGTGCTGGAGCGCCTGCACGGGCGTTTTGCGCTTGCCATTTGGGATGAACAACGTCAATGGCTGATCCTTGCCCGTGACCGCATGGGTGAACAGACGCTCTACTATGCACAGCACGGCACAGAGTTTCTATTTGCCTCAGAAGCGCGCCGCATCCTTGCCGCAGAATTGTTACCGCGTGCCGTCAACACCGCTGCCTTGCCCTACTATTTGAGTGTAGGCTATGTGCCGCCACCGCACACGCTCTTTGAAGGCATTGGTAAGCTGGGGGCGGGTGAGTACATGCTGGTTAACGAGCATGGCTTCCGCACAGATCGCTTTTGGCGCCCGCGCATGGATACCATCAGCAGCGGACGGATTGCCTTTGAAGACGCCGTGCAGCGTTTGCGCCAGACGCTTGATGAGGCTGTTCGCCTGCGCCTGCAAAGGCAGCCCTCGCTGGGTGCGCTGCTTGGTAGTGGCATAGATTCCGCAGCGATTGCGGCGCTGATAGCACAACACGGCGGCAGTGTGCAAACCTTCACAGCACGCTATGCGCCTGTCTCTGGCACGTCGCTGCACACGGATGCTCATTTCGCCGCCCTCGCTGCCCGCAAAATTGGCGCAGTGCATCATGCCGTAACAGTGCCGAATGACGCACGCCTTGCTGCCCTGCTGCCACAATTGATAGCAGCCCTTGACGAACCAAGCAGCCAACCCTCGATTGTTCCACTTGCCTATGCCACTGCACTGGCACGCCAACAAGGTGTGCGTGGGTTGCTCAGTGGTGAGGGCGGTGATGAACTCTTTGCCGGACACCGCATCTACCGTGCTGATCGCATTCTAGAGCGCTATCTGCAAATACCACGCTTGCTGCGTCAAAGGTTCCTGACGCCGCTGCTGGCGCGCCTGCCCGCTAACTTTAATCGGCTGGCGGATAAAGCACGGGAGACGGATGCCGTCCGCCGCTATTTGGCATGGATGCGCCTAACCGCCACAGAACGTCTGCCCTACCTGCTGACCGATCAAGCACTTGCCGAGAGCGCTTACGCGCAGCTCTCGCAAGTGCTGCGCCCGCTGCTGAATGCACCACGCACGCACCACTTTGCCGACCGCATCGCCTTCGCCAACCTGAGCCTGTGGCTTGCCGAAAGCGCCAACCCACGCATGGATCAGCTTGGCGCAGCCTTCCAAACACCTATCCTGATGCCCTTTGAAGATTACCACTTGGTCAATTTGGCGCTGCATACACCCTTGTGCCACAAATTGCGTGGCAACGGCTATAAGATGGTGCTGCGCCATGCAGTGGCTGACCTTGTGCCGCCAGTCCTCCTGCACCGTCCCAAGCGCGATCCCTTTGCGGCGGCGGCAGTTTGGCTGCGCGGTGCCTTACAGCCGTTGATCAGCACTTATCTGGCACCTGATCGCGTGGCGAGTGTAGGCATTTTCCAGCCGCAAGCTGTCTCAGCGTTGATCACAGCACATCACAATGGTCTTGCCAACGAGGCACGCATCTTGTGGTTGATTTTGGCGTTCCATTTATGGTATGCACAGCATATTATGGGCGACCTGCGCTTGGAGAGCGCCTTCGATCCACTGGAGATGGTGGAAGCGGCTGCCATATACACAGCGCCCTAGCTGTTTAGTGCCGCCTGAATTTCCAAGTCAGTTGGCGCGCCCGCCAGCCCAACCCGCGTTACCGACTGGCTGGCACGCTGCACAGCAATCGCGGCGGCACGCTGCACATGGCGCGTTTGGTGGTAAAGCACGCTGAAAACGCCAAAAAAGACGTCGCCGGCGCCGGTTGCATCTACGACGGCGACTTGTGGTGCAGTGATGTGCAACGGTGGCACAGCACGCTGATAAACAGTGCAGCCGCGTTCGGCGCGTGTGACAATCAGCAGCGGCGCAAGCGCGGCGTAGTGTGCTTCTAAAGCAGCGTCGCGCTCAATATCTTCCTCGCTCAGCACGGCAAAATCGAGCTGTGGCAGCACCCACTCAGCCTCTGCCCATGCCTTGCGGCTGACCGTGCCGCGTGCGTCCCACGTCCGCAGCCAGCCTTGCAGTGTGGCGGCGCGCAGTGCGTTGGGAAAGGCGCGGATAAGCTGTGGATCAACCTCATCGGCAAGCGGGCATAAGCACACAACCGATGCAGTCTGCCATATTGTGGGAACATGCTCAAAGGAAAGCGGTATGGCGCGCCCAAGCAAGGTTTGGCGGCGCGTGCCACCTTCATAGCGGTTGATAAACGTAGTGGTCTGTTGAGCGGGAATCAGGTGAAGGGCAGCCTGAGGCGGTAGTTCGGCAAGCACAGGTTCCGTCGGATGTGCGCTGCTGATCAAGCAGATCGGCACATTCAGCGCAGCCATTGCACTGCCCGCATAAGCAACCGTGCCGCCGAGTTTGGCGCCCGACGGCGTTTCATCACGGGCAACATGCCCGATCAGCAAGAAGGTGTCCATGCTGGCGTGCCGCTTACTGCTGCGAGCGGCGCGGTACGATGGTTACTTTGCGGTTGTCGCCTTCGCCCACACTCTCGGTAGAGACATCTGGGTTATCTTTTAACGTCAGATGCACAATGCGACGCTCATGCGGCGGCATTGGCTCCATCGAGACGGTGCGTCCGCGCTGGATAGCCTGCTCTGCCATGCGGAAGGCAAGGCGGCGCAGCATTTCTTCGCGGCGCGCCTTATAGCCATCCACATCTACCACAATATGGGCGCGGTGACCGATCTCGCGGCTGGTGATCAGGCGCGTGATGTATTGCAAAGATGCCAGTGTTTCGCCACGCCGCCCGATCAATTCGCTCAAATCGCCGCCGCGCACATCCAGCGTCCAGTGTTGTGGTTCGCCGCTTTGCTTTGGGGCGGGCTGTGCGCTCACTGTTGCAGTGATTCCCATCGAATGGAGCAGTTGGCGCAGCACCACCTCACCAACTTTTGCCGCCTCTGCCAACTGTTGCTCAGAGGCAGGCTCAGCAGCCTCTTCATCATCATCTTCAAAAGGCAATTGGTCTGCCGCAGGGGTTGGTTGAGTGGGTGCCTTTGGCTTTGGTGCAGGGCGCTTTGCCTTAGGTGCACTCTCAGCAGCTTTGGGTGCTTCAGGCGCACGGATGGCAGGTTCAGCGGCAGGCGCGGGCGTTTCGGGCGCACGGATGACGGTCAGGCGGACGCGGGCAGGTTTTGCGCCCAACCCAAGCAAACGCCGCCCTGCTTCTTCCAGCACCTCAACCATGACTTGATCACGACTGACGCCCAGTTCAGCAATCCCTTTCGCTATAGCGGCTTCAACGTCTGCGCCAACTGATTCAATGGATAATATCTGGCTCATGCAATCTTAAACACCTTTTTGAGCGTGCCGCACAGGTTACTTCTTGGCTTTTCGCGCCTTATTGGGCTTGGCTTGCGTGCTTTTGCGGCTGAGATCAGGGCGGCTGTGGCTGCGCGGATTACCGCTGCCACCCGCCCCTAGGGGCGCAGGGCGCTCCATAGATTCGGAGAGTTTGCGCTTTCTGCTGACTGCGGCGGGGGCTGCCTCTTCCTTGTCATGGCGGCGCTCTTCAAAGGCAGGTGCGGAACTGCCCTTGGGCGTTGCCACAGCAGGCACAGGCTTGGGCGTGCTAAACAGGTTACGCCATTCAATCTTGCCAAGCATGGCATACTGGATAATGCCGACGATGTTCGAGGCAACCCAGTAGATGGATAAGCCGGAGGCGAACGACAGCGAGAACAGACCGACCATCAGCGGCATGATCGTCGTCATGTTACGCGCAACGGCTGCCGATGGGTCTTTGGGATCGCTGGTGGGCGGCATCATCAGCTTGGATTGCAGCCATGTGCTAACCACAACCAGCACCGGCAGGATGAACAATGGATCAGGCTGACCAAGATTCAGCCATAGGAATTGATTCTTCAGCGGCAGCATTGCAGATAGCTCTGGGATGAGCAGACGATGCTGCACATCGAGGAATTGGAGTGGCGTCGTGCCAAGCGTGGCGTAGATGGCGCCATACAAACCGAACAGGATCGGCATTTGGATGAGCAGCGGCAGGCAGCCTGCCAGCGGATTGATGCCTTCCTCACGGTAGAGTTGCATTTGCGCTTGTGCCAGTGCCTCACGGTTCTGCGGGCCCTTATACTGTTCGCGGAGCGCCTGCAGCTTGGGCGCCACTTCTTGCATTCGCTTGGAAGATTTCAACTGTTGGCGCGTTAGTGGGTAAGTAATCACGCGGCTGAGGACGGTGAAGACGATGATCGCCAACACCAAACTCTCGCCAAGCAAGCTGTAAAGCCCCAGCATCACCACAATGAACGGATTGGTTAGAAAGTCCATGGCGTGTATATTTCCTCGCTTAGCCTAGCGCGGTGCTTGCGCCAAACGGTTTATATCATCTTGAGAAGGTTTCCGAACACTCCACAGCCGCCCGCCGCTGAGTAGGTCGTAGGCAACCACCAAGCGGTCTTCGCTTTTGGTAGTAACAATGACGGTTTCATCAACCACCACCACATCGCCTAGAATACGCTCTAGTTCGGCAGGGCTGGAAGTCCAGACCACTGCGCCGCTTTCGGCGTTATAGGCGCGCAGGTGGCGTCCTTCTGAAGCGGCAATCACCCAACCATCGACCACAGCGACCTTGCCGCGAATGCCACCCGGTCGCTCAGCGTCCTTCGCTTTCCAACGTGGGTTGAAGGTGTCAGCCTCTATGGCGTGAACGTACCCTTGCAAATCGCCAAAGTAGAGTGTGCCATTCACTAAGGTTGGCGTAGACCACAGCCAGCCCTCTGCCTTGTAGCGGCGCAAAATACGCTCGGATTGGTTATCAACCGCCATGCGCAAGTCTAACGTGGTATCCAGTGCGATCAGCTCGCTGGTTAGTGTGCCAACATACAGCACACCGTCGTGCAGCAGCGGTGTGGCTGCCACTGCACCACCAACCTCGACACGCCAACGGAGCGCTAATGTTTCAGCGTCCAGTGCATAGACATAACGATCCATCGCCCCGAAGTAGAGCGTGTTCCTCTCAGAGTCTAGCACGGGTGCTGCCCAAACGCCGAAGGTTGTCCCTTCAAAGCTAGCGACCAAGGCGCCAGTTTCGGTGCTGAATGCCTTAATGCCTTTATCCCCCTGCCCAACGTACAGCAGATTGCCGTTGATGAGCGCATCGGCAATGACCTTTTCTGTGCCAATTGGTGCAGCCCAATTTGCCAGCGGCACATTGCGTTGTCCTGAGTCAGGGGCGAAGGCATACACAGCATGGTTGTAAGAGCCGACATAAACGCGCACCCCTTCCGAACGTTTCTGTAGCGTAGGTGCGGCAAACATCTGCCCATTGTTATTGGCGCGAGCTGCCCAGTCCACATAACGGTCAGTCGAGCGCTGATTCGCCTCTAAGGTGCGCCCAACGCCATCACGGGTCAGATCAATTCGAAAGATGACATCACGATAGGCAACGTAGATGAATTGCACATCCGTATAGCGCCCTTCATCTGTGAGGGTGCCATCTACGGTTAAGCCTGCCCAGCTTTCGGGCAGCACAATGGCTGTGCAGCTTGTCAGCAGCAGCAGCCCGATTAATAGCAATGCCGCGCCGAAGGGCTTGCGGCGCGATGCGGTAATGGTTCGGTTGCGTGCGTTCAAAATAAGCCTCATGCACATCAGGGAACGGGATCGTAGCCGCCGGGATTAAAGGGATGGCAGCGCAGGATGCGCCGTGCGCCAAGCCAAATGCCGCGAACTACACCGTATTTCTCAATTGCTTCATAGGTATACATGGAACAGGACGGCACGAAACGGCAGGAAGGCGGCAGCACCTTTGAGAGCGTCGCTTTATAGAGCCGAATTAGACCGAGCGCAAGGCGCTTCATTCATCACTCTCCAACTGTTCAGGGCGCAAATTCGCACGCTGGAACAGTTCATCTAATATCTGCACTATCCTATTATACGGCTGCCATGCCAAATTGTCGCGTGCGATCAGCACAATATCATAGCCTTGTTTAAGGGCAGCGTGACGCACTGCTTCTCGCAGGCGGCGGCGAATACGGTTGCGTGTGACAGCGTTCCCAAGCCGCTTGCTGGCAATAAAGGCATAGCGATTGTGGGATAAGCTGTTGGGCAGCACAGAGAGCGCCAGCAGTGGATGCCGCCATTGTTTGCCGTGTGCTTTAAGCCGATCAAAATCGGCGCGCTGCCGCAATCGCCATGCGCGCTGCACTGCCTAGCTGTTCCAATTCACCTTCTTCACGTGCCGCACTTGCACCGTCAGGCTGTGTCTGCCTTTAGCGCGGCGTGCCTGAAGCACGCGCCGCCCGTTCTTTGTTTGCATCCGCTGGCGGAAGCCATGCACACGCATACGGCGGCGTTTGCGTGGTTGCCATGTGCGCTTAACCATCTATCATCCTCCACAGAGATATTAAGAAACCGCGCAGGCGCGGCGTCTGGGTCGCAAATGAGCGCTGGGGTCTACAAAGGTCCCTAGCAAACGGAAAGTATAGCGTAACGTCTAGGGCAGGTCAAGGCGAAAAAGCGCAAAGCGCGGTCAATCCTGAGTAGCGCTTCACCGCAGCAGCGGGTGAATGAAGCCTGTTACCGACAGCCTTCAGCCTAGCACCTACAGATTTTTGAGCAGGTGTGCTACACTATGTGTTCAAGAATTCACGGACGGTGCAGTTGCACACTAGCTTGTATTGCTCTACTAGAGGCAGTTATCACTATCGGAGGCTATATTCGCTTATGGCATCGTATCCGGGCATCCCAGATATTGTCATTGGACGCTTGCCAATTTATCTGCGCGCCTTGAACCAATTGGTGCAGCAGGGCAAAACAATCACCTCTTCACACGAACTTGGGCAGCGCTTGGGCATTAGCTCGGCACAGATACGCAAAGACCTTTCACACTTTGGTGAGTTTGGCAAGCAAGGCACAGGCTATCAGATTAGCCATTTGCAGGCACAGCTTAAGCAGATTTTGCAAGTAGACCGCGAATGGCAGATGGTGGTGGTGGGTGCGGGCGATCTTGGGCGTGCCATCGCGCATTATCGCGGCTTCGTCTCACGCGGCTTTCGCGTGGTAGCTGCCTTCGATAGCGATCCTGCCCGTTTGGGCAAAAGCGGCGACGTCGAGGTGCTGCATACCAGCCAAATGAGTGCGTTTATCAGCCAGCAGCGCATCAAGATTGCTATGCTGGCAGTGCCTGCCGAACATGCTCAAGCGGTGTGTGATCAGTTGGTGGCGGCAGGCATCCGTGCTATTCTAAACTATGCGCCCATCACGCTGAGCGTGCCGAATGGTGTGCATGTGCAGTATATTGACCCTGTGATGCACCTGCAACGCATGACCTATTACTTAGAATAGCTAATTCCCTCAATGCGTCGCCGCAGTGCTGCATCCTCTAGCGCACGCCCGGCACCCACTGCCGTACAGACAATCGGATCATCAGCGCGGTAGGCAGGCACGCCGATCTGCCGCGTAATGTACTCATCAATGCCGCGCAGCAGTGCGCCGCCGCCCGTGATCATCGCCCCGCGATCAATAATGTCAGAGGCAAGTTCGGGCGGCGTGCGCTCTAGCACAGCCTTCGCCACACCCGCGATATTGGTGAGTGGATCGGTAATTGCCTCGACAATTTCACCTGTGCTGATGCTGATGGTGCGTGGCAAGCCTGTCACCTGATCGCGCCCTTGCACTTCCATTGCCAAATCTTCCGGCAGTGGCACGGCAGCGCCAATTTGAATCTTGATCGATTCTGCCGTTGGCTGCCCAATGATCAGGTTATATTTACGGCGCACATAATTCATAATCGCCTCGTCAAGGCGCAAGCCACCAACACGCACACTGTCTGCCACCACGATGCCGTTCATGGCAATCACGGCTGCCTCGCTGGCGCCGCCGCCCACGTTAAGGATCATATTGCCAGCAGGCGTGCGGACGGGCAAGCCCGCGCCAATAGCCGCCGCCAACGATTCGTGGATGAGGATTGCCTCGCGTGCGCCTGCCTGAATAGCTGCTTCATGCACGGCGCGCCGCTCAACGCTGTTGGCGCCATACGGCACGCTGATCATCACTTGCGAGCCGCCGAACAAGCGCAGCCTGCCACCGATCTTTTGGAAGAAGTGGCGCAGCATTGCCTCGGTCACTTCATAATCGGCAATCACGCCTTCGCGCAGCGGGCGCACCACCTCAATATGTTCGGGGTGGCGTCCGTACATATCCCGCGCTTCTTGCCCAATGGCAACAATGCGTTCTTCTTCAATGGTCAGGGCAACCATAGAAGGCTCTTGGAGCAGAATTTGCCCATTGCCATAGATGATGACGTTGACCGTACCGAGATCAACGCCTAATTTACGATTGAATAATCCCATGCAGCCTATCTCTGAATAGTTTGCGACACAGGTTGGCACGCTTTCTGGCGCGTAGTCAACCTGCTTATGATAGCCGATTCTGGCAGCGGCGGCAATGCCGCCAACGCTAGGAGCCTGCTGGCGATAGACGCACCCGCATACCTCGTTGCGTGATTGCTGGCGCAGTCCATGAGAAGCCTTCGTATAGTTTACCTAAAAGATACCCCTCAAAAACTGTACACTTTACCTGATGAACACATGGCAAGATTTTTTATACTGAAGCAGTCTTATCCATTCTGAAAGGCTTCACAATGCCCGATTTGCGTGATTTTCTCGAAATTCCCTACGACGAACTGGAAGAACGCAACCTTGCTGCCAAGGCGCAGCGCCAAGACCGTACCCCACTGGATATCCTCCGTGAGGAACGGATGCGCTACCTTGCCGATGAAAAGCGCATCAAGGCTGTGACGGTCTGCTTCACCGACCTTGAAGGTCGCCTCCATATGCTGGACTACGATAAGAAGTTCCTCTTAAAAGCGGCTGATAACCTGACCTTTGACGGCTCGTCCATTCGCGGCTTCTCTCAGCAATCCGAGTCCGATCTGCGCCTAGGCATTGACTGGTCGGCGTTCTATTGGCTGCCTGCCGATGTCTTCGGACCAGGCAAGGTTTTCGTGTTTGGCGAGGTGCTGGAACGCGACGGTTCGCCCTACATCGGCGACATACGCTCTGTGCTGAAGCGCTATTTGCAGGGGTTGTTTGAGCAGCACGGCTACACCTGTAACGCTGCCAACGAGATCGAAGGCTTCCTGTTCAAAGGGCAAAATGCCGAACAGCACTACTTTGAGACAGGGCGCTTTGAGTTCGTGACGACCAGCGGCTACTACCATTCGCTGCCGGGCAGCCCGCTGCGCCAATTCATTGACCTTGCCGCCGAAGTGCAGCGCGCCATGGGCTTTGCCAACGAGAAAGATCATCCCGAAGTGGCACCTGCTCAGTTCGAGATGAACTATTCCTACGCGGAAGCCTCTATCGCCGCCGATCAGGTGCAGCTCTACAAGCTGCTGTGCCGTCAGGTTGCTTATAAATTAGGCGTGACTGCCAGCTTCTTGCCCAAGCCGCTCACTGGTGTGAATGGCAGCGGTATGCACACCAATCTATCCGTCTCACAGAACGGTACTAACCTGTTCTACGCCGCCGATGGTGTGGATGGCATCTCACCGCTCGCTCACGATTTCATCAAGCGCATTTTGAACCACGCGCTAGACATCTGCCTTGTGCTGAATTCGAGCGTGAATGCCTACCGCCGCCTTGATCCGCACTATGAAGCGCCCAACGAGATCAAGGCATCGCCCATTGATCGCGGCTCGATGATCCGCATTCCAATTGGTAACGAGCGCTCAGCGCGTATTGAGGTGCGCTCCATTGCACCTGATGCTAATCCATACCTCGCCTTCTTCACCTTGCTCAAGACGGGCTTAGAAGGCGCACTGCCAACACAGCTTCCAGCAGGCGCAGTGCTGCCTGATAACATCTATGATGCGATCACCTCTTTCAGTGGCAGCAGCTATATTGGGCAGTTGCTCAGCCCTGAAATTCAGGCGCGCTACACCGCTCTCAAGACCATGCAAGCAGATCGCTGCCCGCGTCGGCTTGGCACGATCATCAAGGTGCCTGAAATTCAGTATCACCACGAAGTGACCAACCAGTACCTGTGGAGCATGTTCTAATGCATCTGCAAGACGCTCGGTGTGTGCCGAGCGTCTTTTTTTGCCTGCGCTTAGCTACCTAAACCAAGCAGCCCTAGCAGAATGCGCCGCAGCAAGTCGTTTGGGCGGGGTGTGGGCGTAGGTGTAGGCGCGATGGGCGTCGTTGGCGGTTCTTCGGTGGGAATTTCGGGCGGCGGCGTTGGCTCTGCCACTTCGGTTTGGAAGGTGTAGCGCAGGCTGCTCTGCTGGCGCAGTTCGTCAATGTAGGCGATGGTGAAGGTCACTGCTAAAGTGCCGCCTTCCAACGGGATGATCACCGCGCTCACGGTTGTATCTTCACCATTGTTTAGGCTGCTCAGTGCGCTTTTTGCGCCTTCCACCACCGTACCGTTTTGCGCTTCAACGGCTGCTTCCAGCAGGCTGAGGCGCTTCTCGCCCGTATTCACAATCTCTAGGGCAAGAGGCAGCGGTTCACCGCCATTCACGTTAGGTGGCAGTGGGCTTTGCAAGCGCACTTGCAGAGAAGGCGGCGCAACCACCACCACACTGGCGCGCAGGGCATCTTGGGTGGGTGTGCCATCGCTGCGCCGAATGTAATTGAGCGTGATCGGCAAGCCATAAATGCCGCTATTGGTCGTGCCATTCACAATGAACTCTTGCACAATTTGCTTGGTCGTCGCGCCGATCTCGATGCTGCCGATGTACTGTGAGCCGCCGCTGCCAATCGGCGCAAAGTTATCGCTGCCACCGCTGCTGCGCCCGCCGCCGCTGCCATCCGGCGTGCTAGGCGGCGTGGAGTCGACCGTGCCAAAGGTCAGCAAGGTCTCATCAGCAGCGCTCGTCCCAACATTCTCAATTTCTAGGGTAAGCGTGAAGCGTTCGCCGGGCGCCAGTTTTTCCTTGCTCAACTGGTAGCTTTTAATCAGCAGCAGTGGGCGATCTACCACAGCACGCGCAATGTTGATCGTTAGGCTGGTTGTCACCTCTTGCGTCTTATCTTCCACCACTGAGCTAATGGTGACGGGCTGCGGCTGGGCGCCAACCTTTGCCGCACTGCTGGCGATCATCCTTACGCGCATTTGGCGGCGCTCACCGGCTGCCAAATCGCCCATTGGGAAAGTGTTGCCTTGCGCGCCTGCCAGCAGCACGCCGCTTTCGCCTGTAAAGCGCAGCAGCACTTGGCGCGCTGTTTCATTGCCGTTGTTGGTCAGTGTCAGGTCAAGCATGACAGGCTCACCGGGCAGCACAGGATCAGGATTCACGCTGTACTCAGTTAACGTAACCTGCGAGGCAAGCACCACTTTCTCAACCATCACACTCAGGAAGGCTTTGTTGGTGTAAGGCTTGCCTTCCATATCCAAAAAGCTGAACGTGATCGGGATTGGGTTGGGTCCGCTAGGCGCGTCCGCAGCGGCAACAACGTTCAATGTGGCTTGCGCCTTGCCGCCAATCGGAATATTGGGCAGCAGCACTGCCGCTTGCCCATCGGCAGGAAAGAACTTTGCGCCGCTCTCAATGGCAACGCTGACTCCGCGTGCGGTGCGGTTGCCCTGATTAACCACCTCAAAGCTGAGCGAGAGTGCATCGCCGGGTGCCACTTTGGCAGGCGTGGCGCTGAAATTCTGCACGACAAGCGTCGGCTGACCAGGGATGAGCGTTGGTTCAGGTGTTGGGCTAGGTGGCGGCGTTGGCGTGGTTGGCGCGGGCAAGATGACCAGCGGATCGGGTGAGAGTGCTGTGCCGCCAAGCGGATCGATCACCTCAATGCCATACTGCCCTTGCGGCAGCGACTCCGGCACTTTGCCGATCAGGACGCCATTGCTCACCACAGTCGTATCAATCACGCCAAAGCCGATCAAGCGAAGGCGCGTGTTCGGCGTGAAGTTGCCGCCGTAGACGGTTAGGCTGCCGCCCTTGCCTTCGGTCAGCAGGCGCGGCTCGGCACGGTAGGCAAAAATCGGTCCGCTGAAGGTTGGGATGCTTGGCGGCGTGCTATCCTGCGCGCTGATGCGCCCAACAGGCAAGCTGCCTAATAACCACACCATGCCAACCAAAACAAAGCTGAGCGACCCAAAGAGCGCGGCGCGCCGCGCACGCGAATCAGACACCATCGGTGAGTATTTCCTCTGCTGGCTGTGCCAGCCCTAAGCGTTCATCGCCAATAATGCGCCCATCTTTCAGGCGGATCATCCGATCAGCATATTTGGCAACGCCCTCATCATGCGTCACCACTACAATCGTTTTGCCGTTCTTTGAGCAGAGCTGGCGCAAAAGTCCCATCACAAGCGTGCCGGTGCGGCTATCTAGGGCGCCGGTTGGCTCATCGGCAACCACAATTGGCGGATTGTTAAAGAGCGCACGGGCAATCGCCACGCGCTGCTGCTGACCGCCGCTAAGCTGGTTTGGGCGATTATTCAGGCGATCACCCATCCCTAAAAAAGTGAGCAGCTTCGCGGCGCGTGCTTCGCGCTCTGGGCGCGGCATGTTGTTAAAAATGCCCGGCAGCGCCACGTTTTCAAGGGCAGTCAACGTGCCGATCAGGTTGAAGGATTGAAAGACGAAGCCGATCATCTCGCGGCGGAAGCGCGCCAATGCCTCACCACCGATCCGATCAACGGGCTTGCCGCCAATGATGATCTCGCCGCTGCTAGGACGATCTAAGCCCGTGAGGACGTAAAGCAGTGTGCTTTTGCCCGAACCACTGGCGCCCATGATTGCGGCAAACTGCCCACGCGGAATCTGGATGTTCACGCGATCAAGCGCCTGCACTTGCTGATCGCCAAGCTGAAAAACTTTGCTCAGGTTGCGCCCAACAATGTAGGTTGGGTCGGCTGTCCGTATGGCATTAGGCATAGGCGGTTTACCAACTGGATTAGGGTGTGTCCGTCGGCGTATCAGTGGGCAGACTGATCACTTCAGGCAACGGGATAGGTGGTGCGCGCAGCGTGCCACTGGCAATTGGCGCAAAAACGGCGAAAAATGCCCAAGTCAGGGTGACGAACAAGGCAGCCGCCCTGCCACCGCGCAAGGCATAGCGCGCACCCAGATAGATCAGGACGAGCATCCACAGCCCAAAGAGTGTTAGCTGCGCCAACGCTGCATAAATTACATCGCGCAGGAAGGGCGTGAAGGTATCAAAGCCTTGAATATCCTTCACCAAGCCGCTTAGCCCTTGCGCGCCGACCTTGCCGCCGTTGCTGTAGTAGAGCAACTGTACGCCCGCCATGATTGCAAAGGGCAGGCTCGCCCAGATCGCCACTTGCAGATTGATGCCGAAGGGCGGCGGCAGACCACGCACCAACGAGACAAAACTCAGAAGCAGGCTGAGCGCAAACCAGCCGAAAAAGAGCCCGCTGGCAGCAACCATACCTGTGATAATCGTATCAGCGGCATCAGTGCCATTGCCAGCAGGTGCATCCCCGCCAACATTCGGCGGTGCGCCTTCAAAAGGCGGTGCGCCACCGCTTCCCTCAAAAGGTGGTGGGCTGTCTACAATGTCTTCACTGGGTGGTGCTGCGCTGCTCATTTCAGCTTGGCGCACACCGCTGGCGCCGATTAGGAACAGGATCAGGATAGCAGCCCACAGCCACACCCGTGACTCTGGCTGCGGCACGGAAAGCACACGAAAAAACAGCACAGGCTGCAACAATACCATACGAATATGCCCAAGCAACCCACGCGGACGGCTGCGTAACACGATCTCGGTTGTGGAACGGTGTGCTGGTGTAGACATGCGTTCAGTTGTGATTCTCCCCACGCTCATCATACCATAGACGGCAAGCCTGAGTCTAACGGTAGGCAAACCGTCTACCAAGCGGTGTGTGCGCGTCAGGTAGGTGTAAAAGGGATGTTGAGAAGGGAAAAACCGCTGTGGGCTTTTCCCTTCTTTCTACACTCTTTTGAACAGTTTCTTATTTTAGGACGGCAAAAACCACAATGCGCCGCGTGTTGACGCGATAGGGGTAGCATGAGATGAGGGTGAGCCGCTGTGTATCGCCGCCGCCTGCCAACACCCAAACATCGGTTGGTGCCACGATCTGATGTCCTTTGATCACGCCGCGATCTGTGTTTGGCTGTACCACATAGGTATATTCCTTCGTCCAAGTGCTGACAATGATCTCATCACCGGGTTGCAGGCGGTCTAGGTGGCGAAAAATCTCACCGTAAACGTCGTTGTGTGCTGACAGCACCATGTTGCCACGCTCGCCGGGGTTGGCACTGCCGATGTGGTGTCCCACGCCCAGCTTGAGCGCTTCCCAGTCATCGCCCGTCACGATTTGGCTATCCACGCCGATGCGCGGAATGCGAATGCGGACGGGGCCCTCACGACTGGGCGTTGGGCGCTGCACGGGCAGAGCAGCCGCCAGGCTGACAAACTGATCGCGGTATTGGGCTGGCACCTCTTCAAGGTTAAAGACTGCCTCATCGTCACGGAAGGTGTGACCGCCGGGCAGCACGACCGCTGCAATGTTGATGATCGGCGTTGGGGTGGGTGGCACGAACTGAGCGCGGCGGGTTGCCTCTGCTTCCGCTTGCAGGGCTGCCGTCTGCTGCGAAACTTCATCAAAGGATTGCAGCAAGCCAATCACCAGCCCAATCAAGCCGACCACAGCCACAACCTCCACAAGCGTAAGTGCAGCGTTCCAAATGTGCTTGCGCTGTTTGCGCGCTCGAATGGGATCAGGCGGTGGCTGAGTGCGGCGGCTGGCGCGCTCTTCTAGCTCATCCTCAAAGGTCACATCGGCAAAGTAGTCAGCACGGCGTGCCATTGGCACAGCCATCGGCGGCGGTGAAGCAGGTTCAGGCGCAGCCTCAGCAGGGTTGGGCGAGTCGGTGGGAACGGGCGCAAGGTGCGGGGCAAGGCGCTCTGCGCTATCCACTTCAATTGGGCGTGCGCCAGCGATGCGCCGTCCTTTGCCTTCATAGGTCTGAAGGCGGGCAAGGCGCGCCTCGCGCTTGCGAATGGCGAGGATGCGCTCTAGTTCTTCAATGGAGATTTCGTCTACGGGGCGTTTATCACGCATGAGAGAACTACCTCAGCGGCTATAGGCGTTTCGCTGCGACGGCGAACACCTCACGTTCAAAGAACCAGCGGAAAGGCGGCAGCCGAAAGACTGCGCCGCGCAGCAGGTCGATCAAGATTGGATTTTGTCTCCCTTGCGGCGGCGAATCCAACCAGACGCGGCTGCGGAAGCCTGCCTTGGCAAGCGCACGCCGCAGACTGAGCATGGATTGCTCGTTGACATGCACCTCTTGGTTGGCGCCTACCAGAAAGGCACGCGGATTGGCGGGATAGCGCGCCCCTTGCCCGATCAAGCGGCGGAAGGCGCGCACGAGCGGATAGGCATAGCGGTCGTACCAGACGTTCGGTGCAGTGTGGACGATCAAACGACCATCAGGCTTCAGCACACGGTGAATCTCGCGCAGTGCCTCGTGCAGCTCCCAAGGGTGCAGGTGTTCCACCACATCAAAGAGCAGCACACGGTCAAAATAGCCAGTTGGGAAGGGCAGCCGTTTGGCGTCAGCCTGAGCAACGCCTGTTTTGCCGGGCGCGCCAGTGGTGTTCTGCACAATATCTTTGGAGAGCTGCACGGCAACAATGGCATAGTCAATGCCATAGGCGTGTGCGCCAAGTTTGGCGCAGTGCCGCAGAATTTCGCCGCGCCCGCAGCCAACATCCAGCACGCTCATGCCCGACTCGACAGCGGCAAGCGCAAAGGCAGCGCTCAGACGGCGCGAGAGATGGTCGCCTTCGCTCTGCACGAACTCATCGTAGCCTTCACAGGCGGTCAGGAAATATTCTTCGGTGTAGAGCGCCGATGAGACGGGCTTTTCAGGCGCGTGGGTAGACGTTTGGTGCGTGTGCTTTTCCAACGGAACATCCGAATTTTCTAGGTTGTGAAGTCGGCTGAGCATTATAGCAAGCATTGTGGTGTGGGCAAAATGTGCGCGGATGCTTTTTGACATCCGCGCACAGATGAGATTACAAGTCAGCCAAGCGCTCTTGAAGGGCGCTGTGGGCTTGGTGCAGTTCGGCAAGTTTGGCGCGCTCTTTTGCCACCACTTCGGGCTTGGCACGGCTGACGAACTGCTCGTTCGAGAGCATCTTCTCAGTCTTTTCGATTTGGGCGGTGAGATTAGCAAGTTCTTTGCTCAGGCGCTCACGCTCTGCGCTCAGGTCAACCATACCTGCTAACGGTAAGTAGAGCGTCACCTCGCCACTGACCACAGCCGCAGCCTGATCAGGTGCGCTGCCGTTGAGTGCCTCAAGGTGTTCCACGTTGCACAGGCGCGAGAACATCTCGGTGTGTGCCGCCAATGCTGCGGCGAAACTGCCGCCATCCGCGATCACCGTCAGGCGCTTGGCAGGGTCAACCTTATATTCAGCGCGCACATTGCGAATTTTCACAATCAAATCGCGCAGCACGTCCATCGTCACCTCTGCCGCATCGTCGTAGTAGCGTGGGTCTGCCTCGCACCAGTGCGCCATGATCAGCGGCTGATCAGCGCTTTTATCGGGCAGGTAGCTCCAGATTTCTTCGGTGATGAACGGCATGTAGGGATGTAGCAAGCGCAGCAGGCTATCCAGCACATGCAGCAGCACAGCGCGAGTCTGCGCTTTGGCGGTCTCATCTGTGCCATAGAGCGCGTTCTTGCTGTTCTCCACATACCAATCGGCGAATTCGTCCCACAGGAAGTCGCGGATTTGGCGCCCTGCCTCACCATAGAGATAGCTATCAAACAAGCGTTGCACGCTGGCGATCAGCTTGTTCAGGCGGCTCAGAATCCAGCGGCTTGGTACGTCTAGCGCGCTCGGTGCAGGCAGTGCTTGCACGGTATAGCCCTCGCCAAGATTGGTCAGGACAAAGCGCGCAATCTGCCAGAGTTTGTTGCCAAAGTTACGCCCATACTCGATCTGGCGTTCGCCCAAGTTCAGATCGTTGCCGGGCGTGCCGCCGGTCAGCAAGGTGAAGCGTAGGGCGTCGGTGCTGTATTTCTGCATCGCCTCACGCGGGTCGATCACGTTGCCCTTGGTCTTGCTCATCTTCTCGCCATGTTCATCGCGCACCAAGCCATGCAGATAGACTGTATGGAAGGGCGCTTGATCGGTGAACCACAAGCCCATCATAATCATGCGCGCTACCCAGAAGAACAAGATGTCGTAGCCTGTCTCCAGCACGTCGGTTGGGTAGTAGCGGGCGAGATCGGGCGTTTGCTGAGGCCAGCCAAGCGTGCTGAAGGGCCACAAGCCGCTGCTGAACCATGTATCCAGCACGTCAGGGTCTTGGGTCAAGTTCGGATCGGTCAGGTCTTCGCGGGAGACGTGAATGTTGCCCGCCGCGTCGTACCACACCGGGATGCGGTGTCCCCACCACAATTGGCGGCTGATGCACCAATCCTTGATGTTTTCCAGCCAATTGAAGTAGATTTTCTCAAAGCGCTCTGGCACGATCTTGATGCGCCCATCGCGCACGGCAGCCAGTGCCTTCGCCGCGATCTGCTCCATGCGGACGAACCACTGCTCACTGATCATCGGCTCCACAATTTCGCCGCCGCGTGTGGCGCGTGGCGTGTTCCGCATGTATGGCTCAGTCTTGATCGTCAAGCCCGCAGCGGTCATATCTGCCCAGAGCTTTTCACGTGCCACGAAACGATCCAGCCCTTCGTACTGCCCTGCCTCAGCATTGAGCGTGGCATCCTTATTCATAATGCTGAGGATCGGTAAGCTGTGGCGCTGCGCGATCTCGTAATCGCTAAAATCGTGACCGGGCGTCACCTTGAGCGCACCTGTGCCAAATTCCCGATCCACATATTCATCAGCGATGATCGGGATCGGGCGGTTGAGGATCGGCACATAGGCAGTTTTGCCGATCAGGTGCTTGTAGCGTTCATCTTCGGGATGCACAGCAACGGCGGTATCGCCAAGAATGGTCTCTGGGCGCGTGGTTGCCACCGGGATGAATTGACCGCTTTCGGTTGGATATTTGAAGTAGTAGAGCGTGGCGGGCTCTTCGCTGGATTCGACTTCCAGATCGCTGACGGCGGTCTGCAAACCGGGCGACCAGTTAATCAGCCGTGTGCCGCGATAGATCAAGCCCTGCTCCCAGAGCGTGACAAACGCCTCGCGCACGGCACGCGAAAGCGATTCGTCTAGTGTGAAGCGCTCCCGATCCCAATCGCAAGAAGCACCCAGCAAGCGCAACTGCTGCACAATCTCGCCGCCATATTTCGCCTTCCATTGCCAAGCGCGTTCGGTGAAGGCTTCACGACCGATTGCTTCGCGGCTAGTACCTTCGTCTTTTAGCAGGCGCTCGACCATTAACTGCGTGGCAATGCCAGCATGATCAGTGCCGGGAATCCACAGGGCAGCCTTACCACGCATTCGCTCATAGCGGATCATCAAATCTTCCACGCTGACGAACATAGCATGTCCGAGGTGCAGTTCACCGGTCACGTTGGGCGGCGGAATGGCTATCACAAATGGTTTAGCGTCAGGTGGGGCGCACTCGGGCTTGAACCAGCCGTTGGATTCCCAGTAATGGTAAAGGCGTGGCTCAGCTTCGGCATAGTTGAAGTTCTTCGGCATTTCCTGCACGTTTTTCGGCATAGTCTCTCATTCCTCACAGCTCAGAGAATGACATGAAAAGCGGGCAATGCCCGCAGCGGCAACCGATCTTCCACAAACCTACAACACCTACCTCATCGCCTGTCACAGGCATCACCTCCCTTCATGGGCTATGCCAACCCTACATTTAGGCGCGCCGCGCCGTGATGTGCAGTTCCCAACCGCCACACTCGGCGCAGATTTCGGTAAAGCCGACTGCGCTAAGCAGCCCTTCCAGTTCGGCACGGCGCAAGGCGCGTTGCAGCACACCGAAACGCTTGGCGCTATACGAATCGCCCTTGCCGCTGACCACAAAAGTGCTGTGCAGCACCGTGAGCGGGTCAGTATTCTGCCAGTCATAAATATCAAAGAGGATGGCGCGCCCGTCGGGCTGATCATCGTGCATGTGGCGCGGCACAAAGCGCGGACGGTCTTCCAGCAGCAGATCGAAGTCCGGGATGCTCATCACCAGCGTGCCTTCAGGGCGCAGCAGGCGGTGCAGGTTGCTAAGCACTGCATAGATCGCTTCATCAGTGATGAATGTGGTCAGCGTATCACCTTTGAGCAGCGCCGCATCAAAGGTGCCTGTGATCGAGTCGGTCAGGGTGGGCAGATCAGCGCGCACAAAGGTGATGTCATCTTGCACATTGAAGGCGGCGGCATTTTGGCGGGCGCACAGCAGCATATTTTGGGTGGGGCAGATCGCCGTCACCTCCAGATGTTGCAGGGCGAGTGCGGCTGCGTGCAGACCCGCTTTGCCAGAGGCATCTAGAACGTTTTTCACACCACGATTTCGCAGCAGGCGGCGCAAGGCAGCGCTTTCACGCTGGATAGTGGCGCGCCAATCGCGGAACAACAGGTGATGATGTTCGGCAAAAGCATCGTAGTAGGCGTTTAGGTCGTCGGCATTTACGGGCGGTGCTTCTGATAACAGGCTGTTCAGGTGAAACATAGACTCCTCATTCCAACTTCACCACGCCCGCTTTTCGCGGCTGCATGGCACAAAAAATGCCCTTCGCCATACACAAGGACGAAAGGCACTTAGGCTTTCGCGGTACCACCTTGCTTCCGCTGAGCAAGCTCAGCAGCGCTTTGTGCTGCGATAACGGGCAGACCCGAATGCGCTTAATAGCCTGAGGGCGTTCGGCGCATCAACTCGGCAGGGACATTGGGCAGGGCGTCGGGCAATCTCGCAGCCAATGGATTGCCTCTCTGGAACGACGTGCATCTGCTTTTCGCTGCGTCGGCGTTGTTTCTAATCGGTCATTGTAGCAGCAAGTTTTAGGTGCGTCAACAAGGCAGTTTGCCTTATTCTCGGTAGCCTTTGCCAAGCGCTTCTGAGAGCAGCACGCCCCAAAAGCCCGTGATCAAGGCAACATGCAGCAGCACAAAGCCGCATAGCCCTAACCAAACATTTAAGTTGCTGGCAAGGTAGGCAATATGCACGATCAGGCTGACGATCAACAGCCCAACCGCGATCAAGATCAGGATGCCGCGCCGTGGCGGAATGTTCACACGGAACCAGTTCAGCAGAACGGCTAACCATCGAGCGCGATCAAGGCTGTTGAGTAGGCGTCGCATAGGCTAAACTTTATCCTCTGCCAGCAAAGCGGCAAGACGCGGCGGCACATGAGCGCGAATTTGCGTGCCTTCCAAAGTTGGCTGCTCATGATCTAGCATACCCTGTTCGCGGATAAGCGCCAACAGATCGCCGCGCTGGTATGGGATGAACAGCTTGATCTCTAGCATTGATTCACGCAGCACACGCTCAATCTCGCTGATGAGCAGTGGCACACCTTCGCCCGTCTGCGCCGAGATTGGCACGATAGCCGCGTAACGGCTACCGCCGTGCAGTGGTGGCGCACCTTCAGGCAACTTGTCCAGCTTGTTCAGGGCAAGGATGCGCGGCATACGCGGCACATCAATCTCGGCAAGCGTGTCTTCCACTGTCTCGATCTGCGCGGCAGCCTGCGGATGTGCCGCATCGACCACATGGATGATCATATCCGCTTCGCTGACTTCCTCAAGCGTGGCGCGGAAGGCAGCGATCAGCGTGGTGGGCAGCTTCTGAATGAAGCCGACCGTATCCGAGATCAGCACGTTTTTGCCGCCGTTCAGCGTCAGGCGGCGCGTGGTTGGATCAAGCGTGGCAAATAACTGATCAGCAGCGTAGACCTTTGCACCGGTCAGCGCGTTGATCAGGGTGGATTTGCCCGCGTTGGTGTAGCCGACCAGCGCCACAGTCGGCACGCCCTGCCGCGAACGTTGGGCGCGGTGGCGGCTGCGGTGAGCGCGCACTGCCTCAATCTCCAGCTTGAGTTTGGCAATTCGCCGATCAATATCGCGGCGGTCTACTTCAAGCTGAGTCTCGCCCGGTCCGCGTAAGCCAACGCCACCGTTGCCGCTGCGTCCGCTGCCACCACCTGCCTGCCGCGCAAGGTGAGTCCATTGGCGGGTGAGGCGCGGTAAGCGGTATTCATACTGAGCAAGTTCGACTTGCAGCGCACCTTCGCGGGTGCGGGCGTGCTGCGCGAAAATATCGAGGATGAGCGCCGAACGGTCAATGACCTTGACTGACTCACCAAAGATTTTCTCCAATTCGCGCTGATGGTTGGGTGCCAGTTCGTCATCAAAAATGACCACATCTGCGGCAAGCTGCGCCACTTGTTCTTGCACTTCGCGCACCTTGCCGCTGCCAATGTAGGTCGCAGGGTCTACGCGCTGCATGTTCTGCACAGCGCGCCCAACCACTTGAATGCCGGCTGTTTTCGCCAGCAATTCGAGTTCATCTAGCGACTCTTGAGCGCGCAGCAGCGGGCGCGCCGAACGTACATCGGCTGCCACAAGGAAGCCGCGTTCTGTAGGCGATGCGGTCAGGCGCTCATCATGATCGGGATCGAATAAATCGTGATAGGGAATTTCTTGGCGTTTCAAACAATACACTCCTAATGCCGTTTGGCATACCACGCTTGCAGGCGCGCAATCGCCTCTTGCAGGCGTCCATCTTCAATACCGACGCTCAGGCGCACGTAGCCCTTACCGGCAGGCCCATACATTGCGCCGGGCGTTAGGCTGACTTGTGCCTGATCGAGTGCCGACTCGACGTAAGCAGCATCATTGCCGTCATCCACCTTTGCCCAAATATAGAGCGATCCCGATGTTTTGAAGGCAGTTAAGCCAATGCTTGGGCAAGCTGCCAACAGTGCATCGCGGCGCGCCTGATAGATGGCATTGCGTTCGTCTACCCAGCTTTGCGGCGTCTCGTTCAGGGCAAGGGCGCCTGCTTCATAGACTGGACGGAAGTGACCGCTATCCATGTTGCTCTTAATGACCAACAATGCATCAATGACAGGTTGACGGGCAATGCACGCGCCCAAGCGCCAGCCCGCCATGTTATAGAGCTTGGAGAGCGACATAAACTCGGCGGTGCAATCAAATGCGCCTGCTGCTTGCAAGGCGCTCGGTGCGCGGTAGCCATCGTAGACCACTTCGGCGTAGGGATTATCTGAACACAGCAGCAAACGATGCTCGCGGCAAAAGGCGATTAGTTCATCGTAGAGCGCCAAATCGCACGTAGCGCCGGTTGGGTTGTTCGGATAGTTCACCCATAACAGTTTGGCACGGCTCAGGCTTGGCTGTGCGCGTAATGCCTCTAGATTGGGCAAATAGCCGCGTGACGGATCAAGCTGCATAAAGATCACTTCGCCGCCCGCCATCAGCGTACCCATCGTATAGGCGGGATAGTTCAGATCGGGCGCGATGACAGCATCGCCCTGATCAATGAAGGCAAGGGCAAGGTTCACAATGCCTTCTTTCGAGCCGATCAGCGGCAGCACTTCCTTATCGGGATCAACCTGGACGCCAAAGCGCCGTGCATAGTAATCCGCCACTGCCTTACGAAAAGCAGGCAAGCCGCGATAACTGCCGTAGCTGTGGAACTTTGGGTTATCGGCGCTGCGCTTCAGCATCTCGATGACGGGTGGCGGCGGCGGCATGTCCGGGCTGCCAATATCAAGACGGATGACATCTACGCCGCTGGCGGCAAGCTGCGTAATGCGGCGATTGATCAACTCAAAGCCGTAGGGCGGCATTCGGTCAAGGCGCGCTGCTGTCTTTGGCAAAAAAGAAGTTTGAGTAGCCATTTTTTAGGTATGCCTTTCAAAAGAAATTTTACCATGATCAAGCACGAGTACGGTTAGCCGATTTGCGCTTGTTTGCGCTTGATAGGTTGCCATATTTGCCCACAAGCATACGCGCTGTGGCAGCCTTTAGCAAGCGCGGCTTGGGTGTTTCTGAAGGAATTGCTGCCAATTCGCACCAAAACTGCTATGCTTTACACAATGCTACGCAGTAGTTTGTGTGATAAAGAGAACCATGCTCAAAACACTCGACTCGTTCATGGCACGCTTGCTGTTTGTTGCACCGCCAACGCATACGCCTGCCGTTACCGCTTCCCAAGCTGATGAGCCGCCGCCCGCCGCCGAACGCACCTTCAACCTCTCGCTGGCAATTTCCGGCGTGCGCTGCGTCATTCAATACATGATCCTGCCCTTCGTGCTGCCGTTGGTTGGTGTGGCTGTGGAGTGGGCAGTCCCGATCAGCCTTGCTATCAACCTGATTGCGATTGCCGCCATCTTCTTCAGCCTGCGCCGCTTCTGGCAGACCAACTATAAGGGCAAGTGGCAGTACCTGATCATCGCCCTGTTCGCGCTGATCTTCATCGGCGTATTCACCTATACCGACCTGACTCGTCTGTTCTAACGGATTCGGTGGGCAGGTTTACGGCTTGCTCACCGTTAATGGTTCTATAAATATGCCTTCACGCCCTGCCCACAGCTTCGATTTTTCGCGCATTCTGCCCATCTTCGCCATTGTCAGTGTGGATATTCTTGGGTTAACCCTGCTGCTGCCACTGCTGCACCTGTATGCGGCTGCCTTTGGCGCAACGCCTTTAGAGATCGGCTTGGTGGCAGCGGCTTTTCCCGCTGCACAGATCATCGGCGTGCCGTTTATGGGCACGCTCTCGGATCGCTATGGGCGCAAGCCGCTGCTACTCATTAGCCAGATCACAACCTGCCTCAGCTTCCTCATGCTTGCCTTTGCCAACTCGCTGTGGCTGATCCTCGCCTCGCGCTTGCTGGATGGCTTCTTTGGCGCGAATTTGGCAACGGCGCAGGCTGCCATTAGCGACCTCACCTCTGAGGAAGACCGCGCACGCGGACTTGGCTTGATCGGCGCGGCGTTTGGCATCGGCTTCCTGATCGGACCTGCTATTGCCCTCATCATGTTTGAGTTGACGCAGCAGCTTGCCATGCCTGCGATCACAGCGGCAACCTATTCGTTCCTCTCCATCCTGCTCACGCTGTTCGCCTTCCGTGAAACGCTGCCACCTGATCAGCGGCGGCGCACGGCGCACACGCACCGCCGCCCTAACCTGCTGGGCGTGCTGCCCTACTTGCGAAACGTCCAAACGCGGGCGCTGCTGGTGCTGATGTTCGCGCAGCAATTGGTCTTTTACGGCTTTGAGAGTCTGCTTGGCGTTTTCACCCTGACGCGGCTTGGGCTGCTGGCACAAGGGAACGCCTTCATCTTCGTATGGGTCGGCGTGATTTTGGTGTGGGTGCAGGTGCGCTTCATTGGCAAGTGGACGCGCAAGTATGGCGAGGCGCGCCTTGTGCGGTTGGCGCTTGGCTTGCTTGCCGTTGGCTTGATCCTGACTGCCTTCACGCCCATGCAGCCGCATCCACTCTATAACGAGCGTGAAGCACGCCTGTATTTGCTCTCACAGCGACCGAGCGGCACAGAGGCGGTCATTGGCACGTTAGGCATCAGGCTGCCTAGCAACGAAGGGCGCGGCGTGGGCGGCTTGTTATGGTTGATGGCGGCGCTGCTGCCGCTTTCGGTGGGTGCAGGGCTGATTCGCCCTGCCATCAACAGCCTGCTGACGCGCCGCGCCGAAGGGTCTGCTTATGGCGGCGTGTTGGGTGCCAGCGCGGCAACGGTCAGCGCGGCGGATGCCATTGCGCCGTTGATCTTTGGCGCGCTCTTTCAGGCGGCGGGCGGCACGCTGCCTTTTTTGGTGGGCGGCATCTGCATGGGCATTTTGTGGTGGCTCAGCGGGCGCTTTCGGGCAGTGGTGGCGGTGCGCTCAGCATAGACGTATCCGCCATTTTGCAGGTATAATGGAGGTTACTCACACCTGAATGGAACGCCTATGGAAACCTACCAAACACGCATTACCCTAGACCCCAATATTTGCCACGGCAAGCCCGTTATTCGTGGCTTGCGCTACCCTGTGCAGCATATCCTTGAATGGCTAAGCGCAGGGATGACCTTTGAAGAAATCTTGGCAGATTATCCTGATCTAGAGCGCGAGGACTTGTTAGCAGCCCTTGCCTTTGCTGCCCATCTTGCCCAAGTGAAGCAGTGGATCACGCTAACACCATGAAATTTTTAGTAGATGCTCAACTGCCGCGCCGACTGGCGTTGTTCATCAGCGCGGCAGGTTATGACGCACTGCACACTCTTGATTTGCCTAATGCCAATACAACATCGGACAATGAGATAAATGCCCTTTCAGAGAGCGAGCAACGTATTGTAATTACAAAAGACTCCGATTTTATTAACACACTACTTATTTCAAACAAACCCTACAAATTGCTATTAATTTCGACAGGAAATATTACTAACCAAGATTTGATGGTGTTGTTTACTGATCATTTCGAACAGATTTTGGTTGTCTTTGAAAGCCATCGCTTTGTGGAACTGAATCGTGCAGCGCTTATTGTTCATGATTAAAATCAATGCCCCACCCCACGCTCAAAGTGACCGTTGTCTAGGCGCGCCCAAGCCGCTACAATGAAGCACACCTACAAACGTCAAGGTTTGTCTCAACTTTTCTGACAAATGCCGCCCGCCAAGTGGCGTTATGATCAAGGTCAGCCTAAGTCTTTTCAGGAGTGCTTAAAATGACTGATCAACCTGCACCCAACGCACCTGCCGAGCTGCAAAAACGCTCGCTGCTGCCCTTGAAAGTGCTGTTCATCGCCTTTGGTATCGTGGTGGCAGTCTTGGTGATTGTCCTTGTCGTCTTCAATTCGCAGCGCGCTGCACGCAACACGCCCATCGAAATTGAGATGTTCCCAGACCTTGCCCTCGTCAGCGAATCGCGTGCAGAGAACACCGACGTGCGCTACTTCACCACACAGTCTGCCATTGATGAGGTCTTCAACTTTTATTCAGCACGGCTCGGTGCGTTGGCATTCCGTTCCGGCGGCGAACTTGGCGAAGATGTGACCCGTGGCTGCCGCAAAATTTATCAGGATGAGCCGCCGCGTGATGAACTAGGGCGCTATTTCGTGCGCTGCTTTGTGGATAATTCGCAAAGCGATGTGACGCAGCGCCTGCTGATGACCATCACCTATGATCCAGAGGCACGCCAAACACGCCTTGAAGTGCGCCGTGAGTGGGGCGGTTAACACTGATGAGTGAAGTTCAGACACCACCAGAGCAGCCCACAAAGGCACAGGGCGGCGTGCCGCTGTGGATGCCGTTGCTGGGACTATTGATCGCGTTGTGTTTTGCGGTTGTGGTGGGTGCGCGTGTGTTCCCGACGCTTGGCGCGCTGCTCTTTCCGCCTGCACCACCGCTGCCAACCGTCGGCGAGGTGCGCCTGTTGCTGACCGAACCCAAAGGCTTGGGCAAGGACGAATGGCTATACGGCACAGACTTGAACGCTTGTGAGGTGATGCGCTACTACGCGGAGCGCATTGGCGGCTGCGTCTACGATCCATCCGTAGATTGCAACATTGGTGTGGGCATGGGCATGGATGTTTCACGTGGCGTGCCGATTCCAGTGGGCTTGTGTTCAGGCAAGCAGACCATCGGTGCTTACAGCGTCAGATGGTCAGTACAGGTTGCTACCAATTATGTGGTAGATGGTCAGACGCACTTCCGCATCACGCGGGAAGTGAGCAACTAGCGGCGTATTTTCTCAAGAGGTTTCTCACCATGAAGTTCAAGCCAGTTTCACCGCGTGTGGATATCCAAGCGCTGGAGCGCGAACAGTTGGAATTCTGGCGCAGCGCGCAAGTCTTTAAGCGCACGCTGGAAGGGCGCGAGAATGCGCCACGCTACGTCTTTTACGAAGGTCCGCCAACTGCCAATGGCAAGCCGGGCATTCATCACGTGATGGCACGTTCCTTCAAGGATATTTTCCCGCGCTACCACGTCATGCAGGGCAAATATGTGCTGCGTAAGGGCGGCTGGGATACGCATGGTTTGCCCGTCGAAATTGAGGTGGAAAAAGAACTCGGCATTGAACACAAGCACCAGATCGAGGCATACGGCATTGCCGAATTCAACAAGAAGTGCCGCGAGTCCGTGCTGCGCTACCTTGAGGATTGGGAAGCACTCACCGAACGGATGGGTTTCTGGGTCAGCCTTGAGGATGCCTACATCACCTTCAAGAACGAATACATCGAGTCGGTGTGGTGGATTCTCAAGCAGTTCTGGGAAAAGGGCTTGCTCTTTCAGGACTACAAGATCGTGCCTTATTGTGCGCGCTGCGGCACGCCGCTGAGCAGCCACGAAATCTCGGACGCCTACGAAGATGTGGATGATCCGAGCATCTATGTGCGCTTTGCCCTGCGCGATGAGCCGAACACCGCCTTTTTGGTCTGGACGACCACACCCTGGACGTTGCCGGGCAACGTGGCGCTTGCCGTTGGGCGCGAAGTGGATTATGTGCTGATCGAGACGGCGGCGCAGTATGCCGAAGGGCAGACCGAACGGCTGATCTTGGCAAAAGCGCTGCTGGACTCTGTGCTGCGGAAGCAAGCCTACACCGTGATCCGCGAGATGAAGGGCGCCGAACTGCTCGGCAAGCACTACCTGCCGCTGTTCACCTATTTGCCTGTGGCGCAAGACTACGCCTATGTGGTGGATGGCTCGCACTTTGTCAGCACAGCAGACGGCACGGGCATTGTGCATCTTGCACCTGCTTTCGGCGCAGACGATATGGAGGTGGCGCGGACGTATCATTTGCCCACATTGATGACCGTCAATGCAGAGGGTAAATTCATTGAGGCGGTGACGGATTGGGCAGGCACTTGGGTGAAAGATGCCGATCCACTCATCACGCGTCAATTGAAAGAGCGCGGAATCTTGTTCCGCAGCGAGCGCTATCATCATCCTTACCCGTTCTGTTGGCGCTGCAAAACGCCGCTGCTCTACTACGCCCGCGAAACGTGGTACATTCGCACCACCGAACACCGTGACGCGTTGGTGGGGCTAAACCAAACCATCAATTGGGTGCCAGAACACATCAAGGATGGGCGCTTTGGCATGTGGCTTGCCAACAACCGCGATTGGGCGCTAGGGCGCAACCGCTACTGGGGAACACCCCTGCCTATCTGGAAATGTGATCATCCCGATAGTAACGAGGTGGTCTGCATCGGCAGCGTGGAAGAGCTGAGCCGCTATGCAGGGCGCGACCTGACCGAACTTGATCTGCACCGCCCTTATGTGGATGAGATTACGTGGCAATCGCAAGATGGGCTTGGCACCATGCGCCGCGTGCCAGAGTTGATTGACGTATGGTTTGATAGCGGTGCGATGCCGTTCGCACAGTGGGGCTATCCGCACCGCAATCAGGAACGTTTCGAGGAACAGTTCCCGGCGGACTATATCTGCGAGGCGATTGACCAAACACGCGGTTGGTTCTACTCGCTGCACGCTATTTCTACGCTGCTGATGGGCAGCGTTAGCTATAAGAACGTGATCTGTCTGGGTCACATCCTTGATGGCGAAGGCAAGAAGATGTCCAAGAGCCGCGGGAATGTGGTGGATCCGTGGGCAGTTTTGAACAAAGAAGGTGCTGATGCCGCCCGTTGGTATATGTACACCTCAGCGCCGCCCGGCGATAGCCGCCGCTTCTCTGCCAAGCTGGTGCAAGAGGCGATCAGCGGCTTCTACCTAACGCTCTGGAATACCTACAGCTTCTTTGTGACCTATGCCAACATTGATGCTTTCGATCCAAGCGCGCCGCTCGTGCCTGTTGCTCAGCGTGAAGAGCTGGATCGCTGGATCATCTCGGAACTGCACACACTTATCCAGCGCGTCACGCACGCCTACGAAACCTATGATGTCATCGGCTGCACGCGCCCAATCGCCGAATTTGTGGATGACCTGAGCAACTGGTATCTGCGCCGTTCGCGCCGCCGCTTCTGGCAGAGCGAGTTCGATCAGAGTAAGCAAGCTGCCTACCAAACGCTCTACGAATGTTTGGTGAGCGTTGCTAAGCTCCTAGCGCCTGCTATGCCTTTCCTCAGCGAAGCGCTCTACCGCGCTTTGGTGGTGCCATTCGATCCGAACGCGGCAGATAGCGTGCATCTGACGCACTGGATCACGGCGGATGAGGCACTGATTGACGAAAAGCTGATGTCCGAAATGCGCCTTGTCAAGCGCTTGGTGAGCCTTGGGCATGCAGCGCGCAACAGCGCCGATCTGCGCGTGCGGCAGCCGTTAGCAGAGGCAGCCTTTGCCGTCCGCACGGCAGATGAGGCAGCCGCGCTCCGCAAATTAGAGGCGACTGTTGCCGAAGAACTGAACGTGAAGGCGATCCGCCTGCTGGATGAGAACAGTGCCGTCGGCATGATCCGCTACAGCCTAAATCCGCTGCCGCAGAAACTTGGCAAGCGGCTTGGCGCGCAGTTCCCTGCTGTGCAAAAGATGCTGCGTGAGGGTGATCAGGGGCAGGTAACGGCATGGGCAAAGCAGCTTTTGGCAGGGCAGCCGCTTGCCGTTGCCTTGAATGGCAGCAGCCTTGAACTAACTGCTGACGAGGTTGAGGTGCGCCGCACGGCTGCCGAAGGCTTCACCGTTGCCGAAGAAAACGGCTATGTTGCCGCCTTGCAGACCACACTGACCGAGCCATTGATCAAGGAAGGCTTGGCGCGTGAAGTGGTGCGCCGTGTGAACACCATGCGCCGCGATGCTGACTATGCGCTCAGCGATGCGATCCGCATCACTTACGCTGCCACGCCGCGCCTGAGTGAGGCACTTGCCGATCACCGCGCCTATGTGTTGAGTGAAACACTTGCCGAAGCGCTGGAGGCGGTTCCGCAACCTGAGGGCGATAAAGTCGAGGCGTTCGAATTCGACGGCGAGACGATCACGCTAGGCGTGAAACGCCTGTAAGTTGCTTCAGCAAATCGGGCGGTTGCGTGCCGCCCGATATTGTTTAGCAGTTAGTCCAGTGGCGCGTTGATTTGCCGTACAAAGTTTGCCGTGATGAGTTGTGGGCGCGTGATGGCTGAGCCAACCACCACTGCCAACACGCCACAGGCCAGCGCTTGGCGCGCCTGCTGCGGTGTGTTGATATGCCCTTCCGCAATAATTGGGACAGCTAATGAGGCAACCATCGCACGGATCAGATCAAAATCAGGTGTGGTATTCGTAGCCGTCTCATCGGTATAGCCGTTCAGCGTTGGCGCAATGAAGTCCGCGCCATCAGCTTGGGCAGCCCGTGCTTCTTCCAGCGTAGCAACATCAGCAAGGGCAAGCCGCCGTTGGGCATGAATGGCACGCAGCAAGTCCGAGACGCGCTCACCATTCGGGCGTGGACGGCGCGTGGCATCAAAGGCAACCACATGCGCGCCGGCTGCAATAACAGCTTGCACATGCCAACTGCTCGGCGTGATGTAAACACCTTCCGCGCCGTCTTTATACAGCCCGATCACGGGCAGATCAACTGCCTGCCGAATGGCGCGAATATCCTCAACGCCATTGGCACGAATGCCCTTTGCGCCGCCAAGCTGCGCGGCAACTGCCATACGTGCCATGATCGGCGCGCCGTGCAGCGGCTCATCGGGCAAGGCTTGGCACGAGACAATCAATTGCCCGCGCACTTGTGCGATAAATGCCTCTTTGCTGATCACATCTGGGAATTGGCTCATAAAGTGTCCTGCTCTAGGCTAAAACATGCCAGGCTCGATTAAAGATGCTGCACAGCCCCGCCCACGTTAAATCGGCATGAAGGGCAGTGGGTGCGATGTAAGCACCCTCAGCCGTCAAACAGGCTGCTAACTGCTGCACCTGCTCCAGACACACACTCTCGCCAAGCGGCTGCGCTGGATCAATGATGAGTGAGTGCCAGCGTCCGCCCTCAGGCGCCAAAACGCCATTTGCCAAGAGCATTTGTGTGCTGTGGAAGTGTGGATGTGTTGGTAGCACATCTACCGCCCATGCAATCGGTATGCCGTGCTGCACCAAGCGATGCTGCAAGCGCAGCACCTGCCATGCGTCGGCGTGCAAGGCATGTGGTGTTAGGCTGTTTTGCGCGCAGAAGGCGGCAAGGTGCAGGGCAGCCTCGCCGATTGCCCATTCCGTTGGATGTAGGCGGTAAGCGCCGTTGGTCAGGTGTGTGGTGCCGATGTTTTTGCAAGCGGCGATCAAGTTGATGGGCTGCTGCGGAATGAGCGCACCCAGCGGCACTTGAAACGGGCGGGTCGGTGCGTAGAGCGACGCCTGTGGATTGCCGACACACGGATGCAAATCCATAGCGTACCAGCCAATGCCCACACTGGCGGCGAAGTGGCGCGCCCGTGCGCCGTCGTTTGTCTCGGCGGCAATATCCTGCGCTGTAATGCGCGTCAGCGGCAGGATGCGCCGCGCCTCGCGCAGGTAGGGCAGTTCGCTTAAGCCGTCCGCCGTCCCCATAATGTCCGGGCGCAGTTTCAACTCAGGATAGCCTTTGCCGCCAGTATCACGTGGACACTCGGTTTGCAGCCAATAGAGAAAGCCGAGCGAAAGCCGTTTCGCCTCATCCAGATAGCGTTGGCGCGTGTCAGGGTCGGCATTCAGGATATCACCGCCGTGATAGTCGTTACTGATCCAATTGATGAGTGCTATGTCGTTACCGCCAAGCAGCGCACCATCATGAATACGCCGATACGTCCAGAAAGGCAGGTTTTCGCCGTGCTGGGCAAACATACGGTAGGTGACAGGCTTGCCATCGCGTCCAAGCGGTGCTAGGGTGTAAGGCTGTCCATCGCGGAACGCTTCATAGCCTTCAGGCTTGGGAATGGTGTGATCTTCGCCAACGCGGAACTCAACGGCGAATGAGTAGGTGAAGCCTTGCACCTCGCTAGGCTTGGCAAACTCGGCGGCGGCTGTTTCGCCTGTCTCAGCGCGTGATTCTGCCCCTGTGACGTGCGGCACGCCTGCCAAGGCGATCAGGTCGCCCGCGTCGGTTGCATCGAGGTAGTAGCGCGCTCTGATGTGTTGTTGTTCTCCCTGTGCATTCTGCACCACCACTGTCTGGATGTGATCATCGTCACGCGCAACAGCCACAGGACGCCAACCACATAACATGGGCAGCGTGTACGGCGCCTCGGTGAGCATCGCATCCAGTGCTGCGGCACCTACCGACGGCAAAAAGCACAGGCGGCTGACCCAGCCGTTGCCCGGATTCAGCGGCTTGTCTTCACCAAGCAGGCTGTGTGGCATTCGCGCAGGCGCACCATATTCGTGCTGATAAATGGCACGGATGGTCTGGCGCAAGCGCGTGTAGCTTGCCGTACCACCGAACGTCTCGATATAGGCGTGTTCGTCCAGCGCAGAAACGCCCTGCACCGTGAACTGCCCGCCTAAGCGCGTTGTCTCGCTAACCAAGATAGCGTTGACGCCTAGCGCACAAGCTGCCAGATAAGCAGCCGTGCCGCCCGTGCTGCCACCAATAATCGCTACATCGTAAAGCGGCGCGCTCATAGTGCCTCCAGATCGAAGTCAACTTCAAAGGTGCGCTGCCAAGGTAAGCGCACGCTATTCGGCGCAATGCGCCATTGTTCACCGAGTTTGGGCAGTCCCGCTAGACGTTCACTCAGGGCGCGCTCGATATAGGCGCACGTCTCTGCCTCAATGTGCGGCGTCGAGTCGGGAATGCCTGTGCGCTGTGCCAACCAGGCGCGTACTTCAGCACGCACGCCCTGTTGGTAGAGGTAATCTTCTACAAAGCGGTGGGCAAGAAAACGTTGCTGTGCTTGTGCCTGCTTTGGCGTGCGGATCATGGTACTGGCAACGCCCTGCGCCAATGCTGTGCCGATTGTGTTGCCGGCGGTGTTCCATGCGCCATAAGCGGCAAGCTGTGTTACGTCTATGCCCTCAAAAAGCCGTGCCATTAAAAATGGATCGCTGCCGTTTGGATAGGCAACATCACACAGGATCACACGCTGACCAGCACGCAGCCATGCCGCAATCTGTGCCGCGAAGGCAGCCATTGGCGCGGCACGATATGCCTGTTCTGCGGCGTATGCATCGGGCGAAAAATCCAGCTCCGCGCCAATGCGTGAGGGTGGATTAACCGCCACGATAAAGTCTGCCTCCGGCTCAGAGTCGGCGATCAGCCCGCCAAGCGCACGAATTTGGCGCTCAACCGTCAGGCTGACCGCACCATCTTCGTAAGGCGCAACGCGCTGCTTATCGGCTTCAATGGCGTAATGCACATGGAAACGCGGCGGCGCAGAATCGCGCAGCAGGGCGCGCACCGTCAGCACACAGCCAATCTCATCGGCGCCAGGATACATCAACACACTATCCCCTAACGCCAACCGTTCACGCCACAGGCTGAGCCACGCTTTTTCCTGAGAGCCGAGTCCGTAAGGGCTGGTATCATCCGAGCTGATGACCAACAGATCGAACGCACCGTGTACCGCCAGATCGAGTGCCGCCAAATTCACTTGATGATTGCGTAAGCGGCGCTGCAAGAAGTCGGTGCGGTGTGTTTCAGGAATTTCACCGTGCAGAGCAGCGAGTGCCTCTGCAACAGCTTCACCTTCGGCAGCACGGTGCATTAACTGGGAATAGCGGTGCAGCCGTTTACCATAGGTTGCCCAATAATCAGGCTCTTCAATGCTATCGTTCGCGTCGGGAAGGCGTGTAATCACATTGAAGGCGTAGGTTGTGCAGCTAAGCGGCAAAGCCCGTAAGCGATCCAGCACCGAGAGGCAACTCAGCGCCGAGTCATTGGTTGTGCGCGAGGCGATCAAGCCGCCGTAGGCAAGCATATCCAACGAGACAATCAGTGCATCGCAGCTTGGTGCAGTGTTGGCGAGCCACTCGGCAAGGGCGGCTCGATCAGCGGGCGTGCGCTTGCGGCTGAGCAAATCAGGTGGCGGCAAACGCAGCACAGCATCAGCAATTTGCGCGATCATATATGGATAGCGCATGTTGACGGGACGTTCATCTAACGGAATAAGGGCAAGGTGCATAGTCTGGTTATCTCGCAAGGGCAGCGCGCAGCGTGCATATCTCAAACGAATTTAGGTCAAACTGTGTGCTGTTCTCGGTCATCGGCAGCCTTTCAAGCGTTTCTTCAAGCAGGCTGGCACGCCACACAGCACGGGTCGGCACGCCGAAACGCAGCGTAACCTTGCCGCGCTGGTTGGTGCGCCGATACAGGCGGACAATCAGATCATCGCTATCCTCAGCGCGCTTGATCGTCTCTACGATAACAGTCGGCGAATTTGTGCTGACAAGGGCGGGAAGCACATGCGTGGCTGCACCGCTGCTCGGCACGATTTGAACAGGCACATTCAGGCGGTAGGACTCGGCAAAGGTCGCGCTCAGGCTCGGATCGGTGTGTGGCAGCAGGCTGTAGGTAAAGAGATGTTCGCCATAGTCTGCGTTTGGGTCGGGAAAGATAGGGCTTTTGATCAACGTCAGGCGCAGCACATTCTCCCGCACATCATAGCCATACTTGCAGTCGTTGAGCAGGCTAACGCCATAGCCATACTCACTCAGATCGGCGAAGTAGTGTGCGGCAACTTCATAGCGCGCTCGATCCCAACTGGTGTTGCGGTGCGTTGGACGTTTGACCGTTCCCCATTGAATGTGATAGGTTGCTTCATCAGCGCGCACCGCGACAGGAAATGCCACTTTGAGCAGCGTTTGCCGTTCGCGCCAGTCTACTTGGGTCACAAAATCTACGCGGCGGCTGGCGGCAGAAAGGCTGATGCGCTGTGTGATCAGGCTACCCTTGATGCGCCGCACAATCTCTAGGGTAGCGCGTAAACTGCCCACTTCTAGCACGCGGATCGACTCGGCAGGCGCAGCGCGCACAAAGGGCAGATTGTCCAGTGGATCAATGTTCCACGCCTCAAACATGCGCGGCTGATCGTGAAATGCCTGAAACTGATTGCCGATGCTGCCTTCCGCCAAGACTTGCCGATCCTGATCCTTATCATAGAGGCTGATCAGATCGCCCGCTGCGTTAAAGGTGAGCGCTAGGTGCGCGTTTTCAAGGCGCTCAGGCGTAGCGATTAACGTGGGCAGGCGGGGCGGCACGCCTTCTGCCAAGCGCAGTGCCGTCAGGCTGTAAGGCGGCAGGGCAGGCAGCAGGATGAGCGTGCCATCCTCAGTGGGCTGCATTGGCAGCGCTCTTTCGCCAAGCTGAAGGTGCGTCTCAGGTGGTAAATCGACGGACAAAAGGGCGAGTGTTGGCGCGCTCAAGTCCAGCGTATTCAGGGCAAGGTAATCACCGCCGATTTTCTCGCTTAGTGCAGCTAAGGCACGCTCGCTAATCTGCCTAAGGGCTGCCTGCACACGGGCATATTCAGGGCGCGCCTGATCATAGACCTCACTAATGCTGCTGCCGGGCAAAATATCGTGGAACTGATGCAGACAGACCGTCTGCCAGAGGGCGCTGAACTGTTCAGCAGGGTAGGCATAGGCTGTATGAGCATGGGCAAAGGCTGCCAGAAATTCGGCGTTGTGCAGGGCAATTTCGGCTTGACGGTTAGCGCGCTTGATCCAGGCTTGGCTGGTCAGCGTGCCTTGATGAGTCTCTAGGTAGAGTTCGCCGCGCCAAACCGCCAGCTTTTCGGCATAGGTCTCTAGCGCTTTGAAGAACGCCAGCGCGGTGGTCATCTGCACTTGCGGAATGTTTGGAATGTGCTGCAAGGCGGCAAGATTTTCCAGCATTTCAGGCGTCGGACCGCCGCCGCCATCGCCATAGCCATATGCCATCAGCGCCAGCGGCACGCTTTCCTTATCGCGCAGGCGCTCCCAAGAGTCGATGACAGCCTGCGCGTTGGCGTTGGCGTTGTAGGTTGCCATACGCAGCCATACCTGCATTGGCGTTGGCGTGAAGTGTGCCAACAAGCGCGAGCCGTCTATGCCTTCCCACCAGAAGCTATCATGTGGAATTTGATTGTGTTCGTTCCAGCGCAGCTTGGTGGTGAAAAAGTAGGGAATGCCTGCTAGGCGCGCCAATTGCGGCAAACTGGCAGGGAAGCCAAAGGTATCTGGCAGCCACAGGATTGGCGAATCGGTGTCTGCGCCGAAGTGTTGGCTGAACCAGCGCTTGCCAAGCAGAAATTGCCGCGCAAGGCTTTCCGCACCGCTGATGTTGCAATCTGCCTCTACCCACATGCCGCCGAGCGCTTCCCAGCGTCCATCTGCCACTTGCTGGCGGATGCGCGCAAAGAGTTCGGGATAATCCTGCTCGATGAAGGCATATAACTGCGGCTGGCTTTGCACAAAATGATAGTGTGGGAAACGTGCCATCAGGCTTAGCGCCGTCTGAAAAGTGCGCGCCGCCTTGCCGCGTGTTTGCGCCAAAGTCCATAGCCACGCCGTATCAATGTGGGCGTGTCCGACGGCATAGAGGTGCATCGGGTGCGCGTTAGGCAAAGTATGCAGCCCTTCTTCAAGGGCAGCGGTGGCGGACTCTGCGCCGTGTGACTCTAGGGTATGGAAAGCCTTTTCAAGGGCAGCGATCAGGGCGCCACGCGGTGCAAATTCGGGTGGTGTGTGCTGCACGGTTTCCAGCACGTTGCGCGCCAACACCGTGAAGTGGTGCAAATGATCATCAAGGCGCAGCAGAGCGCACTGCTGAAGGTAATAGCGCGGGCGGTAATCACCATTCAGCGAGCCGCCGAGTCCCGTCCAGCCGTGCAGCAGCAGGTCGTGTTCGCGTCCATCTAGCAGGTGCGGCGGCAGTGAGATGAGGTTGTGGCGCAGATCAGCAGCCGCCAATGGCACACCGTCCGCATAGAGCAGCACTTCGGGATGCACCTCAAAATCATCAGCCACATCACCCAGCGGCAAGTGCAGTGCGATTGAGTCGTAAGGCTGCCAATCAGCAGGGCGGCTGAGTCGCAAACGCATCACAAAATTGGTCTGCCATGTTCCCCAGTAGGTATGATAGGTAAGAGGCTGCCAAGTCAGGCGCTCCAAGTCAACACTGGCAAGCGGGCGCGCATCGGGCAGCGCGCAGTAGTGCGGTGCGGGCAGCAAGTGGCGCGCTAAGACGCGCTTTTGCTGCATGGCTGCCAACTGCTGCGCGATAGAATGAAGTGGATAGGTCATGTTGGGCTTGCCTCATGCGATTCGTCAAAACTGGTACATACCAGTATAGTAATTATATGCAGTGCTAAAATTTGGCACAAGGATTACTAAACGCCCTGAGCGCGACAACGTATATAAAGCGTAGGGCAAGCGTAGGGTAAACGTCATGCAAAACATCACAACGCTATACCGAGAGTAGAAAAAAGCTGTTAATTTTCTTGACGATTCGGCGCGTGTTTCGTAACATTACAGCAAACGTTGAACCAACCTATGTGAGGATGAGTCGGCTATGGCGCATATTGCCGTCAACCCAGAGAACATAAGAAACATCGCGGCAGCCTTGCGAGCGCACAGCAGCCGTATTCAGGGCGCAGTGGAAGCCATTGAGACAGAAATGCAGCGTCTCAGTGCTGATCAGTTTACTGGTCAGCGTGCGGAGTCACTGCGGATGCGTTTCCAAGCTGCCCGCCAACGCCTAACGCAGTATGCTACTATGCTTAGCAAATTCGCCACACAACTCGAAGAAGCTGCTGATGCGTTCCGCCGTGCAGATGCGGCAGCCAATGGCGAAGGCGCGCAGAATAGCAATGGCTTTCAGCTAACGACTACCTTCAGCGTCGGCAGTAACGCCGCACGCGCCCAAGCTGCTCAAGCCGCCATCCGTGCGGTGAACTGGCGCAAATTGTGGTAGCGCACTAGGGCGCAGCGATCAGGCGTAGGTGCGGCAAATCCAGCATGAGCGCGTCTAGGGCAAGGCGCGTATTGACATTTGCCTGTAAATAGCGCAGCGTGCGGCGGACTGCCAGCAGTGCTTGGTAGGTTTCCTCTGTTTTCACCGAGCGGGCAATTTGTTCAAGGGCATGGCGGCGATCACGGTTGGTGATGGCAGCCGCTGCCGTGTGGTGTGCCAGCAGCAGCGCATCGCGCCAATAACTCTGCCAGAGCGCTAAGAGCGTGGGCAAACTCGCCCGATCTTCGCTGAGCGCACGCGCCTGATCAAAGCGGGCGGCGCGGCTTTCGCCGAGCGCACGTTCCAGCAGATCAAGCCATTCGGTGCGCTGTTGCAGCACGGAGTCATCCCGTAGCACCTCTAATGCCCAGCCCATACGCCCACCGCTAAGCTGTGCGATCAGGGCAGCGCGTTCAGGTTCGGTATTGTGCCAATTGACAAGTGCCTCTCGGATAGCCTGTGTTGGCAGCGGGCGCAAGTTCAACGGCTGGCAGCGCGATTTGATGGTCGCCAACAGCGACTCGGTTGTATCTGCCGTCAGCAGCAGCAGCACATAAGGCGGTGGTTCCTCCAATGTCTTGAGCAAGGCGTCCATCGCTTGGGTGCTTGCCTCTTGAAAGCGGCGCAGGATCAGCACGCGGTAACGCCCTTCCACAGGGCGCAGCGATAGCACGCGGGTCATCTCACGGATTTGTTCAATCTTCAGGGAGCCGCCTTGCGCCTCGATCAGCGTAAAATCGGCGTAATTGCCTTGTGCAGTCAGTTGGCAGGCGCGGCACACACCGCACGGGCGGGCTGTGTCGCTCTGGCAGTTGACTGCTTGCGCGAAGGCGCGTGCAAAGGTCGTTTTGCCAATGCACGCCACACCACTGATCAGATAGGCGTGGCGCAGCCGATCCGCGTTTAGGCTGCGGGTAATGTGGCGAATTGCCCATTCATGACCGATGATACGCCAATGCTCGCTGTAGAGTGCTTCATTCATGCCACACATTTTGCCCATGAATGCACGTTTGTGCAAGACTGCGCTATCATCTTTCTCTAAGCAACTTCTGGCGATTTGATGTTGCACAAACGCCCAGTTTCTAGATAAGATCGGCATAGCCTAAAGCTGACTTACGCAAGGAGAAGTGAGCCGTGTTCCAGTCGTTCGATTTGCCGATGGATAGAGTGGATCAAGGTGAGTTATTGAGCCTACTCAGTTACGCCGATCCCGCGGAAGTAAAAGCCTTTGCCGCCGAAATTGTCGATTCACTTGGCACAGTTGAGGTCGTTAGCAAACGCACTGCCCTTGCACGCTTACCCATTGTGGATCAGGACGGCAGCACCACTACCTATGAAGCGTTAATCACTGAGGTGAGTGTTCATGCCACCAACGGCGCAGATGGCTATGGCATGTGCATTGGCACGGATGAAGATCACGCGATTGCAATTGCTATACTGGATGTGGCGTTGGCTGCCGATAGCGTCGGCTTGCTGACGGGTAAAATAATGGCGTTTCTGCAAGCGCAGGCGGATTTGCTGGCGCAAGCAGAATAAGTCCCTCAGGCATTCTTCATACTTTCGCAGCAACTAAAGTTGGCAACAATGGATTTAGGCTTAAAGAATAAGGTCGCGCTGGTGGCAGCGGCGAGTAAAGGGCTAGGCTATGGCGTGGCACGCGCTCTGGCGCACGAAGGCGCACACCTCTCGATTTGCAGCCGCGACGCTGAGCAAGTGCGCTTGGCAGGCGAAAAACTGACTGCCGAGACGGGCGCGCAAGTGTTGGCGGTGCCATGTGACGTGCGCGAGGCTGCCAATATTGAGTCGTGGGTGGCGCAAACAGTGGCGCGCTGGGGCAGAATTGACGCCTTGCTCGTCAACGCCGGCGGACCGCCCGCTGCAACCTTCAAAGAGATCACCGACGCGCAGTGGCAAGCCGCCTTTGAGCTAACACTGCTCAGCACGGTGCGGATGATCCGCGCTGCGCTGCCACACATGCCACACGGCGCGGCAATTCTCACCATCACTTCATCTTCTATCCAAGAGCCGATTGAGCGCTTGGGACTTTCAACCGTCATGCGCGCTGGTGTCGCTGGGCTGGTCAAAACCCTCGCCGATGAACTGGCAGGCGATGGCATCCGCGTGAACAACCTGATTCCGGGCAGAATTGACACGGATCGCGTCGCGCAGCTTGATCAAGGCACTGCCGCTGCACGCGGCATCAGCTTTGAGCAAGCCCGTGCAGAGGCGGTCAGCAAAATTCCGCTGCGGCGGTTGGGCAACATAGATGAATTTGGCGCGGCGGCAGCCTTCTTGCTCTCGCCAGCGGCAGCCTACATCACAGGCGCCACCCTACGCGTAGACGGCGGCGCCATGCGCTCCATCTGAGAGGCAGTATACCCATGCCCGAACGCTACCGCGATGCACTCTTTATCGGCTTGATTGCCAGCATCGTGGTCGGTGTGATCGTCCTGCTCAGTTATCAGCCGCCGCCGGTCACCTTCACTTTGCTACCACCGCAGCCAAGCGCCACACCGTTACCAATTCGCGTGCATGTTGGTGGTGCGGTGAAATCGCCGGCTGTCTATGCGCTGCCACATGGCAGCCGTGCCGAAGACGCCATTCAGGCGGCAGGCGGATTGCTGCCTGAGGCTGCTGCAGAAACCCTTAACCTTGCGTGGCTGCTGCAAGATGGTGATCAGGTTTATGTGTGGCGGCAAGGTGAGGTAGGCGTTCTGGCAACGCGCCCTGCCAGCGGCACTGCCGTGCGCCAAATCCGCATCAACAGCGCTTCTGAGCAAGAATTACAGCAGTTGCCTGGCGTGGGACCGGCGATTGCCAAAGCCATCGTTGCCTACCGCGAGCAGTACGGACGTTTCCGCACCCTGAGCGACCTTGATAATGTGCCGGGTGTGGGTCCGGCGCGCCTTGCTCAGTGGGCACCGCTGCTCATCTTCGATTAGCGCCTGATGAGCATTGGGTAATGAAGTCCCTGTTCACCTTCTCTGTGCCACCGAACGGTCTAGCCCAAAAGTGGTTTTGGGCGAGTTTGATAGGGAGAACAGATGATGCAAAAAACAGCACGTTTCTGGGTAGGGTTGCTGGCAGTGGTCTTAGCTGTTGGTGGGTTAGCCACTTTGGCAAACGCCCAGGAAGACCTGCCCGCGTGGATGACTATTGAATTGGTAGACGCCGAAACGGGTGAGACGTTCACCCTTGCCGACTTTGCCGGCAAAACAATCCTTGTGGAGCCAATGGCAACTTGGTGCAGCAATTGCCGCCGCCAAATCACCGAGACGACCAAGCTCATCAAGCAGTTGACCGAAGATGAGGATGAGCGCCTAGAAAACTTAGTCTTTATCGGCTTGAGCATCGAGACGAACCTAAAGCCTGCTGACCTGAAAGCCTACGCAGAGCGGAACAACTTTGCGCTAACCTTCGCCGTGATGAGCGAGGAGATGCTGCGCGCCTTGGTAGCAGAATTTGGGCGTGGTGTGGCAAACCCGCCGTCGTCGCCGTCCTTCATCATCCGTGCGGATGGCACCTTCACCGAGCTGATTTTTGGCATTGAGCCAGTTGAAGATATTCTTGCCAAGTTAGAAGCTGAGTATGTGGAAGTTGAGGCAGCGGCAACGGCTGAACCAACTGCGGCTGCCACACCTAAGAAATAAGAAAGTGAGCTGAAGCATCCTATGGAAGGATTAGTTCAGCAGTTTGTGTTAGGCAACGCCGCGATCCTGACCAACGTCTGTATGCTGCCACTCTATCCCGGCTTGATCGCCTTCCTTGCTGGCAACACCGGTGAGGCTGAACCTAAACGCGCAACGGCGTGGCTGGGTGTGCTGGTCTTGATGGGCATCCTCACGCTGATGATCGGCTTGGGCGTGCTGCTCTATGTGCTGAAGAGTGAGTTCAGCGCGGTGCTGCCCGCCCTGCTGCCTGCCATCTACCTGATCGTGGTGCTGCTAGGCGTGGCAATGTTCTTTGGCTTCAATCCGTTTGCACGCTCGGCACGCGCTCAGTCGCCCACCCTTCGCAATCCATACCTCGCCGCTTACCTATATGGCATCCTGCTGGCACCCATGACGCTGCCTTGCACAGGCCCGATCATCGTGAGTGCCTTTGTGCTTGGCGCAGGCAGCGTGGGCGACCTGTTCACCGAACTGCTGAACGTCGTCTTCTTTGGGTTGGGCTTTGGATGGCCGCTTGTGCTGCTGCCACTGCTGGCATTGCCTATTCAGCGGCGCTTTACCAAATGGCTGGCAAAAAACCACACCCTGATTGCACGCTTTTCAGGTGTGCTGTTAATCGCTATCGGCATCTTCGGCTTTGTAACGGTGGTTGTGCCGGAACTCGGCTGAATGTGAGAAAAGTTCGGGTGGAAACATTCCGCCCGAACCGTTGTTATTTATTCCCGAAACGGCTGCGGTAGGCGGGAACTTCCAGCATAGGCGGACGCTCCACATCGCTGATCTCGGCAATATCAAGGCTGAAGCGCTCCGGTTCATGCACGATCAACTTCATGCTGCGGTTTGCCTTATCCAGCAGTTCAACGCTGTAGCGCCGCTCCAAGCGCGAGATGAACACCTGATGAATGGCGAACGACATCTTGCTTAAGCCAACCAAGGGCTGGTTGTGATGCACGCGCTGCTCAAGATCAACCTGAGCGATGCCTTCCAAGCCGTGCTGCTCATGCAGGTCAATGAGTAAGCCCGTCTCGACACCGTAGCCGCTGAAAAACGGCACACGCTCTAAGGCACTGCGCCTGCCGGCATATTCGCCGGAAAGTGGCTGCACAATGCCTGAAAGTTCAGGGTAGAACAAGTTGAGCAGCGGACGTGCCACCAATTCCGTAACGCGCCCGCCGCCGAAGGCTTGAAGCTGCTCACCAACTTTGATCGGGCGCTGATAGAAGCCTTTGACGTACTGCACGCTGGCACGTTTGAGCAGCGGACCGAGCAAGCCGTATACAAAGCGCGGATGAATATTGGTGATGTCGGTATCAATCCACGCGATGATGTCGGTGTTCAGCACATACAGGCTTTTCCAGAGCGCTTCGCCCTTGCCGCGATAACTGCCCATTTCGGACAAAATCTCAGGATGTCTGTAGGTTGGCACGCCAAGCGATTCGGCAATCGCCACTGTGTTATCGGTAGAGTTGCTATCAATCAGCACAATTTGATCAAGCAGCGGCACTGCGTCCATCAGGGCGCCCTTGATAGTGCGAATCACGTTGCCAACAGTCGCTTCTTCGTTGAGGGCTGGCAGCGCCAACCCAATGGTGACGCCCTGCTTCTCTTTGAGCGCCAAAAGCGCTTCTAGATCGGCGAATTCATCGCTGTGGAAGGTGTTTTCGGCAAACCAGCGGTCAACGCGGGTTGAGAGTGGTTCTGCAATCCGCACGAATGGGCGCGGTGCGTGGAAGGCAAATTCTTCAGGGGCGTGGGCGCGCACAAGGATTAGCGGCGTGGGGGTTTGCTCAAAGACGCTGCGAACAACGCTGCTGGTGCCGCTGCCACGCCGATCTGGTTGTTGGAAAGAAGCGCCCATCACCACTGCTTTATGGGCGCTGGCTTCTTCAATGATTGCCCGTGTAATATCACCGCTGACGGTGACTGTGCGCCCAATACGCGAATCCGTCCCCATCATGACGCTGTAGGGCTGCGATTCGTAAGGACTGCTGGCAACATGCAGCAGCGTGATCGGTGCGCTTTCGGCGAGGGCGTTGGCAACGCGGGTGCCAAGCGAGAGGTTCGGTCCGCCGCGCAGCGAGAGCAGCACGCCGCCTTTCTCTCGCCACTGATGGCGGCTGATCAGCACCACATCACACGGCGTCTCGCGCAGAATAGTATCGGTGCTGATGCCGCCGGTTGGTTCGAGCGCACCTGCCCATTCCACAATCAGCAGATCGGCAGCCTCGTGTTCAATTTCCTCGATCACGCTCAGGATCGGCTTGTAATCCACATAGACTCGCGTCTCATCGTGGATGTTGTCGCGTTCTTTGGCAAGCGTATCCAGCGCATCGCGCATGTGGCGCGCTTGCAGCGTGCCTTCGCTCAGCGAGACGCCTTCGGGCATGGTCAGCATGGCGCGCAGGTGAATTTCAAGCGGTATAGATGGCGCAGCCGCCATTTTTTCAGCGAAGGCAACCCACGCCTCAAGGGCGCTGATCGTGCTGAGCGCCAGCACAATCCGATACGGTGAAGGAGTCGTCATCAGGTCGTTATTTTCCTTCCACAAGTGGCACAAGGTGATTGCGGATCAGCACATCCCAACGGAATTGCTTCCGCACGCGCACGCGCAAACGGTGTGGCGCGTTCACCTCTAAGGTCGAAATGATGCTGGCGGCAATATCACGCGGCACGCCCTTAACGGGATCGAAGTAGTAGGCGTCGCCCTGACCAGTGCGGCGCAGCGGCGGAATATCCGCGCAGAAGGCGGGAATGCCTGCCAAGCCCGCCTCGATGATCGGGATGCCAAAGCCTTCCTGCGTGCTGGGGAACAGCAGCGCATCGGCAAGCGTGAACAGGTTCGCCATGCTGTCATCATCAGGGATAAGCGGCTGATCGCCTTCGCCGTAAGCATATAGGAAATGCGCCGATCCCTCAACGCCGAGTTCTTGGCGCAGTTTGAGCAGCTCGCCCAGATAGCCGGGATTGGCGGGATTGTGCGGACCGGGCGGACCTGTCACGATCAAGCGGTAATCACGCCCCGATAAATCGCGCATGGCGTGCAGGATTTTAATGCCCAACTCGATGTTCTTTCGGCGCGTGATGCGCGCTGGCAGCAGCAGCAAGCCGTCAGCATCCAGCAGGTGGAGGCGCTCGGCGAGCATGGTTGTGGTTGGCGTCCAGTGCAGGAAGCGCGCTGGATCAACACCCGGCACCACAACGGCGATGTGTTCGTGCGGCACGCCAAGCAGTTCCGCCAATTCGGTGCGGCGCGCTTCCGAAACAGTCACATAACGCACATTCGGCCAAGGCTGGCGCAGCAAGTCCCATGGTGCGCCGCTGTGCAGTTCGGGCAGATATTGCGCGTTTGTCCACGCCAGATCGTGCGCCCAAGCGATGATGCGCGTTCGTCGGCTGCCATTGCCGGTCGAAACCAGCGCTTGGGTCAGCGCCAAGTTCTTATGCAGCGATGTGACGTTGTGGGCGATGCATACCTCGCAATCTTTCAAAGCGTCGTGCAGGCTGCTGCGGATTTTATCCACCAACTGCCAGAATGCCTCAGTCACCTGACCTTGATCGAGTTCACGTTTCACGCTCAGCACCTCAGGCGCCGATGAGCCGAATAAGGGATTGATAACCGCCTCAACACGCGGATCGAACTCGCCGCCGCTGCCACTGATCACACGCACCCCATAGCCTAGGTCTGCAAGCCCACGTGCGTGATAAGCGATTGTTGATTCAACGCCGCCAACCGTTGGCGGGCTGGCATAGTGCAGAATCGCAACTCGTTTCATGCGTTCTTATTCCTCTCTGATGCGGCAGCCTTCGGCGTTAACGGGCGGCGTAAATGGCAGCGTAAATGGCATACTGCTCATAGATGCGGCGAACATAAGTGCGCGTTTCACTGAAGGTGATCGCCTGCACAAACAGGTCAGGGTCACCGCCACTGATCCGCAGCCACGTTGCGCTGTTGCCGGGCCCGCCGTTGTAGGCAGCCAATGCTGCATAGGCATTGCCGTTGAAGGTCTGCAACTGTTCATATAAGTAGTACACGCCAAACGGCACGTTGATGTAAGGTCGGTACAGGTCGCTATTTTGATAGTCGCGCTTGCCTAGCTTGCTGGCAATGTAGCTGCCAGTGGTTGGGATGATCTGCATCAAGCCTTGTGCCTGCGCGCTAGAGGTTGCCGCACCTTGAAATAAACTCTCTTGGCGGATCAGGCTGAAGACCAGCAACGGATCAACGCCATACTGCTGCGCGGCAGGTAAGACTAAATCGGCGTAGGCAATTGGAAAGCGCAACGCCGCAATGTATTTAGGAACTTCTACAGTGCGCTGCCCCGAACCATCAATCAGCTTGGCAGCCGCGTTGATTGCTTCTCGGTACAGCCCAATACGGTAATAATAAGACGCTAATTGGTAAAGCGCTAGTGGATTCTGCCCGTAGGCATCGGTCAGGGCGCTAAATTCTGCCCGCGCATCATCATAGGCAGCCACTGCCCACAATTCAGCGCCGCGCACCATGCGCTCATCTGCTTCCAACGTCGGTGAGAGCATCCACAACGCGCCGCCACCCTCAATCTTGAAGGTTTGGCGCATCCATGCCTCTGCCGCATCTATGTTGGCAGGCTGGTTAAATGACCAATCAAGGCGCTCTGGCGGCACAAAGCCACCGCGCCCTGCCAGCAAGTCTGCGGCGCGCAGGCTGTAATAGCCTAGTGGATCAATTAGAGATGCCTGCTGATAGGCGCTGCGTGCCAATGCCTCTTGATTGTTGATCTGGTAGAGCCTGCCTAGCCACAAATAGCCGGCTGCTTGCAGTTCACCCGTGCCGCCGGTTGCCAATAGGGAAAAAAGGCGCTCAGCACGCGCCAAAGCGCCCTGATTATAGGCTGCCATGCCGCCGCGAAAGAGTCCATCCATCGCTTGCTGGGTGCCGGGATATTTACTGCCGAGTATCTCGAACGTGGCAAGGCTTTGTTCAGCGTCGCCCTGTGTGGAATGCAAATACCCCACCCGCCAGAGCGCTTCGGGTGCTTCGGGCAGGTTTGGGTAGGTTTCGGCAAGGGCAAGGTAGCGGGCTATAGCGCCTGCAATATCGCCGCTGAGGAATAAAGTGCGCCCTTGTTCCAGCCATGCTTCACCAAAGCGCGCACTGGTCGGATAGTTAGTCAGAATCGTTTGAAAAGCAGTGTTCGCGGCGGCTGCATTGCCTACCTCGCGGTAGGCACGCCCAAGCAGCAGGTAAACGTTCGGGTCAATCTCGCCAAGCGGCGTGCTGCTGGTATAGTCGTGAAACGCCTCAATGGCGTCGGCGTAATCTTTGGCAGCATAGCTGATCCGCCCGCGTGTCAGGTTCTCCACACGCAAGCCATTCGCCAGCAGCACTTGCATGGCACGGTAGCCTTCGGGCGTTTCGGGATAATCACGCACGATCTCTTGGAAGCGCGGTAAGGCTACCGCGATGTTGTTAACGCGCTGCAAGGCGTTGGCTGCCGCAAAGGTGATGGCTGCGCGGTAGCCTGCGTTACGCGCCACGCTTAAAATCGCGTCGTACTGCTCAATGGCAGCCGCAATGTTGCCTGCGTTCAGGTAGCCTGCTGCTAACTTTTCGCGCAGCACCAGCATTGGCACCAAGCTGCGCGAGCGCTCGACTGCTGCCGCGTAGTTGGCAAGTGCTTGGGCAGGATCGCCCAGCGCAAGGTAGGCGTCGCCAATGCGTTCGTAGGCATAGCTGTCAATCAGGTTCGGACGCAAGGCAAGGTAGGCACTAAATTCAGTGATGGCAGCCTGCCATGCCGAAGCGCCTAAATAGGCATCACCGCGCAGAAAGTGCGCTTGTGCGCGGCGCACGTCATCGGGATAGGTGCTGATGAATTGGCTGAGTGCATCCACCGCAAGGCTGAACTGCCCTTCGCGCAGGGCAGCTTGCCCATAGCCAAAGGCGGCATCAGCGCGCAGCCGTGGGTCAACAGCGGTGATCGGCTGTTCGAGGATTGAGCGGTAGACCTCCACAGCCGCGTTAAAATTACCATTTTGCAAAGCGATGTTTGCTTCGGCTATCGCCACAAACGGCACCGCTGTGGGCGTGGGCGGAATGGTTGGTGTGGCAGTTGGTTCGGGTGGTGCGGTCGGTGTTTCGGTAGGTGCAGCAAGGCTTGGCGTTGCCGTGACGACCAGAGCGACGCTTTCTTGTGCCAGAGAACAGCCCAAAAAGGCAGGTAGCAGGCAGGTGAATAAGGCAAGCCGCCAACGGGCAGAGAGTAAATCACGCATGGTGGCGATTATGGCGAGAGTCAGCGGGATTGTCAATTAGAATCGCCCGCGCTATCTATGCAAGCGCTTGCAGTAACCTGCATAGCATTTTTCATCAAAACGCGGCATAGTTAATGCCATTGAGACCGTCTTGAAAGGATTTTCTAATGACAGACCCACGCGTGGTGCGTTTGGCGCGCACTCTAGTAGAGTATTCGGTCGCGGTTCAAAAGGGTGAAACCGTCATCCTGACGGGTGAACTCAGTGGGCTGCCGCTCATCCGCGAAGTGTATAAAGAAGTGGTACGCGCCGGCGGTCACTGCATTCCCATGCTGAGCGACGAGACGATGGGCAATACCTTTTTGCGCCATGCCAGCGATGAGCAGCTTGATTGGATTTCGCCATTGGAAGAATGGATGGCGAAAGATGCCAAAGTGCTGATTGCCATTCGTAGCACAAATAACACACGCGCCGCCACCAACATTGATCCGAGCCGTGCGGCACGCCGTGCCCGCAGCCGCAATGAGCTGAACAAGATTCGCTTCATGCGCTCTGCCAGCGGCGATCAGCGTTGGACGCTCACCCAATTCCCAACAGAGGCATACGCCCAAGAGGCGGACATGAGCCTTGAAGAATTCGAGGATTTTGTTTATAAAGCCTGCTTCGTGGATCAGCCGGATCCGATAGCGTTATGGCGCAAGTTGGGCGAAGATCAGCAAAAGTATGTGGACTGGCTGAAGGGCAAGAAACAAGTGCGCCTACGCAGCGCCAACGCTGACCTCACTTTGAGCATTGAAGGGCGCACCTTCGTGAACTCGACTGCCACGCACAACATGCCCAGCGGTGAGATTTTTACAGGGCCCGTTGAAGATTCGGTCAATGGTTGGGTGCGCTTCACCTTCCCTGCCATTCGGGAAGGGCGTGTGGTAGATGGCGTTGAACTGCGCTTTGAGAATGGGCGCGTAGTGAGTGCCAAAGCTGCTAAAAACGAAGAATACCTGCTGGCGCAGCTTGAAACAGATCCCGGTGCGCGCTATCTGGGCGAGTTCGCCATCGGCACCAATTTCGGCATTCAGCGCTTCACCGGTAATATTTTGTTTGATGAGAAGATCGGCGGCACGGTGCATATGGCGCTCGGACGCGGCTATCCGGAGACGGGCAGCCAAAACGAGTCTGCCATTCACTGGGATATGATCTGCGATATGCGGCAGGGCGGCGAAATCGTCGTAGATGGCGAAACGCTCTACCGTGATGGCAAGTTTGTGTTCTAGCAAGCGCAGGGATCAGTTTCGGCTGATCCCTGCTGTAATCTTTATGGGTGACATTGGCGCGAAAGTCTGTTTGCGCTAAAATGAACAAGCTAACCATTCTGTGCAGCTTCAGGGCTAAAAACTCATGACGTTTGAACTGTTGTTATTCATCGTCGTGGCGGCTGTGGCAATTTTCTCGGCAGCATTCATGCTCGTCAGCCGAAATGCCGTTCACAGTGCGCTATTTCTCGTGGTGAACTTGCTGTGCGTGGCATTCTTCTACCTGATGCTCAGCGCACCTTTCTTGGCAATGGTGCAGATCACCGTTTACGCTGGCGCGATCATGGTCTTGTTCATGTTCGTGATCATGCTGCTTGGCTCCGAGCGCTTGGGCGGCGGCACAGCCAAATATGGCTGGCTGGCGGGCGGTGCTATCGCGCTCACCACCATTTTCTTGGTCGTTGTGTTTGTGGCAGTTGTGCAGGGGCAAATTGGTGCGCTGGAACCACAACCGCAGCCACCACAAGCGCGCTTTGCCCATGCTGTGGCAAATGCGCCCGCTGTGGATATTTACTTGAACAATCAGCGCGTGGCGGCTGATCTAGGCTATGGCGAGTCTACCGCGCTGCAAACGCTGCTGGCAGGCGATTACAACTTGCTGATCTTTGAGGCGTGTACGGTGGAAGAACGCGGGCTGTGTCCGAACCCTCTGGAGATCGGCGCGGCGCCACTTATGGCGCTGCCCTTCAGCCTGACACCGGATAGTGCAACCACATACCTTGTGGCAGGCACACCAACAGACTTGCGCTTGCTGAATGTGCCGCTTGACCTGACGCCGCCCGCCGATGAAAATACTTTCCGCCTGACGGTTGTTCATGCGCTACCTAATTATGGCGCGGTCAACTTCATCCAACAGGATTTGGCGGATGCAGCGCGCAACACGATTCTGGCTGCTAACCTTGCCTTTGGTGAGGCATCTGAGCCACTCACGCTCCGCCGCGACACTTATGACTTCCTGTTTGAGAATTTGGGCAACCGCCTTGTGGCGCTGCGTGACTACAGCGCACGGGCGCGCACGCACGAACTGCTCATCCTGAGCGCGGCGCCTGTGCCAGTGGTGGAAGGTGCGCCAAGCCTACGGATAGATTACATCCGCCCCAGCGCGCCAAGCGCCGCCCATGAGTATGGCAGCCCACAGCAGATCGGCATCGAAATGCTGACGACGTACCTGCTGCCGTTCCAATTGGTAGCGCTGCTGCTGCTGGCAACCATGGTCGGCGCGATTATGCTCACCCGCGAGGAAGTGATTCGGCGAGAGCGTCAACGGCTTGTGGTCAGCCCGGCGATCAAGCGCATCAACCGTGCCATTCCAATCAATGTGACCGCCAGCAGCCCCGAAAAAGTGCTGCCTAGCGGCGAAGCCGAACCAAGCGCCGATTAGTGCGCGCCTAAGACAAGGGGGAAAAGAAGCGTGCAACCACCTACAGTCGCCACTGAATACTTTGTTGTGCTAAGTGCGGTGCTGTTCATCATGGGCGTGCTAGGCGTTCTGGTGCGGCGCAACGCCATCATGATCTTTATGTCCGTCGAGCTAATGCTGAACGCTGCCAACCTTGCCCTTGTGGCATTTGCGCGGCAGTGGGGCAATGCAGGCGGGCAGCTCACAGTCTTCTTCGTGATCACCATCGCCGCGGCGGAAGTGGCAGTCGGCTTAGCGCTGATTGTGGCGATCTTCCGCACGAAGAAATCCATTGATATTGACGAACTCAACGCGATGCAAGGATAGAGTGGCATGGAAGTAATCGCATCCTTTGTTCCATTAGTGGTGATCTTGCCCTTCCTCGGCGCATTGATCAACCTCTTTTTAGGGCGCTATATGAGCGAAAAACTCATTGGTGCTGTGGCAACCACAGCCGCTGGCTTGGCGTTTGCCATCGCTGCGGTGATGACCATTGGCATCACGGCGCACGGCTATGAGGCAACCGTCGTCAATCCGCCGCTGTTAGATAGCTGGCTGTATATTCCATCCGCCGCTATTGACATCCCATGGCAAATGCGCGTGGATACGCTCAGCCTGACCATGATGCTGGTGGTGACGGGCGTTGGCACGCTCATTCACTTGTATGCCATCGGCTACATGCACGGTGATTCGCGCTTTGCGCGCTTTTTCGTCTACCTGAACTTGTTCCTTGCCTTCATGCTGATCTTAGTGACGGGCAACAACTTCCTGATGATGTTCGTCGGCTGGGAAGGCGTGGGCTTGTGTTCCTTCCTGCTGATCGGCTTCTGGTTCGATAAAAAGCATGGCGAAGGCTGGAAGAACAGCAACGCCGCACGCAAGGCGTTTATCGTCAACCGTGTGGGCGATTTCGGCTTGCTGATGGCGATCTTCCTGATCTTCTGGACGTTTGGCACGCTGGATTATTACAAGCCAAACGAGGTGCTGCACCTTGAAGGGGAGACGCACAGCGCTGCCGTTGCGGTGGATACACTCATCCGCAGCGGGGAAGGCGGTCACGGCGAGTCGGGGCAGAAGGGCGTTTTTGCCCAGACAGAGGCATGGCTTGCCGAAGGTGGGCATATTGTCTCGTTTGGCGCTTTTGAATTGCCTTTTGAGACGGTCATCACGCTCATCACGCTCTTTATGCTGATTGGTGTGACGGGCAAGAGCGCGCAAATTCCGCTCTTTGTGTGGCTGCCAGACGCGATGGCAGGTCCGACGCCAGTCAGCGCGCTGATCCATGCCGCCACGATGGTGACAGCTGGCGTCTATCTGATCACGCGCACCAGTGTGTTGTATCATGCTGCGCCGCTTTCTTCTGCACTGGTAACCATCATCGGTATTGCTACGGCGCTGATGGCAGGCTTCATTGCGCTTGGGCAGTGGGATATTAAAAAGGTGCTTGCCTATTCCACCGTCAGCCAGCTTGGTTTTATGGTGGCGGCGGTTGGGCTAGGCGGTTATGCAGCGGGCATGTTCCACCTGATCACGCACGCCTTTTTCAAGGCGCTCTTGTTCTTGGGCAGCGGTTCGGTCATTCATGCGATGGAACACGGGCATCACCATGCCCATGCACATGATGATCACGGACATGACGATCACGGCGGGCATGATGATCACGGACATGCTGAGGCGTTCGATCCGCAAGATATGCGGAACATGGGCGGCTTGGCGCGCCGTATGCCGATCACTTTCGTCACCTACCTGATTGGCACGCTTGCGCTGGCAGGCATCTTCCCATTGGCGGGCTTCTGGTCGAAAGATGAGATTTTGGGCAAGGCGTTCAATGCGGGCTTCAACGATGGCAAGCTCGAGGGCTTCTTGGCGCTGGGCGTGCTGATGTTGGCGGCGGGCTTCACTGCCTTCTATATGTGGCGGCAGATCAAGCTGGTCTTTTTGGGCGTGCCACGCACCGAAGCTGCGGCAGCCGCGCCTGAATCCAGCCCAGCGATGACCATTCCGCTTTTAGTGCTGGCAGCGCTCACCATCTTCGGCGGTGCGCTGAACGTGCCGCTGGGTGTTAACGGTGTGTTGGTGCTAGGCGTCTTGTTCATCACGGCGGGTTTTTGGTTGCTGTGGGCATTGCCCGGCGTGCGCCTGTTCTTCATTGGGCGTGCTGAGCCAGTCACCAGTTTGCCAAGCCTGAATCCGATCTTCCGCCTGATCATGATCGGATCGTCGGCTGCCTTCATCCTGAGTGGTGCCGCATTAATCTTTGTGCCAACGCTTGGTGCAAGTTACTCACTGGAAGTGTTGGTGCTGTGGCTGGAACACAGCGTGCCATACACCAAGGGCTTAACGCTCAACCCGATTTTGGCAATTGTGGCGCTTAGCGTCGGCATTGCAGGCATTGTGCTGGCACAGCGCGTCTACAGCCCATCGCCATTGGCAGAAGGCAACCAAGATGTGCTGGAGGCACAGCCAAGCACACGCGCTGCCTTCCGACTCTCCAATGCCAAGCTGTATTGGGATGAGACCTATGGGCGCTTCATTGAGCAGCCTTATAACCGTGCGGCGGCATGGCTGGCGAACAAGCTGGACTGGGAATTCTGGCATGATCGCTTCCATCATACCGTCTTCCGCGATTTCTATAAGCGGGCGGCGGATTTCATCGCCACGCCGGTGGATCGCGGTGCGATTGATCAAGGCTTCCTGCGAATTGCGCGTGGTGTGGCACAGATTGCGGCGCGCCTGCGCGGTGTGCAGACCGGCTATGTGCGGACGTATGTGTTTACCATGCTCTTTGGCGTGGTGTTGGTGATGCTTATCCTGCTGCTGCCGCTGTTAAGACAGTAAGGCGGCGAGAGCGCAAAGGCAATTGAGAGGAAATCATGGAAAAGAACGACATGCTGATTAACATTGTGCTGTTCTCGCCGCTAGTCGGGATCGCCCTGCTCCTGATCTTTGGGCGGGCGCGGGAAGAGCGCATCAAGTGGGTGGCGTTGGTCTCATCCTTAGTCACGCTTGCCTTCTCGATGATCATGCTGAGTGCCTTCGACCAAAGCAAGGCGACAATGCAGCTTGAGAACTTGGGCGAGTGGTTTAGCTTGGGCAACTATACGATCAGCTACTATGTGGGTGTGGATGGCTTAAGCGTGCTGCTGGTCGTGCTGACGGCGTTTATTATGCCTTTGGCGATTCTGTTCTCGCTCTACCACGTCAAGGATCGGGTGCGGCTGTACTATTCATTCCTGCTGCTGCTGGAATTCGCCATGATCGGCGTCTTCGTGGCGCAGGATTTGTTCATGTTCTATGTGTTTTGGGAAGTCTCACTGGTGCCGATGTATTTCTTAGTCGGCATTTGGGGCGCGGAACAGCGCATTTATGCGGCGGTCAAGTTCTTCCTCTACACGATGGCAGGCTCCATCCTGATGCTGCTCGCCATTTTGTGGATGGGCAATCACTTCGGCACTTTCAACGTGATGCAGATTAAGGCAGCCATTGAGGCAGCCGCTAGCACGCCTGAGGGCGCCTTCCCAAGCGCTGTGACGGAACTGCTGCTATTCTTGGGCTTCTTCATCGCCTTCGCCATTAAAGTGCCGATTTGGCCTCTGCATTCGTGGCTGCCAGACGCACATGTGCAAGCACCAACGGCTGGCTCGGTCATTCTGGCGGGCGTGCTGCTGAAGTTGGGTACATATGGCTTGGTGCGCTTCAATCTGGGCTTGTTTCCGCAGATGTCGGTAACACTGGCACCGATCATCGGCATTTTGGCGATCATCGGCATCATTTACGGTGCATGGGTCAGTTACGCCCAAACCGACGTGAAAAAACTGGTTGCCTATTCGTCTATCAGCCATTTGGGCTTTGTGGTGTTGGGCATCTTTGCACTGAATGCAGCCGGCATCAGCGGCGCAACCTTGCAGATGATCAATCACGGCATCAGCACGGGTGGCTTGTTTCTCATGGTCGGTATGCTTTATGAGCGTCGGCACACGAAAGCAATTGATGCCTTCGGCGGCGTTTGGAAAGCGCTGCCTGTCTTCAGCGGCTTGGCGCTTGTCATCACGCTTTCCAGCATGGGCTTGCCGGGCTTAAACGGCTTCGTGGGTGAGTTCACAATCCTGCTTGGCACGGCGGGATCGCCAGTGTTGGGCTTAGTGTTCGCCTTCTTCGGCACCATCGGCGTGATCTTGGCAGCCGTCTACCTGCTCTATATGTGGAACAAGGTCTTTATGGGCGAGTACAAAGCGCCAGCAGTAGCCGCGCACGGCAATTTCGCCCTTGCACCAGCCACAGGCGGCGGGCATGAAGGCGATGGCGAGGATGTTCACGCCGAACACGGGCATGATGATCATGGGCATGGTGGCGAGAATCCGTATCCGCCCTTGACTTGGAATGAGGTGACCGCCCTTGTGATTGTGGTGGTGGCTGCTTTTGTGATTGGCTTGTATCCGCGCCCGTTCTTCGGCTACATGGATGCTTCGACCAATGCGGCGGCTGCTGAACTCTCGCGCTACATCCCGAATCACGCGGCGTCCGAGAATGTTCAGGCGGAATAACCATGCTTGATCTAAGCACAATGAATATCGGCGCCACAATGCCCGCGCTTTCGCTGGCACTGGGCGCCTGCATCCTGTTGATTATTGATCTCTCTGTGCCGAAAGATCGCAAAGAGATCACCTTAGCGCTCTCGCTGATTGGCGTGGGCGTCTCGTTCGTGATCTCGCTGCTCTCACTGGGCGAGAATGGCAGCGCCTTTATGGGCATGTACATTGCCGATAGCTTTACCGGCATGGTGAACCTGATCGTGCTGGCGGCTGCCTTCATCGGCTTGCTGGTCGCCCATGATTACCTGAAGCGCACGGGCATGAATCGCGGCGAATACTATCCGCTGCTGTTGATGACTGCCTCTGGTGCTATGTTCATGGGATCGGCGGGCGATCTGGTGGTGCTGTTGGTGGCGCTGGAGCTGCTCTCGATTCCGCTGTACATCATGTCCGGCTTTCGGCGTCCGGACGTCCGCTCTGAAGAAAGCGCCATGAAGTACTTCTTGCTTGGCGCCTTTTCAAGCGGCTTTTTGGTCTACGGCATCGCGCTGACCTACGGTGCGATGGGTACGACCAACCTTACCGAGATTTTCGCCCGTGTGCAGGCAGAACAGTATGTTTCGCCGTTCCTGCTGCTGATGGGAACGGCATTGCTGTTGGTCGGCTTAGGCTTCAAAGTGGCGGTTGTGCCGTTCCACCTGTGGACGCCGGATGTTTATCAGGGCGCGCCAACGCCTGTGACTGCCTACATGAGCGTTGCGGCAAAGGTGGGCGGCTTTGCGGCGTTGCTGCGCGTGATGACGCTTGCCCTGCCAACTTTTGCGCTGGGTGCGCTGCCTGAGCTAGAGCCTAATCAGACGATCATGATCCATGCCGTATGGCAAGACACAGTAGCGATCCTTGCCGCGCTGACCATGATACTCGGTAACTTTGTGGCGGTGGCGCAGCGCGATATTAAGCGCCTGCTGGCATATTCTAGCATTGCACACGCGGGCTACATCATGATGGCAGTGGCGGCGGCGGGCAGCTTCCAAGTGACGGGCGACGATTTCGGTGCGCCCATCACATCGCTTGTGATTGCCGAAGAAGCACTGCGCGGCGCGCTGATCTACCTTGCGGCGTATACCTTCACCAACATCGGCGCCTTTGCTGTCGGCATGGCGGTGGAGCGCAACGATGCCACTGGCACACTGCTGGATGACTTTGCCGGACTAGGGCGCGCCAGACCGTTCCTCGCAGGTGCGATGACGATCTTCATGCTCAGCCTGACGGGCATTCCGCTGACGGGCGGCTTTGTGGGCAAGTGGTTCGTCTTTTTCAGCACGATGAACGCTGGTTTGGGCTTGCTGGCGCTGATCGGCGTGCTGACCAGTGTGGTGAGTGCCTACTACTACCTGCGCGTCATCATCAAGATGTGGCTGGAAGTTGGCGAAGGCGAGGCAAGTGCGCCACCGCGGTTGGCGGGCGCGATTGCCTTCTGCGCGGTTGCCACCCTGCTGATCGGCGTGCTGCCGACGGTGGTCATCGGCTTTGCCGATGCAGTGACATTGGCGCTGGTGCGCTAAAAAGCACCGCTAACAGCACATTTCAGCGCGGCGTGAGGGTGAATCTTCACGCCGCATTGTGTTACAATTGCAGGGAAAGGAGTGCTGCATCATGCCCATTTTGCCCGAATTGCTTGAAAGCATGTCCGAACGTGAGCAGGCAGTGTTGCTTAGCTATCTGCGGCAAGACAACCAACCAATCGGTGAGTTAGGCGAGCTATTTATTGCTCAAACACAGCATATTCGCCTGCCCACTGAAGATATGCGCGAAATGCTGCGCGTGATCGAAGAAGATTGCGAAATTGTTGATGAAACACCGCCAATCGTTCTTGATTGATACTAACGCTGCTGCCGCCTATCTCAACGGCGATGGCGTGTTGACGCAATTGCTCTTAGAAAATGCTGTGGTTATATCCACTATCGTTTTAGGCGAACCCTATTATGGCGCAGAACACTCGACACGCCGTGAACAAAATCTTGCGCGCATTGAAACCTTTGCCGATGGGCGCGTTGTGATTGGCTGTGATGAGCAAACGGCGCGCCACTACGGACGTATTAAAAGCGCGCTGCGCCTTAGTGGTCGCCCAATCCCTGATAACGACATTTGGATTGCTGCCCAAGCCATGCAACACACTTTCAGCACGTGCAAAACCTGAGCGTGCAGGCGTGGTAAAGGACTCATTCAGTGCATATTGCCCTGCTTGCCACTGATCCAAGCGAACCGCATGGTTGGAGCAACCACGCCCGCGATCTGATCAGCGCGCTTGCCGCCTACGGCACACAGATCACCCTCATCACCGCGCAGAATGCCGCACCTGATCTCGACTTGCCCAATACCACTGTGCGCCGCCTGCTGCCAAGCCTGACTGTGCCGCCGCGTGCGCTTAGCCTGCGCCTGCTGGCGGCTAACTTTGCCGTGCGTCATGCGGCACGCGGCGCTGATCTGGTGCATGTGTTGGCAGAGCCTTACACGCTTGCCGCGCTGATTGTGCGCCAACCGCTGATCGTCACCGCCCACGGCACCTATCTGCCGCAGACGGCAAAGCAGCGGCGTTTGGGTGCGCTCTATCGGCGTGCTTATCGGCGCGCCCAGATCATCTGCGTCAGCCGCTACACCGAACGGCGTGTGCGCGCTGCCTTGCCACAGGCGCACACGCAAGTCATCCCCAATGGTGTGGCTATAAAACGCTTTGCCCAACCGATCACGGTGCAGGTGGCAAAGCGTGCGCCAACCGTGTTGGCAGTTGGTCAGGTAAAGCCGCGCAAAGGCTTTCTCGAAATGGTTGAGGCAATGGCACAAGTGCGGCAGATCATCCCGACCGCCGAGGCAATTTTTATCGGCAGCACCAGCGGCGATCCGCCCTATGTAGCGCGCTTGCACGAGCGGATCACCGCGCTTGGTCTGAGTGACGCGGTGCGCTTGCTAGGACGCCTGCCTGAGGCTGAACTGCTGGCATGGTACGCGGCAGCCGATGTATTCGCGCTCCATTCGCGCAATCAGGGCGATAAATTCGAGGGCTTTGGCTTGGTCTACCTTGAGGCAAGTGCGGCGGGCTTACCTGTCATTGGCACAACCGACTGCGGTGCGGAAGATGCTATCCATCACGGCGAGACGGGCTTTCTGGTGGCACAGGGTGATGTCGCAGGCTTGGCGAAGGCGATAGTGTGCTTGCTACGTGATCCTGATCTGCGGGCGCAGTTCGGTGCGGCGGGCAAAATCTTTGCCGCGCAGCACACTTGGGAAGCGGCTGCGCGGCAAGTTTTAGCGCTCTATCAGCAGGTGCTTACGGCACCACTCCGTAGATGATTTCAAAGAGATTATTTGCCTCACCAGCAGGCCCTTCGTTCACTTCATTGTTCAAATCAACCACGACCGCATCCTTGAAGCTGCCGACGTTCGGCACGCCGGGGTAGTTGATCACGACTGTCGTTTGCTGCTGGCTTGCCAAGCTCGGCACAATCACCGCACCGAAGACACCTTGGAAGGAGGCTGCCATCGCAAACTGACCCGCGTTGGAGCCACCCTGATTGCGAATGGTGATCGTCAGGCTGAAGGGCGTGTTCTGCTTCAGCGGATTCTGGCTGAGGAAGGCGCTCACGACCACAATATCAGGCTCAACGGGCAGCGGCGGCGGCGTGGCGGTCGCTGTGGCGAGCGGTGTTGGTGTCGGTGGTGTCGGCACGACCGGCAGTGTCCGCACGTTGCCGAAGATGCTCACAATGCCGGCATCACCAGTGATCCAAGCCAATTGCCCTTGAAAGTTGAAGGTGAACCACGTGTAGTTGTTGTTTGCGCCGAGCAGCTGTACTTTTGAACCACGCGGCAAACGCCCGATGGGTGGGTCGTAAGCTAAGCCGGGACCGTAACGCACATTCACAAAGTCGTTCAGCACCGTTAGCTCAACAAACGCGGGTGTCGCAGTCACCACCAAAGGCGGTGTGGTTGGCTGCACAACAGGCGGCGGCGCAATTAAGGTTGGCTGTACCACCAGATCGGGCTGGTCGGGCAAACGCTGCCCTGCCTTATAGCGTGCCAGAAGGCGCCCACCGCCTGTGGCGTTTGTCTCAAAGATGATGCTGTTTTGCGTTGTCTCACCTGCGCCGATAGAAGGCTCAAAGGTGCCTTGCACAGCGTTTTGTGGTGGCAGTGCCTGCAAAGCGGCATAGAGTTGTGCAGGTTGTGTACCAGCCGTCGGGATGGCGGAGAGAACGGCATTAGCAGCATCGTAGGCTGCCGCAGCGATGCCGTCAGGTGCTTCACCAAATGCCTCTAAGTAGGCTTTGACGAAGGCAGTACTGGCAGGCGAAGTGTCAGAGAGCAGCCAGTTAGTAACGCCAATCATGCCGCTGAGTGGCGCTGCACCTAGCGCATTGATGAAAGCACGGTTATCTGCTTGATCCGTAACGAAACGTCCTGTGAAGTTCGCCTCACGCAGTGCCTGATAAAGTTCGACCAGTTGTGCCGTCTCACCAAAAGCAACCACTGTATCCGGCTGTGTTTGCAGCACCACTTGCGCCGCAGAGGCAACCGGCGCGTTGGGGTCTTGCAGCACGGGCGTGGCAGCGGTTTGGCGCTGTGCCAACGCCACAACTAAAGCTGTTGCGGCGGATGCTGCGCCGCTGCTGGTGCCTTGATAGAGCGTGATGCGCCGTGCGCCGAAGTTACCGATCAGCATGTCGGCAAGGGCAGTCATGCGCGCTGAGTCGGCGGCACGCGAACGGAAACTGTTGGTGCTGGCGCCAACGCGCACCTCGCTGTTCACGGCGGCGGTGAACAGTGGCGCACCGTTGGGAGCGCGGTTGGCAATTGCCTGTGCAAAAGCAGGGCTATCCGGACCGAAGATGGCAGCCACGCCGATTTGCTCTAGACGGCTGATGGCAGCGATCACTTCTTCTTGTGTGCGCGCTTCTGCCACTGCTGGGCTAACACCCACCCGTTGCCCATTGGGCAGTTGCACGCCACCGCGTTGGTTCACCTGCTCTAGGGCAAGGCGCACACCGCGGAAGGTGCTGCTGTTGGTTGCGCCAATCACGCCGAAGATGACAGGCTGACCCTGTGCGGTAGCCACCGAGCGTGGCAGCAAAGCGCTGATCAGCGCAAAGCAGATCAACATCAAACTAAGTTTTTTCATAGTGGTTCTTCCCTTTGTGAAACTCGCAGCCTTTTCCCATGCCTATATTACCGCAACTGGTGCTGCAAGGGTGCGCGGGGTGTGCCCTTCATACAAGCAACGTTTGCCCTACGCTCTTCCTCTGCTGCTTTGCAACAAAAAATGTTTTTAGGTAATTTATGAAATTTTAGCTAGTCTAAACTGCCAAGAACACCGTCTGTGGCAAGATTCAATGTGCTAACAAATACAAGAATAGAAAAAGTTTGCTATAGGCGATTAATAGTTTTTGTCTCATAATAAAAGAATATAACAATCGTTTGGGCGAAAGCGTGAAAAATGGCACGCGTCTTTATCAGTTACAACTCCCAAGATCGCCCTTTCATACTCAAAATAGCAGCGCAGCTACAAGCTGCTGAACATGATGTGTGGCTTGATGTATGGCGCATCAGCGGGCGAGTGCCGTATTGGGAAGAAATTAAGGCGGGCATTGAACAATGCACGCATTTCGTGTTTGCCATTTCACCGCAATCCATTCAATCGGAGAGTGGCTCACGCATTGAATTGGATCATGCTGCTGGTCTGCCTTCCGAAAAGCGCCCGATCATTGTCCCAGTATTAGTGCGTGAAACGCCGCTGGATGCCTTGCCGATCACTATCTCGGCGGGGCGCCTGCATATTCACGACTTTGTGCATAAACCCTTTGAGGCAATGCTGAGCAATTTGTTGCACGCTGTGGCATCCAGCAAAACGGAAGCTACCAACAAACTCGGCACCGCTTTGTTCACCTCTCAGCGGGCGCAAAAACTGCGCTACACAGAAGCGATAGCCCTCATTCAGGCAGGCGCTTATGAACAGGCAATCGCCAGCCTTGAAGAACTTGCCGCACAAGGCTACCGACCCACGGTGATACCCCTAGAGCGCGTTTTGAACCATGCACGCCAGCGTATGCTGGAGGCAAAGCGCCGCGCAGAGGCAGAAGATGCCTATGAAGAGATCGCTGCCCTTGAAGGGCTGAGCCGCGATCTTGCCCGTGAGGCATGGGCGCAGTTCCGCCGCGATTACCCTGAATTCACCGATGACCCGCTGAACCTTGCTGCACGCCTGAACCGCCGCAACGGGCAAACAAACACACGCCATAATGTGGCTGACCTGCTGCCCGATTTTGAATGGTGCAGCATCCCACAAGGTGTGGCGCTGCTTGAGGATGCTACCAACATCCGTAAATATAATCCGCAAGGCTCGCGTGGCGGTTGGTATGACGTGCCTGCTTTCAAGATCGCCAAAACGCCCATCACGAACCTGCAATACCAATGCTTTTTGGATGCGCCTGATGGCTACCGTGATATGCGTTGGTGGTCGTATTCACTTCACGCCTCGTCATGGCGGCGCAAACGTCCGCAGGCAAAGCTGACCACCGTCCTAGGCGACCGCTTGCCGCGCACGCGCATCAGTTGGTTTGATGCGATTGCCTTTTGCTTGTGGCTCAGCCATCGCAGCGGGCAGCATATCACCCTGCCTAGTGAGGTGCAGTGGCAGCGCGCTGCACAAGGTGATGAAGGGTGGCGCTATCCTTATGGCAACACTTTTGATGAAACGCGCTGTAATGTGCGCGAATCAGGGCATGGCGCCCCCACGCCTGTAGACGCTTACCCGAAGGGCGCAAGCCCCTATGGCGTGCTAGATATGCAAGGCAATGTGTGGGAATGGTGCCTTACGGAGTGGCAAACTGACTCTGCCCATGTGGAAGGTGGCAATGCTCGCGCTTTACGCGGCGGGGCATGGTCATCGGTAGGCACGATGGTGAACTGTTTCTACCGCTATCAGAATATTCCCTCTGTTGAGCTAGATTCTATCGGTTTTCGCCCTGTGTTGTTAGAAGATTAAGCGCATCACCAACGGACTGCGCTATAATCTACCCATGCCTGACTTTTTAGAGATTCCCGAACGGCTTGTGCCACTCTTAAGGGTGCTAGCTGGAGTAGCAACGCGCCATGCCACGCCTCTATACGTAGTCGGCGGCTTTGTGCGTGATAATCTGCTGAAGTTGCCCGCCTATGAACCTGATCTTGACCTTGTGGCGGTTGGGGATGCACCTGCCCTCGTGAAAGAATTGGCTGCTCAGCACGGCGGCAGCTTTACCGCACATCCGCCGTTTGGCACGGCAACTTGGCATTTGCCTTCAGGAATGCCCATGCGTGCCATTGATTTTGCCACAACACGCACCGAGACCTATGCCGCTGCCGCAGCATTGCCAACGGTGACGCTCATCAGCGGTGCGGATGCCTTACAGCGCGATGCACACCGCCGCGATTTTTCGGTGAACACGCTTGCCATGCAGCTTGCCCCTGAGCCATTTGGCGCCTTGATCGATCCGCTGGGTGCGCTGCCCGATCTCCACAGCGGCTTGCTCCGCACCCTGCACCCGCAAAGTTTTGTGGATGACCCAACGCGCCTACTGCGCGCTGCCCGCTTTGTGGCACGGCTTGGCTTTCGGCTGGCGGCAGAGAGCGCTGCTGAGCTACCACTAGGGCTACCGCACATTGCTGCGCTGAGCGGTGAGCGCCTGCGCCACGAATTCGACCTGATTTTTGCAGAAGCATTGCCCGAAATCGCTTTGCGCTGGTTGGCAGAGCATGGCGTGCTGGCTGCCATTGATCCAAGATTAACCTTTGATGAGCGTTTGCAGGCTGCCTATCCTGTTCTGCGTGCGCTGCGCGAACCGCCTGCCGATCTTGATCGCCTTGCGGTCAGTTGGGCGCTTTGGGGCAGCACATTCCCTGATGATGCAACCCTGCTTGACCGTTTTGCGCTGCCTAAAGCAACACATCGGGCAGCCGCAGAGGTGCGGCGCGCACGGCTTGCCTTTGCCTGCCTTACGCCCGATGCACCACCAAGCCGCATCACCCGTGCGCTTGCGCCGTTTTGCACGGAAGCGGTGCTGGCAGCTGCACTGATTGGCACAGCCGCAGATCGGGATCGAGCATGGCAATATCTGACCCTTTGGCGATATGCTCAACCTGCTGCTGATGGCAACTTTTTGCGTAGTTTGGGGTTGAAACCTAGCCCGCTTTTCGGTAAACTCCTCTCCCGCTTGCGTGATGCGCTTTTGGATGGCGAAGTAAGCTCACCTGAGGCGCAGCGCGCACTGCTTAAAGCATGGGCAAACGAAGCACAAGACGGCGCCAAGCCACACGAACACACCAGATGACCACCATTGAACGCCATACACTCTTGCTGCAAATGCAGGTGGTTTTCCGTGCTGCTGAACGTGATGATCTGCCCAAGCTGGAATGGTACGGCAAGTATACGCATTTTCGGCAGGTGTTTCAGCGCACCTATGAAGAACAACTGCGTGGGCAGCGCTTGATGCTGCTGGCTGATGTAAATGGCTTTCCAGTTGGGCAAATCTTCATCCAGTTAGAAAACTACGAGGATTTGTGGCTGGATATGCGGAAGCGCGCCTACCTATACTCGCTGCGCGTGATGGATGCTTTTCAGCGGCAAGGGCTAGGATCGGCGCTGCTGGGCGAAGCAGAAAGGCTGCTGCGCGCTCAACGCTACGATTCGGTCAGCATTGCTGCGGCAAAAGATAATCCAGGTGCGCGGCGGCTCTATGAACGGCACGCTTTCCGCGTGATTGCCGAAGATGCCGGGCGTTGGAGCTATGTTGATCACGAAGGACTGACGCACTACGTTAACGAGCCGTGTTGGATTCTTGAGAAGTTATTGCGCTAAGCCACTGTATAACGACGAGGTGATATGACGAAAGCTACTGGTACGCTGACCCCACGTTTGGAAGCTGTTAAAGTGCTACGTTGGCGCGGCAGCAACCACCCAACCTACCAAGCAATCACGCTCCAAATGGCGCGGGAGGGAATGCGCGCCTACACTTGGGCGCAAAACGCCAATTTCCGCTATCCACTCCGCAGCCAGCACTATGACAAAGTGCTGTACTGCGTTGAAGGCTCCCTCGAAGTGGTGCTACCTGACCTCAATCAGCGCGTGGTGCTGCGCCCAGGCGACCGTCTGGAACTGCCGCGCAATGTGCGCCATGCCATCATCGTTGGCGAACGCGGCGCCCGCTGCGTTGAGGGCGAAAAAACGACACTGGCGAACTAACGCCATGCGCCGCCGCCGTTCTGCATCAATCAGCACAGAGGCTGCTGAAGCACCTGCCGAAAGCGTGCCACCACGCCGCCTGACGCCGCCGCGCCCACGCTTGCCGTTCACGCTGCAAGGGTCGGTGTTGCTTGGCATTTTGGCGGTTATTGGGCTTGGCGTGGTGTGGCTGCTGCTGAGTTTCGATATGCTGCCTGCAACTTTTGGCGTGGTAATGCCCATCGTGGCGGCGGCGTTCGGTATGCTGTGGTTTTTGGCAGCATTGGTGGGGCGCAATCCACGTGGCATCATCTTTAGCGCAGCATGGCTTGGTGCAGCGCTTAGCCTGCTGTTAGCAGCGCAAGGCATTGCGGCGGTTGGCACCACGCTGATCGGCTTGGTGTTCATCGCCGTCGGTGCGGCACTCATCTTGCGCGGCTTGCTGATGGCAAACCAACCGCTTTAGGCAAAACACAACGGGACGCCTTAGCGCGTCCCGTTTTAATGCACAGCAGCAGTTTACTTAACTTCGATCACTGCGCTAACTTCTTCGAGCTTCTTCTTGGCGTCAGCGGCGGCGTCCTTCGAGACGGCTTCTAACACCGGCTTGGGCGCAGCTTCCACCAAATCCTTTGCCTCTTTCAAGCCGAGGTTGGTTAGGGCGCGCACAACCTTGATCACGTCAATCTTCTTAGGACCAACTTCCTTCAGGATCACGGTGAACTCGGTCTGCTCTTCAACAGGCTCAGCTTCTGCGGCGGGCGCTGCGCCACCCATCGGCATTGCCATCATGGGCATGGCGGCGGCAGCCTTCACGCCCCAAGTTTCCTCAAGTGCCTTCGTTAGCTCAACAATTTCCAAAACGGTCAGCTTGCCCAGTTCGGCAACCAATGCTTGTACGTCTGCCATAGTCGGATCAATCCTTTGTCGGGTTCAGATTTTCAGATAGTTAAAAGGTATAGCGCCCACAGGCGCACGGCTCTTAGGCAGCGTCTGTGCCGCCACCTTCCAGTTTATCGGTATATGCCTTCAATACTTGCGCCAAATTCTGCGCGGGCGTGCCAATGAGTGCCAAGAAACCCGTGGCAGGGCTTTGGAGCGTGCCAATGAGCGTTGCCCGTGCTTCGTCTAGGGTTGGCATGGTCGAGAGCGCCTCTAGTTGCTCTGCCCTGAAGATTAACTCGCCAAGCACGGCGCCTTTCAGCACCAACTGCGGCTGATCTTTAATGCCAAGCAGGGTTTTGGTCACTTTCGTCAGGTCGCTGTAAGCGAGCGCGACAGCAACAGGTCCCTGAAACAGATCGTCAGGGGCGGCGAAGCCCGTTTCGCGCAGGGCAATTTTGAAGATGGTGTTCTTCACAACTGCATAAGACGCATCTACATCGCGCAGTGCCTTACGCACCACGCTGAGGTTTTTCATGGACATGCCGCGATATTCGGTGATGACCATGCCTTGTGCGCGCCGCAAGACTTCAAGGTAAGTGCTATAGATTTGGTCTTTTTTTGCTTTACTGATTGCCAAAGCTGCATTCCTCCTTTCCAAGAGGGTAGGGTGTTCAAGCACCAAAAAAAGCGGTCTTTCGGCACACGCGCAAAAGACCGCCGTTCAGAGTCGGCTGGAAGCAGCAAGATAAGGTTGCTGTGCTTCACCTCGGCAGGCTAATCAATTAAGCTGCACTATTGGCAGCGCCTGCGGTCTGCGGTGCGAACGTTGTTAATCATAGCGGGCGGCTGGCTGTACGTCAAGGTTGGAGTTGATAGGGTCTATTAGAAAGTGCGGCGCACCGCACTTGGCAGAATTTTCCGCTATATTCACCGCAGGCGCACACGCAGGGCATGAATGGCATCCGTGCCATCTGGAAAGGCAGCCCCGATCAGGCTGTTGGGAAAGATCGCCTGCGTGAAGCCGCCCTCATCCGTAGCACGCACCGCCAACCGATGCAAGCCTGCTTGCAGCGGTGCCCATAAGAAATACCACCACGTCCACGCCAACGAACTGGGCGGCATGATCAGCGTTGCAGGCTGCCAAGTCAGCGGTTGCTCTTGCGCGTTTGCAAGCGCAGCACTGATCTCCACCGCCTTGATTGCCCGCCCACCACCAAAAGCATAGCCTTCTAGGTAGATCGGTGTGGCAAAGGGCAGCACATTCGCGGCAGGCTGCCGAAAGGCGCTATTCGTCTTAACGGCTGCCAAATTTGACCATTCCCTGCCCGAACCTTCCCAATAGCCTAGCCGATCTTCGGCGGCAAAGGTGATGCGGGTGATCCACTTCGGCTGCTTCTGCCCATACAAGCCCGGAATCAAAATTCGCAGCGGAAACCCATGCCGCAGTGGCAGCGCTTCGCCGTGCGCGCCCGTGATCAGCAGCACGTCAGGCTGCGTTAACCATTCGAGCGCCACAGAAGTTGTGTAGCCATCGGCTGCCTCAAAGAGCGCGTAGCGTGCGCTTGGCAGCACAGCAGCGCGTGCCAAAAGCGGCGCCAGCGGCACGCCTTGCCAATCCCAAGTGCCGATCAAGCCGCCGCCGACTGGATTGCTGATGCATTGAAGCGTCCGTATGGCGCTCTGTTGCGGCATAGCACGCAGATCGGCAAGGCTAATCTGTAGCGGATTGCCAACCAAGCCATCCAAGGTCAGCGACCACTCGGCGGCGTTGCTAAGGTCAGGCGTGCCGCGAAAAGACTTCTCATAAAGACGGTTCAAGGGTGTGATCGGCACTTGGGCGGGCAGCGGCGGGGGCGTGGCGGCAAGGGCGGCTGCCAGATTAGGTGTTGCAGTGGGCAACTGTGCCATGCCGCGCTGATAAAGAGTCGGCGCACTGCGCTCAGGGCGGCAGGCGGCTGCCAAAAGTGCCGCCATCAGGAAGCGGCGGCGCGACCAACGCGGCGGCTGACTCATGGCAGCGTGCCGAGATAGCTATCCGTGGAGACACGCGCCAAAGCGCCATCTGCCAAAATCAGCTTGAAGGTGCCCGCCGCTGTTAGGCTGGTCAGCAAGGCAGTGTCCGCACGGGCAGTCAGCGCGACAGCGCGCAGTGCCTCAGGCGGACTCTCGGTGAGCAGGCGTGCTTCGCGGGCGGTGAAATCGGCAAGGGCAAGCGCAAAGCGCGTCCGTCCGCTGCTGCGGCTTAAGCTCAAGAGCGCCTTCTTACCATCTGCGGCAAAGATCGGGTAGCTGGCGCGTTCATAGCCGCGTAGCACGGCAATGCCTTGTTGAACACCGCCATTCACCTCGATCAGGCTGAGCGTGACGCCATCGGTTGTTTCGGCAAGGCGTAGCGCACGGCGTGCATCAGGCGAAAACGCCATCACGCATGGGCAATCGGGCGAGTCGGGCAGCGCGGCTGCCTCAAGCGTGGCGGTGTGCAGGCGGAAAACACCTTCGACGGGCAGCTCAAGCGCCGACGGTAATGCCTCAAAAAGATCGGTGCGGCGCGTGTAGAACACATAGGCGCCATCGTCGCTGATGGCGAGTGGCAACACACCTAGCCCTAGCGTGGAGGTGGTGTGCAGCACCATGCTGTTTTCACCGATTAGCCCTTCCACCACGAACAAATCACTGACCGTGCCGCGTTCGCTCCGTGTGGTGAACGCCCATGCCAGCCACTGCCCGTTGGCAGAGGCAACCCAATAGGTGATCGTTGCATCGGTTTGGCGCGGAATGTAGGGATGCAGGACGACATCGCCGTTGGGCAGGGCAACAAGTGCCGCCTGTGTATCGGCAGCGCGGAACAGCACACCGCCGCCGATCAGGGTGTGCCAATCGCCATTCGCGTTAACGATTGCGCCAAGTGCAGTGCGCGCATCGGCAAAGATGACTGTTTGCCCGCGCAAAAAGACATCATAGCGCGAGGAATCCGGCGCAGCATGTGCCGAAAAGCTGCCCAACACGCCGAAAAACAGGCAGCAAGCTATAATCAGGCGGCGAAAACGCATCATCAAGTTTAAGCAATCGCTAGGAAAAACGATTAAGGCTATTCTAGCACGCCTTAGCAAGAAAGTTCTGCTATGCGCCGAATTTTAACGTCCCTTTTAGCCCTGCTGCTGTTGGCAGCCTGCGATCTTGTGCCGTCTGCGCTCTTTGCGCCGCCTACACCAACCGACGCACCGCCGGATGTACCCTTGCAGGCATGGACGATCCGCAACGGCTACTTTTGGTCGCAGCCGGATGTGATTTTTGGCGTGCTGAACGGTGTTGCACCGCCAAACACTGAGTTGGCGGTGCTGTTCGGACCGACAGAAGGTTATGTAGACTCAGGTATTCTCGGTGAGTTCTACCTTGTGCGGGCGGTGGGCGCGCCACTTTCGGGCTGGATTCGGGCGCAAGAGATCACGTTCCAACGCCCCTGAGTTGCCTGTGCTGCTTGTTTGCGCTGCCGCCTGACGGGCTGAAAGCGCGCCGCTGGTACGCATCATCCACAGTGTTACGAAAAAGGCAATCCCAGCGGCTGCCACCAACATCAGCAGCACACCGCTATAGGTACCAAGCGCATCCATGTGCCTGCCGCGCGTCCAATTGGTGAGTGGCAGCACCAGCAAGTATAAAGGCGAGGTGCCGCCATCAGCGAAGGCAAAGGGCGAATAGCGATACCAGCGGTAAGAGGCGCTGCCCAATTCGTAGCGTGTGAAAGCGGCAAAAATCGCCACAGGCGCAAAGCGCACCGCGATGGCAGTGGCGGCAGCCACGGCACCACGCCGAAAGGTGGTGCTGGCAAAAATGCCAAGCAGGGTGCAGCAGGCAGCCTCTACCAACGTGATCAGGACGGTTAGCCCGACGGCGGCAAAGGTTGCCCACGGCAGCCACTCGACCGTTGGCAGCACTGGTTCATCGTAGGCATAGCTGTAGTTGTAGCGACGATAGGAAAAGTAGGCGTAGCGGTGCAGCATGGCGATCATCAGCACAGGCAGCATCGCCAAGCGCACCGCGCCCAACGCCACAATCCACGGCGCAGCGCGACGCAGCGCAGCGAACCATTTGCCAAACAGAATTTGGCGCGCACTCATGCCAGTTAGCACAAGGGAGTCCCACGTCTGCGAGACATGCTCACGGCTGACGGTGTTGGCGCCGGCGATGATGCAGCGCACGGCAACAATGGCATGAATGACCCAGATTGAAACAAGGGCAAACTCGCGGCTGTGGCGAAAAGCAATTTGTGGGTCGCTCAGGCTGAGTGGCACGCCGATCAGGATGGCGAGCAAAACAAGGGGTGCAAGCACCTTACCAATGCGGGTGCTGCGTGGCGCGCTGCGGCGCTGATGGGTGATTTCCTGCCAGAACACAGGGTTGTGCTTACGGGAAAGGGCGGTCATAAGGCGCGTATCCTTTTCCATTGCCAACGATTCCTGTATTGTGCAGAAAAATATGGCAGCGCGCAACTGCTCCCCACCTTTTTGGGTTGCCTCTGGTACTATATATCCCTAAAATACCTACTGTCTGTGTGCCTTTTGACAAGTGAGGCTTATAAATTATGACCTTCCCACACGCCCAAGCCCGACTCGATAAACTGCGTGGCATTCTGCGGCGCGCCCAACTTGATTGCGTTGCCCTGATACCCGGCGCGAATCTCTTCTACCTGAGCGGCGCGCCCTTCGAGGCAGCCTCGCGCCCGCTGCTGCTGCTTGTGACGCCTGAAGGAGCGCCTGCCCTGATCATCCCTTCCCTTGAACTGCCGCGCATTGAAGGGCGTGAGCCGTTCCCGCTGCGCTATTTCAGCTATACCGACGCTGAAGGCTACGAGTCTGCATTTGCGGCAGCCTGTGAGTCGCTAGGTTTAGCAGGCAAGCAGATCGGCGTGGAAGGCATGAAAATGCGCTTTGCCGAAGGTGCCGCCCTTGCCCGCTACGCACCCAACAGCCGCGTGCAGGCTGCCGATGACAGCCTGCAATGGCTGCGCCTGCACAAGAGCGCTGAGGAGATTGCCCACATGCAGCGCGCCATCGTCATCAGTGAGGCAGCCCTTGCCGATACGTTGCCGCAAGTGCGCGTCGGCATGACCGAACGGCACATCGCGCACCTGCTGACAGAAGCGCTCAGCGCGCATGGCGCTGAGGCACACGCTTTTGAGCCACTGGTGCTAAGTGGCGAGAACACTGCCCAACCACATGGCAGCATTACGGATCGCGCCCTGCGCCAAGGCGACCTGCTGCTCTTCGATTTCGGCGCAAAGGTGAATGGCTATGCAGCAGACATCACGCGCACCTTTGTGGTCGGCACACCTAGCCCTGAGATCAGCCGCATCTACGAGACGGTGCTTGCCGCTAACCTAGCGGGCATCGCCGCTGCGAAGGCAGGCGCGCCCTGCCAAGCGGTAGATCGCGCCGCACGGCAGGTCATCACGGAAGCGGGCTATGGCGAATATTTCATCCACCGCACTGGGCATGGATTAGGGCTGGATATTCATGAACCGCCCTACATGCGTGAGGGCAACACACAGCTTTTGGAAAGCGGCATGACCTTCACCGTAGAGCCGGGCATTTACATCAATGGTGTCGGCGGAGTCCGCATTGAGGACGATGTACACATCACGGATGAAGGCGCCCAAGTGCTGACCCGCTTTCCCAAGGCGCTACAAAGCATTGGAGCATAACCTATGACCGAACATTTCTTTTACTTACACGGCTTTGCCTCGTCACCTGCTTCAGGCAAGGCGCAGGATTTCAAAGCGCGCTTTGAACAGCGCGGCATAACGCTGCACATTCCTGATCTGAATGTGCCAAGTTTTGAAGAACTCACGCTCAGCGCCATGATCGCGCATGTGGCGGCGGAAATTCGGCGCTTGCCCTACGGCGCGGTCAACCTGATCGGATCGAGCATGGGTGGCGCGGTGGCGCTGCATCTGGCAGATCGGTTGAAAGATGCCGAAGGTGGGCAAGTGGCACGCTTGCTGCTGCTGGCGCCCGCGCTGGACTTTGAGGCGAATCGGATTAACCAACTGACTGAGGACGGCGTGCGCGCTTGGCGCGAAAGCGGTTGGCTCAGCCTATTCCACTATGGCGAGAACGCCGAGAAGCGCGTGCATTACGGGCTGATGACAGACATGCTGACGTATGACGCCTTTCAAGTTGACCTTAAGCAGCCAATCTTGATCTATCATGGCGTGCATGATGAATCGGTGGATTATCGGCAGTCGGTGCGCTTTGCCCAGACGCGCCCGAATGTGGCACTGCGCCTTGTGGATTCTGATCACCAACTGCGCGATCAGGTGGATAGCATTTGGGCGGAAGCGATCACGTTCTTCAACCTATAGCGGAAAGGTTCACCATGAGCGAAAACAAACAACGGGCTGCCCAAGCAGGGCATATGGGCTATGGATCGCGCCTGAAAGAGCAACCTGCTGATGAGCTAGTCCAGTCTGCCTTCGCGCATGAAGTTGCCGATGGCGTGCTGCTCTATCACGGCATGAGCCTTGCCGATCTCGCCTACTGCGTCATGCTCTGCGAGTGCGCCCTGATTCCGCCGTCGGCACGTTCGCCACTCTTGCGCGGCTTGTTGGAACTGCACACTATCCCTGCCGATCAGTTCCCGTTTGATCCCGTCTACGGCGATATTTACACCAACCGCGAGCAGGCGCTGCGCGAGCGCGTGCCATCTGAAAGCGCCGCCGATGGCTGGCTGCGGCTTGGGCGCGCCCGCCGCGAGTCGTCTACAGTGGGTTACCTGATCACCGCACGCGGACGGCTCTTGCGCTTGATCGAGGCGCACGCCGCCCTGATCGCCGTTTTGTTGCGGCTTGCCGCGCAGCACCGCGCCACGCTCATGCCCGATTACACCTATTTGCAAAAAGCGCACCCAACTACACTGGCGCACTACCTGCTGACCTTTGCCGCGCCGCTGCTGCGCGATGCAGAACGGCTGCGCGCCGCCTATGCACGCTTGAATCAGTCGCCAATTGGCGGCGGCAGCGTAAATGGATCGCGTTTGCCGTTGGATCGGGCGCGGGCAGCTGACCTGCTTGGCTTTGAAGGCATTGCCGCGCATACCCGTGATGCTATGTGGCAGCCCGACGTGGCGATTGAAGTTGCTGCCCATGTCGTGATCCTGATGACGACGCTGGATCGGCTTGCCGAAGACCTATACATCTTCGCCACCGAAGAATTTGGCTACCTCACCCTTGCCGACGGGCACTCGCGCACCAGTGTGATCATGCCGCAGAAGAAGAATCCATATAGCCTTGCCTATGTGCGCGGTGCAGCACGTGCCAGCAGCGCAGCCCTGCATACCATCATCGCCACCAACCAAACGCCCTCTGGTCAGCCGGATAACCGCATTTTTGCCTATGGCGATCTGCCACGCGCCCTAGAGAATGCTGCCCGTGCTGTGCATTTGCTGACAGGTGTGTTGGAGCGTGCCGAGTGGCACACCGAACGCATGGCTACCCGTGCCGCTGAAGGCTTCAGCGGCGCTACCGATCTAGGCGACTATTTAAGTGAGGCAGCCGAACTTGACCCACGCACAGCACACCGACTGATCGGCTACGCGGTGCGTGCGGCATTAGAAGCGGGGCAGCCAAGCAGCACACCGATCAGCAGCGCAGCACTTGACCAAGCCGCACAAGCACTGCTCGGACGGACGCTCAACCTGCCCGATGCTGCTGTCCGTAATGCCCAAGATGCGCTTGCCATCGTCGAATCGCGGCGTGGGCTGGGCGGTGCCAGCGTGGACTCGGTCACGGCACTTTTGGCAGACTATCAAGCGCGCTACCAAGAGTATCAGTGGTGGGGCGATCAAGAGCAGGTGCGCCTTGAGGTGGTGGAGCAGACCTTGCTGACCATCGCCCGCGCCATCGCCGAAAGTTAGCCCAAACGCGGCGCAACGATATAGCCTTCTGCCAGCGTCCCATAGACCTGCCAGAAGGCATCGGCGTGCCACCAGTAATGCAATGCAATATAGGCGCACAGCAGGGCATCGCGTTTATCTTCCTCTGCTTTGCACCATGCCACACGCAGCAGTGCGTCAGGCAAATCTAGGGGCGGCACAGCCTGATGTAAGGTGCGTAGCTGTGCGGCGTAGGTTTGCCACGCTGATTCTTGCGCCGCTCTGCTCAACCCTTGCTTGCGCTTGTAGCGCAGCGCACGCGGCAAACGGAATAAACCAATCATAGCGGCGTGCGGATATGCCTCAAACGCAAACTGCCCGTCAGGGCGCGCCGCGATGTGCGGTGTATGCTGAATCTCAAGGGTGGCTAACTGTGCGATCAGCCATTCGCCGCGCAGCACACCGCCGTTATATTTGCCAAGCAGGGTTCGGTTGGCAGGATGTGCGCCTGCGCCATATTTGCCAAACGCCTTGCTAATGAGCGCATCGCCAAGCCGCTTGCCCGTTTGGTTTGGCACGCATAGCGGTGCATCAATCGCCACGATCAGCGGCGTGTGCGCGGCATAGCGCCGAACGAACGCCATAAGTTCGACATCGGTGCGCGCAAGGCAGGGCGCCTCTGCCAACACAGCACGCCCATTTACCAAGTGCAGCGCGGCGAGTCCGCTGGCGTTGCGCGCTGACCACGCCAGATCAATGCCTAAGAAGGCTGCTTGCACTTAAAAGGCACCTTTGCGGCGCACTACGACGAATAGGGTGCGCCACAGGATCACCAAATCAAGCAAGATCGAGTAATTTTGAATGTAATAGAGATCATCTTCGGTGTGCAGGTGCATTGGTTTATCGCTGCGCCCGTTGATCTGCCACCAACCGGTCATGCCTTGTGGCACGGCAAAGCGCTTAAGCTGCCACACCTGATATTTTTCAACCATCCACAGCACCTCAGGGCGCGGTCCGACAAGGCTCATCTCACCTTTCAGCACATTGATAAGCTGTGGCAGTTCGTCTAGGCTGGTGCGCCGCAGAAACCTACCGACTCGCGTCACACGCGGATCGTCTTCTGTCTTGTGGATTAGGTTGCCGTGTTCGTCATAGTGCAGCACTTCCGCCTGACGTGCCTCAGCATCGTGCGTCATGGTTCGGAATTTATACATGGTGAAGGGCTTGCCGTTCTCGCCAACGCGCACCTGCTTAAAGAGCGCCGCACCTTTAGAGTCGAGGCGGATTGCCAGCCAAATGCCTGCCCACAACGGCGCACTTAGGATCAGGCTCAGCGTGCCGATGATCAGGTCAAAAGCGCGCTTGACGGTGCGTTGATAAATGGTTAGGGCAGGATCACGTAGGTTGATGAGCGGCACACCGCCAAAATCTTCGACTGTAGCGCGGTACAGCACAAGATTTAGGTAGTTGGGCGCCACACGGACTTGGACAGGCAGCCGTTGCAATTCAAGGATCAGGTCGTTCAGGCGCTCATAGTCGCGGTAGGGCAGGGTGATGATCACTTCGTCTATGGCGTGTGTCTTCACAATGCGGTACGCCTCTGCCAGCTTGCCCAAGTGTGGTAGATCAAGCACGGCAGACTCTTGATCATCCAAAAAGCCGACCAGTGTAACGCCTGCCCATGCATAGCCGCGCAGCGTTTCCGCGATCTGCTGCCCTAACTCGCCACCGCCTACTATCAAGGCGCGGCGTGCTTTCACGCGCCCTCGTGCAAAAATCAGATGAACGGCAAGCCGCCACAGCACGCGCAGCGTCGTATCCAGCGCAGCAAGGTAGACCACCAACAGGCGCGAAACGTCGCGGTCAGTGAAGTAGAGCGCGCCTGCCAGCACCAACAATGCGAAAAAGCTGGCAGACAGCACGTGCCGCACCTCGTCCAGCAGGCGCACATTACGGCGCGGATCGTAGACGCCGAGCGTGAAAAAGACTATTAACCAGATCAGGATGGCAAGGGCGATCAAGATTGGTGGCAGCACAACCTCGCGCTCGATCAGCGCACCGAAAGGCAACGCCAAGCGTAAATAGCCCGAAAGCGCCAAAGCACTGATCGTACACAACACATCGAGCAGGATTGCTAAGAGTGTGTAGGTTGCGCCTTGCCGTCGAAACACTTGCCACCTGCCTAGATGACCTGTGCAATTGCCAAACCATCATAACCCTTGCTGCCAACGGTCTGAAGGACGGTCGCCCTCAGGCGGGGTTCGGCAGCCAGCAGTGCGTGTAGTTGGCGTGTGCCTTGCAGGTTGGGATCGCTGCTCTCAGCATCCAGCACACCGCCCTTGCGGATGACGTTATCCACCACGATCAGGCTGCCGCGCCGCGTCAGTTTGAGCGCCCATGCCAAATAGTTGGGATTATTCGGCTTGTCGGCATCAATAAAGACCATATCGAAACTATGCCCTTCGTCTGCCAGTTTGGGCAGGCTTTCCAAGGCAGCGCCTAAGCGCACTTCGATCTGATGGCTGCGCCCGCCACGGGCGATATTCGCCTTAGCAACCTCGGCGTGCTTGGGCATCACTTCTAAGGTGATCAGCTTGCCCTCTGGCGGCAGTGCTTGCGCCAGCCATAAGGTGCTGTAGGCGCCTAATGTACCGATCTCTAGGATGGTGCGTGCGCCGTGCAGTTGAGCAAGCAGCATCAGGAATTTACCCTGCATGGGCGAAACGTTAATGCTTGGCAAGCCGTTCGCCTCTGAATCGCGCAGGGCGGCTTCTAAAACGGGATCGGGAGCTAGATAGAGATCGGCAAGGTAGCTATCTACCGCTGCCCACTGTTCCTCAGACATGCTGACTCCTTAATCACGGTTCAATTCAAGGCGCAGTTCAATCGGACCTGTTTCATCGCGCAGGATGCGGAAGCCATCTGCGGTGACGGGCAAATAGCCCTGTGCCGAGATGATCACGCTGTAACTTTCGCCGCGTGCCAGCAAGCGCGAAAGGGCAAAGCGCCCATTCAGGTCGGTAAAGGCAACATCATGCACTTCGGTCATCTGCCATGTGAAATCTGCTACGTCGAACAGCGGCTTGAGGAAGATGACCGTCACGCCGGCGATGCCCGCGTTCGTCTCGGCATCGACAATTTGCCCTTGCACCAAAACACCTTCAGCGCGCACAAAAAGGCGGATGGGGAGCTGACCAATGCCCACACGCGCCGTCGCGCTGCCCTTCACCACACCAGCAATCAGCAGTTCAATTTTGTATGACCCTTCCGGCAGCAGCCGATTCGGGCGCAAGCGCAGCCACGCGCCGCTGCCTGTCGTGGGATTTGTCCAGGGTTGGGTCACTTCAAAAAGCGGATTGTTATCCACCGTCCAGCGCCATGTGAAGGGCGTGCCGGGCGCAATATCGCGCCAATTGAAGATGGCGTATAGATCGGTGATGGTGTTTGGGAAAGTGACGCCGATCACACCACTTGGCACACCGTTGTTTAGCTCGCTGGCAAAAGTCAGGTCGGTGAATACTTCGGTGCGGAGATCAACCTGCCCGCCTGCCATCACAAAATCGGAAGTTGCCGCTAACTGATCCTCAATGTACAGCTCTAGGCGGTAGCGTCCCGGCTGCAACGGATTATCCACCGGCGCGCTGGCAGTCAGGCTGCGCTTGCCGTTGCTGCCGCCTGACCACACCTCGTTGACTTCCGAGATGCGTAAATCTTCGTAATACCACAGCTGCCGCCACGGCAGGCCATCTTGCATATTGTTGTAGACGAATTCGGCATTAATGATGTTGGAGACAGGTAGAATGTTACCTGTATTCACCAATTGCAGGTTTAAGTCTTGCACACCAAACAGGATGTTGGCGAACTCTGGTGTTTGGGCTGCCACGCCGCCAACCGTAATACGTGCATTGGCAATCCGCACGCCCTCGATGAACAAGATGAATTCGTAGTTGCCATTTGGGTAAATCTGCGCAGTGCTGCCGATGTACCATAAGCCGCTGCGTCCGCCGCTCCAGGTGGCAGGTGCAAGGCTAAAGGTTGGGTCTAACACGCTATCGCGCAGCACGCGCAGCTCGTAGATGATGCCATCGCGCATATTGGCATAGTCAAAGAACAAGTACAGGCTGTTGATTCCTGAAGGCGCCGCTGTGATAACTTTGGTTGGGTTGCCGCTGAGGTCTACGCCTGAGGCAAAGAACAAGCGCCGAAACTGAGGTGCGCCGGGCGCGTTTTGGGCAATTTCTTCAAGGCTGCGCGTTGGCGGTTCAGGTGCGCTTTGCTGGGAGATCGGCGTAATTTCTAACTGTGCGGCAAGAATCAAGCCGCGTGCTAAGCGCGCCGGGCGCAGCGCGTTCACAAAGCCACTGATCGGCACACATACATCGTTCTCATCCACACGCCCATCGCCGTTGCTATCTTGAATGCGGCGGCAGCTCTGATCCACACTTTCAAACAAGCCGCTGCTGGCTGGCTCCACCGTTGGGATGCCGATCAGTCGCCCCTCAGTGTTATAGGCACCACCGCCGCTCATACTGCCGGGCAAGGCAGCGCGTGTTTTCAGCCATGCACGGTCACCCACACGCGCTTCTGCCGTAAAACCGCTGATGGTGCCACGCACCACACGCGCCGTGCTGCTGGCAGTCTCATCGCGCTCTGGCGCGGCATAGCCGATGAACTCAACTGTCTGGTCAAGCGTCACGTCGTCCGAATTACCCAACTCCACAAACGGCAAAAGCAAGGCGCTCCGATCCACTGGACGATCATCAAGGGTGCGCGTCACCTGCAAGACTGCCAAATCCCAACCCGTATTGGCGGAAAGCACTTCAGCGTAATACTTCGGCACAGGTGCTTCGCCAATCCGCACAGTGAGCGCGATCACAATCCGATCTGAACGGCAACCGGCAATTGGCAACGCAACATGCGCGTTGGTCAGAATCAACCCATCGGCGCTGACAATAGTGCCAGAGCCAATGCACGAGATAACGGTTTGCCCAATGGCGTTGGTAAATACCTGCGTGATCTGCACGGTGGCGCGCTGAAGCTGCTCCAGATCGAGCAGGCTTTGCGCGGTGCTGCGCGTTGGCGGTGGCAGGCTAAGGCAGAACAGCATCAGCGCGAACAGAGCGCGAAATCGCTTGAACATAACACCCTCACACGGTTTGCAACGCGCTCAGAAGGTGAGCGAGCGCAAAAAAGCATCAAAATAGTGCTGATGCTTCTCGAACACATCGGCTTTTGCCTCATAGGTGATCACGACTGCCTGACCGGTGCGCAGCACAACCAGATCAAGGGCGCGCACGGTGATCGGCTCTGCCTGCAAGAACGGATTCGGGTCTATGAAGGCATAGGCATAGATCATCTGTTGCCCACGCTGACCACCGGGCAAGATGGTTGGTGTGCGGCTGAGCGAACGGTAGGCAGGTAGGCGCGAGGCACGGTCTACATCCAGCAGGTCAAGAATATCGGCAGGGCGGGCGCCGCTGCCAATCGGGATCAACTGTAGGCGAATGGTCGTTTTGAAAGGCAGCGCGGCGGGGTCTTGGGCGCGCAGCACAAAGCGGCTGCCGCCTTCTTCCAACAGCCAACGAGCAGGGTAGCGCGCTGTAATGCCTGCCTCGCGGTTGATGAATGGATAGGTTGCACCCACAATACCCTCGCGGTAGTTGAAGCCATATAGCACAGCCACCAGCGCCGCCACAATCACCAAATAACTTGCCAAGCGCTGCCGAATGCTCAACGGCGCAGCGTACTCTTCGATCCGCATCAACGCACCCCAGAAGCGCGCAGCATCTCGCGTTCGTCGGCACTACGGACGAGGAAACTCATCGCAGTGAACAAGACCACCACCAAAAAAACTGCCATACCCAAACCGTAAATGGCGTTGTTGGAAGTAGATGTGCGCGAGACGCCAGAGACGATCAAGCCGGCGCGAATGACGATGGAGAGTGCGTTGAAAAGCGACGCGATCAATAAGCCGATCAATGGTGTGAAGATGGAGACAGTCGGCTTACGCATGTCGTAGAGCGCAAAAGCCATGATTGGGCTGATGGCAACCTGCGCTAAGGTGATCTCGGTCATGCGAAGTGCAGCAGAAGGCAAGCTCAGCGTGTTGTTCAGCGCAAAATGAATGTTGAGCGCAGTTGCAAAGCCGATGGCAGCCGCCATCGCGTAAGCAACGGCATCCAGGCGCGTGTTCAGATCGGTGCGCCACACGCTGTAACGCAGCACGGCATATTTCAAGAATTCATGCACAACGCCGATGGTCAGCATATAGCCGATAATGCGGTTTAAGCCGCTGGCGGTGCTAAGCCATTCTTCGGTGCTGAAAAGTTCCGTCAGCGGGATGGCAACCCCGCTGGCAACTAAACCACCCAGCACCAACACCGCGATCAGGTTGCGGCGCGGCTGCAAGGCACGCCGTTCTGCTGTGTAGGAAATGCCTAGCCACAAGCACAAAGGCAGCGCCGCATAGCCAAAACTGAGGGCGCGCTCCAGGCTGTTGGGCAGCCTTAACTCGAACAGGCGCGCCCCAAAGACCAATGCCGCCGTGATGATCAATAACAAGGACGCTTCAAGCCACGCGGTGCGCCACACGCGCCGATGCAGGTGCCGATCTCCTTCTTCGCGCTGCGGCGTAAGCAGATAGGGTTGAGAAGTCAAAAGTGTGCCACCTCACAGCCAACGTTCAGGGTAGATTGTGGCACATTCACGGTCACATTTCAAGGCACACACGCTGAGGGCGTGATGATAGCCTAGCAGACGGCAGCAGGGCAGCCTACTCTAGCCCTTTCCCCGCAGACAGGGAAAGGGAATTAGACGATCTGGGGAGTCCCGCCTATGGAGTGGGGTGAATGACTCGGCAGATGATAGTCACCCCGTTCACCTTTCTCCACCTTTTGCACCATTGACTTAAATAGCCTTTTGTACTATTCTGGATGTATAAGACCATACCCACAGGCAGTGATCGGGACGAGTAGCTGACGTGCCCACGGCTTAACAGGGAAAAACGCCGCGACTGAGAGCGTTTTTAGCCCGCCGCAGCCAAAACCACCCGTGAGCCAAGCGGTGAACCCGCGCTTTGTGTGCGTCACTAGCCGTCTTCGGGCTGCTCCCGTTACAGGGCAATCTAAAGGGCTTGCGAGGCATACTCGCGGCTGAATTTGGGTGGAACCGCGATCTAATCCCTCGCCCCAGTCTGTTGGGCGTGGGATTTTTGTTCTGATGATGGAGTAAGACTGATGATTCCCATTTTGAAGCGGGTTTGGATCGAGCAAGCCAACATGGAAGGCTTCGACCCTTACCAAGACAGCACCGATGTGATGGTAGAGACTTACGACGGGCAAACATGGCTCTCGCACTTTGTGACCATTCCCTTTTTGCAGCGCCAAATGTTCGTCAGCCGTGAGGTGGCAGAAGATGAGGCGCAGCTTTTGCCCGTGCGCTTTATCCCATTGGAAACACCGCACGTCATCATCGAGAATTTGCTGACAGAAACAATTGAGGATGCTGTTGATAACTTGCTGACGCTCGGCACTTTCGAGAGCGTGTTTATGCGCTATTCCGAGCCGACCTTGCTGCCCGAAGGAGGTGAGGCGCTCAGCCAGTTATGACCGATAGCGAAAGCGAGACTAGCACGGCGGCTGCCACACGCCGTCCCCAGTTTGTTAGAGGCATGTGCGGCTGATTTTGAGGATCGCGGCGCACTGCACCTGCCTGTGCCTGTTCATTGCCGCCGATCCCTTCGCACCTACCCTACACAAGTTGAGGAACTATGTCCGAACGTTACGAAGAAAGCCAACTCTACCGCATTCGCCACTCATTGGCGCACGTTATGGCACAAGCTGTGCTGGAAATCTTTCCTGAAGGGCGTGTTGCCATCGGTCCGCCCATCGAAGATGGCTTCTACTACGACTTTGATCTGCCGCGCCAGTTGAACGAAGCTGACCTTGCGGATATTGAAGGAAGAATGCGCCGCATTATCGGCGGAAACTTCCCCTTTACGCGCCGTGAGGTGAGCGCTGAGGAGGCACGCCAAATCTTTGCCAACCAGCCCTACAAACTGGAATTGATTGACGGCTTAGAGCGCGGCGGCTACGATGAAAATGGCAATAAGATCGCAGAGTCGCCCGTCATCAGCACGTATAAGCAGGATTCCTTCGAGGATTTGTGCCGCGGTCCGCATGTGGCGTATACGGGCGAACTGAATCCAAACGCCTTCAAACTGATGAGCATTGCCGGTGCCTATTGGCGCGGCGACTCGAACCGTCCGCAGTTGCAGCGCATTTACGGCACGGCATGGCAGAGCGCCGCCGAGCTGGAAGAATACCTGCACCACCTTGAGCAGGCAAAGGCACGCGATCACCGCAAACTCGGTGAGCAGCTTGGCTTGTTCACGTTCAGCCCGTTGGTTGGCAAAGGCTTGCCACTGTGGAAGCCCAAAGGTGCCATCCTGCGCGATACACTAGAGCGCTTCTTGCGTGCAGAACAGATGCGCGTTGGCTACCAGCCTGTGGTGACGCCGCACATCGCCAAAGTGGAACTCTACCGCACGTCGGGACATTATCCCTACTACGCCGATAGCCAGTTCCCACCGATGCAGGTGGACGATGAAGAATTCATGCCCAAGCCCATGAACTGCCCACACCACATCGAAATTTACCGCAGCGAGCCACGCAGCTACCGTGACTTGCCGGTGCGCTACGCTGAGTTCGGCACGGTTTACCGCTATGAACAAAGCGGTGAACTGACGGGCTTGACGCGGGTGCGCGGCTTCACGCAAGACGACGCCCACGTTTTTGCCACACCCGAACAACTTGAGGATGAGTTCATCGGCGTCGTGCGGCTGATTCAGCGCATCTTTGACCTGATGGGCTTTAACGATTTCCGCGCCCGCATCGGCACGCGAGACCCAAACAGCGAAAAGTATGTGGGTGCGCCCGAACTGTGGGAAAAAGCGACGGCAGCCATCATCAATGCTGCGGATAAGGTTGGGCTGAACTACTATGTGGCAGAAGGTGAGGCTGCCTTCTACGGACCCAAGCTCGATTTCATCTTCCGTGATGTGCTAAAGCGCGAATGGCAGCTTGGCACGGTGCAGGTGGACTACAACTTGCCCGAACGCTTTGGGCTGGAATACATGGGTGAGGATAATCAACCGCACCGCCCAGTCATGATTCACCGTGCGCCCTTCGGCAGCATGGAGCGCTTCGTCGCCATTTTGATCGAACATTTTGGCGGCGCGTTCCCAGTCTGGTTGGCACCTGTGCAGGTGCGCCTGATCCCGGTGGCAGATCGGCATGTGCCATACCTGCGCGAGGTGGCGGCGAAACTGGCAGAAGTCGGTTTGCGCGCTGATGTGGACGACGGCAAAGAGCGCATGAACGCCAAGATTCGCAATGCACAGGGCGAAAAAATTCCCTACATGCTGATCGCCGGTGATTGGGATGTAGAGAGTGGCGCGGTTTCGGTGCGCCTTCGCAGCGGTGAGGATTTAGGTGGAATGCCCGTTGCCGAGTTCATTCGCAAGGCACAGCAGATCGCCGAGTCCAAATCGCAGCAGTTAATGCCGCAAGCCTAAACTTCAAAGGGCGAGTCGTCGAGCAGCAAGTCTGACGACTCGCCTTCTTCAACCTCATCCGCCTCAGCCGTGCCGTGTGCAGCGCGCCCGTTCGCCTTGATCGGCACGATCTTTTCTGTGCCGCGCTCTTTGTTGATGCTGAACCGATCAAAATCACGTGCCACGTAGGTATTGGGAAAGATTGCTTGTGCTTCCGCCAGCACATCGCGCTCTCGGCTGCGCCGCGAAAGGTGTGTGAGGATCAGCGTGCCAACGTTTGCCTCCACTGCCAACTGTGCAGCTGCGGCTGCCGTCATATGCCCAAATTGCTGTGCCATTTCGGCATCCGCGCTCAGATAGGTTGATTCAATTACCAAAGCATGAGCGCCGCGCACATAGTCCAGAATGTTATCGGTGCGTCCGACATCGCCCGTGTGGACATAGCGCGCACCGGGAATATCTGCGCCTAGCACCTCATCAGGCTGTACAGTGCGTCCGTTAGGCAGCGTCACCACCTCACCGCGTACTAAGCGCGCCCGCTCAGGTCCAGGCGGCACGCCGAGCGCCTCTGCCTTTTCCACAAGGAACGGACGCCGCGCCTTCTCTTGGAAGATGAACCCCAAACAGCCTGCACCACGATGCGTCACCGGGAAGGCACTCACGCTAAAATCACGGTTTTCAAAGAAGGTGCCGGGCTGCAAATCCACCAAGTGCAGCGGAATGGGCAGCTTCTCGTTGCGAAACACAACGCGGTAGATTAAATCCTGCACGCGGTCGAGCGCCCAGCGGCTGCCGTAAATTTCGAGCACATCTAGGCTTTCCCAACGCACCAACGTCGAGAGCAAGCCCGCCAAGCCCAAGATGTGATCGAGATGTCCATGCGTTATCAAAATGCGGTTCAGCCGCTTAAAGCCGACGCCACTCCGCAAGATTTGGCGCTGTGTGCCTTCGCCGCAGTCAATCAGGAAGCGGTATTCTTTTGCCATCACCATCTGCGCGGAAAGCCCACGATGCACCGACGGCGCAGAGGCAGAAGTCCCTAAGAAAAGCAGTTCAAACATGCCCAATATGCCTATTCCACGCGGATTTTATCCAAAAAGAGCCGATCACCGCGTGGCACTTCACCATCATAGATCGGCAAGCGCTGCCCGTCACGTTCGCTGTAGGCGCCAATGGAGAGAAAATACTCACCGCTTGGAAAATCTGCGGGCAGCGGCAGCGCGATGATTTGGATGAACACATCCCGATCACGCAGCAGGCTGGACTCAATATTCAAGATGTCGTTTTGTAAGGCAGGCGCGATATCAGGGTTGCGCGAAAGGTGCGCGAACAGCCGCAAGCCCAGCACTTGTTCGCCATCGGCGCGCCAATAGGTCACCACGCGTAGCGTTTCGCCGCGACGGTAGCTGCCTTCAGGCAGCAGGCGGTAGCCCTCAAAGGTTAGGTAGCCGCCCATACGCAGCGGCAGCGTGGCTGGCTCATCGTGGGTTGTGCTTGCCTCTGGCGACCACGACGCCCGACTCAAGATCACTTGCCCAAAGTCATCGGCAACTACCTGCTCGGCGTTCACAATCAGCACGCTGCCACTTGGCAAGCCTGCCACAGGCACTTGAGTCGCATCTTGCAGCCATGTCTTCAACAGCTCTGCGATGCGCGTGCGCGCCGAAGGGTAAGCGAAAGCATAGCGCTGCGTCTCGCCACCACGTGTTAGCACCAACGCATCAAGGCAGTTGCTATAACGCAGATCGAGATCATGGCGGTGCAGCATGAGCGCCAACAGCGCTGGGTCTGGGCGCACGGCAAAACGGTATTCGGCATTCTGTATGGCAGAGCGCGCATCTAGGGAAAAGGTGCAAATTGAAGTGGTGAGGCTGTCCTGCGTGCGGTCAAGGTAGGCTGCCAAATGCCCAAGCCGCCCACGGTAGGCAATCTGCACATCGTTACGGCTTGCCCATGCTCTAAACAGCAAGTCGCTCGTGGCGAAAAGGGTTGCGCCTGCAATGGCAAATGTACCAACGGTGATCAACTGCGCCGCTTGTGCGCGTGGCAAGCCCCGCCGAAAGAAATTAGCGAAGGCAGCCGCGCCGGCGCCAATCAACACCATGATGGCAGGCAGCGCTAAAAGTTGATGGCTGAAGTTGAGCGCGCCGCGAGTCCAGCCATCAACCAGCAAGCCTAGCACCAACGCAAAGAGTGGCAACACATAGTTCGGTTGCTGCCAAAAGCGCCGCACTGCCTCTACCAAGCCAATTATGAGCAGCACAAAGCCAATCGGGTTGAGCAGCGGCACGCCGGGCAAGTTGTGCTGCGGCAGCAGATCACCATAGACGCCAACACCACCCACTGCCTGAAAAAAGTTGCTCAGAAATTCACCCAATGACTCTGGGCGATTGTGCCAAAGCGTGTTTAGACCGCTGATCGGGAAGGCGCGGATGGTGGCGCTGATATAAGGAATGCCTGTGATGAGCATCACCAATAAGCCAAAGGCGCTGTAGCTGATCACGCGGCGGGAAATTGCCTGCCGCGTCCCGCGCAGGTAGGCGACGAAGGCAATAAACAGCACGATCAACAGCAAGCCCAACCAATGCGTGTAGGCAGTTAGCACAATCACCACACCAAGTAAGGCGTAGGCAGTTGTTTGCGGCGCGTCTGGCTCGATGCGGCGGCGCACATGTAGCGCAGCGGCAATCATCAGCAGGGCAAGCGTAATCAGCGGCAGTGCCAACGCCTCACGGGTGATCGAGCGCCCAACCACAATCGGGTAGAAGGTGAACGCCATCCCGATGGCAGCCACCAAGCCGCCATAGTGCCGAAATAAACGTCTGCCCAACGCATAAGTCAGCGCAACGCTCAATAGCCCACATAACACGGCAAAAATCCGTAAGGGTAGCAATCCCTTGCCAAAGGCGATGCCCAGCCAACCGTGCAAAATGCCGAACAAGCCTTCTCTGCCGCCATCGGGATCGTCCACATTGTAGAAAGAGGCAATCGCGCCGCTTCTCGCTAAAGTGGCAATATCCAGTTGGGCGATTTCTTCATCGCGGAAGCCTGCTGGCAGGCTGGTTAACCCGATGATTCGCAAGGCGGCTGCGATAAGCAGCACCACCGTGATAGTTGCCAATTTCGTCCGCTGCGCCAAAATTCCCTCGATGTGTTGGTGTACATTGCGTAGAAAGGTTCAGTGTGAACAGTGCATTGTGAAGTGTAGCGCATTTTGCCCGCTTTTTCACGGGTGAAGAGGTTGGCGTGGCGAGTTTTATTGCGGCGCGCATCGTTCTGCCGTATAATGCGCGCAATGTTGGCACTTACGCACGCTGGAGGCTGTTTAAGCTATGGACTTTTCAGATGTTAGTGCGCGCTTCCGCAAAAAGCGCGAGGAAAACGCACCGCCGCCGCCTGCTGAGCGTAACTTTGCCGAGATTCACGCCCTACGCGCCCGTGTGCTAGGCGTGCTGATCCGTGATGCGCGCATGGCAAATAACCTGAGTGCCGCGCAGCTTGCGGCTGCCATCCACAGCCAAGAAGCTGATCTGCAAGCATGGGAACTTGGTGAACAAGCGCCCAGCCTGCCGCACTTAGAATTGATCGCCTATCACCTGAACCTGCCCATCAGCCATTTCTTTGGCACAGAGATGCTAGAGCGAAAGCGCCAGCGCGAGCTGGTGACGCCGCCGCAAGAATATGCTGCCCTGCGCCAGCGCGTGATCGGTGTGCGCTTGGCATTGGCACGCCGCGAAGCACGCCTAAGCCTTGAGGAACTGGCAAAACTCAGCGGCACAACGGCTGAGATGCTGGCTGCCTATGAGTTTGGGCAAAGCGCCGTGCCGTTTCCGCAGTTGGCATCGCTGGCGATGGCGCTTCGCAAATCGCCCAACTACTTCCTTGAGGATGTCGGTCAGCTTGGTGAGTGGCTGGCGCTGCAAGAGGCATATGATCGCTTTAGCGAACTGCCTGAAGAAATTCGTGCATTCGTCTCGCAGCCGAACAGCTTGCCCTACCTAGAGATTGCGCTGCGGCTGAGCCAACTGCCGTTGCAAGAACTGCGCGCTGTGGGCGAGAAAATTCTCGATATCACGCTCTAAAAGCATCGTTCGTCAAAGCGTTCTCTGAGGAAAAGCGCGTGACACCAGAACAAATCACCTTAGGCACTTTTATCAGTGTGGCAGTCATCAACGCTGCCATTCGCGGCGCTGTGCCGATCATTCTCGGCGCCATGAGCGGCATCGTCAGCGAGCGTTCGGGCATTGTGAACATCGCCATTGAAGGCATGATGCTCTTTGGCGCCTATGGCGCTTTTTATGCCAACGTGGCGCTCAGCCGCCCAGAGGTTGCGCCCTTTTTGCAAGAACAGCCCGTGCGCTTGGGACTCTCCATCCTGGCGGCGACGGCAATTGGTATTGCCCTTGCCATGCTGCACGCCGTGCTTTCGATCCGCTTTAAGGTGGATCAGATTATCAGTGGCACGGTTATCAACATTTTCGCGCTAGGCATGACGGGCTACCTCTACGAGGGCGGGCAAAACGTGATTGATCGCCTACCACCTGTCATCCGCAACCCGTTCTCTGCTGATCAAGGTGTGATCGCTGAGGTGGGTGCCGTCATTTTTGACAAAGGTTTACTCACATACACCGCCTTTTTGCTTGTCCCCATCCTAGGCTTTTTGCTGTTCCGTACCACATGGGGCTTACGCACGCGCTCCATTGGTGAAAATCCGCGTGCCGCCGATACGCTGGGCGTGAACGTGCATCGCTTGCAATTCACCAACTTGGCAATCAGTGGCATTTTGGCGGGCTTGGCGGGCGCGGTGCTGGTGCTAGAAGGCGTCTCGTTCGAGCGCGGCATGAGCGCCGGGCGCGGTTTTATTGCACTTGCCGTGATGATCTTCGGCGCGTGGCGTCCATCACGGGTCATGTTCGGCGCGCTGTTGTTTGGCTACGCAGGTGCGCTGCAAAGTCAGTTACAGTTCACGGGCGTTCAGATTCCACACCAATTTGTTGCGATGCTGCCCTATGTCCTAACGCTGATTGTGTTAGCGGGCTTCATGGGGCGGGCGCGCCCGCCGGCACACATCGGGAAAGCCTACGAAACGGAGTAAAGCAGCCATGCCCAAAGGCGAAGTCGTCCTAGAAGTTGAAGGCATCACCAAACGCTTTCCCGGCGTGCTTGCCAATGCGGATGTGAACCTGAGCCTGCATCGCGGCGAGATTTTAGCGCTGCTCGGTGAGAATGGCGCGGGCAAAAGCACGCTGATGAATATCATCTATGGCTTGTATCACCAAGATGAAGGCACCATTCGCCTGCACGGGCGTGAAGTGCGCTTTGCCAGCCCGCGTGAGGCGATCTACAGCGGAATCGGCATGGTGCATCAGCACTTTCAACTCATCCCGGTGCTGAGCGTGGCGGAAAACGTGGTGTTAGGCGAAGAACAGACCGCCCAACAAAACGACGCCGATGCTGAGGCAAGCCTTACCCAAGTGATGCAGGTGCAGCGCGCCACTTTGGGTGGATCGCGCTTTGTGCGCGGCGCACGCTTAGCATGGGGCGCCTTTTGGCGTGCGCTGCTGCCTCTGATCGCGGTGTTGGTGGGCATACTGATCGGTCAGATCATCTTATTGTTGGTGATGACCATCTCAACCTATTTGGTGGAATCGCCTGAATTTGCGCGGCAGGCATTCCAGCGCTTGCCACTGGAAGAACGCGCCATAACCGTATTGCGCTTGTTCTATCCCGATAATCCAACGCTCACCACGCTGCTGCTGTGGTTGCCGATTCTGTTTGGTGCAGTGGTGGGCGGCTTGTTGATGGTTTCGCTCTATCGGCACGCTAGGCAAACTTGGCGTGGTAGCGCCGTACACCGCGAAGACTCGCGCATGGCGCCCTTAGATGCCATCCTCGACGCGCTCTTTGATCTGTTTGGCACCGCCATCCGCCGCCTAGACCGTATGCGTGCCGCCAAGCGTGTGCGCGATCTCTCCAAGCGGTTCAACCTTGAGGTTGATCCTGAGGCGATAGTTGAAAAGCTGCCCGTCGGGTTGCAACAGCGCGTGGAGATTATCAAAGCGCTCTACCGCAAGGCAGATATTCTGATTCTTGATGAGCCGACGGCTGTGCTGACGCCGCAAGAAGGCAAAGAACTCTTTCGGATTATGAAAGAGCTAACCCTGCAAGGCGTCTCAATCATCTTCATCACACACAAGCTGAAAGAGGTGCTTGCCGTTGCCGATAGCATTGTAGTAATGCGCGGCGGGCGTGTGGTGGGTGGCGCCGCACGCGCCGAACTGCCCGCTGATGATGCCGAAGCAGAGCAGTTCCTCGCCTCGCTGATGGTTGGGCGTGAGGTGTTGCTGCGCGTGGCAAAAGGTGAGGCAACGCCGCGTGACGTGGTGCTGAGTGTGCGCGATCTGCGCGCCTACGATGATCGCGGCGCCTTGGCAGTGGATGGTGCTGGTTTTGAAGTGCGCGCCGGTGAGGTGCTAGGCATCGCCGGGGTGCAGGGCAACGGGCAAACTGAATTGGTGGAGGTGCTAACCGGGCTGCGGCGCGCTGTGAGTGGCGAAATCGCCATTGAGGGGCAGCCAATCCGCTTGGGTGATCCGCGCCGTGTGACGGATGCCGGCGTCGCACACATCCCTGAAGATCGGCAACGCTACGGTATGGTGAAGCCCTTTTCGGTTGCCGATAACCTTGTGCTGAACCGCTATTACCTGCCGCCCGTGGCAACCTTCCCAACGCCGCGCCAATTTCCAGTAGCGTTTGCCTTATATGTAGTGATTTTCGGTGTGGTTGCCTTTCTGCTTGCTAACCTGTGGAACGCTTTCTACCCATCCTTTGCCGAAAGCCTGCGTCTTGCCGAGCTTGATCCGCGCAGCGACGCTGCACCGTTTATCACTGCCCTAGCCGTGAGTGTTGGTGCTGCGCTGCTTGGTTTTGGTCTGGCGCATTTGGTCGGCACACTTGGCACACGCTTATTGCGCCGCATTGTAGCCGCCGACAAAGCAAGCAGCGGGCTTCAACTGGATGAGCGCGCCGTTCTTCAAAACGCCGAGCGCTTAATCGCTGAATTTGACATTCGCACGCCTTCGCCTGAGACAAGCGGCGGCAGTCTGAGCGGTGGTAACCAACAAAAAATGGTGGTGGCACGCGAATTCAGCCGTAAGCCACGCCTGTTGATCGCCAGCCAACCGACACGCGGCATTGATGTTGGCTCCATCGAGTTTATCCACCAACGCATTGTGCAGCAGCGTGATAACGGCGCGGCGGTGCTGTTGGTTTCCGCCGAGTTAGATGAGATCATGGCGCTCTCGGATCGGATCGCGGTCATGTATAAAGGGCAGATCATCGAAACGCTGCCCGCCAAAGACGCCACCCGTGAGCAGCTTGGCTTGCTAATGGCAGGCATTCGCCGCGATTGGGAAGCACCGTGGCGCACCGTCAAAGCACTGGGTGGCGAGGTGGCAGAGTCCCAGCGCAGCGGTGCTTAGCGCAGCAGATCGCGCACCTTGACCTCTGGCAAGAAGCCGCCGAACCTGCCATTGGCATCTACGGCGGCTATCGAGATCGCCTCATAGCGCATGAATTGATCCCACGCCAGCAGCGCGCTGTTCACCGTCAGCAGTATGTCGTAGCCAAGCGAGGCAGTTTGGCGCAGCGCCACCACATAGGCAGCCGCATGTGGCACGCTTGCCCACACCAATTGATGCCCGTTCGGAATTGCGGTCAGGCGCAGGCTTTCGGCAGCAGGTGGCGCCAAACCACCGCTTAGTACGGCAACCGCCGTGAGTGCAGCGCGAGTCGTCCGTATGAGGTAGTCAAGATCAATTGCCTCTAAGGAGTCGCGCCCGTTATGTTGGCGTGTGTGATCCTCAAGGCTCTGGATCAGGCGCACAGCAGGATAGCCCGCCGCGCTGAAACTCATCTGATCACCCCAGCGCCCAACCCGATCCTCTGAGGATTGCAGCACAGGCAGCACCTCGTCAGTGTAGGTGCTGATGGCAAGCGCCACTTGCCGCGCCAACTGCCGTGAAGGTGAGTCGTTAGGCGCAGCGGAAAACAAGCGCAGCGTCCGTGAATCGGTGCGCCCGTTGGCATCGCGCATACTGCCAAGCATATCAAGGTTAAGCATTCCGCGTAGGGCAATCGGTGGCGTGTGTGCTTGCAGATAGTTCTCCACAAAGGCAAGGCTGCCCTGCCTGCCTGTTTCTTCCGCCGTGAATGCCACAAAGATCAGCGTGGCGCGCTGCGGCTGCCCTGCCATGATCTGCGCGATCTCTAAGAGCGCTGCCACGCCCGACCCGTTGTCGTTGGCGCCCGGCGCATAGGCGTTACCATCCGCTGGCGGCGTGCTGATGCTATCGTAGTGCGCGCCTATCACATAAACGCCCGCGCCAATATCGCTGCCTTGCAGCACTGCAATCACATTCTCAGAGCGCACTTGCTGACCCTGCCAGGTGTACCATACCGGCTGCGTCCAGACCTGAATCGGCTTGTTTGGGTGCGCTGCACGAATTGCCTCAAAGGCTTGAAACAGCCAATCGCGCGCCGCGCCAATGCCATAATTTGCCCGATCCACTGGCGAAAGCACATGCCGCGTGCCAAAACGGACTAGACGGCTAAGGCTGTGCATCAGCCGATCATTTTGCACTTCCTCGCGCAACGCCCACACCTGACGGTCAACTGGGCGACCCACCTGCACATCGCTTTGCGGTGTAGGTGTAGCGGGCGGCGCTAGGGTGGGTGTGGGCAGTTGCAGGTTGAGCATACTCGGCTGCTCAGTGGTGGTCAGCGCACAGGCGAGCAGGCTGACTGTAGCAAGCGTACAACAAACGGTGCGGCATAAACGGTTCATGTTTTCCTCACTTCACGGCATTTGGCAGATGGCTGATCCCAATTTTCCAAAAAACGGACGATATGCGCTATCATAGCCAGAAAATCGCTTAGCGAGATCGTGGAGCGCACGCGGTGACTGAGCAATCCGCACAAGAGAACACCAATCAGCCAACGGATAATGAGCCAATCCCAACCGTTGCACCAGAGCGCCACCTGACGCCTGAATTTCCCGATGCACCGCACGGCGTCGCCTTTATTGGCGATGCGCCCGCCGCGCAGCCTGCTCGCCCGAAGCGCCACAAACCAACCAACCGCGAAGTGCCGCTGCCCAAGCCGCAGGTGAAACAAACCTTCCCGCTGCTGACTGCCATCAGTGCCTTGCGAACGGTGAGCGTCAGTTTTGCCGCCGCTGTGATGGCTGCCACCATCTTCATGTGGTGGACATCGCCCGACTTTTTGCCCGCCCAAGCGCGCCGCGATCTTGCGCCGGTGCAAGCAACCGCCCGCCTGATCTCTGCTGCCACACCCACTGCCTTGCCCACGCCCATTTGGTATAACCGCGTTGGCATTTTGGCAGGTCACAGCGGCATGACTTCACCCAGCGGCGGCAGGCGTGATCAGCCTGATCCGGGTGCCGTTTGCCCCGACGGATTTTTTGAGCGCAGCGTGACGGAAGCCGTGGCAGATCGGGTGGCTGCCATCCTGCGCGGGCGCGGCTATACGGTAGATATTTTGGAGGAATACGATCCGCGCCTGAACGGCTACGAGGCAGCCGTGTTCATCTCACTGCACGCCGATTCGTGCGAGAACTTCGGCTATGGCGGCTATAAATCCACCTATCCTGCGGCACGCACGCTTATCCGTGATCAAGATTCGCGCCTGAATGAGTGCATCCGCGTCAACTATGAAGGCATTACGGGCTTGCCCTTCCAGCCCGGCAGCATCACCGATAACATGCTGCTCTACCATGCCTTCCGCAAAATCAGCGTGCGGACGCCTGCCAACATCCTTGAGCTAGGCTTCTTAAGCTATGATCGCAACCTGCTGCAAAACCAGCCAGATCGCCTTGCCTTAGGCGTAGCGAATGGTATTTTGTGCTTTTTAGAGGCACAGCAACCCTAAAAGGCTTATGAGGATAGGGACATGCAGTTAACCGACAAAGAACTAGTGATGTACAGCCGCAGCACGCCCTGCCCATTTGTGAGTATTGCCCGCCGTGTGCTAGAGCGCGAAGGCGTGCCTTACCGCGAGCTGCTGATAGACCGCGATAAAACCTTTGAGGCGCGTGTGGTGGCATGGACGGGCTTCCTTTCTGTGCCAACCCTTGTTGTGGCACAGCGCGGCGAAGATTTGCCCTACGAAACGCCTGATCCACTACCGAAAGGTGCCTCGCCGCGCGGCGTGGATCGTGGCAGTATGCTAACGGAAGCAACCGAAGAAGAATTGCTAACCTGGTTACGTAAACATGGTTTTCTTGCCTGAAACTTACACCACCTTTAGGAGTTTTTATGTACATTCTTGCCCTTGATCAAGGTACAACTAGTTCACGCGCCATCGTCTTCGACCACAACGGGAAGATCGTCGGTGTGGCGCAGAAAGAATACCCACAAATTTACCCGCAGCCGGGCTGGGTGGAACACAATCCTGCTGATATTTGGAGTACGCAGCTTGGCGTTGCCGGTGAAGCGTTGGCGCGTGCCAACATCAGCCCGCGTGACGTGGCAGGCATTGGCATCACCAACCAACGTGAGACAACTATCATCTGGGAGCGTGCCACAGGCAAACCTATTCACAATGCGATTGTTTGGCAGTGCAGGCGCACGGCGGCGCGCTGCGCCCAGCTGCGCGCTGAGGGCTTTGCCGAGACGGTGCGCGCCAAAACAGGACTCGTCCTCGATCCGTATTTCAGCGGCACAAAAGTAGAATGGCTGTTGGATAATGTGCCGAATGCCCGCCAACGCGCTGAAAATGGCGAACTTGCCTTCGGCACAGTGGATACTTGGCTGCTCTGGAACCTAAGCGGCGGCAAGATTCACGCCACCGATGTCAGCAACGCCAGCCGCACGCTGCTCTACAACATCCACACCCAAACATGGGATGATGAACTGCTGGCGCGCTTGAACGTTCCACGCGCACTGCTGCCCGCTGTGCTGCCTTCTAGCGCACACTACGGCGAGACGGACGCAAATATCTTCGGCGCGGCGGTGCCAATTGGCGGCGTAGCAGGCGATCAGCAGGCTGCCACCTTTGGGCAAGCCTGTTATAAGGTTGGCAGCGTGAAAAACACCTATGGCACGGGCTGCTTCATGCTGATGAACACTGGCGAACGCGTTGTGGACTCACACGGCGGCTTGCTGACCACAATCGCCTGGCGCCTTGGCGATCAACCGACGATCTATGCGTTGGAGGGCAGCGTTTTTGTGGCAGGTGCGGCGGTACAGTGGCTGCGCGATGAGATGCAGCTCATTCGCAGTGCAGCCGAGTCTGAGGCGGTGGCAGCCAGCGTGCCTGATAACGGCGGCGTATATGTAGTACCTGCCTTTGCAGGGCTAGGCGCGCCATATTGGGATAGTTTCGCACGTGGCACGATTGTTGGGCTAACACGCGGCAGCAATCGGGCGCATATTGTGCGCGCCACGCTCGAATCAATTGCCTTCCAAACGCGGGATGTGGTCGAGGTCATGATCCGTGATGCGGGCTTGCAGCTGGAGACGCTGCGCGTAGACGGCGGTGCTGTGGCAAACGATTGGCTGATGCAGTTTCAGGCAGATATCCTCGGTGTTTCGGTGGTGCGCCCCGCCGTCACAGAGACGACAGCACTCGGCGCGGCGTATTTGGCAGGGCTGGCGGTCAAATTTTGGGAGTCATCAGAGCAAATTGCGGCGCAGTGGTCAGCCGAAAAGACCTTCACACCGCGTATGTCCGCCGATGAGCGCAATACACACTACAGTGGTTGGCAGCGCGCCGTCGAGCGCGCCAAAGCGTGGATCAGCGCGTAGGCTGTGCGCGTCCTGATCTTAGGCGATACCTTTGCCGAGTCAGCGCAGCGGCTGGCGCTGGAGCGCTTGCTGCCGCTGCTCGATCCAGCGCGCATTCAGGCGGTCGTGGCTGCCTTGCGAGCCGCAGCCGATGGCAAGCTGATTGATAGCGGGCTTGGCGCACAGCGCATCACGGCGGTTGGCGCCGTGGGACGTTTGCTTAACCTGCTGCGTAGTTTGCAGATCGAACTGCTGCACATTGTTGAGCCAGCCGCCGCACTGGTCGGCATTTTGGCTGCACGCCGTGCCGATCTGCCCGTCTCAATCGTCTGCGAGAGGGCGGTGCGGCGCAGGGAACTAACGCCGTTCGCCTACTTGCTGCGCCAGCGGCAGTGGCGGCTTTTGGCACAGCACACACAGCGCATCCTGACGCCTTCCGAATTGGTGAAGCGCGATTTGATCGCATTGGCAAATGTGCCGCCAGAGAAAATAGGCGTTGTGTACGCTGCCTATCCGCCACCTGTTGAAGCACCGTCAGATCGGGCTGCTTTGGGCTTAGAAGGCGGCAAAAATATCGGGCTGATCTTGCCTGCTGCCTATGATAGCGGCTATCTACAGGCAATTGATGTTCTGGAACGTCTGCTACAGCGCCAGCTTGATGTGCATTTGGTGGTAATTGGTGATGGCGCAACCTTTCAGGCATTGCGGCAAGCCACAACACGCCATGCCTTGCCAATTCGTTGGTTTCCTAACCGTGCAGAAGTCTATGACATTTTGGCAGCTTGCGATGCTGTGCTAGATTGCACCCTTCATGAGGCATTACCCGAAGGGCTGACCGCAGCGATGTTAGCGGGCAAGGCGATTGTTGCGCCGCGCCAAGCGGGCATTACTGAGGTGCTGGAGCCAAACGTTGCCGCGCTGATCGTAACGCCGAGCGATATAAGCGATATGGCGTTGCAAATGAGCCGTCTGTTACAATATGACTCGTTGGCAGAGCGTCTGGGGCGCAATGCTCATAAGCGCGGCATGGAGCGCTTCTCGCCAGAGGCGCACAGCCATGCCATGATCGAGTTTTTTGAAGCAGCCATTTACAGCCTACGATGAACAAACGCAAAGCACGTGAACGCACCAAACGAGCGCCTGCTCGCCCACTCATAGAGCGCTTGCCCGCGCCGCTTCGCCCGTGGTATCAGGCGGCGCGTCCGCGCAGCTTGCCGGCAACCTATGCCGCGCTGCTCGTTGGCGGTGCAGTCGCGCTCAACGATGGCATTTTTGAGCCACTGCGCTTTCTGCTGGCGCTGATTGGTGCGCTGCTGCTGCAAATTGCCTCCAACTTTGTGAATGAGTATGTTGATCATCAACGCGGCGCGGATGCCCTGAAAGTTGCAGGTATGGGCATGGTGCTGAGCGAAGGCAAATTGAGCGCGCAGCAGGTTTTGATCGGCGCTGTGGCGACGACGGTTGGCGGCGCGCTGATCGGCTTGATCTTGGTGGCGCTCTCTGGCACAACGCTGCTCTTTGTGGGCATGGTCGGCGTGGCAGCGGTGGTGCTGTATACGGCGGGACCGCTGCCGCTTTCGCATATCGGGTTGGGCGAAGTGACAGCCTTCCTGTGCTTTGGTCCGCTGATGACCTTTGGCACATACTACGCGATCAGTGGGCAAGATAACCTGCAAGCGCTCTTGGCAGGTGTGCCGCTTGGCTTCACGGTAGCGGCAATCCTGCACGCCAACAACATGCGCGATATTGAGGCAGATCGGGCGGTGAACAAACGCACCTTAGCTGTGCGGTTTGGCTTGAAGGGCGCTTTTATCGAGTTCAACATCTTGATCTACGGCGCGTATGTGGCTTCAGCAGCGCTGATCATAGCAGGGGCGATGCCGCTGCCAACGCTGCTGGTGTTCGTCACCTTGTGGGAGGCGGTGTGGTTGGTGCGCGTTACGACACGCAGCAAGGATGCACAGGCATTGCATCGGGCGCAGGGGCGCACAGCGCGGTTGCATTGGTGGCTGGGCTTGGTGCTGGCAGCGGGGTGGTTGGTTGCGGCGGCATTGGGTGTGCAGTAGCCAAAAACAACCAAGCCGGTTACAATGCTTCGCTGTCAGCATGACAATTCCTAATTGCCGCAAAAGTCATGGGGCGTTATGAGCCAACTAACCGACACCTCAGGTCAATCGGATTACGGTAACTTAATAACCGACGACGCGCCACTGCTGACCTTGCGCCCTTCAAAAGGCTGGGTCTCGCTGAAGCTGCGTGAGCTATGGCGCTTCCGCGAACTGCTCTACTTTTTAATCTGGCGCGACATCAAGGTGCGCTATAAGCAAACGGTAATCGGCGCGGCGTGGGCGATCATTCAGCCATTCATGACGATGATCGTCTTTTCGCTGTTTTTCGGGCGGTTGGCGGGCATTCCATCAGATGGGCTGCCCTACCCGATCTTCAGCTATGCAGCGCTGGTGCCCTGGACGTTTTTCGCGGCAGGGCTTGCCAACGCTTCCAATAGTTTGGTGGGCAGCGCCAATTTGATCAAAAAAATCTACTTTCCGCGCTTGGTGATTCCGATCTCTGCCGTGCTTTCTGGCGTGGTGGACTTCTTGTTGGCGTTCGCCGTCTTGCTTCTGATGATGCTTGCCTATGGCATTGTGCCAACCATCAACGTGATTTTCTTGCCCTTTTTCCTGCTCTTGGCACTGATCACAGCACTTGGCGTTGGGCTGTGGCTTTCGGCGATGAATGTGCAGTTCAGAGACATTCGCTATGTGGTGCCATTCCTGACGCAATTCTGGCTGTTTGCCACACCGATTGCCTATCCGAGCAGTTTGATTCAAAACGAGACGCTGCGAGCGCTGTATGGCATTAATCCGATGGCGGGCGTGGTGGAAGGCTTTCGGTGGGCATTGCTTGGCACAGAGACGGCGCCAAGCGGTATTCTCATCATTTCTTCGGTAGCGGCAGTGCTGCTGTTGGTGAGCGGTGCGTTCTATTTCCGCCGCATGGAAAAAACCTTCGCGGATGTGGTCTAAAAGGAGCAGGTGATGCCTTTCACCAGTGCCTCTGTGCAGCGGCTGTGGCTGACTGTTGGGCTGTTCGTATTGGCTTTTGCCGTGCGGCTCTTGGCGGCGGAAGGTGCAGCTTATGGCGATGAACTGGCGACCATCCGCGAAGCACAAAATTTAGGCTTCAACCTTAACGGCATTGGTTTTCTAATTCTCTACAACCCTTGGGTGTCTCTCAGCACAGATTTGCTATGGCTTCGCCTGCTGCCGATATTTTTCGGCAGTTTGAGCGTTGTCTTCTGCTACCTGTGGTTAAAGGTGTGGCGCCCTGCATCAGTGGCGGGCATCGCTTCGGGCTTGTTGGCTATTTCGCCAATAGCCATCGAATATTCGCAGCAAATTCGTTTCTACAGCTTCTTCCTCTTCTCAGCGACTTTGTTCTTCTGGCTGTACGCACTCCACACCAAAGCTATACCTGCTCAACGCTTTGTGAGCGCAATTGGGCTGGTCGGTTCTGCGCTGCTGCTGCTATCTGCTCAGATGTTAGGCGTCTTGGTTATTGCAGCGGCAGGCTTTCACTGGCTGGCAAGCAGAATGCCAAAACTATTTCGCAGCTTCGCATTCGCTTGTGTTGGCGTTCTTTTCTTCATTTCGCTGCTTGCCGTACTTAGCCCTGATTTACTGCAAATTCCCTACAGCATTACCTCCAGAATATTTGATGGTAACGCAAATTTTGAAGGGCGTGCATTCAATTACAGCGGTCCGCGTGGATGGTCACCTATTATCGGCGTGAAACTGTTTTTCTTGGGCTATCATGGCATCTTTGGGCAATACACCTATCCGCTTGATTTATTGATTGTGTTGCCTGCTATACTCGTATTCGCAGCAATCGCCCTGCTAGGATTTTGGCAGCTCCACAAGCGCAATCTTCCTGCCTTGCATTTCACTTTACTAAGTTTTTTCTTCGCAATATTGGTCTATATCGTCCTTGATCCACTGCTGCCCGCCCAGATCACGGCAAGTGCCAATGTGCGCCTCGTCATCTGGATTGTGCCGATCTTTTTGTGGGTCGTGGCAGAAGGCATCTATGCGCTGAAGTGGCGCAGCCTACAAATTGTGGCACTCATAGGCGTGATCGGTGTGCAACTCTACGGACTCTTTAACATGCTGACCGCCGCATGGGGAAAACCAGACCATGCGGCGGTTCTACGCGTGCTAGAACCATCTGCCGTGCAAGCAAATACGGTCATCCTTGCCGATGGTCGTTCGCACGGTTTCATAGACTTCAACTTGCGGCAACCACCTAATTTGGAGTCCGCCTGGCAGTACATTGGCAAACCAGACCTTGTTGAAAGGCTGCGTGAGCGCGGCATTCAGCGCGTTGTCATGGTCAGCGCAGATTTTCAAGACGCCAACCGCTGTCAATTTTCTGCGCTGCTGAGCCAGCTTAGCGGCACACAGCTTGAGCAAGGCTTTGTGGATTACCCTTTCTTCATCTACACTTTTGATTTGAATGAACAGGCAACCACACAAGTACATCCCGTCTCTGCCTACCACATGCGCTATCAGGATGTAAAATTGCCGCAGCGCGGCACACCTTTACTCGGCATGTATAGCCTGCCAAACTGTCAGGCTGAGATGGCATGGCAAGCACGCCTAGCCGATCAACCTGCCGTGCGTATACAGGTTTTCTCGAATGTTGTTTCTGAACAGCGCTTGACAGATGCCGAACCAATTGCTAAATTCGTTATCATCAGTCAAAAGAATGAGCGTATCGAGTTCCCAATTATGCTTGGGCAGCATACGCAGCTATGGAATGCTCCTCCGAACAGGTGTAGCGCGTGTGAAGCTGTTTTCCGTTGGCGTAAACGGGCTGCACTGGTAGGAACATCTGGCTACAGCGGCGCTTACGATGATTTCCAAGCGCAGGTGTGGATGACTGAATTCAGCTTACCCAACCTGACCTTTATCCGCGAACTTCGGCTGGAAGTGCTTCAGCCAAACCTTTTCTTCAACTTGTGGGGAATCTCGCTGATTGAAGAACTGCCTTAGAGGATGACAGATGGGCGATATTGCGCTGCGCGTTGAGGGACTAGGCAAACAATACCGCATCGGCAAAGCGGAGGCAGCCTACCGTACCTTCCGCGATGTGTTAGCAGATACCCTCAGCGCACCGTTTCGGCGTGCGGTGGGCTTGCTGCGCGGCAATGCTGCTGCTGCCAATAACCTGAGTGAGACCATCTGGGCGTTGAAAGATGTTTCATTCGAGGTAAAAAAAGGCGAGGTGGTCGGCATCATTGGGCGGAACGGCGCGGGTAAAAGCACCTTGCTCAAAATCCTCTCTTCCATCACCGAACCAACCACGGGCGAGGTGAAGCTCTATGGGCGGGTCGGCGCATTGCTGGAAGTTGGTACAGGCTTTCACCCTGAGCTGACAGGGCGCGAGAATATCTACCTCAACGGCGCGATCTTGGGCATGAGCCGTGCCGAGATCAAGCGCAAATTCGATGAGATTGTTGCCTTCGCAGAGGTGGAGAAGTTCATTGATACACCCGTCAAGCATTATTCCAGTGGGATGGGCTTGCGCTTGGGTTTCGCGGTTGCCGCGCACCTTGAGCCTGAAATTCTAATTGTGGATGAAGTGCTGGCAGTGGGCGATGCGGCGTTCCAGAAGAAGTGTCTGGGCAAGATGGGCGAGGTGGCGGGCGAGGGGCGCACCGTGCTGTTCGTGAGTCATAACATGGCGGCGGTGCAGAGCTTGTGTGAGCGGGGGATTGTGCTTAGTGCTGGTCAACTCGTTGTTGATGGTGCGGTGAGCAATGCCATTTCGACCTATTTGGCAACGATGACTAGCATCTCCACTGAAAGAGTCTGGGACTCTCCAGAGGAAGCACCCGGTTGTCCTGAGGTGAAGCTCCATCGCATTAGCGTGCGTCCTGCAGATGGTACACCGCACGACCCGATCCATACTGACAGCGAGGTTATTCTTGAGTTCCTCTATTGGAATTTTGTGCCAGACTTGATACTCAACCTTAGCCTACATGTTTACAACGAGCATGGCATCCTAGCATTCAACACATTTCCAATCCTTGAAACGGTCTGGAATGGCAAGCCCTTTCCTCAAGGTTTGTTTCGAAGCACTTGCCGCATTCAAGGAAACTTACTGAACGATGGGCAATACCGCATTCAGTTGTTATTTGTTAGAGAGCAGGCTTACCACCTATTTGGAATGGACGATGCTATTGTCTTTGAGGTGTTGGAATCTGAGTGGCGTGCCAAGATGATATCTTGGCACGGCAAGTGGCAAGGTGTAGTTCGCCCAATCTTAGACTGGACAACAGAACTGGTGTCGGCTGAAGTTGGGTTGGATAAACAGACTGTGTGAGAGCGTATTGTGTAGATGCAAGTCGTAATCCTCGGTGCAGGCGGTGGCTCGCGGGATGTCTTGGACATTTTCGACGCGCAACATGAGGTAGATTCGCGCTTGAATGTGCTTGGATTCATCGTTGACCCGCAATTTGCCAAGCACGGTCATCTTGTGAATGATCGCCCGATTCTAGGTGGCTTTGAGTGGCTTGCCGCGCACATTGAGGAAGTGCAGGTTATTTGCGGTGTTGGCGATCCTGCCCTACGTGCCAAACTCATACAGCGCGCAGCGGCACTGGGCGCACGTTTTTGCAGCGTTGTACACCCAAGTGTCATCCGTACACCTTACGTGACCATAGGGCACGGCGTTTCAGTGGGAGCAGGAACAATTATCACCAATCAGGTCGTCATTGGAGATCACGTGCAGGTCAATATAGCGTGTTCTTTGTCGCATGATGTGCATATTGAGCAATTTGCCACGCTTTCGCCTGGTGTTCGGTTGGCTGGAAACGTGATGATTCAGACAGGCTGCTTTATCGGCATGGGCGCAAACATTATAGAGAAAATCACTGTAGGCGCATGGTCAATTATTGGTGCGGGAAGTACAATCGTAAGCGACGTGCCGCCCAACACGACTGTAGTTGGTGTACCGGGCAAAGTGATCAAGACGAGACCTGAGGGTTGGCATGAAAACTGAATCGAAAATGCTGGCAATTTTGGGCGGCACACCAGCCTTTGCTGAACCGCTCCACGTTGGGCGACCCAATATAGGAGATCGCCAGCGCTTGCTAACACGCATCGAAGATATGCTTGATCGGCGATGGTTTACCAATAACGGTCCGTATGTTAAGGAGTTTGAGCGGCGTATTGCTGAATATGTGGGTGTGAAGCATTGTGTCGCAATGTGTAATGCCACCATTGCCCTTGAAATTGCCATCCGTGCGGCAGGTTTACGTGGTGAAGTCATTGTGCCGTCATTTACCTTTATTGCTACGGCGCACGCACTCCAATGGCAAGAAATCACACCCGTTTTCTGTGACGTGGCGCCGGGCAGCCATCATCTTGATCCTGCACAAGTGGAGCGGATGATCACGCCACGCACCACGGGCATCATCGGTGTGCATGTATGGGGCGCACCGTGCGATATTGAGGCACTCACCGAAATTGCCCAACGGCGCGGCTTGTTTTTGATGTTTGATGCTGCTCATGCGTTTAGTTGTTCTTACAAGGGACGTTTAATCGGTGGCTTTGGCGACGCGGAAGTTTTCAGTTTCCATGCGACCAAGTTTCTGAATGCTTTTGAAGGCGGCGTTGTGACTACGAACAATGATCACCTTGCTGAGCGAATGCGCTTCATGCGAAATTTCGGTTTTGCAGGCATAGATGATGTAGACTATGTCGGCACGAATGGCAAAATGACTGAAGTGTGCGCTGCCATGGGGTTGACATCGCTGGAGAGCATTGAAGAAATTGTGGCAGTGAATAAGCGCAACTATCAAGCCTATCAGCAGTGCCTAGCTGGTTTGGATGGAATCAGGCTGTACCCATACAGCGAAGCAGAGCAATGCAATTATCAGTATGTGATCCTTGAAGTGGACGCAGCCCAGGCAGGCGTTAGCCGCGATGTGCTGGTTAAGGTGTTACATGCTGAAAACGTACTGGCACGGCGATATTTTTATCCCGGCAGCCACCAAATGGAGCCGTATCAGTCCTACTTTCCTCATGCGCGTTTGCTGCTGCCAGAGACAGAGCGCCTCACACAGCGGGTGATGTCTTTGCCGACAGGCACAGCCGTAAGCGTTCAAGATATCGTCCAGATTTGTGCAATTGTTGAAGCAGCAATTATGCAACGCGATGCCGTCTTAGAGGTGCTAAAGTGATTCGCAACCTGAAGAATGCGCCTTGGTATATCTGGGCATACCGTCGGAAAGAGCAGCTGAAACGGTTCTTCCGCCGTGACATTCCCTTAGAACTGCATACATGGCGCACGGCGCTGAAAGAGCGCCCGCTGCTGTTGGAAGCGCGCAAGAAGTATGAGCATCTCTATCGCACCATGGACAATCCGTTGGTGAGCGTGACTATTGCTACTTACAATCGTGGCAAACTGCTGACGGAACGCACCTTACCATCGGTACTCAATCAAACCTACCAAAACTTTGAGGTTGTAATTGTTGGGGATTGTTGCACCGATGATACGGAGGAGCGTATCGCCAAGCTGAACGATCCGCGAATCAGATTTTACAATCTGCCGCAGCGGGGACCGTATCCAAGCGATCCTAAGTCATTGTGGTATGTAGCAGGCGTGCCACCAATGAATCGTGCGCTTGATGAGGCTCACGGAGATTGGATCGCACATCTTGATGATGACGATGTATGGAAACCATACCATCTTGAATATACTCTAGAGGTAGCTTACGCAAAGAATAGTGAATTGGTAGGTAGCACAATGCTTGTAGAGTTTCCGCCCGATGTATGGCGACCTTTTGTACCTAGAGAGAAGTTGACGCGATCACCTAGCGTCTCTGATCGGGGGGTCGTACCTCATTCTTCGCTTGTAATGAGAAGCTACCTTAAGTTATTCAGATACGACATGCGATGCTGGCAACTCAAAGCAGCTGGAGATCAGCACGTGTTAATGCGTATGGCATACTGCGGAGTTTGCTATCATCCGTTGAAGATACTAACTGTTTTACAACCACTGCGTCCGGGAACTACACGAATAGGACATAGAGCTGAAGATCGCAGCACCCTATGAACCGCAAATTGGCATTTGTTGCTTACGGAAGCGGGATTGGTTCATACATTGAAGAGGCTTGCGTTTGGCTGGCTCAACGAGGGTATCATATAGATATCCTCGTTCCGGCATTAGGGAAAACAATGTACTGCCCTGATTGGGCAGCACAAGCCAATGTAACGATACACAACTTGCCTGTGGGAAACCTTCATTACTACTTGGCAAAGCTGAAGTCACCTTTAGCATTTGATGTGCGGAAAATGGAGATGGGTAGGGCTGTCAGCATAGCTCTCTCTAGCCGCGGATTTTGTTATGATTTGGTGGAACTACTCAATGGGCTTAGCTATTCTCCTAAAGCACTTGCGGCTGCACCATATGTGTGCAAATTGCATGGTGCCTACTGGATGATGAACCATTACTGCGAGATTGGAAAATGGTCTTGGCGAGCGGTAAGATCACAACGTAGTTTAATGCTCAAGGCTAGGCAAATTCATGCGCTGAGCCGTTCTCAAGCCGCCTTCATCTCAGGTGCATGTCAAATCCCGCCGCGCCTAATTGATGTTATGCCACTCCCAATCGATACCCAACGCTTCTCGCCTTCAGAAACTCCTCCGTCGGCTCCGCCTTATCACATTATGTCTGTAGGTAGGCTCGAACGACATAAAGGTACACATACCCTGATTGCTTCATTGCCTAATGTGTGGCAGGCGGAACCTGATACACATTTGTTTTTGTACGGCTCGGATGGGGATTTTGGTAAAGATCAAATTGAGCGCGTTTTGCCTCCAACACAACATCAGGGGCGTATTCATTTCGAGGGTCTTGTTCCGCGTGATCGCCTAATTGATTATTATCGCCAAGCGCATTTGTACGTATCACCAACAAAGTATGAGACGTTTGGCTATACTATTCTCGACGCCTTAGCATGTGGGTGTCCAGTGATCGCATCAGATATTGGAGGAATCGCGGAACTCGTTCACCATGAAGAAACTGGCTGGCTCGTGCCGCGTGACAATCCCGATACACTTGCCGAGACCATTTTAGCCGCGCTGCAACAACCAAAGAAACGTGAGCAATATAGTAGAGCAGCGCGTGAACATGCAAAACGGTACGATGTAGAGGTATTGATGCCCAGACAAATTGAGCTTTACGAAAGGGCGCTGCATTAGATTAATGCACATTGCAATTGTGAATCAATGGTATCCGCCCGAGACTGGTGGAGGTGGGGTTGCGTCACACAACTATAACTTTGCACGCGCTTGCGTTCAGTTAGGTCATAAAGTAACTGTGATAGCCCTGCGGCGCAGTGGCAAAACGGCATTTCGCCAATCACAGGACGGCATTAGTATATTGAGAGTGCAAGTACCTGATCTATATCGTTTGCGGAAATTGCCAGTCATTGGTCGTCAATACAAAATCCTACAAGCGTTGATTCACAGCGCGATAGTATGCCGTACTTTGGGAAGGGTACATCGTCAAGAATCTGTAACTGTTGCCGAATTTGCTGACGTCAATGCGGAAGCATTCTTCTGGAATACTCAACTGAGTAGAATATTAATCGTGCGCTGTCACGCGCCGATGTTTCATCTCGCACGTTATTACTTTCCCTCAGAGTTGCCATACGAAGTACACTGGCTCGGACAAGCCGAAAAGCGCACGATAAAGCGTGCCAATCTAATTACCGCACCATCTCAGGCAATGGCACGCATTGTTGGCGATGATTGTGGTGTGCCGCACACACAGATCCGCGTTATTCCCAACGCGGTAGAAAGAGTCAATCATCCAAGAAAGCCTCATCAACTAGACACTCCTGTTACAATACTTTTTTTAGGAAGACTGGAACGTCTCAAAGGGATTGAAGTTCTCGCGTCGGCTATACCCCGTGTGTTTGCCAAGCTAGACCACGTACAATTTTCGATTGTCGGACCTAGTAGACCTACACCATCTGGTAAACCATACAGTGAGTACCTAAAAGAGACTTTGGGACAGTATATCCAACGCGGATACGTCCAGTTAATTGGTTTCATGAGCCACGAGGACATTGCAAGCCTTTATGATACTACCCAAATAAGTGTAGTTCCATCGCTGTATGAGAGCTTTTCATTCACTGTGGCACAGGCAATGATGCGCGGCATCCCTGTGATTGCGAGTCGCGTCGGCGGAATTCCAGAAACGCTCGACCACGGACGGTGTGGCGTACTTGTTGAACCTAACGATCCGCAAGCGTTGGCGGACGCCATTATTGATCTCGCGCAGGATGCCACCAAGCGAGAGCAGTTAGGGCAAGCCGCCCGCGAACACGCGCTCACGCACTACAGCAGTGATGTGGTGGCAAAGCGCATCCTTCAGGTCTATGAGGACGCACTAGATTAATACTATGCGGCTTGCCATCATCAGCCCATACCAACTGCGCCTGAAGCGCGGCATTGAGCGTGTCAATTGGTCGCTGGCAGCCGAATTTGCCAAGCAGGGCGCGCCTACTGACCTGTTCGTGTGGGGCGATCCGAAGCCAGTCTCGTGGGGCGACTTGCCAGACGGTGTTCGGTTTCGTAAAGTGCCTTACTCGCGCTACTATATGGCGCGTTGGGCAGTGCCTTTCTACTGGTGGTGGCTTCGGCAGGTGCGTTATGATTGGGTCGTGGTCGCCTTTGCGGGCTACGGAGAAGCGGCGGCACTAAGGCACAGCAATCGGCAAAAGACATGCATGATTCTGCACTATCCCTATCAACAGGTGCTGCACCGCTACGTGGAGTTCAAAGCTACCGGACTCGCGCAGCGTGCCGCGTTATTGGTCGGCGTCAGTCAGTTCACGGCACGCGGCGCGGAAGCATTCTTCGGCAAACCATGCCATGCAATGCCCAACGGTGTTGATGCCGAAGTCTTCAAGCCTTCTGACGCGCTGCGTGCAGAAATGCGGCAGCGCCTTGGTATATTACCGACGTCCCCAGTGATCATCACAACGGCAGCCTTAGAGGAACGCAAAGGTGTTCAGCATGTGATCCGAGCCGTGGCAGCCCTGAAGCCGACGATGCCCGATCTTCAGTATTGGGTGCTGGGTGAGGGACCGTATCGCCAAGACTTAGAGCGCCTGATAGGTGATTTGCAGGTCGGCGATCAGGTACACTTAATCGGTAGTGTCAATGATGTAGTGCCATATCTTGCAATGGCGGATGTTGGATGTCTGCTCTCTTACGGGGAAGCCTTCGGCATCACATTAGTAGAGTACATGGCGATGCAACTACCCTGTATCGCCAGCCAGCACCCGCCTTTCGACGAAATCATCCAGCCAGAATATGGTTTGATGTTGGATGAGAAACAACCGAATACCTTGGTCGAGGCGCTGCGCGATTTGCTGACCGATCCTGCGAAACGCCAAAAGATGGGTCAGGCAGGGCGGCAGCAAGCGATTGCGGTGTACAATTGGCGCGCCATAGCGGCGCAGTACTTGGCATTCTTCCGCGCACATGGATGAGATGACTTTGGAACAAGTCTCTGTGTTGATTTGCACCTACAATCGTCATACCATGCTCGATCAGGCGTTGACGGCACTAGTGCATGGCACCGTCGAAAAGCCGACGCAAGTTGTGGTGGTCAATGGCGGCGATGAACACGCCGATCAAGTTGTGATGGCTCATCAGGCGCGCTGCCCCGCCAATACTACGTTGAAGTTGGTGAAGACGGTCAACAAAAATCTCGCCGCCAGCCGTAACGTCGGCTTGCCACACTGCACAGGCGATATTGTGGCAATGACCGATGACGATGCGGAAGTCTTTCCTGATTGGGTGACGCAACTGAAGCGAATCCACGCAGAACATCCCGAAGCTGGCGCGGTGGGTGGTACCGTACTTGGCACAGATAGCAGCACACGCTTTCTGAGCCGCCTCGCAGATCGCGTCACCTTTCCGTCATCGGCGGAAGCACGATACGTTCGCACGCTTCCGGGTGTGAATGTCTCCTACAAGCGCGGCGTGTTGGATATCATCGGTTTGCAGGATGAGTCGCTGTTTCGAGGTGAGGATGTGGACTTCAACTGGCGTGTGCTGCAAGCCGGTTACCGCATCTATTATCACCCTGCCATTAAGGTCTGGCATCATCATCGCCCGTCGCTGCGGCAGTTCTTCCGCCAGCACTATATGTACGGACGCGCCTACTACCTTGTGCGCCGCAAATGGAAAGAGATGTATTGCATCTATCCACACCACTTCCGCCGCCCCAAAGACTTCCTAAAAGCCATCAATTTTGTCGCAGCCACCTTTTACGAGCCGCTGCTTTACGGTTTACGAATGCCGCTTTGGAAAGATAAAGTGCGCGCTGTACCAGTGATGTTCTGGAATAGCGTGTTGTGGCGCACTGGGATGCTCTATCAAGGCTACCTAGAAGCCCGTCGGAAACACCGCCCATGAACCTCCTTCTGATCAGCACTTCCTATCCGCCCGTGTTAGGTGGCTTGCAAACAGTCGCGCATCAGGTCGCGCAGCACATGCAAGCCCAAGGACACAGCGTGCGCGCCCTGACCATGCGTTATCCGCGCAGCTTGCCGCCGCACGAAATCCGCGACGGCATCCCGATCACACGCTGGCTGATGCTGCGCCCGAACTTGCCCGATCTACGGCGTGGCAGGCTAGATGCCTTCCTTGCCGCTTGCGTTTACTATCCGCTCACACTGCGCCGCCTAGCGCGCCTCATGCAAACTTTTCAGCCGAAGGTGGTCAATTTTCACTTTCCCACACATCTCACACCCTTCGTCTTGTGGCTGCGGCGGCACTACGCTTTTCGCCTTGTTGTATCGCTACATGGTCACGACATATTGGGTGACTCAGCGCGCAGCGCCTACGAAGGGCGGCAATTTCGCCAACTGCTGGCACAGGCGGATGCCGTCACTGCCTGCTCTGCCGATCTGCTCGCCAAAGCAACCGCCCTTGTGCCGAGTATTGCACCGCGCATTGCTGTGCATTACAACGGTGTGGATCTAGCACGCTTCGCAGATCAGACGCCATATAAGCATACGCGCCCATACGTACTTTATCTTGGGCGTCTGGAGGCAACGAAGGGTGTTGACTTGTTGTTGGAAGCCTTTGCCCAAGCCACTATTCAGCATCCTGATCTCGATCTGCTGCTTGCCGGCGAAGGCAGCCAACGCGGCGCACTCACGGCGCAGGCAGCGGCGCTGAACATGGCAGATCGCGTGCATTTTCTAGGGCAAGTTGCACCATCGCAAGTGGCGCACCTGCTGAACGGCGCACAGTTTGTCGTTTTGCCCAGTCGTGCTGAGCCATTCGGCATTGTTGCAGTTGAGGCAATGGCAGCCGGCAAGGCAGTCTTGGCTACGCGAGTTGGTGGCTTTCCTGAAGTGCTGCCCGCGCCGCCTAATCGGCTTGTTGAACCGACCGTAAGCGCACTAGCAAGCGCACTCAGGGATTGGCTTGCACATCCCGCCGAAGTGCAGCGCGCTGGCGAGCAGAATCGCGCCCACGCCCAACGCTTCAGCCTTGCTGCAAGTATGGCGCGTTATGAAGCAACCCTGCTTAGAGAGTCGCCATGAGCCAGCCAAACATTCTCTTTGTGCATAATGCTTTACAATCCTTTGTGGCGGTTGACCTTAACCTGCTGCGTCAGCGTTACGCTGTGCAAGAGTGGTTTGTGCGAAGCAGACTGATCAATGTGGCAGCAACCTGGCGTGCCGTTCGCCGTGCCGATCTGGTCTTTGGTTGGTTTGCCAGTTGGCATACGCTCTTTCCAGTGCTGTTTGCACGCTTGCTTGGCAAGCCAAGCCTTGTTGTCATCGGCGGCTATGATGTGGCGCATGTGAATGCCGCCACTTACGGCTCGCAGCGCTCGCGCCTCAAGCGGGCTGTAGTGCGTGCCGTCACTGGAAATGCTACGCACTTATTGGCGTTTTCCGAGAGCGCGCGCCGCGAAGCTGTTCAGCACGAAGTTGCCGCGCCGCAGAAGATCACACTTGCCTATTTGGGCGTGCCTGTGCCTAATAAGCCGTTGGTAGAGCGTGATCCCCACCTTGTGATAACAGTAGGCGGCGTGTGGCAGGCAAATTTGCTTCGCAAAGGCTTACTCCCCTTTGTGCAAGCGGCTGCTTACCTACCCGATTTGCAGTTCACGCTGGCGGGCAAATGGTTTGATGACAGCATTGAAACATTGCGCGCAGCCGCAAGCAAAAACGTCACTTTCACAGGCTACTTGAGTGATGCTGATCTGCAAGCGCTCTACGCGAAGGCGAGCGTTTATGTGCAAGCGAGCCTGCACGAAGGCTTTGGCATGAGCGTGGCAGAGGCAATGCTGATGGGCTGCATTCCTGTGGTGACCAGTGTTGGCTCGCTGCCAGAAGTAGTGGGCGACTGTGGCTTCTACACGGCGGATAATTCGCCGCAGGCAGTGGCAGCAGCTATTCAGCAGGCGTTGCGCGCAGACGAGGAACTGCGTCAGCGTGCGCGTGAGCGCGTGTTAACGCATTTTTCGATGGAACAGCGCCGCCAAGGGCTGTTTGAGCAAGTGGAACGTCTACTATCAGATCGAGGCGCACCCCATGCCTAACTGGACTCAGCAGCGCAGCGCTATCGTATTTGTGGTTGCCTTCGTTTTTATCGCGCTCTTTCAGATATTTGTGCCTGATTCCTTTCGCCTCGATAGTTCAGATTACACCTATTACCACAGTGTCGTAGCGCGCAATCTGCTGGCAGGCAACGGCTTCACGCTGGCAGATGACAGTTTTGCCTCAACCAATCCGCCAGGCTATCCGATTATCGTGGCGGTGCTGCTGTGGATCGCGCAGCTTGGCATCAGTGAGGCACTTTTATTCGGTGCGCTAAATGCCGCTTGCTTGGCGATCAGCGTGGTGGTCGTTTATCGCCTTGCACGCAACCTGTGGGGCGAGCGCGGCGGCTTGTTAGCGGCAGGCTTATGGCTAACTTACCCATTCATGCTGCTGTTGAGTACAGAGCGCCTGACTGAGCCGCCCTTCATCGCAGCCCTCTATCTAGGGCTTGCTTTCTTCTGGCGGAGTCTGAAAACACAGTCGCTGCGCGGTTTTGCGCTAGCGGCTGTGTTCTTGGGCATCGCCATGCTGATCCGCAGCATTGCCATCGCCATTTTGCCCGTCTGTGTGCTGATCGTGTGGTTAACGCGGCACCCACTACGCTTGAAAGCCTCTACCAGTGCTGTGCTTTTAGGCGTTGGAAGCCTTGTGGTGCTGCCTTGGACAATCCTCGTTTACGCACAGAGCAGTCAGTTGGTAGTGCTGGGTACTAACACAACACCTAGCATACGGGACGGGCTAACTTTTGCCGTAGGTAAAGCCTACCGTCAAAAATTTCAGATATCGGCGGATGTGCTTGCTTTAATGGAGCGCCTGCTCAGCCGCCGTGACGAGATGACCTCACTCGGTGCGATTTTCGCTGCTGTGCGTGAAGAATTCTTGCAAACGCCTGATGCAGTGGTCAAGCTATTTTTACTGAAAATAGCGCGCAGTTGGTTTGCGACAGATAGTGGACGGCTGGAGCTGCTTTCGCTCGCCATTCAAGCGCTCTATTTGTTGGGCATTTTGGTAGGCAGTCTATTGACCTTCAGATTTGCGCTTGCACAACGCACTTATTTGTTAGGTACATGGTTGATTGTGTTATACTTTTGGCTGATGACCATTGCCGTACTTTCCATCCTGCGCTACATGACGCCCGCCATGGGCTTGTTGATGACAATCGTGCCGATCTTCTTTATGCTAAGGCAAGCTGATCAAACTAAAATGTCCACGTAACATGCTGGCAAAAATCTTCAAGCGCTTAGTCCGCGCCTTGTTCGGTTTACTGGTAAGCCTTGCCTATCTCGCCTACCGTGCGGAAGGTGTCAATGCGCTGCTCTTGATCCTACCCGCCAAGCTGATTGTGCCGACCTTGCGGCGCTATGGTGCAACCATTGGCGAAAACGCACAAATTCACTCACCGCTGATCATTCATAATGCTGGTGATGAACGCGGCAAAGAGTATGCCAATCTCGTCATTGGCGATCACTGTTATATGGGGCGTGATGTGTTCCTTGACCTTGCTGAGAAAATTACCCTTGAAGATTATGTTACAATCTCTATGCGCTGCACGTTACTTACGCACACGAACGTTGGTGAACGCCCGCCAGCTTTAGCGAGTTTGCCTGCCACCAGCGCACCCATCCTGCTGCGGCGCGGCGCTTATCTTGGCGCGTGCAGCACTGTGCTAGAAGGCGTGACTGTAGGCGAACGCAGTGTGGTAGCCGCCGGTGCATTGGTGCGCCATTCAGTGGCAGCAGGTGCAATCGTTGGCGGTGTGCCAAGCCATCCCCTTCGTGCGGAGAAATCGTTGGATGAGTAAGCAAGCATGTTAACTGCGGAGCGCTTTCCAAGCTGGGTAGTTTTTACTGGCGCAGTGCTGGCTGCCAGCTTAGCGCTCGGCGCCATTATCGGCAGCCGTCAGCTCAGCTTCCAACTGCTGTTGGTGATTGCCTTCGTGAGCCTGCTGCTGGTCATTTTGGCAGCCGGTAAGCGCAGCCTAGAATTTGGCTTGGTGATTTGGGTTGCCTTATTCGTCTTAGGTTATCGCACCATTCAACTCACCCCGTTTTTTCGCCTGCATCCACTGGTCATCCTGATTTTCTTCTTGGGCGTCTTATTCATCATCCAGCCGCGCTTGCCGGATATGCCTAAGCTACAGCTTTCAGCCTTCATCCAAACGCTGCTCTTCGTTGGCTTGCTCTTTTGGGTGAACGGCTGGCTGCAAGGCTTGCTGCGCGGCAGGCGCTGGGACTTGATGATCACAGAGGCGCTGAACTTTCTGCTGCTGCCGATCATCTTTGGCATGGTCTGGGCTGCCACACGCCAACCCAGCATGTGGAAAACGCTCATGCGAACCTTTTTCGGTGTCGGTGTCCTGATCAGCGCTGTAGGGACGCTGGAATACGCCTTCCCCGAACTGGGGCGCTTCACGTTGGCTGGTCTCATTCAAACCGATCAGCTTATTTACACTGCGGGCATTACAGGCTTTCAGCGTGCTACTTTTGCCTTTTGGGGTGCGCCGGCAGCCGCCTTCATCTGCCTGCTAACCCTACCGATGGTTATCCCGTGCCTTAGATGGGCAAGAAATCCGCTGGCGAAAGCGGTGGTGCTAGGCGGCTTTATCCTGCATCTGATCGCCATTTACATCAGCGGTTACCGCAGTTTGTGGATGCTGACGAGTATGCTCATTGTGGTTGCCTTGCTTAGCCGCCGCAACCTAGTTGTGATAACCTTCGGTGCCTTGTTGGTGGCGTTCGGCATTTCACTTGTGCCAGAACAAGGGCAAGAACGCTTTATCCATTCAGTGGAAGTGTTGCAAGGGAATGCTTGGGATGGCAGTATTGAAACACGCGAACAGCGCTTCATCACCACATTGGAAATTGCTTTCCGCTCTCCACTAGGGGTTGGGTGGGGCGGTACGGGCTGGTCGCACAGTGATTTTGCTCAGGTGGCGGGCAATCTGGGCTTGGCGGCAGGTGCTGCCTTTTTAGGATGGTACCTCTTAACACTGCTGAGGGTGTGGCGCGTGCAGCAGCAAAACGTGGCTGATCCACTGCTGCTTGGACTGTTGTGCAGCTTGCTGGCTGTTGGTGGTGTGCTATTGTTGCAAGGTGTGCAAGTGCTGCCTCAGCTTGCCCTGCCGTGTTGGTTTGTGTGGGCGGCTGCCCATCATTATGCCAAGCAAGCAAAAGACAAACGCTATGCCGCGTGAGAAGCTCTCGGTGCTGATCCCTGCCTTCAATAACGAGGCAACCTTGCCCGCACTGCTAGATGATGTGAAATGGGCAGATGAAATCGTCGTTGTGGACTCATTCAGCACAGATGCCACACCCGAAGTTTGCCGCCAACGTGGCGTGCGTTTCATTCAGCATGAATACATTAACTCTGCCAAACAAAAGAATTGGGCAATTCCGCAATGCCGCCACGATTGGATATTGGTGGTTGATACAGATGAGCGCCTGCCGCAGGCTTTGCAAACCGAGATTCAGCAGCTATTGGAGGCAGGCATCCCACCACAGGTAGATGCTTTTCGCGTAGCGCGCAAGAATTACCTGCTAGGGCGATGGCTGAAGACCATGTTTTTGTATCCTGATTATCAGGTGCGCCTTTTCCGCAGAGCTAAAGGCTATTACGAGGACAAAGAAGTTCATGCTGATGTTGTTGTACCCGGCAGGGTGCTGACGCTGCAAACGCCGCTCGATCACTACGCCACGCCGACGCTCTCTAAGCAGATCAACCTCTTAGAGCGCTACTCGATCTATCAGGCGGCAGAGTTACGCAAACGCGGCAGGCGTTTCCGTTGGCATAACCTGCTGCTGCGCCCGATTGTTGCAATACTTTATTTGTTCGTTTGGAAGGGTGGCTTTCGGGAAGGCTTTCGTGGGCTGTTTGTGGCATTTCACACGGCTGCCTACATCTTTTTCACGCACGCTAAACTGTGGGAGCAAGAATGGAAAGACGGCAAGCGCCGCTAGTGGCACTGGTGGATGTGAGCGCTAAGATGGGCGGCGTCGAGTTCAGCACGCTCTATTTGGCGCAGCGCATGGATCGCAGTCGTTTCCGCCCGTTGGTGATCTGCCCTGAAGAAGGCGATTTGCCAACTCGCTGCCGCGAAAGTGGCATCCCTGTGCAGATTGTGCGGCAACCACGCTTGCTCACCAGCAGCTTGCGGTTGGGAAAGCGCCTTGTGCCTAATCCGCTGAGCTGGATTGTGAACTTTGTATTGTTCATCGTGATTGCGCGGCGCATAGCGCGCACGGTGCGGCAAGCCGACGCGGCTTTGATCTGCACCAAAGGCTTGTTCGCGCATTTCTACGGCGGTTTGGCGGCGCGCATGGCGGGCTTGCCCTGTGTATGGCACGTTCAAGATTTGATCGCCAACCGTTATGGTGGTCTCTATATGCGGCTGTTCGGCATGGCAGGGCGTTTGTTAGCGGATCGTCTCATCGCGGACGGCACACCTATCCAAGCCCAATGGGCGCGCTATTTGCCACAAGATCGCATTCATTTGATCTACAACGGCGTGGATACGGAGCAATTCTCACCTGAGACGGATGGCACACCCGTGCGTGCGGAGTGGCGTGTTGATCAAAATGCACTCTTGATTGGCAATGCTGCACGTCTGACGCCTTGGAAAGGGCAGGATTACCTGATCCGTGCCTTTGCCGCACTTGCCGAAGAATTTCCGCACGCCTCGCTTGTGCTAATCGGCACACCGACCTTCGATAACGACGCCTTTGAGCAGCATCTGCGCGAATTGGCAGCGCCCCTTGGTGGGCGGGTCATTTTCGCAGGCTTTCGGTGGGATTTGCCGCAAGCGCTGGCAGCCCTCGATATTTACGCGCACATCTCGGTAGAAAAAGATACCAGCCCACTCTCGATTGTCTCGGCGGCAGCAAGTGGCAAGCCCATCCTCTGTACGGCGGTAGAAGGCGTGGCAGAGCTATTCAAACATGGTGAAACAGCTTTGATTGTGCCACCTAAAGATGTGGCGGCGTTAGCTGAAGGCTTGCGCCAGTTGCTGAGCAATGCGAAACAACGAAATGCGCTGGGCAGCGCAGCACGCCATATGGCAGAACAGGCGCTGAGCCTTGATCAGTTTGCGCGGGCGTGTGAAGCAGTTTTCGAGAAAACGCTGTCTCTCTAAGTTGTAGCGGCACGCTCAACATCCCGTTTATCTTGCGAACTATCCGCGCCTGCGTTAGAGTTATCCCGTAAATGCTTCAAGGGCTGCCTGTGCAGACCCCTAAAAATTACGCCCGAAGTGTGTGGGCGATCCGCAATGGTGCCTCGCCACGCAATCGATTCTTCAAAAGGAGTTTTTTAGAATGCTTTCATTCACACCCAGTGATGAGCAGCAAATGCTTGTAGATGCCATCGCCAAGTTTGCGGCTACTGACGTGCGCGCTTGCGCCCACGATGCCGACGAGGACGACGGCTTTCCACCTGAGGTGGTGCAGAAAGGCTGGGAACTGGGCATTTTACCTGCCAGCATCCCAGAAGATTATGGCGGCTTTGGCGAACACAGCGCCATCACCAATGTTTTGGCGGCTGAGGCGCTGGCATGGGGCGATCTGGCGCTGGCACTGGCAGTCATGCTGCCTGCCACCGTTGCCAACCCTGTCCATTTCAGCGGCACGGAAGAACAAAAGCAGAACATCCTGCCACAGATTGCAGGTGCCGAAAAGCTGCCTTACTTCACCAGTGCCTTGCTAGAGACGGGCATCAGCTTTGATGCCAACATGCCGCGCACCACCGCCACACGCGAAGGCGATCATTACCTGATCAGTGGCGAAAAGTGCTATGTGCCGTTCGCACCTGAAGCGCAAATGCTCTTGGTCTATGCACGTGATAGCGAGACGGGCAGCGTAGATGGCTACCTTGTGGAACGCGGCGCGGCGGGAATGCAGTTCGGCAAGCGCGAAAAACTAATGGGCATCCGCGCACTGCCAACCTACCACACCCTATTCAACAATGTGCGCGTCGGCGTCGCCTGCAAACTTGGTGGCGAGGCTGGCACGCGCTATCAGCGTATCCTCAGCCACAGCCGCACGGCATTGGCAGCCCTTGCCGTGGGTGTGGCGCGTGCTGCTTTTGAATATGCCCGCGACTATGCTAAGACTCGTGTGCAGTTCGGCGCGCCGGTGGCACACAAACAATCTATTGCCTTCATGCTGGCAGAGATGGCGATTGAGGTTGACTCGGCACGCCTGCTCGCTTGGGAAGCAGCGTGGAAACTCGATCAAGATCACGGCGGCGACTATACCACCGAGAGCTACCTTGCCAAAGAATATGCTGCCAAAGCCGCGCTGTTCGTCACCGATTGCGCTGTGCAGGTGCTAGGCGGACATGGCTACATCCGTGAACATCCTGTGGAGCGCTGGCTGCGGAACGCACGCGGCTTCACCGCCTTTGAGGGTCTGGCTGTCATCTAGCCGCGCAGCATCTCTTGGTCTTCATCGTTCAGCGCGCCGCCGCGCACGATGTTGGCAGGCATATCTAGGTCAACGGGCAAGCCAGCGGCTGTCTCTGGTTGGCTCGGATCGATGCGCTGCACCGAGACAATCTTATTGAGGGTTGGCACGAAAAAGATGTTGTAGTAGCCGTAGCCTGCCGAAAGCGCTTCGTGCTGGTCACGATCTAGGCGGAATTCGCGGTCAGCAATCGCAAGGCGATAGGCAGCTTGGTAGCCCAAGACAACGCCACGCTGCACCGGCTTAAAGTCATCTTGCAAGGGCGGCTGATAAGGCATCATGCCATAGGCAAGGTGAATCATGCCGCTGACTTTGCTGACGGTGCGCGCACTCAGGGCAGCTTCTGTGTTGCCAACGGTGAATACAAAAGTGACCACAGCAGGCAGGATCAGGCAGCTAAGCAGCAGCAGCAGCTCGCCAGCATCGGCGCGGAACGAAAGCAGCGCCAGCACGCCGATGATCGCCAAGGCGCCAACAATCAGGTAGAGGGTTTGGTATGCCTCACCGCGCAGGCGTGCCACTTGCGAATCGGAGAGTTTACCCTGCATGTTCTGGTTCAGGTCTTGCTCGGTAAAGCTGAACGCACGTTCCAGCGGATTATCGTTCTTCGGTTTTTCGTATGGTTGCATGTTAAAAGTTCCGTTGTTGCTCAACACTTGCGGCAGAAGCACCGCCTCTTCCGATTATGATGAGGTTTTTGCCTCTGCACAAGCATAAGTTTTGTAGGAATTTTGAGAAAGCAGCCTATTCTCAAAGAAATGCACTTGTTTAGTTTTTAGGGAGTAGTCAACCATGACGATCAGTTTTGCAATTCCAGAGCGCGTGCTGCAAGAGCGCGAGATGCTCAAGGGCGTGGCAGAGGGCATTATGCGCCCAGAGTCGCGCCATTTGGACGAATATGAGCATGAGCGCCCGCATTCCTTCATCAAGGCGATGTGGTATGTGCTGCGCGATCAGCAGGCAAAAGCGCTCCAACGCCTGACCGAGGGCGGCGAGAAGCCAAAGCGCGAAGGTGCCGGCACCACCTATGTGCGGATGATCATCCTTGCCGAGCAGCTTAGTTGGGGTGATGTCGGGCAGTATCTGTGTATGCCTTCGCCGCTCTTGGCAGGCAGCGCTATAGAGGCAGTCGGCACCACTGAGCAGAAACTGCGCTTTCTGACCCGCTTTGCCGAAGGGGAGCCGAAGTGGGGCGCTATGGCGATGACCGAACCCGGCGCTGGTTCGGATACTTCCGCCATTCAGACGACTGCCGTCTTCGATCCCGAAACCAACGAGTGGATACTCAATGGCGAGAAGATTTTCTGCACCAATGGCAAACTTGCCCTTGAAGAATCCGACGGTGTGGTGGTGGTCTGGGCAACGGTAGACCGCAGCGCCGGGCGTGCAGGTATGAAGCCCTTCGTAGTGGAAGCTGGCACCAAGGGCGTTAAGATTGGCAAGGTTGAGATCAAGCACGGCATCCGCGCCAGCGATACGGCTGCCATTGTGCTGGATAATGCGCGCATCCCTGCTGATAACCTGCTCGGCAGCGCCGATGTGGTGCAGCGCGAAGGGACGGCAGGCTTCAAGGGTGCTATGGCAACCTTCGATGCTTCCCGCCCAATGGTGGCTGCCTCTGCCATTGGCGTTGGGCGCGCCGCGTTGGAATTCCTTAAGGAAAAGCTGGCAGAACACGGCATCGCAATTCCTTACGGCGCGCCCTACCACAGCCTGAGCGCCGTTCAGCGCGATGTGATCGAGATGGAGGCGCAACTGAAGGCAGCATGGTTGCTCACGCTGCGTTCGGCATCCATGCTGGATCACGGCGCGCACAACAGCCTTGAAGCCTCGATGGCGAAGGTGAAAGCCGGTAAGGTCGTTACACAGGTGACGCAAAAAGCCGTTGAACTGCTTGGCACGCTCGGCTACAGCCGCGAATGGTTGGTTGAAAAGTGGATGCGTGACGGCAAGATCAACGACATCTACGAAGGCACTGGGCAGATCAACTTGTTGATCGTGGCGCGGCGCATTTTAGGCTACACCAGCCGCGAATTGCAGTAAACAGTGTGTGGGCGGGATGTATCCCGCCCACCGCGTTCACCTAGATGGCTGTATCTTCCTCATAGATGCCGAACTCGGCGCGGAAAACATCCATAATTTCTTGGAGTGTGGCGTAGCTGCGCGCCGCCTCTAGGATGAACGGCATGAGGTTCTGCGTCCCACGGGCTGCCTCGCGCAGGGCTGCCAACGTGCTGCCCACACGCTCATTATCGCGCTCTTGGCGCAGCGCTTGCAAGCGCGCTACTTGCCGATCAAAGCCGTGCGGATCCATTTCGAGGATCGGAATCTCAACCTTAGCATTTGGGTCAACGTATTGGTTGACGCCGACGATAGTTTGCTCGCCGCGCTCTACTTGGCGTTGGAAGGCAAAGGCAGCATCTGCAATCTCCTGTTGGAAGAAGCCATGCCGAATGGCAGGCAGCACGCCACCCAACTCCTCAATGCGGCGGAAATACTCGTAAACCGCCGCCTCTGTTTCGTCGGTCAGCTTTTCAAGGAAGTAGCTGCCGCCAAGCGGATCAACCGTATTCACGACACCGCTCTCTTGGGCGATGATCTGCTGCGTGCGGAGCGCAATGGTCACCGCTTTTTCACTGGGCAGTGCCAACGCCTCATCCATGCTGTTGGTGTGCAGCGATTGCGCGCCACCTAGCACAGCCGCCAGTGCCTGAATCGCCACGCGGATAATGTTGTTTTCAGGCTGTTGGGCAGTCAGGCTGACGCCCGCCGTCTGGCAGTGGAAACGCATCAGCCACGAGCGCGGGTCTTTAGCGCCGAACGTCTCGCGCATTTCACGCGCCCAAATGCGCCGTGCGGCGCGTAGCTTGGCAATCTCCTCAAAAAAGTCGTTATGCACGTTGAAGAAGAACGACAGGCGCGGCGCAAATTCGTCAATGTGCAAACCGCGATCCAGCGCCCAACGCACATATTCCAGCCCGTCGGCAAGCGTAAAGGCGAGTTCTTGTACGGCGGTGCTGCCTGCCTCACGGATGTGGTAGCCGCTGATGCTGATCGTATTCCACAGCGGCATGTGGCGCGTGCCAAACTCAATCGTATCCGTCACAAGGCGCATGGAAGGCTCTGGCGGGAAAATGTATTCCTTTTGCGCGGTATATTCTTTCAAAATGTCGTTTTGGAGCGTGCCGCGCAGCTTTTCCATTGGCACGCCTTGCTTTTCCGCCGCCGCGATGTAAAACGCCCAAATCACTGCCGAGGGGCTGTTAATGGTCATGCTGGTGGTCACTTCTGCCAGCGGAATGCCCTCAAAGAGAATCTCCATATCGCGCAGCGAACTAACGGCTACACCGCACTTGCCAAACTCGCCGAGCGCTTCAGGAGCGTCGGTATCGTAACCCATCAGCGTTGCCAGATCGAAGGCGACCGATAAGCCCATGTTGCCCTGTGAGAGCAAGTACTTGAAGCGGGCGTTGGTCTCTTCCGCCGTGCCAAAGCCTGCGAACATTCGCATTGTCCACAGCTTGCCACGATGCCCTGTGGCATGGACGCCGCGTGTGAAGGGATATTCACCCGGAAAGCCGAGAGCGGTCAGATAGTCGAAGTTGGGCAGATCAAGCGGCGTGTAGAGGCGTGCAATTGGCTTGCCAGAGGTGGTGATGTATTCGGCGCGGCGTTCGGGCATTTTGGCGGTAGTGTGGTGTAGGGTCGTCTCTTCCCACTGATCGCGGGCGATAGCGAGTTCTTCTAATTTTTTTGCGTCAAACATTGTGGCAGCAGCTCCTAACCCTAAAAGCAAACTAACAAGCGTTCATTTGGTGTTGACCTCTATTGTAGCACAGAGGGCAGGTTAGCTTGCCAATGCTTTGTGCAGTCAAAGCCGCACACAGAAGGTTTAAAAAGTCGACAGCTGATTATCCTAATTATAAAATCATTAAATGGGCAGTTGAGCGTACTCGGAGGTGTTTAAGTGGCAAAGGTAATCCAGTTAGTGCCTGATGCACTTATAGCAACCACGCAAGTTTTTGCCAAGCGTGCAGAACACTTGCAGCACCTGCATTGGCAGGTGAAAGCGCACGTTGAACAACTACGCAGCGGCGGCTGGATAGGTGCTGGTGCGGAGAGTTTCTATGCTGAGATGAAAGAAGTTGTTTTACCTGCTTTACAGCGGCTTGTTGATGCCCTACAAAACGGTGTGTAGTATACACAAAGCATAGTTAAACTCTTACAACAGGCAGAAGAAGAAGCGGCAGCACTGTTTGTGGGCGAGTCAGAAGGTGAAGTGCCTAGCAGTGCTGAGAAAGTTGCTTTTGCACAGCCTGTTATCTATTTTAAGCACGATTTCGAAGGTGTGAAGGCACGCTCTGTCCCAGAGAGTGGGTATAGCGAGAGGGAAGGCACACCCATCAATTGGACTGATCCGCGTAGGATGCACACCAACAGCACACCTGCCCCAATAAGCCATAATGCACTTACCAGCACAACCTGCCTATGGGCTAACTTTGACACACTCAAAGGGCTTGTTCCGCAACTGCTGCACAGCGTTGGAACAGAGAGCAAGACACCGGCTTGAGCGACACTGCTTTTGTTGCCTACATGATTGCCCATTTAGACCGCGAAGATCGGGTACGCACTTTTGGCGCAAGGTGGGTATTCGATGCAATCGGTGATTTGGCTACTTCTTATGGGTATGATGGCACTGTTGGGCTTGCCAACATAAGGCTTAGCACTGTTCATGAAATACTGAACGGGAAAATTCCATTGCCCAATGGTCAAAATATAGATTTCGACCATACACGCTCACTAGAGATATTTCAGAGAATCTGGAATGCGTTTCAAGCAGACCGCATGGCTGCACCCTACTTCGCACCACTTGAGAGAACGATTCTCGTTCTGAGCAATGCCGAAGTCAGTATTGAGTTGCTTGCTGCAAACACACTGAGAGGCATCATACGCGCTCAGGAAATAGGCGTATCTCCTTCAATGGCGAATCTTGCGTCGTGGTCTTTAGCTGGCATTCAGTCGCAGGAAGAAGATAATCGATCAGATCGAAAAGATGAGATAGATATTCATGTCTCAGCTATATTAGAGAAAGTTCAGATGCTTCTGCCTAGTCAGGCATGTGATATGGGTTTGCAGTGGTCTACAAATCCGAGTGGGGAGTTCAACTTAGGCGGCACATTTACACGTGACTGGATCAACTGAAGGTGGATGAGATGAAACACAAGTGGGTATGGCTTGTAAGTATTACAGCAGCCCTGCTGGCTGCCTGCCATGTTGAGAGCGCTCAGCCTTCCCTATGGACACCCACGGGCGATTGGATCGTGTTCAGTTGTTCAACGCCGTGGGAGAAATCTGAACTGTATCTGGTTCGCCCCGATGGGAGCGACTTACACCTTCTCTTTGCGAATGGCGCACTCAACACAGGCGCTGTTTGGTCGCCTGATGGCGAATGGATCGCTTTCACATCAGCCTTTAAGGAAAACACATTCTTCTCCTACCGCAAGCGTGATGCTGACGTATACAGGATACGCCCGGATGGAAGCGCGGTACAGCAACTGACTAATAGTCATCATGACGAGCGGTTTCAGGACTGGTCACCGACGGATCACAATCAGATCATCATCACACAATCGCGCACGCGCCCTAGTGGGATAGGGTCTACAAATGACTTGTTTGGGTTAGACTTGTCTGTAGAAAACTGGCGTCAGATCACCTTCGAAGAGTTCGTATATGACGCAAAGTTCTCGCCCGACGGCACGAAAATTGCCTATTCGAGTGGTTCCGGACTCCATCTCATATCGCCGAAAGGTACGGACGAACGTTCTGTGATCGACGGCGGCGCAATCTTCGCGCCCGCTTGGTCGCCCGATATGACACATATGCTAGTGATTAAAGTGGAACTTCATATCGTTAATCTCGATAGCTTAACACCGCCCAATGACGCAATGATCCTGAGCCTTTTGACGCAAGAGATAAAGATTACCTTGATAGGTGGCTCGGCGGGCTGGTCGCCTGATGGTGAATGGGTTGTGTTTGCTCACGACAACAAGCTATACAAAATTCGCCCTGATGGTAGCGATCTTGAGGAAATTGTGGAAGTCTCAGATTGTTTAGCAAGTAGCCCGCATTGGTATACTTTCGGGAAAATACCTTCCTCAGGCGCAACACTAACGGTAACACCGCCGCCACTCATACCGTAAAACTAAGCAGCATTTACCACGCATGAGCAGACACGCTCCAAAATCGCTGGACGCAATGGAGGATACCGATAAAGCCTGTGGATGCCATGTGTGCTATCCACAGGCGTATCGTACCGCTAGAAATCGCGGGAGGTTGCCTCTGGCGTTGCCATCGGTGCTTCTTCGGTGCTGAGTTCAGCAGGTGTGGCATCGTCCGTCGGCACGCCCAGATCAAAGTCACGCGGCGAGATAGCGCTGAACATCAGACCGGGGAAGGCATTCTGCCCAAAGCGCAGCAAGCGCGCACCGCCAGCATCGCTCAGGAACAGACGCCCTTGCCCATCAAAGGCGATGCCGCCCAACACACCGAACTGGTTCAACTGCACGAACGGCACAGTGCCTAGCCTGCCAAAGGCAAGGGCAGGGTTGCCCAGCGTATCGTAGACCAGCACGCGCCCAACATCGGGATCCGTCACAAACAGGTAGTTGCCGGACGGATCAAGCGCCAAGTAAGGACGGTTGCCGCTATCTTGGTTGGGTGTAGTGCCATACCAACCTGTGATCTCCCAAGAGCGCACATACTGCCCTTCAAGGGTAAAGACATCTACGCGCTTGTTCCATGTGCTGGCAATGAAAATTTCATTGGTGCGTTCGTTGATCGCCAAGCCGACAGGCTCAAAGAGCGAACCGAGTTCCGTGCCGCGCTGCCCAATGTCGTAGAGCCAGTTGCCCTCTCGATCATAGACGCGCACACGCTTGTTACCTGTATCCGCCACGAAAACGCGCCCGCGTGAGTCAACCTTGATGTCACGCGGTCCGTAAAATCCTACAGCACTGCCCATCACCTCAGGGATAGCTTGTTCAAAGGTTCCCCAGGCGCGCAGCGGCGTGCCATCATTCGCAAAAACTTGCACACGGTGATGCCATGTATCCGCGACGTAGATCGTGCCGTCGTTAGCTACGGCAATGCCCCATGGTTCCCGCAGCACGCCTAGCTCACCGACTATATTCGGATCGCCGCTGGTGTTTGGCGTGCCAAACTCGCGCTGGAAGCGTCCATCCGCATCGTAGATCAGGATGCGCCCGTTGCGCGTATCCGCCACATAAAGCGATCCATCCGCGCCGATTGCCAACCCACGCGGCGCGTTTAGGGCAGTTTCAGTTGGCAGCACAAACTCGGCAGCACAAGTATCACAGCGCAAGGTGGCGAAGGGGTCTTCCGGCAAACCGCTCACCCGTGCCGTACCAACGCCAAAGTCCCATAACTGCGCTGCCACATCCTTACGGACAAAAAACGCCAAGCGGTCGGAGACGGACCACTTATCGAGGGTAAACGAGGTGGCAGTGTTGCCTGTCATGCGCTGATAGGCGCGGGTATAAGTTGTGTAATCGCGGTTCCACCAAATATCCCACAAGGCACGGGTCATTTCGGGATCGGCGAAAGCATCATCTACGCGCTTCAAGGTCAGCCCAAAGTATTCCTGCATGGGCCACCACAGCCGAATCATATCAAAACGGTAGAACTTATCGCCCACCTGTGCGGCGATCTTGGTGCTGTTGTTGGCACCGACCATCAGCGCGACGTACTGATCAATATCAGGAATGCCGCCCGTCAGGTCGCCTAGATAGCGCCCATTCGGGAAGTTGCGGAAATACCACGAGCCGGGCCACGATACTTCATTATCATAGCCAACGCGAATCTCCATACCATCCGTCGTGCGGCGGCTAATTTCCTCAATATAGTTGATTACGGTCTTGTTGGCAGGTGCAGCATGTGCATAGACCATAAACTCGGCAGCCGTATCATAGTTAATGTAGGCAGCCATCCAAGCGTGGCGCGCCGTGAGAACTGCCAGCAAGGCAAAGAAGCCAAGCAAACCAACGCGCACGGTCTGCTGAATGCCGATCACCTGCCAAATCCGCACAATGGCGTAAAGCACAATTCCTGTCAGGATGATTGCCCCGAACCACGCAAAGGTTTGCAGTTGCTGCTCGCGAGATAGACCACCAACGCCAAAGCGCAGCAAGCCAATCACGTTGACCGCACCAAAGACAGCGATTGGGATCAGGAAGATCAGCGCCCAACTGCGCCGCCAGAAGGCTGCCCAGTCCACTTTTTCCAGCAGTGTGCCAAGATACCAGCCCGTCGAGAGTGCAAAGGGTAATGCAATGTGTGTGGTCAACCACGGCATTTTCTCGCCCGCCAAAGTGAGCGCAAAGAGGATCAGCACGCCCCAGAAGCCAACAAAGACGTTAAAGAGTGGGCGTTTGATCACCTCTGCCACTGGAATAGTTAGCCGTTGATCCGCATCGGGGATGGCGTGATGATCAGGCGGTGATGACTCCTGAGCCTCCTCAAGCGACTCGAACGCTGATTCGCCCTGCACTTGCCCCGCCATTTGTGCGTTGGCAGGCGTCTCGGCGCGCTCGTAATCAGGCGCGTTGTTTTCTGCAAGGCGTTCGGTATTGGCGGCAGCGCGCTCAGCACGTTCTGCCTCAACAGCGGCGTAGCGTTCGGCACGGAATTTCCAGAACTGCGAGAGTCCCAGCACGCCCGCGAACATTGCGCCAATCGTCACCAGATACTCGTAGATGGGTAGTTGGATCAGCATGTAGTAGTACTGTGGCTGACCGCCGCGCCGCACGCCCTGCTGTGCCAACCAATAGCCCAACGACCCAACCACACCCGTTGCCACACCCTGTGGATTGGTGAACATGGTGGTGAAGAAGAAGGCAAACACGCCGTAGAAAGCTGCTGTACAAGTCAGCCACAAGC
>DAOTVQ010000003.1:0-29696 GCA_034436355.1 Anaerolineae bacterium
CACAATAGCAGCGCTGAGCCAATCGAGGTGCGCCTTGAGATGGTGGCGCAGGTGATGCGTGATGACAAACAGCTTGATATGAACATCCTCAGCCTTGAGGATGGCACGGACGCGCTGCACTTAGGGCGCGTCAGCAACTTAAATCCCGTCCTGCTGGTGGAGAACGCCAAAGCGCCGCCCGTGGCACGCTTTCCCGGCACGCCCATCGCGCCCAAGTTGGTCAGCTTGTTCAGTGTACCAGCCAATGGCAGCCTTGCGCTGCGCTGGGTGCATGGCGGGCAAATCTCGATGAAGGATAGCCTGCAAACTGCCTTCTTCTGGCTGCGCCGCGCCGATTGGGATGCCGAATATCGCAAAATTGAGCAGCTGAGCGCCGAAACACTCAGCTTTCAGACAGGCGATGCCGATTTGGATGCCGCGCTCGCTTTCAGCACGGCAGTAGCGCTCCGCAGCTTTGTGAATGCGACGGGCAGTTTGCCAAATGCCTCGTTCGTCTCGGCGCGCATTCCGTCCCGCGGCTGGAGTCCGCGTGGCGATGGCAGCGATCACGGCTGGCAGTGGAGCGGGCAAAGCGCTGCGCTTGCCGCGTTGGCACTGCCTTCGGTGGCGGCGCTCGCCCCTGATCTGGCGCTGGGCGCGCTGCGGAATTTTCTTGCCGTCCGTCAGGCGGATGGCTTTATTGACCTGAAGCCGGGCTTGGGCGGGCAGCGCGCCAAACTGCTGAGTATGCCGCTGCTGGCAACGACGGCGCTGACGCTCTACGAACAGACCGAAGACGTCGCCTTTTTGGCAGAGGCACTGCCGATTCTGCGCGCCTTCTTTGCGCGGTGGTTCACGCCCGATGCCGACCGCGACCGTGACGGTTTCCCAGAGTGGGTGAACACCACGCACAGCGCCTACACAGAGAATCCGATCTTTGCGCGCTTCCGCCGTTGGGCAGAGAATGCCGACATCAGCAAGGCAGAAGCGCCTGATCTAGCTGCCTACCTGATCGCTGAAGGGCGCGCTTTGCTGCGGATCGGCGAACTGGTCAGTGATAGCACCGATGCTGAGGCAATCACAGCGCGCCTGCAAAGGCTGGAAGCACACCTTGAGTCGCTGTGGCACGCCGATCTAGGCAGCTACCTCTACCGTGACCGTGACACCGACCAGACCTTGCGCGGCGTGAACCTGTTTCGCGGCAAGGGCGATGAAGCCTTTGCCGCTAAGACGGCGCTTGAAACGCCCAACCGCCTGATCTTGCGCGTGGTGGGCGGGCGCGATGTGGCGCCGCGCTTCTCTGCCGTGATCGAAGGCGTGGATGCCAACGGGCAGCACGTTGCCGAGACGCTGCCAAGCAGTGCCTTCACATGGTATTACGGCTTGGGCGCTGCGGTGACAGAAAAGGTTTATGCACAGGTCAACTACATCAAGTTTGAAGGGCTGATCCGCCTCTTTAACCTTGAAGTGGACACGGTAGACCTGTTCCGCCAAAACCTGACCCAACTTGCCGCGCTGTGGGCAGGCGTGCCAAATGCCGAGCGCGCCGCCGAAATCGTGACGACACTCACCGACCCTGATCGCTATTGGCGTCCATATGGCTTGCCCGTTTGCCCTGCCAACGATCCTGCCTTTGTCGCTAATAACGATGGCGGCAGTGGCGGCGTGTGGCTGCTGTGGAACGTGATGGCGTTGGAAGGCTTGCTGCGCTATGGCTACCAAGCAGAGGCAACAGAACTCTTTAAGCGGCTCTTGGCAGCCCAACTGAAGGCGCTGCGCCGTGATCACGGCTTCCGTGAGGGCTATAACAGCGAGACAGGCGAAGGCTTGGGCGATGTGGACGAACTGTCAGGCATTGTGCCAATCAGCACCTACCTACGCCTGATCGGCTTGCGGATTGTTAATGCGCGCCGCGTTTGGGCAGGTGGCAGCTTCGCCTTTGAGCAGCCTGTCACAATCACACGCGGCGCTTTGCGCGTCATACGTCGCGCCGATGGCACAACTGTGCAGTTTCCGTCCGGCAAAGTGGTGGAGGTAGACTCGGCATGGCAGTTGATTGAAGATGATACGCCTGAGCCTGTTGCCGAGCCACCTGCGCCCGAACCAGAGGCGCACCTCGCGCCGACGCCAACTCCGATCAGCATCCTTGAGCCGAGCGACGATCAAAGCGATATGGCAGGCGATCTCACACCAGCGGATGGCGAGTCGATCCCGGTTGAATCGCTGCGCGACGCCACCCAAGAAATTCAGATCAGCCAGATTGACTTTGACCCCGCTTCAGAGATACTCAAAGCGCCGCCAAGCGGTGCGCCGGCACGCGGCACCATCAAAATCACGGTGCGTGATGGGCGCAAAAAACACGCCCCTCAAGATGATCCAACCGCAGAGTAATGCTTGTAGGGCGGGACATTTTCCGCCCTTACAATGCGCTGCGGACGCGCCTTGGCGCGTCCCTACGGTGTGCAGTGTAGTTGGAGAGCGAGCGATCAGAAGCGGTGAATCCCGCCCCGCACGCAGGGCGGGGTAAATTGCTCTCAGCGCGAATAGCCTTCCCGCGCTTGCACGTTGTAGCCCGTCAGCTCCACATATGCCACGCCGCGGATCGGCTGTCCGTTTTGTGTGCCTGTCACACGCGCCGCGCCTTCGTAGTAGGCAGTCGTTGTGTTCAGCTCTTGATCGCGCATGAACGGCTGCACTTCTATATCGAGTACGCCTTCAGGTGCGTTGATCGTCAGCCGCCAGCCGTGTGGGTAGACGGCGCCCGTGCGCGGGCTCGTCCAGGTGCCAAGCGGCGTGATGGTGTAATCGCCCGCCGCCATCGAGAGGTAGCGCGTGCTGCCGTCAGCATTCACGAATGTGCCGTTTGAGGTTGGCTCAATGCCGCCTTCACGCAGCCGAATTTGGTAGAGCATGATCTCGCGCCCATCATCGAGTTGAATTGAGAACCAATCCCAGCCGAGCGCGTCCTCACCCAGCACGCTGGTGCTGTATTCATGATCAAACCATGCCGTGCCACTGACCGCGAACTGCTCACCGCGCACCGTGATTGTGCCTTCCAAAAGCGAGCGCGTGAAGCTGTAGTAGTAGCTGGCGTTGCCCTCACCTTTGTTCTTCGTGCTGAAGCCGCGATCCCCCTGCAAGACGATAGGCTTGCCCAGCCGCAGCCGCACATCCATGCCCAGGTCGCCTTCGGCTGCCCGCAAATGGTAACCTTGCCCATCGGCATCAAAGGTGATTGCCCAATCCTCAATCCAGATTTTGGCGTAAGGCTCGCCTTGTGCGCCTGCCAAGCCTGCCGCGCCGCGTGCAAAGCGCTCTTTGAAATAGAACTGATCGGCGGCAATGTCGGCAATGGCAAAGTCTGCAAAGTAGATTTGGTTGGTTGCCCACTCAGATTGACGCTCGGGCATGGTTGGCGTCAGCGCACGCCGAAAGATGGTGAATTTCAGCCCAAAGCGCCGCCCATCCGCCGTCTGGACGTTGGCAGTGTTATACCACCACTCGGTTTGATATTCAGGGTGCGCGCCGTGATCGCGTGGGAAGCTGAATTCCTTCACTTCGGTCACTCGCGCAAAGCCTTCCACAGCGCCGCCACTGAGCGCCGCCACCACATCGGCGCTAAATTCCGCCTGTGCTTGCCCACGCAGGCTGTTCACGCCGATCAGGGCAGCGCCAACCACACCGATCACAATCAACAGGATGAAGATGCCTCTACGAGTCATGGTTGTTCGTCCTCTCACTCTAAGCGCAAAGCGCGGGCGGGCTGAATGCGCCCGATCCGCAGCGCCGGATAAATGCCTGCCAACAGCGACGCCACCAACGCCACCACTGCCGCTTGCGCGTAGAACTCCGGGCGCAAGCCCAGCGTCAGCGTCCAGCCGAAACTGCGTAGGTTGATGATATAAACCAGCACCCAAGCCAGCACCGTCCCAACCGGCACCGCCATCACCGCCGCGATGGCGCCCATCAGCCCTGTCTCGGTGAGCGTCAGGCGGAACAGTTGGCGGCGCGTCATGCCGTTGGCGCGCATGGTGCCAAATTCGCGGGTGCGCTCCAATTGCAAACTTGCCAATGCCGAAAGGATGCCGATGAAGGCGACCACCGTTGCCAGCAAATTCAGCGCGGTGGTGATGGCAAAGGTCTGATCAAAGACGACCAACACGCTCTCGCGCAGATCGCGGTTGGATTGCACCAAGAGTTCTTGCTGCCCATCAAAGGCGGCGCGTATGGCATTCACCACGTCCGAGACGGCGTACTCAGGTGCAACCCACGCCGCAATGGTCGAGATATACGGATCATCGTAATACTGCAAGTAGACGTGCCGCCGCAGCATGACCGTCCCCTGATCGCCGCTGTAGTCCACCATGAAGGCGGCAATTGGGAAGGTCTGCTCACCGCGATCCGTCAAGAGCGTGATCGTCTGCCCGCCGCTGATCGGAATGCCGCGCTGCCGTGCAAAGGTCTCGCTGACCATCACTGCGCCTTCGCCTAAGGCTGCCCACACTGCATCATAATCGCCGATCTGCCAGACAAAACGGCGCGTCCCCATCGAGGTATCGCGGTCAATCGAAGTGAGCAGCACCGGCTGCGGATCGTTCGGGCGGATCACGTCTACGCTGCGTGAAACACCGACCTCAGCCACGCCCGCGATGCCGCGCACCACGTCCGCCGCGCTTGGCGCAACAGGCACATCTTGCCGCACCGCCGAAATAGAAGGCGGGCTGATCAGCACATCGGCGCGGATTGTATCGGCAAGCCAGCCTTGCACATCGTTGCGGAAGCTGCCAACCATCGCGCTGATGCCGACGATGACCGAGACAGCGACCATCAGCGCGGCAATGGCGACGCTGGTGCGGCTGAGGCTGCGGATGATGCTGCGCGGCGCCATCAAGCCCAGCACACCTGCCAAAGCGCCGCTCAGCGGACGCAAGCCGTTCATCATGAGCAGCGTGACGAGCGGTGTAAACAACGAAAAACCAACCACAATGCCGAAGAGCGCCACAAAGTTCACCTCTAGGCTTGGCAGGCTGAGCGCCGCCAGCGAGAGTGCAACCGTCAGCACGCCGCTGAGCGTTGCCAGCGGCACAGCGCGCCGCACCTTACGCTCAATGTCGCTGCGCTTGAGCGTGCCGCTGGGCGGCGTGTTGGTTGCCTCATAGGCAGGCAAGAGCGCGGCAAAGATCGCCGCACCAACGCCGATCAGGGCGCCTTTGGCAAGCGAGAGCATCGGAATATCCACGTTGCGGACGGTGACTGTGAAATAGAGGCTGCTCACCGTCTGCGTGACGATGATGACCGCCACCCTGCCCATGATCACGCCGGCGATCAGCCCGATCACGACACCAATCACCGCCAACAGTGCCGCCTCCCAGATCACCATGCTGAAAATTTGGCTGCGTGCCACGCCCAAAGCGCGCAGCGTGCCGATGATCGGGCGGCGCTGCACCACCGAAAACGTGACGGTGTTGTAGATCAGGAACATGCCGACCACCAGCGCTAAGAGCGAGAGCGCCGTCAGGCTGAGATTGAAGGCAGCCGTAATCTGCCCAACCGCACTGGCACGTGCGCCGGCTACCTGAATCGTCGCACCTGGTGGCAAGGCAGCCTGAATGCGTGCCAAAAGTGCCTCGCCTGCCGCTGTCTCTGGGATGATCAGGTCAATGTTGGTCAGGCGTCCCAACATGTTCAGCACCTCTTGCGCCGTGCTGACATCTGCGATGAGCAGGTCTTGCAGCCCTTGCGCGGTTACCTCATCGGAAGGGCGCAGCAAGCCGGCGATGGTCAGGGTGTGGCGCGTCGGTCCGTAGCGCAGCGTGAGCGTATCGCCCTCTCTCAAGCCATGCTGTTCGGCAAGGCGCTCTGCCATCAGTACCATGTTTGGCTGGGTGAGGAAAAGCGTCACGCCCTCAATATCGGCGTTGGCGTTTGCCGCGCCAAGGTTCAGGTAGCCGCGAAAAGGTGACTCGGCAAACGGATCAATGCCGAATATCCGCAGCGGCTGCCCGTCCAGTTCGAGCGCTTGTGCATAGGCAGTCACCACCGGCGCTACCTCGCGCACACCTAGATCAAGGCGCAGTTGGCGGTAGAGTTCATATGGCACGCCGTTTGGTCCACCCACAATCTGATGGGTGGTGCGCCCTGTCAGGCTCTCGGTGAAGATGCCAAAGGCGCGTGTCGCGCTGGCGTTGGCAATATCAATGGCGACGATCATCGCTACGCCCAGCGCCACACCTAAGATAAACATGGCTGCCTGAAAGGGGCGGCGCAACACAGCGCGCAGCATGACGCGCCGCAGTGAATTTGGTAGAGTGAGCATTCCCGATTATTCCTTGCTTAATGTGCCTCGTTGGGATGCACTAAGATCGGCGCGCAGGGCTGCCGATAGAAATTTGCCCGATTGGTTGCCCGCACCAAGCGATCTGCGTTGGTCACGTCGTCGCGCAGCGTCAGCAGGCGGTAGATGGCGCGCCCATCCGCACGGATGCGCCACAACACCTCATCGCGCAGCACAGCATAGGCAGCCACAAAACTCTCGCCGGTTGGCGTTTGCCAAGCGTAGTGCAGCGTGCGGCTATCGGCTGTCCACGCCGTCCAGACGGCAGGCGTCATGTGCAGCGGATTATGCACACGGATATTTTCCGCCAGAACGCGCTCAGGCTGCCCGCTGTAGGCACGCAGCACAAGGCGAAAGGTATTATCGCCGTAGTAGGCAGCCACGCTCTCTATGCGCGCTGCCGTGATGTGCCGCTTGTCAGGCGCCAGCGTTTGGTAACGGCGCTCAACGGCAGGTACAGGTTTGCTCTCAAGGTGCGTGCTATTCCTCAAATCGTGATGAGTGACCCAGTAATACACGCCATGCCGACTGACTGAAAAGCGCTGAAAGTAAACAAGGCAGCCTGTGCCTGTTTGGAATGCCGCACCGACTGTCCGCGCTGCGCTGAAAAGCAGGGCGAGACAGGCAGCTACAGCAATGATCACAAACGGCAGGCGCATAGCAGCCTTATGCCTTTGGCTCGGCGATCAGCTTGCCTTCGTGAATGTGGTAGACCACATCGGCAAACGGCACTACTTCGGGATTGTGAGTCGCCATGATGAGCGTTTTGCCCTCATTGCGGGTCAGTTCCAACAGCAGGCTCAGCACTTTGCCGCCCGTCTCTTCGTCAAGGTTGCCGGTTGGCTCATCGGCAAGGATGAGGAACGGCTCGTGGATCAGGGCGCGGGCGATGGCAACGCGCTGCTGTTCGCCACCGCTCAACCGATCAGGGTAGGCGTCAGCACGGTGTGCCAGCCCAACGCGCTCTAGCAAAGCGCGGGCGCGCCCTTCGCTTTGGCGGCGCGGCTTGCCTTGCAGTTCAAAGGGCAAGCTGACGTTCTCAAGGGCGGTCAGGGTCGGGATCAGGTTGAAGAATTGAAAGACAAAGCCAATGTGATCGCGCCTGAAGAGCGTCAGCGCACGCTCGTTCAGCGCTGTCAGGTTCGTCTCGTTAATCCAAATCTCGCCGCTGCTTGGCACATCTATGCCACCTATTAGGTTGAGCAGGGTGCTTTTGCCGCTGCCGCTTTTGCCAAGCAGCACAATGAAATCACCCGTGTTTAGGTCGGCATCCAGTGCGTGCAGAATGGTGCGCTGCACACCTGCCTCTTCGTATGCCTTGCTCAGGTTACGCAAGCGCACAATCGGTGTGCTAGAGCGCGCTAACGTGCTGCTGCGGTGCGCGGTGGTCAAAGTGAGCGCCATAAATCAGCCTTTCTTGACGGCAAGGTAGCATTGTGAACAAACCTTATGCATTGTATAAGATAGTAAGAGTGTTTGGCTGTAACGTCAAATAAGTTTGTGATGAGAAGCACAAAGTAGCCTAACGCAGCCTTGATAGACTGCCCTTCGCCCAAATTAAAGTATAATCAGCGCATGAAGACCCAGCACAAGCAAAGGCACGGTACTTTAGTATGGCTTTCTCGCTCAGCGATCACCCACACCGCCGTTTTAACCCACTCACCAATGAATGGGTACTTGTTTCGCCGCACCGCACCAAGCGCCCTTGGCAAGGGCAAATCGAGACTCCGCCCGCTGAGGTGCGCCCTGAATACGACCCGCAGTGCTACCTTTGCCCTAGCAATGTGCGCGCCAATGGCGAACAGAATCCTGCCTATGCCAGCACTTACGTCTTTACCAACGATTTTCCCGCCCTGCTGATGGAAACACCTGATGGCACACAGTCGCCGCACCCATTGCTGCGCGCTGAAGCGGAACGCGGGACGGCGCGTGTGGTGTGCTTCTCACCACGCCACGACCTTACCCTTGCCGAAATGGAAACGCCCGCCATCCGCCTTGTGGTGGATGAATGGTGCAGGCAGTATGTTGAACTGGCTGCCCTGCCCAACATCGGCTATGTGCTGGTCTTTGAGAATCGCGGCGCGATGATGGGCGCTTCTAACCCGCATCCGCACGGGCAAATTTGGGCAACCGAACACTTGCCACAGCAGATCAGCTTGGAAGATGCCACACAGCGCGACTATTGGCAGCGGCACGGGCGCTCCCTGCTGGCAGATTACCTTGAGGTGGAGTTAGCCAGCGGCGAACGGCTGATCCACCTGAACGCACATTTTGCCGTATTGGTGCCGTTTTGGGCGGTGTGGCCCTTCGAGACGATGATCATCAGTCGGCGGCACGTCGGCGCGATGACCGACCTCACCGCTGACGAACGCGATGCGCTGGCTGATGCGCTGCACGCGCTGACTGTGCGCTACGATAACCTGTTCCACGTCTCGTTTCCCTATTCGGCAGGCTTTCATGTGCGCCCAATGCTGGCAGGCGACTGGACGCACTGGCATTTTCACGCCCATTTCTATCCGCCTCTGCTGCGCTCTGCCACCGTGCGGAAATTTTTGGTGGGCTATGAGATGCTTGGCACGCCACAGCGCGATATTACACCCGAACAAGCCGCTGAACGGCTCCGCAGCTTATCGCCTGTTCATTATAAGCAAGCGCCCTGAGTAGAAAAACGCGGTGTGCCTGTGCTATACTCTGCCTGAGACGGCAAGGAGGTGCAGCAGTGGCAGACTGGCGCGACGAGGACGAAGAGCGCTTTCAAGATGAACTGGATGAGGAACGCGAACAAAATCGGCGCAACCTGAGCGATGATTTCGCCGCTTTCGACGCCTCACGCTATGTGCGCGATGTGCGTGCGCGTGCGGCGGGCAGCATTATTCCACCGCAGCCCGATGCCGAACCTGAAGAACAGGATCCTACCGCCGATTGGGATGATCCGCTATCGCGGTTGCCGCCGTCTATTGCTCAACGCGCTCAACCTGCGCCCAACCGTCGCGCTGCGCGCAATATGCGTGCAGGTTTTCAAAGCCGCTATCAGAGTGAGCTAAGTCGGGTGCGGGGCGCCAGCCGCGATGTGCAGCGCTCCGCAGCCAACGAACGTGAGCCGGGCTTGCTATCAGGCTTGTTTGGTAGCGGTTTGGCGCCGGGCTTGCGCTGGATCATGATCGGCTATGGCTGCTTCGGCTTGATGCTGGTGATCGGTTTGTGCGGCACCTTTGCCTGGCTGTTCGGCTTGATCAGCGGCTAGGTTGGCTTCACCAAGAGCGGATGCAGCGGCGTCCACAAGCCCTCGGCGTGCAGTTGGCAAGCAGCTAAAGGCAGCCGATAGCGGTAGGCGCGTAAGGTGGTGGCGTGCAAGCTGCGCGGCACAAGGATGGTGAGCAACCCATCAGAGGGGTCAAGGTAGTAGAGCAGCGGGAAAACCTCCAGCATGGCGCGTTCCATCTCACGCACGCGGAAGGCGCCCGCCGCCGCCTCAAAGACATCGCGCGGCACAGGGCGCGGATCGTAAGGCGAGATCGGGCGCAGCGGCTCGCTCAGCGCTTCTGTATAGCGGGCTTGCCCTAAGAACCACACATCGCACAGCGCAGCTGATTGATACAAGCGGTGGCGTTCGTGCCACTGCGCCGCGCTGTTATTCGCCTGCTGAAACTCTAGGGCGAAGTGTGGTGCAATGAAGACATCGGCGCGCTGCCCTGTGGCACTGATGCGCTGCTCTAGCGCTGCCGATTCGGCCGCTTGCCGAAAATGCCGAAAGAGCAGCAGTTTGCCGCTGCGGTGGCTCTCGGATTCTGGCTCGGCGTCGCGGGCGGCGCATTCGGCAAGGCTGATGTGCGCGAAATGGTGCTGGCGAACATCACCGGCTTTCAGGCGTAGTGCCGCGCCGCATTCAGGGCAGCGCAGATCGCCGCGCTCTGAATAGGCGCGCAGCACCTCCAACGGAACATCACCAATGATCAGCAGTTCGCCTGTTTGTGCGTGGCGTGCCGCCAACCGAATGCCCGATTCCTCACTGCGCGTTGCCATCGTGCGCTATCCCATGCGAAGGCGCGTCATGCCAACGATGACCAAGCCAATGCCTAGCACCAGCCACAGCGTGAACGCCTCTCCCAAAAAGACGACTGCCACAAAGGCGGCGACAATTGGCTGTAGGTTGATGAAGGCTGCCGTGCGCGAGGCGCCAATGCGCTTGAGCGCCAAATTCCAGATGGTGCCGCCGATAGCAATTGCCACCGCACCTGAATAAATGACCGCTAACCACACTTCCCACGTCAGCAGCGACCAATCGAAACTCAGCGCGTCCGGAATGGCAATCACCGAATCCAGAATGGCGCCGCACACCAACAGCCAGAAAGAGGTTGCCATAACCGGATTATCCGCCATCAGCTCGCGCAGCGAAAAGGTCATGGCAACCCACGCGACGATGCCCGTCATGGTCAGCACATCACCCAGCAAGGTTGTGCTGCCGCCAATGCCGATCTGCCCAGCATAGCGCGAGAAGATCACCACCAGCACGCCGCCAACTGCCAACGCCATCCCGCTGAACATGCGCCGACTGCCACGTTCACGCCGCAGCAAAATGTTCATCAGCACCACGCCAATGGGCGCAGCTGTGTTGATCAACACGCTGTTGGCAACTGTGGTATGCCGTAAACCGTTCACGAAAAATGCCTGATAGACGCCGTGCAGCAGGAATGAGGTGAAAATGAGGCGCGGAATGGCGCTGCGCCTGAAGGCGAACGACTCACCACTTGCCTTTAGCAGCACAAAGAGCGCCGCAGCACCCACACTGAAGCGAAAGGCGTTAAAAAGGAAGGGCGGCAGCACATCCAGCGCAGCTTTGGCAACACTGTAGTGCGTTCCCCATAAGATCATGCACAGCACTAAGAGCGCATCCATTGGCGAAAGCGGCAGCCAGAAACGCGCTAGAGGCTTGCCATCCGTCACAGGTAAGGCAGCAATCGTCTTCTCAGGCACGGAAGTCCATTCACACTCGGTTAAGCGGGTGAATTGATTGTAGATCAGAGTGAGGGCTTGGCGCTAGAGGGATATTTAGGGGTGTGGCGATAGCCTGCTGCACGCGGCTATCACCTTGCCTTGCCGCAACTTTCTGGCGCGCCTAGACAGGCTATTTTAGCTCGACCAACGCACGGTCAATCCCGATCTCTAGGCAGCGTGTGATCAGGCGCTGCACCTCAAAATAGCGGCGGTATTCTTCCGGCGGCACTTGGCGAAAACTCAGCACATCCATCGTCTGGGTGATCATTGCTAAGCCTTCGGGCGTTGCCACGCTTGGGAACCGCTCGACCAATTCGCGGGTTTCTTCGGTATTTTTCGCCATAGGCAGCAGCAGCAAGCCCATCTCAGTCAGCATCTGCCGATCATCGCCTTCGGCTGCCACATAACGCGCATGTTGCGTTGATCCCTGATCCATGCCCAACTCTACCACCTTGCGCCATAGGTCGGCGCGTTGGCGCACGCGGCGGTAGCGTGGCACATCAGCGGCACGCGCCGCCTTGATCAGTTGTTCCTCCAAGAGTGCGTCCACCGTTTCATCAGCAAGGAAGGCGGGATCAGCCTTTAAGAAGGTGAGCGCTTGGGCAGGCGTGGCAGTCCTAAGGTAGGCAAAGACCTTGCCAAGCGTTTGGGCGGCAGCCAACACACTGTCGTAGAGGGTGCGCATGTCGGCGGCTTTGCTGCGTGCGCCGTCTGCGCCATGCTCACGGGCAACCATCAAAATGGCAGATTTATTCGCCACATTTCGCACGGTGGCGGCGTCGTTCGCCTCAACAGCGCGAGCGATCTCATCATCCAGCCATCCTAACAGCGCGTCATCACGCAAGAGATCAGGCTGATCAGCAAGGAAGCGTAACGCGGCGTCAAGGCTTTCGGCGGCGGTGAAGGCGCGCCAACGTGCTGTATCGTCATGAGTCATCCGCACGCCGGCTTCTTTCAGCAGCAGCTTGGTGAACAGTTCAATCTGTGCCTGATCAAGGGCTTCGATGCTGGGCGGGGCGGCTTTGCTGCCAAATAAGCCCTTGCGCGGTGGCGGTGGCGCAGGGCGTGGCACGGCGTGGGCTTCTTCCTCAAGAATTTCTAAGCCCGTCACCCAATCCCAAGCCCGTTCGCGGCTCAGGCGCACTTTCAGGAAGCCGATCACGGCAAAGAACATATTGTCGAGCGCCTCGACAGGCAATTGGGCAAGCCGCCCTTCGCCCTGAAAAATGGCGCTGATGTTCTGGGCGATGCGCGGCGCATCCTTGACGGGTGGCAGGGCGGGTAAGCGCATCACGCTGCGGGCAGTTTGCCAGAGCGTTTGGGCGCGTGTTTCGCCCTGTTCGCGCAGGGCAGCCAGAAACTGACGCAAGCGGCGCACTTTGCCGCGCACATTATAAAGCGCCGCGGTGCGCTCTTGGTTGGCGAGGAAGGCATCAAAGGGCGCTGCCAGTGCCTCTACTTTCGCAATAATATCTATGATCTGGTCGGCGCGCTCGGCAAGCAGCAGCAGTTCTAGCGTCTCGGTCATCCAACGCTGCTGGCGCGGATCGTTAGCGCTCATCTCGCTGGTAATGCGCGCTGCGCTGCTCTGGCGGCGTTTGTTGCCAAGCACAAGGTAGCTGGTTTTTGGGTCGCCTGTGTTCACCAGCTTGAAATAATCCGCCTGTTCAGCGGCGCGCAAAAAGTCGCGCAGGGAAGCCAAACCATAGGCACTCAGGTTGAAGGTTGGGAACTTGAACTGAAGGGCGGGCTGAATCAGGTTGAGGGTGAACGGCGAGTCCGCCTCACGTTCACTGATCAAAAGGGCGAGGTATTCAAAAACGGTCTCTAGGCTTGGGCTGCTCATCAGATTTTGCCGCCTGTAGGGTCAAAGGCTTATCTATTACAACCTCCATTCTACCATGAGCAGGCAATTTTTTAAGCATGGCAGCCTGTACCTTCATTGCTTACCACGCTTAATCATGCTATGAGGTCAGGGCTTGCACGCCAGCACTGATCAGAACGACGAGCGCCACCGCATAGACCGTAATGCTGATCAGCCCTGCGCCGAGCAGCACACCGCCGTTCATACGGAGCGCCTTTGCCGTCACGCCCATCACCCAAACGCCTGTCCACGGCGTGAGCAGCAGCACCACCCACAAGCCATAGCGATCAATAGAGCGCTTGGCACGCTCTGAGACCAAGCCTTCTAGCCAGCGGCGCAGACGCGGCAAGCGCAGCAGGCTGTTATAGCCAAAATGGATCAGCAGCAGCGGTGTGAAATTGCCGAATACTGACCAGAACACCGTTGAGAAATGATCCAAGCCGACGGCAAGTGCAGCCGGCACCGCCACGTAAATCTCTGCCAATGGGAAGAACCCAACAAACCACGCACCCAAAGCACGCGCCAAATAATCAGCCATTTGGTCAGCCCTCGCTGTTTAGGTTACGCAGCACAGCGCGCACAGGTGATCCGCACACGCCTGCGATCTTCAACGGCAGCGCGATCAACTCGTAGATGCCTTCTGGCACCTCGCGCAAGCAGAGCGTCTCTAGGTTGCGGATGCCGTGCGCGGCAAGGCGTTTGTGCGCGTCCAGCGTTTGGCTGGTGTAGGCATCTACTGAGGGCATATCCACGCCCAGCAGCAGCACGCCGCGTTCCGCCAGCCAGTCCACAAGGGGCGGCGTTGGGTAGGGAAATTCAGTCGGAAAGGTGTGATCAGGCAGATCGCTGCACCACGTCCGCAGCAGCAAGCGCGGCGCATCGGGGCGGAACTTCAGCGCGATCTCATCGGGCAGAATGCCGCCTTCGCGCCGTGTGAGGTGAATGACTTGCGCCGCGCCGAGATAAGGGTCAAGCACTAAGGCGGCGGGATGCGCGCCATCAGGCAGATAGTGATAAGGCGCATCGGCGTGGCTGCCAGTGTGCGCGCTCATGGTCAGCGTGAACAGGTTGACCGAATCGCCCTGCGCGATGTGCATCTGCTGGACGGCGGAAAAAGGTGCATCGCCCGTCCAGACTGCCAATTCGGGCGAGATGGTGCGGCTAATATCGTAGAGCATAGCGCCTCTCAGGTGACGAACGACCGTGCATCAGTATAGGCTTGCCATTCACCGCTGGCAAGAATATCGGCGATAGCGTCTAAGGCAGCGTGTACCTCAGCATCGCTGTTGTAAAAGTGCGGTGAGAGCCGAATGCCGGAGCCTTCGCGGTAATCAATCACGATGTTACGCGCCAGCAGCGCACGCGAAACGGCATAGGCGTGCGGCGGATTAACCGTCACCGTGCCGCCGCGCCGCTGCGGATCGCGGACGCTGTTCACTTGCCAGCCTTCCGCCGCCGCCCGCGCCATGATCAGGGCAGTTTGCCGCATGGATTTTTGGCGAATGGCAGCCACGCCAACCTGCTTGATGATCTCGACGCCGGGCAAGTTGGCATACAGCGAAGGCAACTGCGGCGTGCCGTTCAGAAAGCGGAAGGCATCCTCACGGAAGTCCATCGCGCCAACCTCAAAGGCAAAGGGCTGCTTGTGTGCCATCCAGCCGGTGAGCTTTGGCTGCATCGTCCGCAAGTGGTCAGGGCGCGCATAGAGGAAGACGCCGCCCGCGCCGCCGCACAGCCATTTCAGCACGCCGCCTAAATAGAAGTCCACCTTGAGCGCTGTCACATCCACAGGCACAATGCCGGCGGCATGGTAGCCATCCAAAATCACATACGCGCCGACCTTATGCGCCTTCTCGATGATGGCTGCCACATCCAGGATGTAGGCGCTGCGAAACAGCACATGCGAGATCGGCACCAAGAGCGTGCGCTCATCAATCGCCTCTATGATCGCCTGCACATCTACCGTCACGCCGTCGTAGCCGCCTGCGGTGTGCAGTTCAACCTGCGGCGGCAGCATTCCGCGCAGCACGTAGTAGACTGACGGGAAAATGCCGCCTTCAATGACGATTTTGTTGCGCGCACCATCGTAGTTGAAGCAGGTTAGCAAAATGCCCTGTGCGATGGAGATGTTCTGGTGCATCGAGATCGTGCCGCTGGGCGCGCCGATGATCGGCGCGATGGCATCGCCAACGTGCGTGTTCAAATCCCACCAGCCCTCTGCCCAAGCGCGCACACCGCGACTTGCCCACATATCGGCGTATTGGCGCAGCGAATCGTAGACGGCACGCGGCATGGCGCCCAGCGAGTTGCTGACAAGGTAGGTGCAGGTGCTAAGGATCGGAAATTCCTCACGCCAACGCAGCAGTGGATCAGCTTGATCAGGAGTCATAAAATGCGCTTTCTCTTGAATAGGCTGATTATAGCCTGAGGCGCCTAGCGCGGCACAATCTGCACCTGATTCAGGCGCAGCCAATCGCCGCGTGGTGTGCCGTCCTGTGTGATGGGCAGGCGTGCGCCGCTGATCGGATCATACATGCCGATCCGCAGTTCGTATTGCCCTGCTGGTACGTCTTCTGGCACAGGTACGCGCCACTCATCCTTGATGATCTCGCCCGTTTGCCACAAGCGCGTTGGATATGCCTGTGTGAAGTGTTCGCCACTAACGCCATACCACACTTGCCAAGCGCCTTCCATCGGCTGCCCACCAAAGATCATCACAGCGCGCTGATTCGCCTCATCCCACAGGTGGATGAACACGCTGTATTCCAGATCGGCGGCTTGCAGGGCTTCCCACCATAGCACCAAATGGATCGGCTGCCCTGTGCTGAAGGTCAAGTTGTTCAAATCCCAGCCGTGCAGGTAGGCAAAATCACCAAGCTGGGCGCCCAGCTTGCCGTTTGGCTCAGGTTTGTGGAAGCGCTTGACGTTATTGACCTCATAGGCGGAAAAGCGGAAAATGCCGTCATCGGTTGTGAAGGCGCGCCACAAAACCTCCATGCGCGTGCGCGAGGCGATGATCTGGTTGTAGAACTGCCTGCGAATGGTGTATAGGCGGTGGCTGACGCTGCTATCAATGTAATAGTCCACGTCTGCGATCTGATCAAGGGTGGTGGGGAACCAATCGCCGCGAATGTCATCTTGTGGGAAGAAGAAATTCAGGCGCAATTCACCCGGCGAGATCACTTTCAGCGGTCTGCCAAGTTCGGCGCGCTGTTCGCGCAGAAACGTTACCAAGTCCATCAGGGCAGGGTTGCCCGCTGCGATCTTGGCGTCATCTGTGGGCAGTTCGCCCGTGAGAACCGTTGGCAGGGCGGAAAGCACACTCCACCAACCAACGGCGGCAAGCGCAAAGATCACGATCAGGCTGGCGGCAACCTTCACACTGCGCGCCACATGCGGCAAGCGCACCCGCTTCAAGATCGCATCAACTTGCGCGGCAAGCAGCCAGCAAAAATACGGCACGAGTGGGAAACTGAGCCGAAAGTGATAGGAATATGACCAAAACCACGTAATACCATAGGGCAGCAGGAAGGCAGCGATCAACCACAGGCTGCCGCGCTGTGTGCCACTGAGCGCTCGCCACTTTGGAAGCAGACTCCATATCATGAGCGCTGCACCAAGCCCAAGCACGGCGTACTCCAGCACACCTAGGCGCGTTGGCAGGATGCTAGTGGCAATCTGCCCAACTGCCATTGTTCGCAGTTCGGCAAGCGTTGGCAGCCCGCCGCCAAAAGCAGAGGGCAGCGCGCCCACACATAACAGCACATAGCCGATCAGGGCGTAGGGCAAGCGCCGCGCCGCAAAAGGCAGGCATAAGAGCGCTATCAAGAGCAGCCAGCCGAGTTCTTGCCCGCTGCGCTGCGCTGCCTCTTGCCAATAGCCATCCGGCAGCACCAACATCGGGTGACCGTACAGCACATTCCGAATGTACCACATGCCGCCCAACGGAAAGGCAGCTATCAGCGTAAGGATCACACAGCGCACAAGGTGGTTTTGCCACAACGCCTGCCATAAGGCGCGCCACCGCACACCGCGTAAAGCGATCACTTGCCAAAAAACTGCCGCTGCACCGATCAAAATCAGGCTTTGGATAAGCGCACCGCTCGTTGGTTTCGTCCAGAGTGCGGCTGCCAGCAACAGCCCGCTAATCACCGCATAGCGCACTTGGCGCTCGCGCCAGGCTAGGATGAAAAACGCGGTGGTACCTGCGAAATAGCCCGTCACGGTCACCTCAAGGTCGCCAAACTGACTCCAAACGGCGTGCTGCGGATAGAGCGTCCAGAGTGCAGCGGCGATTAGACCGGCGCGCCGCGAAAAAAGGCGCGCACCACCCAGATAGGTGAGCAGGATGCTGTTCAGGGCAAAGTAGGGCAGCACGGTGCGCGCTGCATGGTCGTTAATCTCGCCCCACAGCAGTTGCCCATAGGTATAGGCAAGCGCCACCTGCTGCGGATAGTAGCCGATGCGCGTTGGGATGTTGCCTTCAAGGAAGAACAGCCGCGCATTGTAGCCGTAGACCCATAGCGCATCGTAGGTAGTGAAACTCCAATAGGCGGTATTCCAGAAGCGCAGCAGCACCGCGATGATGATCGCGGCAATCAGCGCGGCTTCAATCAGACTGAAGGGCGCTGTGGCGGGCTGTTCCGAGACGGGTAGGCGCGCACGGCGGAGCGCAAACGGCACGCCAAGCGCGCACACTGCCGCCGTCCCAATCAGGATGTTCAGCGTGCTAAACCGCCCAAAAGTGCCAATCACAAACATGACTGCCGTGCTGAGCAGTGGGCTAATCGCCAAACTGAGCGCAACCACCAACAGGCGATTGCGCCAATCGGTGCGCGGTAGGATGATCAATGCATAGGGCAGCCCAACGCCTAGGAAGAACCACAGCAAAGCAGGCAGAAGGGCAAAGGTTGGCAAAAGCCATTCAGGCATAGGTTGGGATTTTCCTCAAATCAGTGTACACAGTCAATTTGCGAGAATTTTGCAAGATTTTTTCAAGTTGACTCGTGAACTCTGCCAACAAGAGGCGTACAATACCATAGAAGATGTGTTTATTCCAACGGAGAGTATGCGATGAAACACTCAACATGGTTATGGGGCTTTGCGCTTGTGGCATTAGTGGCAGCCAGTTTTGGCATGGCTGTACCTGCTCAAGCACAGAGCAGGTATGTTGCATCTGCCAGCGGTTGTACGATTACAATCACCGTTGTGGATGATGATGCACAACTTTATGATATAAAATTGGCGCAGTAGAAGGCTTTTGGCCTTATATTCCCGAAACTGAATCACCTGCGCCAAGCGTCTCTGCAACCATGCCTGCCAGCGGCACCTACCTCGTAGAAGTGACGGAATGGTTTGGTGAGTTTCCCGTTGTTGTGTTCAGCCAACTGGTAACAGTGAACTGCGGTGGCGATCTGCCTGCTGAACCGCTGGATGGCGCTGACGACGGCGATTTGGTCGTAGATACGACCGTTTTGATCGTGGATACCGACGGCGTGATCCGTGAAGGGCAAGCCTTTGCGCGCCTGCTGCGCCCCACCTATCTGGGTAACCGCAGCATCATTGATATTCCGTTCATCCGCGCTGCGGACGTGTTCGTCTTCTTCAAAGGGCAGACCTATAAGGGCGGCTTCTATACGCCGCTGCGCGTCTGCTTGCGTGGGCAAGGGCAGCTGCTGTTCGCCAGTGTGCAAGGGCGTCCGCGCCAATTCGGGCCGGCAGTGATTGCGCCGAACACCGGGCGCAGCGCCTTCCAATGTGCATGGGTCAGCGAACCGGGCACGCTTGCACTGGTTGTGCGACGCTAACGCCTCAAATTGGCTAAGCACGGCAAATGCTCTCACAGGCGTTGGCTGTGCTTAGCTTTTTCTCAGCCTTCACAAGCACACAACATTTGTTTAGACAGCGTAGGGTAAGCGTCTGCTAATTTTTATAAATTTTTTTAGACCAGATACATAACTAGCATATAATATTATTGCAAATATCTCATAAAGGAGCGATTCCCAATGAAAATGATGCGTTTCTGGTCAGTTGTTTTGGCTGTTTTGCTCGTTGTAGGCGTGAGCGCCGCCCCAGCACAGGCTCAGGCGGGCTATTCCATCACGCTCGGTGATTGTTCTATCACCGTTAATCAGTTCAATGAACGCCCTGACGTAGTGTATGTGGATGGCATTGGCACACCTTGGCCCACCATTGGAACGACAGGTCTTCGTGTGCCAAGCGTCACGATCCCCGTCGCGGCAAGTGGCACCTATTTGGTGGAAGTCTACGACTACAGCTTTAGCGATGCTGAGCCGATCTTCGCCCAACTCGTCCTCGTCATTTGCGGTGCGCCGCCGGCTGAGCCGCTTGATCCTGTTGCTGGGCCAGATGATCCTGATCTGGTGGTGGATACGACTGTCTTAATCGTGGATACCGACGGCGTGATCCGCGAAGGGCAAGCCTTTGCGCGCTTGCTGCGCCCCACCTATCTGGGTAACCGCAGCATCATTGATATTCCGTTCATCCGCGCTGCGGATGTGTTCGTCTTCTTCAAAGGGCAGACCTATAAGGGCGGCTTCTATACGCCGCTGCGCGTCTGCTTGCGTGGGCAAGGGCAATTGCTGTTTGCCAGTGTGCAAGGGCGTCCGCGCCAATTCGGTCCAGCGGTGATCGCGCCAAACACCGGGCGCAGCGCCTTCCAGTGTGCATGGGTCAGCGAACCGGGTACACTTGCCTTGGTTACGCGACGCTAGAGGATTTTGAAGGAACGTGCCTGCTTTTTTCACTGAGGCTGACGCTGATCCAAGTGCGCTGCAAGGGCTGGCTGTCGCCCTGCTGGGCTACAGCGAGTTGGGCAGCGCCGCAGCGCACAATCTTCGGGAAAGTGGCTTGACGGTTGTCATCGGCAGCGATGAGAGCCGTCAGGCTGATGCTGCGCGGATGGAGGGCTTTGAGGCAATGCCTGCCGCAGATGCCGCTGCCCGCAGCCCAATCATCCTGTTGGCAGAGCCAGATGAACGCCTGCCTGCCAGCTATTTTGGGCAAGTGGCGCCCGCCTTGCGCGTGGGCGATACGCTCATCTTCCTTTCAGGATACTGCCTTGCCTTCGGCTTTATTGAGCCGCCACCCTTTGTAGACGCTGTGCTGATTGCGCCGCGTGGCAGCGGTGCGGCACTGCGGCAAGCCTACCACGCTGGCACAGGCACGCCGAGCTTTATCGCGGTGGAGCAGGATTCAAGCGGCAAGGCGTGGGGACGTGCCTTAGCGCTTGCCCATGCCCTAGGCGCACTGCGCGGCGGCGCGCTGGAAGTGACCGCCCAACAAGAGGCAGAGCTGCGCCTGTTCACCCAACAAACGCTGCTGCCTTCGCTGCATCACCTGATCACGATAGCGGCAGACCTGCTCATCCGTGAAGGCTATCCCCCAGAGGCAAGCCTGCTCGAACTCTACCTTTCGGGCGAATTGGCACGTCTGCTGAGCGAAAGTGCCGAACACGGCATCCTTGGCGCCTTAGCGCGCACCTCGCAAACTGCCCAATATGGCTTGCTCTCACGCTTAGAGCGCTTTACTGATGCCAAGCTGGTGCGCGTGCTGGAAAACGCCCTGGACGAGATTCGGCGTGGAAAATTCGCGCAGGAATGGTCATCCGAGTATGCCAACGGAATGCCACGCCTGAACGCGCTGCGCGCCAAACGTGCTGCGCTCGCCCTCTGGCGGCATGAAGCACGCGCCCGCCAAATGCGTGGTACGCCACCACACAGCGAGCCATGAAACGCCTTCTGCTCATCAAGCCGTGCTGCATTGGCGATGTTGTCTTTGCAACGCCGCTGTTGGCAGCCCTGCGCCACGCCTATCCGAACGCGCACATCACTTGGGCAGTTAATACGCCGATTGCACCCGTGCTGCGTGAGCATCCGCATCTGAATGCTGTGCTTGAGGTTGGCAATGTGGCAAACCCTGCTGCACCGCGCACGTTGCTACCCTTCGTGCGCCAATTGCGCGCCGTCCGTGCTGAGGCTGTTTTTGTGCCAGACCGTTCGCGCTGGCAGGGCATCGCAGCGTTTTTAGCGGGCATTCCAATGCGCGTTGGCTTGAACAGCGGCGGGCGCGGCTTTGCCTACACGCACAAGGCAACCATTCAGCCTGATCACGTGCGCCACGAGGCAGATATTTACCTTGACTTGGCGCGACTGCTCAAGCTACCGACCGATGATCTGTGGGCATTCGTGCCGCCGACCGTTGCAGCAGCGGTGACGGCGGAACACGCCTTGCACGCGGCACACTTGAAACACGGCGCCTTCTTGATGGTGCATCCTGGCGGCGGCGTGAACGTTGGGATGCGGATGCTTGAAAAACGTTGGGCAGCCGAGCATTTCGCAGCGCTTGCCGCGCAGCTTGCTGAACGGCTTGGCGCGCAGATCGCCGTGATTGGCACTGCCAGCGACCGAGATGCTGTGGCGCGCTTTAAGGCAGCCCTTGCTCAACCCTGCCTAGACTGGACAGAGCGCTTTTCGCTGACCGAAACAGCGGCGCTTGCCGTTCGTGCAGCGCTCTACCTTGGCAACGACAATGGCGTAGGGCATTTGGCGGCTGCCGCTGGCGCCAAGGTGCTGATGATCTTTGGTCCGAGCGATCCGCGCCGCTATGCACCGTTTGTGCCGCCTACACAGGCGCGCTCGGTGTGGCGCCCGGTTGAATTGCCCAAAGGTGGTGTGGCAGGCGGCACGCCGCCGAATTTTGATTGGGTGCGAGATGGCGTGAGCGTCGCTGAGGCGTGGGAAGCAGCGTGCGCGTTGCTCGGTTTATAAAAAAGGCAGGCAAGAGGGTATCTTCTCGCCTGCCTTTTGGGCAGCGGGTTTACTTCAGCGCTTCGACAATGGCAGCCACATTGTGGCGCACCTTGCCGATGTAGGTAGCCGTCTCGCCATCAGCGGTCAAGGCATCGGCAATCAGCACTTTGCCGAGCATGGCGCCACTTTCACGGGCGATCAGCTCCATCAGGCGCGGATTGCTGGTGTTATCGGGGAAGACGGCTTTCACGCCCATTTCCCGCAACTCCTCAATCAATTCTGCCAAGGCGCCCGCCGCAGGATCGACCTCGGAAGTCGTCACACCAAGCGGACTCATGGTTTTGAAGCCGTAGCGCTCGGCGAAGTAGGCGAACGAGTTGTGCGGCGTCACCAACACACGGTTCGCCTCTGGAATTTGGGCAACCTGCTCGCGCACGAAGCGATCCAAAGCGCCCAGTTCGGCAAGGTAGGCGGTGGCAGCACTGCGGTAGGCAGCGGCGTTATCGGCATCCGCGGCAACCAACGCGTCGCGGATGGTACGCACCATCACCTGTGCGTTGGCAACATCCGTCCAGATATGCGGATCAAACATGCCGTGTTCATGGGCATGGTCATGATCACCTTCAGCGTGGTCGTGATTTTCTTCTTCCATTTCCAGCACGCCAAGCACCGCCAAACGTACGGGCTTGCCCTCCGTCACAAAGCGGCGTGTAACGCTCATCGCTTCAATATCCACTTCCACCACCTCGCCTGAAGCAGGGTCGGTGACATAGGCAAAGTGGCGCGCCACTGCCAAGCCGGGACGCGGCACACGGTTGCGGAAGACGAAAGGCGTAACCGCCTCAACGCTCGCCTCAATCGCGCCCGTCATGGCGTCCACGCGGTGCAAATTGCCGTCCGTCGTCACAACGATGATCTTCTCGCCCGTCTCGGCATCTAGGCGGAAAGCAGAGTAGCGCAGCGGCAGCGTGATGGGCGTCAGCGTCTCGGCAATCGGATCAATCCGCACCAAGCCTGTTTGCCCGAAGTTGCCGATCAGGAAGTTTTGCGCTTCGTGAGCGATGATAGTGCCAACACGGGTGCCGCTAGGCGTCTCAGGCGCGTAGCGCAGGCTCTTGACGCTGAAAGCATCTCCATTACGCTCCAGCACCAGCACGCGGTCTGTGCAGCCAAAGGCGACAAACGCGCCGCTGCTTGCCTCACCATGCAGACCGGGACATTGGTCAGCGAAACTGGCAACCACATTATCCTGCATATCGCGCACTTCAATGCCAAGTGGCAGCGCATAGTCAGCATTCTGGGTATCTGGCACGCTGATCACAATCCGATCACCGAGCGGCACTGCCACACCGTGATGTCCGCGTGCAGTTTTGAAGGTGAGCATGGCTGCCTCAGCCGATTCAAAGTTACGCTCGGTGAGCAGCATCACCTCGCCGTTGCCATCGTTAAAGATGGCGATCTGCCCGACGTGCGCCACATAGTGGATCGGCGTGCTGCCTTGCACTTTGAAGTCGGTCAGCTTGGCATCGCGCTTGTAAGGGTGCATGTGATCGCCGTGATCTTCAAGGGCGATGCCGCTATCCACAGCCGTGATCAGGTTGGCGTTGATCTGAATCTTCACGCCAAAGCGCCCGGTTGGGCTGGTGTAGGGATAGGTTGGCGCGTCTACGGCGTAGTGGGCAATCACCTTGCCGTTATCGAGGTCGATCAGTTTGGTGGCAGCGGTTTCGTGGTCAGAGACGAGCAAGCGCAGCATGGTGTTGGTTGCCAAAGGCTGAATGCCGCTGGCGAGGGCAATGCGTTTCGCCTGTGAGCCAGACGCTTCATACAAATCATCCAGCCATTCTTCAAAGCCTAGCCCGATCTCAAAGATCAGGGCAGCCTCAGCTAGGGCAGCACTATCCGCAGGGCTTGGCTCAAAGGTGTGTGCGTCGCTATCGGCAGGCACAAGGGTGATGATCTCGGCATTCTCGCCGACGACGTTCTTGACCAAATCGGCAACGATGCTGGTCGTCGCCACAATCTTCAGGGTTGCGGCGCGGGTGGGCAGCGCTGCCAAAGGTGCAATCAGAAGTGCCAGCGCAAGGAAGAGCGCCAGCAGAGCGCCACGACGGCGCGTAAAGAGAGAGGTATGCATAAACTGCCTTTCATCTAAACGATACGAAGTATCACAAACATGATACTTTGTATCATGTTAAAGATCAAGGGCAGTTTGGTTAAAAGCGCCTACCCTCACTGCAAGGCTTCCGCGATGGCGAGCAAATCCGCCGCGCAGGCGGGTGGAATGACTTCCACCGGCAAGCTACTTACATAGGCTGACAGTCCTGCTAGACTTTCCGAAGCCGCTTTCGCTTGCAATGCTGCTTGTTCAGCAGTGCTGGTAATGCACACCGATGCGATTGCCTTGAATTGGTCAAGCGAGGCGAATGGCACAAGGATTTGCAGGTTGTTGGCAGCCAGCGCATCTTGGGCATCGCCCTGCGGCGGATTGAGCAAGTCCACCACCAACTGCGCGCCATAGGGACTCCACGCGGCGGAGACAATTGGACTGGCAACCTTGACCTCTGAGAGAAGCCGACCTGTTGCCAAGTCCCACGAACGGATCGTACCATCTGCGTTAATCGCTTGCACAGAGCGCCCGTCGGCGCTGAAGCGTGCTTTGAGTGCTGCGTGTGTGGAAGCATCGCCAACCGTAATGTCCTCAACCGCCGCGCTGTTGAAGGTGTGGACTAGCTTTTGATTGCCCACCTCCCAAACAAACACCCGCCCATAGCCATCGCTAACGACTAAATAGTGATTTTGGGGACTCCACTCGATTGAAAGTGTCCATATTTCAGGTGCAGGTGTATAATTTACTTGGGAAAGCAACTCAAAATTTGCGCTGTCATACACATTAATAAACCGTGTTTGCTTGGTGGCAAACCACTTAGAATCTGAACTCCATCGCATACTGTTTGAACCACCGTCGCTGAGGGTTAATAAGCTGCCGGTTTCTGGACTCCAGATATTTATATAGACTTCAAAGTAGCCTATAGCTACTTCTTCGCCATCTGGTTTCCATGTGACACTAAGGGCAGACTCTTGGATAGCAAGACTGTTAAGCAATACATTGTTGTTTTCAAAAACCCAGACTTTAACTGAATCACGATAGCCTAGCGTAAGAAGGTTTCGACTAATAGGACTCCATTCAAGATCAACAAAAGACTTCTCGTGAGCCTGAAACTCAAGGCTCAATTCCCTTGTCTGCGCCTCGAAGATTTTAACTTTGCCACTCGTGTGACCTAACGCTATATAGGCGCTATCAGCGCTCCAGTCCAGCATTGTAAGGCGTTCGTAATCTACCTGAGCGAAGACTACCTCCGAGAAAACCAGCGATATCACACACAGCACGAATAGACTCAAGCGTAGACGTTTCATAAGTCACCTCACCAAGCACGCAATCTGAAAATTTCTGCCATTTGCCGCTCCAGCCAAGCAAAGCGCATGTTGCCGGGTTTTGCTTGCAAGTCAGGGCAGCCCTGTGCGATATTGGCACAGGGCGTTGGTGTTACATCTGACAGCCAACTGCGGTTCTGAAAGCCGTTCCATAAATAAGCGGGTGCAGTTGAAGGCGGTGCGGGCGCGGCACATTGACCAACGGGCAGCCCGTCGGATCGGCAAGGGTGACCTCTTGGGTGGTCGTCCACGCCCAAACCTCAGCGGCAACACCATTGGTCACAATTGGCACGCTCACTTGTAACCAGAGGTCATTCGGTAAATCCCACGCGATTTGGGCAGCGCTCACCGCAAGCAGCGTGTTGACATCAATGACTTGCGGGAGTTGTCCTGTTTGCCACAGCCACGGGCGCTGCGAGTCTAATACGGTTACGCCATCGTAGGAGAACAGCCAGTTTTCACCGTTGGGGTCAACGGCTGAGCGGTCATCGAGGAAGGGTTGATGGCGGAAATAGGCGGTTATGTTGAGCTTGACAACGATTTTACACGGATTAGGCATAGGCGTGGCAGTGGTAATGGGCGTGGCAGTGATTTGAATGGTGCAAGCAGGGTCGGCGTTGCCCACCGACTCCCGCCACACACCGACCACCGCCACATCGCCCGCCAGCCCGTAGAACACACCACACCCGCACCTCGACTCGCCCATGCCCTAAGCCTAGCGCGGTGCGGCGAGGCGAGTCAAGCGGGCGGAGGGTGCGCGTAGGGCAGGCGCCCGCCACACCCCGACCACTGGCACATCGCCCGCCAGCCCGTAGAACACCCCGCTCCCGCACCTCGACTCGCCCATGCCCTGAGCCTAGCGCGGCGCAGCGGGACGAGTCAAGCGGGCGGAGGGTGCGCGTAGGGCAAGCGCCCGCCACACCCCGACCACCGCCACATCGCCCGCCAGCCCGTAGAGCGCCGTTTGGTAGCGTTCGCGCACACCTACTGCAACGCCGCTGCGATGGCGAGCAAATCCGCCGCGCAGGCAGGCAGGATGGCATCTGGCGGCAAGTTCTTCACCTGTGTGATGAATGTCGCCAAAGAGGCTTCGGTGACTGCTACTTCTGCTAACTGCGCGCCTGCCGACTGTGTGGCATTGCCATCCTGAACACAGCGCGCCGCAAGCCTATTCAGATTCTCAAAAGATGGATCAGGTACAATGATATGCAAGCCATCGGTCAAGTCCTGTGCAGTGGTTGCGCCTTGTACAGCAGTCAAAAGGTGCAAATCAAGATATACCAACCGCCCTGTGTACGGGCTAAAGGTAGCAGTTGCCAACGGTGGGAGTTGTCTTTCCCTTAGCAAAGCGCCGTCTTGCACAGCCCACTCGCGGAAAGTGCCATCGCCACTGATGGCAAGCACTGAACTGCCGTCAGGGGAAAAGGCAACATCCCGCACCCATGAGCGTGCGAGGTCTTCAACTTGTGAGGCGTCTGGTTTGGCATACACATTTGCCGGGAATTGGTTGAGCGTTTGCAGGGTTGTCGCATCCCAAAGCGTGATCAAGCCGTTGAGGCTGCCTGTCACAATTTTAGTGCTATCAGGACTCCACGCCAGCACCTGCATCTGGTTGGAACAGCATAAAGCACTAAATTGAGCCAGTTGCGTATAGTTTGAACTATCAAGCACTATGAGTGCCAGTGAAGTTGAATAGGCGAGAAAACGACCATCAGGGCTGAATTTCAGGTCTTCTATTGTTCCCGCCACATGCGAAGATAAAACTTCACCCGTTTGAGCATTCCAAACGGTCATGGCTGGTTTTTCTTCAGCCTTTGTGCTGATAATTTTCGAGCCATCTAAAGACCAGATAACAGAAACAACAGCATCATCTGTATGTATAAGCGTAAGTGACAAATCTCCTGTAGATATATCCCAAACTTTGACCGTTTGATCATAGCTGGCAGTGGCTAGTGAAAGACCGTCGGGACTCCACGCAATCATGGATACATCACGAATGTGTCCTCTCAATGTGTGTAAATGTTGCTTATCCACAATAGACCACACTTCAACCATTCTACCAACTGGAATAGCAATTGTTTGCCCGTCAGGGTGCCATTTAAGCGGTAGTGCGCCTAAAGATTGAACTTGCGCCAATAGTGGGTGATTAGAAACTGAGAACACTACAAATGCGATTAACGCAAAGCATACAAGTACAATTGATTTAATCATTGTATCTTTCCTACCAAGATCGCGCAGTAAAAATCTGACGAAGTCGCATATCCATAGCTAAAAAGCGCCGATCACCGGGTAAACTGGTATCGGATGCCCCTGCCACACCCTTACTATTAGGCACAAAGGTGGGATAGGGTGATGCGCTCCATGCCAAGTTGCGGAAACTGGAACCTGCCCAATGTTCGGGTGTTGGGCGCGGATTCAAGTTGCAGGTATCCACAGCAGGCTGCCCGCTTTGGTTAGCACGATAGACCCAGTTCAGGAACATATCGGCGGCAAGTTCGTAGTCAGTATTTGATGGGTTTTACTCTTCACGCTCACTGCGGCGCGGCACCCCAGACCGCCACGCCCTGCCGCGTCAGCGTGATCTTATCCCACTCTGGCAGCGGATATATTCCGAAGGCGCTGTAGGGAGCGCTGAATTGCGTGGGACTTCGTTCAACGGCTGACTGACAATAAATTTGAATATGCTCTACCCTCAAAATTCACCATCCCTAACAAAATTGCATTATGGCACACACTCATCAAAGAGAGCTATCATTGATTCATCCCAGTTTTCAAGCGGCATATTTTCAATAAAATCCGTGAAAAGACTTTCACTCAGTAGCCGTAGTGAGGCTACTCGTCCTAGCTGATCTCGCCTAATATTAGTAATTATTCGATGCTTAGGATAATACAGTTCATATGCTACATCACTTAAATACCATCTTGCAGGTATCCCTAGATCATCTATCAGAGTCCAAACACAATACTGTGTGGGTCCAACCGTGATTTCACGGACAAGATTGTTTTCTATTGTCACAACAGTATAAACTTGGTTACCTAGAGGAGGAAGCGCTGTGATCTGAAATCTGTAGAAAGCGCTTAGTGAAATACCCGTTTCTCTCTTTTCAAATGCCGTGTTGTGTTTTAAGAGCATTGCTTCTACATCCGTTATGCTTGACTTCCCTGGTTCGATTTCCAAGACGCAGATATGCTCACAATCATTGTCCATCAGAAGAGTGAGCAAGCCACTTGTTGAAATCTGATCAGGAGATTGCAAAAGAACTGCTGTAACTATGTAGATCGCCAAAGTAGTCGCTATGAATATAACTATTAGATAAGATAACTTTACTCTCAAAGCAGCACATCCTTTCTCTAGTGGTTATGGACAGATAATAGTGGCTGAGCAAGTAGTTCCGATGACTAAGTCGGACCAAATCTCCAGTGGATCTATGATTTCTGCCTCAAAGATAGAATTGGTAGCAAGCCCAATGAAACTTTCAAAAGTCGTCTGAACGGGTATTCCATTCAGTGTGGAACCGAATGCTCTGGGAGCTGGATCGGCGCCAAAAGTATTCGTCTTCGGCAACCAGAACACGGTCACATCCAGATGGACATTATCCGTGCCTGTAGCGCCTGTCATGCCGATTTGAAGCGTGCTTGGCACAAGCGGGAAGGGTGGATTAAGCACGGCATTAGGCACTAACACGCTGCTCAAATGAGCATAGCCAATGTAATACCAGCCGTTCTGCCGATTGCAGGCAGTGGTCAGCAAGGCTGAGTCCACGCGAATTGCCACAAACTTGCCCAAGCCCTGATTTTGCGTGCCATCTTCGTAAACGACATCCACGATCATGACCTCTGCGCTCTCCAGCGGTGCGTAGGCAGGCGCAGGTGCTGTGCTGCCCAGCGGATTGACATCTCGTGAAGGTAAGGCGCCGGGCACTCTTGGTTCAAATTCGCAATTGGTGAGGCGACCGTTATCCATGATTGGGCGGGCAGTTGGCAAGGGCGTAGAGCTGGGTTCAAGTGTAGGGGTGCGGGTTGGGCGTGGTGTATTGGTCGGCACAGGTGGGAGTTGTGTGGTAATGGGCGTGGCAGTGATTTGAATGGTGCAAGCAGGGTCGGCGTTGCCCACCGACTCCCGCCACACCCCGACCACCGCCACATCGCTCGGCAGCCCGTAGAACACCCCGCACCCGCACTTCGACTCGCCCATGCCCTGAGCCTAGCGCGGCGCAGCGGGACGAGTCAAGCGGGCGGAGGGCAGGCGTATAGCAAACGGCGGGACTTCGCCCACGCTTAGGGCAGCCTCAACATCATTGGCTGGCAAGCGGTAGGC
>DAOTVQ010000004.1:0-49348 GCA_034436355.1 Anaerolineae bacterium
CCGTCGGCGTTTCCGTTGGCGGCAGCGAGAGTTCCGGCGTGTTGGTCGGTGTTTCGGTTGGGATGATGATCACCACATCAGCCGTCGCTGTTGCCGTCGGAATGACAATCTCAACGGTTGCCGAAGGTAGCTCGGTGGGCGTTTCCGTCGGCAGAATCGGCTCAGGCGTGAAGGTGAGGCTTGGGATCGGCGTTGGAGTCTCGGTTGGCGTTGGCGTAATGGTTGGCGTTTCCGTCGCCGTTGCGCCGGGGACGGTTGCGACAACACCTGTGATGTCCAAGAAGGCAACGTTATTCGTCTCGTCGTATTCGGTCACCAAATTACTGCTATCTGCAATGATGGTGAGTTGCTGTGCGCCTTCTAGGGCAAAGGCAATATCAAAGCGCAACATTTCCTCTTGTCCCGGCGCAAGGATGTTCACCACCGGCTGGGTGACCACAACACCGTTGGGCTGACGCACGGAGACGAGGAAGATCGGTGCTGGTGAAGCGCCCTCATTGCGGACGATGACTGAAACAACCAACTGACCAATGCGCGTGACGGGGTCTAGCACAACGGTGGTGCGATCAGCCTCAACACGGCTGATGACCAACTCTGGCAGCAGCGGCGTTGGCGTAATGGTTGGCGTGGCGGATGGTGTTTCCGTCGGCAGGGTGACGCCGGGCGGCGGCGTGAGCGATGGCGTCGGGCTAGGCGGCGGCGTTGGTGAGAACGCAAGCGCCGTTTGTGTGGCAAAGATGGCAGTTGAGGTTAGTTGACCAATGCTGGCTTGCCCTTGCGTAGGCGACACAACTTGCGAAGGCGTCAGGGTTGGCAGCACAATGACCGGCACCGTGCTGGTTTGGGTTGGGAAGAACAGCGTTGGGAAGGGCGTAAAGGTTGGCGGGATGACAATTTGGGTGCCGGGTAGGACGGTGGGTGAAGGCGGAATCGGCACAACGCCAACGGTGCTGCACACGCCAAGCTGCGTTACAAAGCTGGCGCTCACCCAGCCCACAGAGCCAGCCGCCACCACTTGAAACCACGAGCGCTCAAAGTTTGTGCCGATGATGGGCAGTTCCGCGCCAAGCGCAAGGTTGGCAAAACTCGGGTAGTTGGTGCCGGGACCAGTGCGGAGGTTGAGTCCGTTTACGTTAACACGCGCACGGCAGCTTGGGTCAACGGTTTGGGTGACGTTCGGCGGCAGCGCGGTGACGGCAGGCACAGTGATCTGTGAGACGTTCTGGCGCACAATCAGCGTGATGCGCTTGGGATTGCCGCGTGTGTTGCCGCGAAAAGCAACCACTTCCACGATGTTCTGCCCAAGCGTTACAGGCGTCCATGAGAGCAGGCTCTCCAGCGGTGAAACACCCGCTGGATCAGGCGCGGCGATAGCGTCAATCGGCAAGCCATTCACGCGCATCTCAACGCGAGTGACGCCCGTGCGGTCAATGGCGCGCACAGCAATCTGGACGGCAGTTTGCACGACGACCTCGCTGTTATCAGCCGGCGCAAGAATCTCCACCTCTGGCACATCACTCAGGGCAACGCTGGTCTGCGTCAGCGCTGAGGTAGCAGTTGCCTGCGGCTCAGAAGGTGTGAGGTTACACGCCAGCGCCGCTAAGCTGAGCATCAGCGGCACGAGGAGAACGCGCATAGAAAAGGTACGTATGCGGTGTGGCATGTCCCGAAAATCCTTTTGCAAAAGTTCGTTTCCTACCAAACAGTCTAGACCATGCGGCAAGGTGCGTCAAATATTGTTACCCTACGCTTGCTAGGCGCTTTGGTAAAAACTCCCGACGGTTAAGCGGAATTACCCCCTTGACACAAATTCAGCTGAACCATGCCGTAAACACGCCGTAAATTTTTTGGCACTTTCTTTAGCCCGATGCAAAGGCATCACATCAGGGAGGATCGGATCATGTCTGCTCAGATGGCAAATCAGGATAATCAGGGTGAATTGCACGTCATTATTGGTACAGGCGCCGTTGGCAAGCACTCAGCACACGCTTTGGCGGCACTTGGCAAGCGGGTGCGGTTTATTGTGGATAGCAGTAAGTTTGAGCGCACCTTTGGCTTACACGCCACACCAATGCCGCAAGCAGTGGCAGAGAGCGTCGCATGGTTCAAGGCACATCCACAGGGCGCTCACTGATCAGCAGGTGGCTCGCTCGGCTGTTCGCGCAGATCGGGTAGAGCAGGGCGTGCGCTGCTGTTGGCGCGGAAATAGGCGGCTGCCGAGACGGTCAAGCCGCTGAAGATCAGCCCGATCAGCGTGCTTGTGAGCAGCGCACGCCCAAATGAGTTGTTCTGCGAGAGCATGAATAGCACAAAGCACAAGGCTGAACCAACGGCGCCAAAGGCAAAGCTGGCAGCCAGTGAAGCCCAACGCCGCCGCACTGAAAGATAGGTGAATAACGTCGTGAGGGCGAACAAGACCAAGAAGATAATAGAAGCAGGGTTTGCCATCGTAAAGAACAGCCTTTCTAGGTGCGGCGCGCCACAAAGAGCAGCATGTCCGCTTCGGTTGATGCCGTCATCGGGGCAAAATCCAGCGTCAGCGCCTTCTCTAAGGTGAAGCCTGAACTGTTCAACAAGCGCTGCACTGCCTGCACCGGATAACCGCGCAAGGTGTGCATTTCTTCAGCGCGCTGCCAGCCCGCTACATAGTGAAAAACAGTGTAGAGCGTGTTCAGGCTGAGCGTTTCATAGCTAAAGGCGCTGCGCGCTGTGATTAAGTGCTGATCACTCTCTGAGATAATGCGCTCAGCAGGTGTATGCGCCAACCCACGAATGGTATGCAGATCAAAGATGAACGGCTTTTGGGGCGCACAAGCTGCTGCGGCAACTCGAAAAACTGCACCCAGATCGTTCATGGTCGGCAGGTAGTTCAGCGAGCCGCCAATGCACAGCACCAGATCGGCGGGCTGATCTGCCTGATAAGTGCGCATATCGGCTTGAATGAAGGTGGCAGCTGCATTCTGTTCATCAGCAAGCGCTTTGGCGTGCTTGATCATATTGGCAGAGCTATCCACACCGATAGCGCGGATGTTGCGCCCGGCAAACCAACAGGCAACCTCGCCGTTGCCGCTGGCAAGGTCTAGCATAAGGCTGCCTTCCCAATTCATATCATAAATGAAGTTGAGGAGCTGTGTGGCTAGGGTTGTGCCATAGGCAGATAGCCCACTCACCTTGTAAACATCAGCAAGGGCAGTAAACGGCTCTAGGCGTGGGTTGATGGACATGCTTCAAGCTGCCTTTCTGTGACGGTGGGCATCTTGGGAGGGAAACCATTCCCGCCCCAAGATTTAACGCAAGTTAATTCAAGATTTGCCGACGGATGACATCAAGGGATTGCAGCACCAGCAAATTCCGCACTGTCATGCCATACTTCAGGTTTTCAGGCGTGAAATCGGTGGCAGAGCCGGGCGGCAGCGAAAGGTGAATGCCATCTGATTCCAAGCCACCGTTGGGCAGATCCTTGACGGCATCCGCAAAGTTCATGATCGGCACGTTCTTCTCACGCGCTAATGCCAGCACCATTTGGTTCACTTGGCGCGAAAGCTGCGGCACGGAAGGGTTCTCCGGGAAGGTGCTGAGCAGCGGCACCACGCCAGCTGCCAACGAGTCATCTACGATGTTCCGCATGAAGCGGTAGAACTGTTGTGGCGTCATGACTAGCACATCAGCGATGCCGAACATGATCACGGCAACGGCGGGCTTGTTCAGACGGTACTCGCAGGCAAGCGGGCGCTCATCAGGGTTGCAAACGGCAGGGTCTGCCCATTGCGTCTCGCGCACAGCGCTGGAATTGAAACCATTGTGCGCCGCCTTGCTGCCAGCGTCCCATGAACTGCCCACATCCTCACGCGGCTTCACATTGAAATAATCAATGGTTGCCTGTAAGTAGCCATATTCGCCGAGATTATACTGTCCCCAGGCGAACGGATTCAGGAATTGCGGATGATCGGTCATGCAATCACCCACTTTGGAGAACACGCGAATATTATTGCCCATCGCCTGCCCTTTTGCCACCACAGCGCGCATCGCTGCCCGCACGCCGCCGCTGATTTGTGGCACGAAAGGCGCGTTCAGCGGCGCGGTGCCGCTCACATTCGGTGGACGCACTGCGTCTGGTGGTGCCGCGGCAGCCACTTCCGCCCGATTCAGGATTTCATTGCTCTGGGCGATCAGGCGCAGTTGCACGTTTTCCGAAAGGCGGAACAGGCGCGTTCTGCCCCAGCCGCGCAAGCCATTCTCGCCCCTCAGCAAAATCCAGCTTGTATCAGCGTTACGCGCCTCAATTTGCAACTGCACGCCGATCTCCAGTGTAGTGATCACTTCATAGTTGGTGCCTGGACCGGTGCGCAGGTTGGTTGCCGTCTCCGTCCAGGCGTAGGCAACCTCGCCCTCTTGTGCCGTGACGTTTGTAACGGGCAGTGTGGCTGCCATCAAGAGCAGCACACAGCCGAGTAGGATTAGTTTTCGCAGCATGAGTCATTCACTCCAATCACAATAAACCTTAGCGCAGTGTGGCGTTAACCACGTTCACATGCTGGCATTCAGGGTCGGCATCAAAGACGATGGTCTGCGTCATCGTATAACTGGTTGGGCTGGTGAAGGTTAGCGCGATGCTGATGCGTCCGTTGCCCATGCCGTTCCGTCCATTATAAACGTAAACATTCTCGCGGACTCGCGTTAGGTTATAGGGTGTGATCTCTTGCCCGCGATAGGTTAGCCCACTGCCACGTGGTGAAATTGCCACCATGTGCGAGCAGTAGTTGAGCGCGCCCAACTTGCAGGTGCCAACCAACTGATCAACGCCTACCTCAGCATTCCAAATGGTGCGCGTGCTTGGCGCAAAGCCGCCGCCGCCCGGCACGCCTGCCGCACCTTCCGTGCCACTGCCCGCCATCATGCCTACCTCCACTTTCTCAACCTTTTCGCAGGCACCCACCACACGGACTGCACTTTGCTCTACCCAGTTTTCAGCACGGTTATCATTGCGGAGCTTCCACCATTTGTTGCCGTCGGCGTCAGCATTCCAGCCTTCAACCGTATAGGTTTGGGCAGGCTGCATGAAAAAGAGCGAAGTGAAATCCTTGGCGCTTGGACCTGAGCGCACCGCTGCCCGTGCATCGGTTGGCACAACGCCTGCCAAGCACGAAAGCGCTTGCGGCATAAGCGTCATTGGCACACCTTCCACAGCCGCAAAGGGCAGTTTGGTCTTTGGCTTGGGTGCAGCAACCGCCGTCAGATCATCAGCGCCGCCAAGCCGCACTTGCAGCATTTCACCATCGGCGATGGCTGCCTCTGCACCGAAAGCGCGCACTGAAACAACGCCCTCAATTGCCATCACATCCAGATGCTCTTTCGGTGCGGCGCGCAAGACCAACGTCGCGCTGAGGAAGGTCAGCTCAACGCCATTCACCAACAAGCTAACGGGATCAGCGCCACTTTCGGCGCTGCGCTGCAACAACAGCCCGCTGGCAGCCTCAGCACAGGCGGGCTTGCCGCGTGCTGGCACGTTGCTAAGCGTTAGCGCCTGCATGGGCGCGGTATACAGGAAATCAGGCGCAATGTTGCGATCATCAAGGATGGGCAGCGACTCAATATCGCCTTCCAACCGAATTTGGTTCATAGATGCCCAACCGACCATGCCATCCAAGCGCACACGCACCCATGTATTCTTGGCGTTGCGCCCATCGGCTGCGCCTTCTTGCTTGAAGGTCATGCGGGTGATTTGCGGGAAGTTTGAACTGGCGCCCGCCCGCAGCAGCACGGGCAGATCGTCAAAGGTGCGGACGGTCAGCGTTTGGGTGGTGGCTGCTTCAGCGCGCACGGCTGAAGTCAGCACGGAATCGCCAAAGAGCGCGCCGCGCACGCCTGCTGCACCTTCGGGCAAGCCCGCTTGAATGTTCAGCACTGCGATGCCCCAATCGCCATTCTCAAGGCTGGCGGCGGACGTGGTGAGCGATTGAATTTGGCTCAGCGGCGCAATTTGCCCAACGCTGCTCAGCACGCTGCCATCTGTGGCAGCGCTGACAACTACGCCCGCATGACCGTAGCAGGCACTATCAGCACCTGCGCTGCTGCACGCTGCCGCCGCGGCAGCGATGCCTTCATCTACCAAAATGCGGCACGCGCTGCGGTCTTCTGCCCGCACTGGTGGCGCTGCCGCGTAACTTGCCAAAAGCAGGCTGCCTAGCAATACACATAAGCCCAATAACATTACTCGGCGCATTAACCCGTCTCCTTTTGCTCGGTTGCCGTCTGGCAGATGACTATAGCCATTCGCAGCGCACTTTGCAACGGGCTTGGCATTCTATACCTAACTTGGGTATACAATGCACTTGACAGTTCCAAGTTGGCTTGTGTTGAGTGGAGAACTATGGTCATGTGGGCAATTATAGCCATTCTGCCACCAATTCTACTTATTTGTATAGGGCTTACCATGATTTTTCTCCGCGATTTTTGGTGGGAGATCGCCCGTTGGAGCTACCGCACGCAAGGAGTCATCGCTGAACGCACTGAAACGTGGGATATATGGCAGGTGATTCAGGGGATGATTATTATAGTTGCAGGGCTGGTACTGCTTTTTGGGATGCTGGATATCAGCGCGTATCTCGCTCAACAAGAAGTCAGGAGTACCGCCACTGCTTCAACAGCCCAAGCGGCTGTGGATGACCTCAATACGCGCTTGAGTCCCTATCTGATCGAATGGCGCGATCTTGCCACTGAGCGGCGCGCTTATTATGTTGAGCCTAGGCGCTTTGACAGTTTGCGCGGCTTGCAAGTTTTCTATGGGCGCTGCACTCTGTCGAATGATTTCTATGTCTATGTGTTTGGTTACAGCCGCTCTGACGAGCGCGCTCTGTATGCCTACTTTGATCCGCCGCGCCCGCCGAGCGGTTGTCTGCCGAGTGGTCTGAGCATTTCGTCATTTACAGAACCGCTGCGCCTAACAGGTGGCTGGTACTATTTGCGTGCCTTTTCTGTGTATTCAGAACTCTTCACACGCACGCCACCACCAGAGCCAACCACCACACCAACGCCGAACCCTTAAAACGAACACGCCCATGCCAAAGCGCGCATGAGCGTGTTAGGGCTGCACCCGTTAATCCGCCGAGACTTGCTCGCCTTTATGTGCCTCAATGACCTCCAGCATTTCTGGGATGCGGCTGAATTTCAGGCGCGGACGCCCAACCGCTTGCCCATTGGCAATCTCTGACTGATCAAGGCGCTGCCAGTCGCTGAAGGTGACGTAAGGCACACGGCGGCTTGCCAGCAGCGCCAAAATCGTCTCACGGGCGGCATTTTCAGCGGGTAAGTCGGGTAGGTTGGGCAGGTCTTCAATCAGCTTGGTCACCGTCTCCACCGAGTCGGGCTTGTTGGTGCCGATGATGCCCGTCGGACCGCGCTTGATCCAGCCCGTGCAGTAAACACCGCGCAAGGGCTGCCCTGCTGCCAGCACACGCCCTTGATCATTCGGGAGGATGCCGTTTTTCTCATCAAAGGGTAGGTCGGGCAGTGCCACACCCTTATAGCCGATGCTGCGGAAGACCAAGCCTATCGGGATCGTGTAGGTCTCCTCTGTAGCTTTGGGGCGCAGTGAACCATCGCTGGAGGGCTGCAACACGTTCCGCACCAGCTTGATTGCCTCAACATGCTGCGTGCCGATTAGCTCGACGGGCGAGACGAGGAAGTGCATATGAATTTGGCGCGCCTTGCCGCGCACGCCGCGCTGTGCGTAGCTCTGCAACAATGCAACGTTCTTACGCGCCATGTTATCGCCCGAATCTGCCAGCCAAGCCGCGCTGAGCGGATCGAGGGTGGCATCTTCCACGCTGACGACGACATCAGCATCTGCCAATTCGCCGAGTTCTTTCAGCTCAGGGTTGGTGTAGGCGGCTTGGGCAGGTCCGCGCCGCCCAAGCATGTAGATGTGTTTGACGCGGCTGTGGCGAAGCGCTTCCAAGGCGTAGTCGGCAATGTCAGTTTGGTGCAGTTCTTCAGGCGTGCTGGCAAGGATGCGTGCCACATCCATCGCCACATTGCCGTTGCCAATCACAGCGACGCTCTCTTGCGAGAGGTCAAAATGCAGATCGCGGTAATCGGGATGTGCGTTATACCAACCGACAAATTCGGTGGCGGCATGGCTGCCTGCTAAATCCTCACCCGGAATGCCCATCCGCCGATCCGATTGCGCGCCAACGGCATAGATCACAGCGTGATAGTGTGCAGTTAGATCAGCGTGCGTCAGATCACGCCCGATCTCCACGTTGCCAAAAAAGCGGAAGTTAGGGTGTGCTGCGATCTTCTCATAGACTTTCGTCACGCTCTTGATCTTCTGGTGATCAGGCGCAACACCACCGCGCACCAAGCCATAAGGCGTGGGTAAACGGTCGTACATATCCAGTTCAACGACAAGTTGCATCTGCTTCAAAAGATGCTCGGCTGCATAGAAACCTGACGGTCCCGATCCGATGATGGCGACGCGCAGCGGCTGTGCGACTGTTCCGATAGATGGCATATTTGGAGATCCCTCACGCTATATTTTCAAAAATGCTCGTAAGAAAGTGCAGTGTTTCACAATGACACACTATACGGCAATCTGTGCCAAATGGCAATGCAGGAAGGCATTAAAGCAGCATTACAAAAATCACGTTAAGTTCAGGTTTGGGCAGCACGCGCCGCCGCTTGGAGGCGCCGCTCGCTCTGGAGAGCTAACAGCACGCCGATCACGATCAACGCCGCGCCGATCACCAATTCCCGCGTGATTGCTTGCCCAAGCAGCAGGTTGGAGAGCAGCGCGCCAACCAATGGTTGGGCAAAGAAAAAGAGCGAGGCAACACTTGCCTCCACCAACGCAAAAGCACGATTCCATAAGTAATTTGCGCCGCCCATCACAACAACGCTTAAAAAGAAGATGCCAGCTAGAATTTCCGCCGTGGGCGCTGGCAGAACCGTCTCGCGCAGTTCGAGTGCTGCGATGGGCGCACAGAACACAAAGCCGCCGATCAGGGCATAGGTGGTGATCACCAATGTGCCAAAGCGCGTTGAAGCGCGCCGAATCAGCACGGAATAGGCGCCCCAGCCCACCGCAGCGATAGCGAGTGCCACATCGCCCATTAATCGGCGCGCATCGCCTATGCCAAGCGAAAACTGCGATAAATCAAGGATCACTAGCACGCCTAGCGTTGCCACTGCGCCTGAGATTAACTTAAGCGGCGTGAGTGGCTCGCGCAGCAGCAGCCACGCAAACAGCACAATGAAAGCCGGCGAGGCACTGGTGATGATTGAGCCGTTAATCGCAGAGGAAAGCGCCGTACCCACAAATTGCAAGCCGACGCTCATGCCAAAGCCTAGCACGCCAAGCAGCATCAGGTGCAGCGCGTCGCGGCGCGGCAGGCGCAGTTTGCCTTGTGCCGCCACAATGCCAATGAACAGCAAGGCGGCGATGCCAAGCCGAATGCTGAGCAGCGTTAAGGGCGGGATGACTTGCATCATGGCGTCGCTTACGACGAACATCGCGCCCCAGAGCGCCGCCGCTGTGATGCCATACAGCGCACCGCGCAGCGTTTGCGTTGATTGCATGGATGAAGTGTCCTATCTCAGGCTTGGGCAAAAAAATCGTCCTAAGCATACACGCCTTGCGGCGGTTGGTCAAACCCGCTAGGCGGCAACTTCTCTAAAGGCTCGCCTTGATCAGCTCTGCCAATTGGCGCGTGATGCCTTTCACCTGCATGAGTTCCTCGATGCTTGCCGCACGGATTTTATCAATGTCCTTATCGAAAGCGTTCAAGAGCGCCTTGCGCTTTGCCGCGCCAATGCCATGAACGCTCTCCAAGCGGCTGACCACGCCCTTTTTAGCGCGCTGCTGCCGATTGGCTGTGATAGCAAAGCGGTGCGCCTCATCGCGGACGCGCTGCACCATAAAGAGCGCCTGCGAACGGCGCGGCAGCAGCACCGAATGTACCCGATCTGGCAGGAAGATTTCTTCTTCCTGCTTGGCAAGCCCACAGACCGCCACCTGCCCGAACAGGTGAAACTGCTTCAGCACCTCCACCGCCACACCAAGCTGCCCCTTGCCGCCATCCACAATGAGCAGATCGGGCAGCAAGCGCCACGTCTCATCATCGCCTTTTTTGCCGAGCGGCGTCACGCCCAACTCGCCGCTAATGGCATCCGCATAGCGCTGAAAACGCCGCGTCAGGGCTTCGCGCATCGCCTGAAAGTCGTTCGGTTCGCCCGATGTGGCAACCGTCTTGATATTGAACTTGCGGTATTCGGCTTTGCGCGCTACGCCCTGCACAAAGACAACGCGGCTGGCAACGGTGGCTGTGCCTTGCAAGGTCGAGATGTCGAAACACTCAATGCGGCTGGGCGGCACGGGCAAATTGAGCGCTTCTTGCAGTTCGGCAATCGCCTCAGTTTGCTTGTTGGTATCGCTTGCCCACTGGGCGTGCAGCATGGTGAGCGTCTCTTGTGCATTTTCAAGGGCAATCCGCACCAGTTCAGCCTTACTGCCACGCTGTGGGACTGTCAGTGCCACTTTTTTGCCGCCGCGCTTATCGCGCAGCCACTGCTCCAAAAGCTGCGCCTCTGCCACCTCTTCGGGCAGCAGCACCTCGTTCGGCAGGTTGGCAGCGTTCTCATAGAATTGCAGCACAAATTGGCGCAGAATTTCGGCGGCAGCGGTTTCATCGGCGCCATCCAGCATAAAATGCTCACGCCCGATCAGGCGCCCGCCGCGAATGAACAACACCTGCACACAGGTATCCGTCTTTTCTTGGGCAAAGGCGATCACATCCTGATCCACATTGGCAGGGAACACGATTCTTTGCCGCTCTACGACGCGCTCCATCGCCTTCAGGCGGTCGCGCAGGGCGGCGGCGCGCTCAAATTGGAGCAGCTCGGCAGCCTCGTTCATCTCGGCGCGCAGTTGGCGGATGATCGCGTCGCTCTGCCCACTGAGAAAGTCCATCAGCCCTTGCAGGTTGGCGCGGTATTCCTCACGGTTCACTTTGCCGATGCACGGCGCATTACACAGCTTAATATCATAGTAGAGGCAGGCGCGCTCATCCTTACCTGTGATTTGGCGGTCGCAGGTGAGGTAGGGAAAGGCGCGGCGCAGCACATCTAGCGTTTCGCGCACACTCCACGCGGAGGTGTAGGGACCGAAATAGCGCGAGCCATCCTGTTCCATGCGGCGGGTGATCTCCACACGCGGGAAATCTTCTGCCCAGCGCACGGCGATATACGGATATTTCTTATCGTCCTTGAAGCGCACATTGTAGCGTGGCTGATGCTGGCGGATGAGGTGATATTCGGTGTGCAGCGCGGCAATTTCGCTAGGCAGCACGATAAAATCAATATGGGCGATTTCTTCGCGCAGGCGCAGCGTTTTGGGATCAAAAACGCTGTTATCAAAGTAGCTGCGAACGCGATTATGCAGGTCTATTGCCTTGCCAATGTAGATAATGGCGCCATCGGCATTTTTCATCAGATAGCAGCCGGGCTTGTGCGGCAAGTTTTTCAAAATAGCCTGCAAATGCTCAGAGGGTGCGAAAGTCATAGGCGTAGCTTTTGGGTTAGGTTAGGGCAATGTTCCATATTTTAGCGTGGTTTCGGGCAGATGGGTAGCACGCACGTGCTAAAAATTAGGCGCAACACTTGCCCTACTCCAACGTATAGACTTGAGCAGCGTGAAAAGCTGCCTTGCCAAAACGTTCTCGCTATTGTGAATTTTAGCGCTATACTGTAGGGTTATTCGCATTGGGAACTTGGCGAGTTTGCCGTAACCTGATGCCTTGCCTGTGTGTTACATCAGGCAAGAGGCTTTCGCCCGAAGTCGTTAGGTAGGAGTCAATCACGCTATGGGTGTTACTTCCATCAATCCATCGTTCGCACAATCGGAGGTCATCAAGCCTGAAGGCTTGTGGCTGCGTAACCGTAACTGGGATACGCTTTTCATGACGATGAGCGTTTTTCTGGTGCCAATGCCCTACATTATGTATCTGCTTGGCACGCAAGCGGGCTTGGAGTCGGACGTTTCGCGGAATGCGGTGAACCTGCTGGTGGCTGTGCTGGTTGGCGGTCCGCATATGTATGCCACCTTCATGCGGACAGCACTGGATAAGCAGTTTACCAAGCGCTATCCGATGCTGATCCGTTCTTCAATCATTATCCCAATCGTGGTGGTTGCGCTGGCGTTCCTGAACTTAACCCTGCTACTGACCATCTTTTTCTTCTGGGCATCCATCCATGTGCTGCACCAAGTCACCTACATTGTGGAACTCTACAACAAGCGCAGGCATCGCGTCACCGAAGGCAAGACATCCCTACAGTGGTGGTCGCGCCTTGTGGATTACGCCTTAGTGCTAACCTGCCTGTTCCCAATTGCTGCCCTCAAGATCAGCCAAGGGAATTTTGCGATTGGCACAAACGATCTGACTCGTGCCATCCCCGACTTTTTCCAGCAGACGTGGTTCTTTGTGGCTGCTTCGGGCGTGTTCGGCGTGGCGCTGATCGCCTACCTTGCCAAGAGCTACAGCGAATGGCGCAACGGCACACTGCATTTGCCCAAGTTCGTCTTCATCATGATCACGGTGCCGGTTGCCTGCACCATGCCCGCCCTAGAGAACCTCGATACCGCCTTTCAGGGCTTGAACACATGGCATTCGTTCCAATACCTTGCCCTCACCTTCTACATCATCCAGTTGCGCCATCAAAGTGGCGATCTGGTTGCTTCCAACAAGCAAATTGATAACTTGGCAAGCGGGCGCACACCTTGGCGGCTCTATGCTTTCAGCGCCATGATGCTTGGCGGCTCGATCTTGCTGGGTGTGGTCGTTTATATCACCGTGGGCATTGTCGATCCGCTGCGCGATCTGAACGCACGGTTTGATACAGCTTACTACACAGCCATTCTGTGCTTCCTGTGGATTCACTACTATCACGATCATTTCTTGTTCACGGACTTTGAGGCAATCGAGCGCGAGGCAATTGCCTAGCCTGACACATCGGTTCAATCGGGAAGGGCGTTTGATAGACGCCCTTCTGTTTTGACATCACAACTTTCTCAAAAATTCCCCAATTTTCCGCCAACAGCTTTTGTTCACCCGTATAATGCAAGTATCCCACCTATTTTATCCGACGGACGATAACTCTATGCATCCTGCTGAAACAATCAAACGCCCTGAAGACGCCAAGACTGTAGCCAACGGTTGGCAACTGCGCCTTTCCGAGCGCCGCCTGCTGCTGCTGTTTGGTGATGCGCTTGCCTGCCTGCTGGCAACTTTGGTTGCGATGGCTGCGTGGTCGCTCACCGCGCCTGAACCGTTCGATCTTGCGTTTATTGGTGAGCGCGCACATTGGTTCATCATCATGCCTGCCTTGTGGCTGGCAATTGCACGTCTGAACGATTTTAACAACCTGCGCCTTGCCACACGGCGGACTGCCATGTTTGCGCGGCTGATGTTCATCAGCGTGCAGGTGGTGATCGTCTATGTCTTCCTCTTTTTCCTAATCGTGCCAAGCGGCTTTGATCTACCGCGTTTATTCACGCTTTACTACGCAGCGGCTGCCTTTTCGTTGGTGGGCATGTGGCGCGTTAGCCGCACTTTTCTCATCGGCTGGACGCAGCAGCCGCGCCGCGCCCTGATCATTGGCGGCGGTGGTGCAGCCGCAACACTGGCACGCACCCTTGTTGAGGAAGCCGCTAATGAATATGAGATCCTTGGCTATGTGCAAAGTGCTGAAGACAGCGATGAGGGCATTGAAGGCTTCCGTTTGCTTGGCACAGGCAGTGCCTTGCCGCAACTCATCAAGCAACACGGCATTTCTGAGCTAATTCTTGCCTATCGTGGCGCGCTGCCCACAGATGTTTTTCAGGGCGTGATGGCGTGCTATGAGACGGGTGTTGCCATCACGCCCATGCCACTGCTCTATGAGCAGATTACCGGGCGCGTGCCAATTGAGCATGTTGGGCAGATAGATTGGCAAGTGGTGCTGCCATTGGAAGGCGATACGCTCAACTTTAGGCTCTATCTGTTCTTTAAGCGGGTGATGGATATTAGCCTAGCGCTGTTTGGCTTGGCGTGTTTCGCCCTGATTCTACCGCTGTTAGCGCTCATTATGCGTCTTGACTCAAAGGGTGCGATTTTCTACCGCCAAGAACGATTAGGGCGCGGCGGCAAGCCCTTCAAAATCATCAAACTGCGCTCGATGGTGCAGGATGCCGAAAAGCTGACTGGCCCGAAGTGGGCAAGCCAAAATGATCCGCGTATCACTCGTGTTGGGCGCATTCTGCGTAAGACTCGCCTTGACGAAGTGCCGCAGCTTTGGAACGTGCTGCGCGGCGAGATGAGCATCGTCGGTCCGCGTCCTGAGCGCGGCGTATTTGTGGATCAGCTTACGCAGCGCATTCCGTTTTACCGCACGCGGCTGTTGGTGGCGCCGGGCTTAACTGGCTGGGCGCAGATTTGCTATAAGTATGGGAATACCGAAGAAGACGCGCTGATCAAACTGCAATATGACCTCTACTACATTCGCCACCAAAGCATCGCCCTGGATGTGCTGATCATGATCCGCACGCTTGGTAAGATGATAACCTTCAGCGGCACGTAACACGCTTCAAAAACAGTGGTGATACACACAAAAGCAGCGCGGGAATAATCCTGCGCTGCTTTTCATTAGGTGGGTAGGCTTTTGTGCCTACCCAGTGTGCTTTAGATTACTGTGCGGGCTGTTGCAGCTCGACGAAGGGCAAGTTGTTGCCGTTAATGTATTTCACTTTGACGTAGAGCGCGCTCGTCCACGCGGTGCCTTCTGTCGTGCGGAACAGATACCAACGCCGATCACGGCTGATGCCGAGCAGGATGATCTCCGAGCGCTCGCGCAGCAAACCGATCTGTTGGAATTGTGTGCCGGGACCGACGCGCACGCGCAGCAGGTAGGTGTTCACGATGCCAACACCCTCGCCAAACTGCGGGATGACCCCTTCAGGCAGCGGGATGATTGGCGCCGTGCCGGGCGCAGCCGCTACCACAGGCAGGCGTCCGCGCACAGTGCGGCTGACGCGCACCCAACGGGCGCTGATCCATGCGGTGCCAGTCTCCAGTTGGATTTGGTACCACGCGCCGCGTGCGTCACGCGCTACGATGCTCACCTTTGTGCCATATGCCAGTAAGCCCAAGATCGGGAAGTCCAAGCCGGGCCCTTGCCGCACGCGCAAGCGCCATGCTACAACCGTGCCTTCTAGCGGTCCGGTTGGCACGTTGATTGTGCCTGCCACCGCTGTGCCAGTGCCAACCGCTGCAATCTGGGTAGATTGCGGGTTGACGACAGGCTGTGTGCCGGGTGCGGTGAACTGAATGGTTGCCGTCTGTGTGATGAAGAACACGCGCCCATCTACGGCTTCTGCCGAGAAAGTTGCCTGCCCTTGTGCAGAGGCGCGCACACTAAAGTTGACCACGCCATCTGCGCCGCTGGTACCGCTGGTCGGCTGAATCAGCACCGATGCAAGGGCGGGATTTGCCTTGAGCGTGACCTGCTTGCCTGCCACAGGCTGATTGTTGCCATCGCGCAGCGTGACGGTGACGGTGGCTGTCGTCTGATTATCCGCCGGGATCGAGACGAAATTAGAGACAACCGTCGAGTTTGCCTCGCTGATCGTGCCGCTGCCTGAGGCAGTGAAGGTGATCACCGGGCGCGTGGCGAGGATTACGTTATTAGCAGCACTGACTGCCACATTCAGCGTGACCGTCTGCGCCACAGAGGAACGCACTGCAAAGGCAACCTGTCCATTCGAGTCGCTGATGAGCGTTGCCGCCGAAAGGATCGTCAAGCCAGTGTTGGGCGATGGTTGCAAGGTCACCTGGGCGCCAACCACGGGTTGATTGGCACTGTTGCGGACGGTCACCGTGACGTTGACATTGGTGGTGTTATCCGCCGGTGCGGTGGTTGGGTCAGCCGTCACCGTCGAGAGCGTCTCGCTGACAGTTTGTGCGCTGCCTGCCTCGATCACAACGGCGTCCGAACTGCTGTTGTTGGTCGGGTTCACATCGGTGGCGCCGGTGAGCGTTACTGTGGCTGTGTTCAGGGCAACGCCGGCTGCCGTTGGCGTCACGACGAGGTTGATCACGCTCACCTCGCCAAATGCCATGCCGCTGGTGCGGAAGCAAGTGACGGTTGGCGCTGAATAGCCGCAGGTGAAGCCGGGGCCGGCTGCCGAGACGAACGTCAAGCCAGCGGGCAGTGTATCGGTCATAGTGATGATCGCGCCGCTTGGCACAGCACTGCCGATGTTAAAGACGGCGATGTTGAAGGTGCCATTGGTGCCAACATTAAAGTTGCCGTTGTGCGCCTTCGAGACTGCAATATCGGCACCTGCGCCGCCAGTGACGGTGAGAGTTGCCGTGTTGGTGATCGTCACACTGTTGGCAACGGCGGTCAGCACGGAGGTGCCGGCTGCGTTGCTCGTCACGGTGAAGGTTGCTACGCCGCTGGCATTCGTCACAGCGCTGGCGGGCAGGATTGTGTCGTTGCCGGGACGGCTGCTAGACAGTACCACCGTTGCACCCGAAACAGGATTGTTGCCCGTATCGCGCACGGTGACGGTGACCGTGCTTGGCGAACCAACCGTTACGGTAGTCGGTGCGGCAACCACTGTCGAGAGGGTTGGGCTAATTGGCGCACCAGTGACTGTGATCACAGCCGTATCGGTGATGGCGACCCCGGCCGCCGTTGCCGAGATGGTGAACGTGCCAACAGCCGCGCTGTTAAAGGTGAAGGTTGCTACGCCGCTGGCGTTCGTCAGGACGCTGGCAGGCGTCAAGCTCGGTCCGACGGGGCTGCTTGCGATAGTCACCAGTTGGTTTTGCAGCGGATTGTTGCTGGCGTCACGCACGGTGACGGTGATCGTGCTATCCTGCCCAATGGTGACAGTGGTCGGTGCTGCATCCACAGTCGAGTTTGCCGCACTCACGACGGTGTTCACGGTTAAAGTGGTGTTACCATTAACAGTGCCATCAGTTGCCGTCAGCGTGGAACTGCCGCCTTGCTGCGAAACGACGGTAAAGAACGCCTCGCCGCTGGCGTTGGTCGTGCCATTGACTGTGGTCACCGTATCCACGCCGGGACGGCTGCTGGTCAGTGTAATGGTGGCACCGCTGACTGGTGCGCTGCTGCCATCTAAGGCAGTGACGGTCACATTGCTTGTTGCGCCGGTATTCACAGGGTTCGGCACAGCAACCACCGTCAGGGTTGCGACAGTGGGTGGGCTAAAGGTCAAGGTGAAGGATGGCAGGGTTGCACCGCCAGCGATCACGGTGAAGGTGGAGACGCCTGCCGCATTGGTCGTGATTTGGAAGGATGCCTGACCGCTGGCATTGGTCGTGCCACTGGCAGGCGGCGGTGGCGCACCCTGCAAACCCTGATCAGGCGGCACGAATGTAATCGTGTCGTTGGCAGGGCGGTCGCTGGTGACTGTGACTGTCTCGCCATTGAGTGGATTGCCGTTGAAATCGCGGGCGATGACCGTCACTGTGATCGGGCTGCCCACGCTGCCAGAGCCATTGCTTGGGCTGGTAGACTGTGCAGGATCGACATTGGTGAAGATGAGCGTAACGGTCTGGGCGATCACGTTTGAATTGGCGGTAGCGCGCAAGGTGGTGGTGCCTGCTTGCGTAGGCGTCACCTCAAACTGCACCTGACCGCTTGCATTCGTCAGTGTGTCGCCAATCGGCACAATATCTGCGATTGGGTTGGTGTCGTCCACTTCATTCAGGAACACATTCACGTTTTGAAGTGGCAGTCCATCTGAACCGTTCACGGTCACCGTCGTCAGAGAAGTGTTCCCGCTGCCGATCACGATGGTGGTTGGCGTTGCCGTGACAGTGGACAAGCCGCCGCTGACGCTGACATAGGTCACCGTGACGGTTTGCAGCAAATCCACGCCATCGGCTGTGGCTGTGTAGGTGGCAGTCTGCGGCGTGCTGATGGATGACGTGAAGAAGGTAGCAATGCCGCTGGCGTTGGTGGTGGCGCTGCTTGGGCTGATGGTATCGCCGCTGCCGCTGCTGCTCAGTGACACACTGATGCCGCTAAGCGCGTTGCCGCTGCCATCACGCACCGTTACGGTGACCGTGGCACGGCTGGCGCCGCCACCAACCGCCACGCGGGTCGTGTTGGTGGTCACAGTGGACTGGCTAGCGCTGACGGGACCGGCGGTGAAGGTCACGCTGGCAGTATTATTGACGTCAACGCCATCAATGGTGGCGCTCAGTGTATAAGTGCCGGGCGTGTCGCTGCTCACCAAGAAGGTAGCGATGCCGTTTACATCGCTTGTTTCGGTATCATCAGGGATGATCAAGCCAGCAGGGTTGCCGCTTAGCACCACTTCTACGCCCTGCACGGGGTCATTGCTGGCATCGCGCACGGTAACGGTTACAGTGACATTTTCCGTGTTCACCGCAGCGGTGGTCGGCGCTGCCTCGATGGTCGTGTTGTCAGGATCGCTGGGTGGTGGCGGGCTAAAGGTGAATGTCTGCGGCAGCAGCGGCACGCCACCGGCTGTAATTGTTAAGATCAAACCGCCCGGTGCCGCGCTTTGCAACACAAAACGCGCTGCGCCGCTGCCATCGCTAACAGCATTCAAGGCAGTGATCGTATCCAGCGCACCACGTGAACTGCTGACGACAACCTCTTGCCCAGAGAGTGCGTTCCCACTCGAGTCACGCACGTTCACCACGAAGGTGATCTGTGTGTTGATGCGCGCCCGATCTGGCACGGCAAAGGTCACGCTGGATTGTGCGGCATCTACAGTTGAGATAAAGGTAAGAACACTTGCCGCAGCGAAAGACTGCCCATCAATTTCTGCCACAACGCCGAAAGTGCTTGGATTGGTGGCGGAAATGAGCCAAGAGGTCATGCCGTTGGCATCGCTTGGGGCAGGGCTGCTCACGGTAATGCCGCTAATGCTCTCAGGCAGGAACTTGAGGGTTGGCACTTTGCCTTGCACAGGCGTGCCTGTTGCGTCGCGCAGCACAGCCGTCACCGTGAAGAACTCCGTGCCGTTTGCCTTTAGGGTTGGCGTGGCGCTGCTCACAATCAAGGTAGAGCGCGTACCATCCACCGCAGCGCTAGAAGCAGTGAAGTTCACGGTGACCACGCCGACGATTGCGTTAAATTGCAGATCGCGCACGTTGAACTGCACTGTTTGCACCACGTTTGTGCTGACGCGGAAGGTGGCAATGCCATTCTCATCGCTGATTGCCTGCTGTGCATCTTGCTGAACAGCGTCCGCGTTAGCAGCCACTGCGCGCTCTAGGGCAACACTGCGCCCGACGAGCAAGTTGTTGGCAGCATCGCGTAAGGTCAGGCTGATAACTGCCTGATCAATGCCGTTTGCCACCACATTTTCAGGGACTGCCACAAACTTTGAGAGCAGTGGGTCAATAGGCAGATCAACCTGCAAAACAGGCGTCTCAGCCGGCACTTGGGTAGGTGGAATGCGTGGATTGCCTTCATTGGGCGGTTCTGTGGGTGTGGCGGTTGTGTCGTCCTGCGCGAAGGCAGTGCCGCCGCCGACACTCATGAGCGCCAAACTCAGCGTAAGGGTGAGCATCAGGCTCACCAGCACTAAAAAGACGGGTGATTTTCGGCTCATGCAAATGGCTCCTTCTGCGTAGCAGGTAGCAGCTATGCCGATACAATACCTTCAAAGGCGAATTGTATAACATTTTGGTCGGTCACTACAGATTTTACCGCAAATGCCTTGTGGAAGTGACGCATGGGTGCTACGCAAAAGCGCCTGTGATTATAAGACGTGACAACCACAGCTACAGAGCGCGTTTAAGGCATAGACAGCGCGCCGCATTGTGTAGGTATTGATCGAATTTTGAGTCAATCTCTAGACAAGGAAAGGGATCAGCACGCGGTAGAGCGCATAGACGGCAAAGGCTGCCATGCCAACGCCGAACAGCACACAGATAACCGTCAGATTAACCCACTGCCTTCTTTGCTGCGGCAGCAGCGCACGGACAAGCCTGCCAATGCCCACGATGCCAACCGTATAACACAAGGCGATGGGCAGCAGGGCGGGATATAGATAGCGCCCCTGAAACTGCACAAACTTCAAGTTGTAGTAGAAGAATGTTCCCACCACTGCCACAAGTGCCGCGCCCAACACCCAAAGCATATCACGTTGTGCGCTGCTTAGATATTTTCGGCGTGTGACGATGGTAAACACCGCACCCAACACAGCCGCAAAGGTGACAAAATGCAGCACCTGATAGGTGCTGGATTGCATCGGCACCGCCATCTCGCCAAACTGCCCCCAGAAGCTCTGAAAGGTTGTGCCGATCATAGCTTCCAGCCAACCCGTCACGCCCAAGCGTTCGATCCACTGTTCGGTAGTGGGCTGTTGAGAGACATGGACTGCCAGCAGATCGTGCCGCTGCTGCGCCAAAAAATCCGGAAAGCCATAAACACTGATATTTCGCAGCCAAAACACGCCGCCAATGAGTGCAGCAGGCAGCGCAACTGCCAAGCCACTTCGAATTAACGTCCTAAATGGCTGTGTGGCACGGCGCGCTTTTAAGAGCAGCGCCACACCAACTGCTGCTGCCAACGGATAGAGTGTTAGTTTAGTGACGAAACACACACCTAACAACACACCGATCCAAATCGGGTTGAGGCGCGCATTCGGGCGCAGCCAGTAGAGGCATAGCGCCAAAAGGGAAGCGGCAAGCGTCTCTGCTAAGGCGTCGTTGTTCACACCGACCATCATCGCAAGGCGTTGCGGCAGAAAGGCGATGAAAGCAGCCGTGCCAAGTGCCACCCAAAGCTGCTGTGTAAAGGTGGCGCGCATGGCGAACCACGCAGCGATCAGCGCACCACTGCCAATCAGCAGCGAGGCAAAGCGCATCGCAACGAGATCGCCATTGCTGGCAAGGTAGACAGGCGTGAGCAGCAGGTAGTAGAGCGCTGGCTGATGATCCTCATAATCATCCCACGCTGCGCTGATCTCAAGGCTTGGGCAGCAGCCTTCCGCCGCAATCTGTGCGATAACACGCACATGCGCGAATTCATCCGGTGTGCGCCAAGCGGGTGTAGCGCGTAGATAGAGGCTGCCTAGCACAAAGTAGGCAGCCACAAGGATCCAAAGGGGTAAGTTGGCGCAGCGGAGCATTATTCAGCCATCTTCTCGCGTTCGCCCGCCAAGGGCATGGTGAAATGGAAGGTTGTGCCAACGCCGGGTTCGCTTTCCACCCAGATTCTGCCGCCGTGTGCTTCGATTAAGGCACGGGTGAGCGACATGCCCAAGCCGGTGCCGGGCTGCTCACGGGCATCAGGGTTTTCACTGCGCCAATAGGGCTTAAACAGGTTTTGCAGGTCTTCTTGGTTCATGCCGATGCCCGTATCGGTCACCGAGCAGTGAATGACCTCCGCAGCGCCGCCCTCATCCCAGATGTTCCGCGTGTGTTCAGCAAAGATAGTCACCTTACCGCCCGGCTTAGTGTATTTGTTAGCATTGCTCACAAAGTTGGTCATCACTTGGATCAGGCGACGCTCATCACCCCATACATAGGGCAGATCATCAGGGACGTTGAGCACAACCTGCTGTTCTTTTTCATCAAAAGCGCGCTGCATCGGGCGCACTGTATCTAACACCACATTCGAGAAGTTGACCGCCGCCATGTTCAGCTTGAGGTTGCCGGTCTCTTGCGCGGTGACGTCGGTAAAGTCTTCCACCAACTGCTGGAGGCGCAGTGCATTGCGCTGGATGATGTTGATAAAGTTCTGCTGTTGTTCATTGAGCGCACCTAGCGCCCGTGTGTTTAGGATATCCGCATAGCCTTTGATGGATGACAGCGGCGTTTTGAACTCGTGCGCCACCTTGCTGATGAACTCGATACGCTGCTTATTGGCGCGCCCAAGCTGCGTGAAGAGCTGCGCGTTCGAGATGGCGGTGTTAGCATGTTCGGCAATACCTTCGATGTGTTCTGCGGTAAGCTGCGAGAAAACACCTTCTGCGGTGGTTTCCAACAGCAAAATCCCCGTCACTTTTTCACCCGTGATCATTGGCACAGCGATCTGGTTAACGGTGCCGGGCAGAATTTCCAGCCCTTGCACAGGCAGGGAGCTAGTTGGTGTGAGCAGTGGGCGATTGCGGCGGTAGGCATGCCCAAGAATGCCGTGATCAATGTTGAAAGAGTCGCCAATTCGCACTACGCGCTCAGGGTAGCCGGCGCAGCCAACCACCTCAAAACGTAGCCGATCCGAGCTAACTAACGCCAAAAGTGCTGCGTCTGCCTCGCTTTCACGGATGGCATTATCTACAGTGAGATCAACCACGCGCTGGAAATCGAGCGTGCGGTTCAGTTCTTGGTCGATGCGCTGCATGTTAAAGAGTTGGCGCACGCGCTCGGCAAGTGCTTCGTCCGTGCGGCGGAATAGGTTAGCGTTCTCGATGGCAACCGCAGCCTGACCGGCAAAGGTCATCAGCAGGTTGGCACTGTTGTCGTCAAAGCCTGAGCCATCGCGCCTATTCATCACTTCCAACACACCTATCACACGGTTGCGTGAAGAAAGCGGCACCGCCAAAATGCTGGTTGTGGTGAAGGGGCTTTCACTGTTGTGTATTACGGCAAGTTCGCCATACCAACGGTTATCGCGTTGGGTGTCGTTCACGATCATGTACTGCCCGGTGGCAGCCACAATGCCTGCAATTCCGCTGCCGATTGGAATCGTAGTGCCAAGTAACTCATCACCGCTGCCGCCCACGGCTAAACGGAAGACCAGGTTACGTTGATTTTCATCGACAAGCAGTAGACTGCCAGCCTCACAATCGAGGATGGCGACAGCCGACTCCGTGATGTTTTGCAGCAGTGCGTCAATATCCTCAAAGAAGGTGGCGAGCTGTGAATTGGTTGCATTCAGCACCTGCATTTGGCGGGCAAGCTGCTTGCTTTCTTCCAGCAGGCGCAGTTTATAAAGCGCTGTTGCAGCAAGGTCGGCTATATTCCAAAAGAGCTTGGTCTGCTCCTCTGTGTAGGTGACGCCAACTTCCGTCGTGCCAAGCGCCAGCGCACCGATGCAGCGCCCTTCACCAGCGTTGAGCGGCACCCCAAGCCATGCGCGCAACTGCGGATTTTCAGGGGGTGCGCCGCGCCGCTGCATATCACGGGCGTAGTTATTGGTGCGGTAGGGCTGCGCGCTGCGGACGATTTCGCTGAAAATATCGCGGTCGGCTTGCCAACGGTAGCCTTCCCGCTCTGGCACGCGCTCATCCGCATCTTGATAGAATGCATAGGTCAGTTCACCTGTGCGATCATCATATAGCACAATGTAGAAGTTCGGTGCATCAATGACCTTACTTGCCTGCGCGTAGATGAACTCTAGCAGTGTGTCGTAATCCATGGCGATGTTCAAGCTGGCGCTGACTTGTACTAAAACCTTGAGTTCACGCTCGTTCTGCTGGGATTCCAAGACGACCTGAGCGCGCTCTAGCGCAGCGGCAGCCTGTGTCGCAATGCCTTCCAAAAAGCGCAGGTCTTCATGGCTATAGGGCGTGTTATCGCGGTAAGGCCCTAGTGCGATGAAGCCGTTCAACCGCCTCAGGCTCTGCATTCGTGCAATGATAGGCGCGTTCAGCACTGCCAGGCGTGGGCGGTCTGACTGCAAATCGGCAGAGGGGAAGTTTTCACGAGTCAGGTTGATGATTGTATCGCTTTGGGACAAGACGCGGATCAAGCCACCATCTGCCTTAAAACGGATATCGGTTTGTGCGCGGCGCGTTGCCCGATCTGTGATCGGCTCATAATCGCCCGTCAGGGTGTTCTGCACAAAGATGAAGCTGTATTGTGGTGAGAGCGCTTCTTTGAGTTCTTTGTCAAGTTTTTCCACAATTTCGTGCGTCTCAATAGCAGTTGCCAAATCGCGGGTGAACTGCTCTAAGCGCTGCCCATAATAGCGCCGTTGGCGGAAGAAGGCTGTCTCGATCAGGCGCTCCATCCGCACGCGCAGCGGCGAGAAGACCAACGCAATCACAAAAAGCGTGCCAGCAATCAGGAAGGGGCTATCAGGACGGATGAACCCGGCTGTGAGTAAGTAGGCAGCACCCGTCAGCGCCAAATAGCCAACCGTCAGCAGCAAGCCCAACGCGCCCAACACAAGGGCATCGTTCACAAGGCGGTCATTTTGGGCGGTGCTGCCACCGCGTAGCAGCACAGCATAGCTCATGCCCAACGGGAAGAAGATCATCGGCAATTGCAAGTAAATTGTGGAAAAGCTGATGCCACGAATCTCTTGGGTGCGCTCAATCAAGTTGGTAACCCACCATAACGCCATCGGCAGCAGCGGTACAATCATGCTGACCAGCGCCACAGAGGCTTGTTCGCGGGCAATGGCGGAAGCTGCCCGCTGCCGCCGAATGATCATGCTGATGATGAAAAAGACGCCTGTGAAAACACCAAAGAGCAGCGGGATGAGCAGCGAAAGATCGTAAATTTCTTTGTTGCTCTGTGCCGAAAGCAGCAAAGAAAGGATCAGCACACCAACCGCCAAGCCCGCACCAGCAGGCATCAGCCAGCGGCGGCGGCGTGGCGTCGTTAAGGGATAGGGAAAGACCATGCCAAACTGAAACAAGAGGAAGCTAAGCGCTACGATGGCGCCTCGCATTAGCCCATCAAGTTGATAGGTGCTGCTAATCTCAAAGCGGCAAACAAAGGTGATAGCGCCTGCTGCAATAATTAGAATCAAAGCGCGTGCGCTGGCAATCTGGCGATGTTGCAACCACAACCAAGCTCCAATTACCAAAACGCTGACGGCAACGACAAAGCCAATGCCCCAATACCCAACCCAATCTGCAAAGGGCAGTTGTTCTAGGCGCACGGCAAAGGTGCATTCGGCAATACCGCTTGTAAATTCAAGGCATTCGGCAGGTAACGGCACCTCAGGGGTAATGAAGCGCAGCACTTGTACCTGCGCCACATGCCCGACAGGCAGCGCGGATAACACCTCATTGAGCGCCGCACCAACGTTGGCGCCGGTCTCAAGGGAGCGGTCATCGATTTTTTGCAGCCTATCGCCAGGTAGCAAGCCCGCCGCCAAGCCCGCCCACTCGCCACCTGCCAATGGGCGTGCGTTGATTAAGTTGCCCGTCTTGTAAAGGAACGCCCCTAGAAAGGGCTGATTGTACCACTGGAGGGAGAGCAATAACCCTAACACGGTTACGCCCATTGCCAATACCAGCGCAGCACTTGCTAATGCCGTATCGGCAAACAGGAACAAGTTTGAGCGTTCAGCGTTAGGAATACGATTTGCCCCATCGGAATCGCCAAAGGCAGGCACACCAACACTCATGCTTTTCTGCTCCACCTGAACAACTTGCCTGTCGTCTCGCACGCAATTGTAGCATATTTGGGCGTGCTGCACCTTAGCATACACGCTTTGGGCAGCCCATGCCACAAAATTGCCCTTTTCAGCCCTACGCACATTGAAACATTGGGTTTAGGGCAGCAGATGCACCTCCACAAAGGTGACTTGCCCCGCCCAAACGTAGATCATCTGCCGATGCGCCAAGGCACCATCAGCGCCCTTCACGGTTAGGTAGTAGTAGCCCGCGTTCACATCGGCAAAGGTGAAATTTTCGCCCAAGATGTTATCGCCGTTCACCCGCGTGCCGCTGTAGCTAAAGGTCAGGTGATTGTTGCCCGGTGCTTGCAGTTCAAGCTGCACACCCTCCAGCTTGTTGCCGTAAATATCGCGCACAATGCCTGCCACCACGCCTGCACCTTCATAAGGTGTTAGCCAGAGTTCAGGGTTGCGCGTTGCATCATAGCTCTCAGGATCGCCAATACGGACCTCCAAGTGCAGGTGTGCGCCCAGCGCGACACCCGTGGCACCAACGTAGCCGATCACCTCACCGGCTTTCACCTGCTGCCCGTTATAGGCGACTGTTTCCCGCATATGCCCATAGAGCGTGTAGATCTTCTCGCCCGTGCTGTACATGAAGGGATGCTCAATCACAACCACAATGCCGTAAAAATCGGGACGCGGACCGAACACGCGCTCTACATCAGCGCCGGCGTAGTAAACAACACCATCGCCAACCGCTTGAATGGCTGTGCCGTGCGGATTGGCAAAATCCAGCCCATGGTGGATTTGCAACTGCCCACGTTTGGTCGATCCGTAGCCGTACTCGCGTGACCAGTAGGTGTTATGCCGAAAGCTGAACGGACGCCCAAACAGAAAATTGCCGCCAACGCGGTTGGTGGGTGCGGGCGGCGTCCACAGGGCAGATTCGCCGCTGAGCAAGCCGGGGACAGCCGTGCCAATTTGCGTAACGGCAATCGTGGGCGTTGGGGTGATGCTAGGCGTTAGGGTGATGGTTGGGGTGAGCGTAATCGTCGGCGTCGGTGTGTAGGTGGGTGTATCCGTTGGTGGCGGCGTGAAAAAGGGCAGTGGCGTCGCCGTGATTTGGGCGATGCGGATAGGTGTAAGCGTGCGGTGGGCGGCTTCAGGCATGGCGTTCGGCAGCAAGGCAAGCGCTAAGCACGCCAAGAACAGGGCAGCGAGAAATTTCATCGTGTGCTTTATCAACCTATATTTGGTCTAACGAAGTTTGGCGCGTGTTTCGGCAATGACGATCACATCGGCGCACAAAGCGCGTGCTTCACCAACCGCAGAGAGCGCCTGCTGCTGCAAGGCAGCCGCCAGCGTTTTATCGTGTAGCAGTTGGGCGTTCACACGCACATTCAAGGCAGCACTTTCAATGGCAGCCTGCACCATGTAGGCAGCCGTCGCAGCATCTGAGGCAGCACGATCTATGCCGCGATCCGCCACGCTGCGCGCCAGTTTGACCACCTCCAGGCAGTGGTTGATCACATCTAACGGCACTTGGGCAGCATCACGCAGTGCCGCTTGAATAATGGCATCACGGTTGTGCTGCGCCCGATCAATTTGATAAGCGCTTATCACCGCATTAAAAGCACGGCTATCGCGGCTGACTGCATCAAGCAAGGCAGCCCGTAGCGCAGCGGCACGGTCAGCAAGCACGCCCATCTCAGCCTTAACTGCGGCATAGCGTTCACGGCTGGTCGAAAAGGTGATACGGGCAACCATTTCGCTTAGCGCGGCGGCTAAACCACCTGCTAAGGCAGCCACCGCGCCACCGCCCGGCGTTGGTGTGCCTTGTGCAACAGACTCGGCAAAAGCAGTCACATCGGCTGTCGGTGCGGCGTGCAAAGTGGCATCTTTGGGTGTGGGCGGTTCGCTGTGCAAGGCAGCACTTTCGGGCAAGCTGCGCGGCATGTCGGCGGGCGGCCCTTCAGCGGGCAAATTTTGCAGGCGGCGCTCCAAAATGTACTGATCGGGATCAAACCCTTCGAGTTGGAGGTACCACGCGGCGGACTCAGTCAGGGCATTTTCTGGGATCAAGCCAATCAGTTCGGTGTGTATCGGGCGCACGCCAAAGCGATCTGCCTCACGCCGAATCAGTTCTAGGGCGCGGTGAAGCGGTGTGCGTGTGTAGTCAGTCAGGTTCATGCTAACTTGTGCTTTGCCATCCACCAGCAAACCCAAGGCCTTCACATAGCGCAAGCCGCCGCTGGAATGGCGCACCGCTTTGGCGATTTGCTTGGCGATTTGCACATCACCCGTGCTGAGATAGACATTGAAGGCGATCAAGGGTGGGCGCGCACCAATGGCAACCGCGCCCGCACTGCCAAGCTGGGCGGGACCGAAATCAGGGGCGCGGTTGGGGTCTTCTTGAATAGCGCGTTTTAGCCCTTCATATTCATCGCGGCGCACGTCTTCCAAGTTTTGGCGGTCGGGGCGTGTGGCGGCTGCCTCATAAAGGTAAACGGGAATGCCTAGCTGCACGGCGACGCGCTCACCAAGCCGACGGGCAAGGTCGGCACACAGCTCCAACGTTGCACCACGCAATGGCACAAAGGGGACAACATCAGTGGCGCCAATGCGCGGGTGCTGCCCACGATGCACTTCCATATCAATCAGGCGTGCAGCAGTCTGAATAGCGGCAAAGGCTGCTTCCAGCACATCTTCAGGCGCACCAACAAAGGTCACCACACTGCGGTTATGATCGTGATCACTGCTGCGGTCTAACAAGCTGATGGGTGCGGCGTGCTGGATGGCATTTACGATTGCCTGCACCACTTCGGGGCGGCGTCCTTCGCTAAAATTTGGCACGCATTCAACTAAGGGTTGGTTCATGGGAAAGTTCCTTCGGCAAGCTGTGCCGTCCTAATCTTAAAAGAAAGAAAGCTGCTTGGGTGGCTTTTTTGGAGGTGTAGGTGGCGCGCTGGGCAGTTCCTCAGGGGCTTCGGATGGCGCACGCTCAGCTTCAGGGGCTGCTTCGGATGTTGTCGGTTCGGGCGCGGCAAGCTGCGGCAGCACTTCAGGCATAGGCAAGTAAGAAGCGTGCATTTCGGCAAGCTGCTGCTCTGGGAAGCCTATTTTAACCAAGATTTGGCGCAGCGTTGGCTCGGTTTTCAGGTCGCGCCGCATCAGCACATATTGATAGTGTGCTAACAGGCAGGCGTGCCACTCATTCAGAAATGGATTTTGGGTTGGGTTGCTCATGGGCGCACCTCACCACTTACACGCTAAAACTCTGGTGCAGGTCAGGAATATCCACGCGCTCCAAGCCAACATCTGCCTTGAGCACCTCAGCGAATTTACTCATGGCAGGTTCTTCGCCATGCACAAGGAAGGTGCGCAGCGGCTTTTTTTTGAAGGCAGCTGCCCAAGCCACAAGCGCATTACGATCAGCGTGGGCAGAGAAGCCTGTCAGGCGCTCCACTTGTGCGTGCAGGCTATATTCATCGCCAAAGATGCGAATTTTGGGCTGTTTTTCCTCAATGCGCCGTCCGAGTGTGTGTTCCGCCTGAAAGCCGGGAATCAGGATTGTGTTGCGTGGGTCTTCCACATTGTTGGCAAGGTGATGCAGGATACGTCCTGATTCTGCCATGCCGCTGGCACTGATGATGATGGCAGGCTCTTTCAAAAAGTTGAGCGCCTTGCTTTCTTCCACAGAGCGCACATAGGTAAGCCCGTGGAAGCCAAACGGATCAAGGTGCGCCTTATCGCCACTGATGAAGGCGCGTGTCTCGGCGTCATATGCCTCTGGATGGTTCGCAAAAATGGCAGTCACATTGACGGCAAGCGGGCTATCCACAAAGATTTTCAGCGGCGGCAGATCGCCCTTGCGCTGAAGCTGATGTAAGGCGTAGACCAATTCCTGTGTGCGCCCAACCGCAAACGACGGGATGATGACTTTGCCGCCGCGCTTATAGGTTTGGGCAACGATTTGCTCAAGGCGCTTCATGCTATCCTCAAACGGCTCGTGCAGACGATCACCGTAGGTGCTTTCCATGATCAGCACATCCGCCTCATCAATCGGCGTCGGATCGCGCAGGATGGGCAAGCCGGGCTGCCCAAGATCGCCGCTGAATACAAGGCGCACGTCGCGTCCACTTTCACGTTCAGCGATGTTCAGCACCACAATAGCGCTGCCGAGCATGTGTCCGGCATCGTAGAAGGTGAGCGTAACGCCGGGCAGGATGGTAACGGTGCGATCATAGGCGATGGCGTGGAAATAGCGCAGTGACTGAACCGCGTCCTCTTGGGTGTAGAGCGGCTTGAAGGCAGGTTCACCTTTGCGGCTGCGCTTCTTATTGACGTACTGCACATCGCGCTCTTGGATATGCGCGCTATCCAGCAGCATGGCGCCGCAGAGGTCTTGCGTGGCAAAGGTAGCGTAAATATCGCCGCGAAAGCCTGATTTCACCAAATTTGGGAGGTTTCCACTGTGATCAATGTGTGCGTGTGATAGGACGACCACATCAATCCGCGAGGCATCGTAAGGCAGCTTGTGGTTACGATCATAGGCATCACTGCGCTTGCCCTGATACAAGCCGCAATCTAGCAAAATACGACGCTCGTTGACCTCGATCAAATGTTGGGAGCCGGTGACGGCACGCGCCGCACCGTGAAAGGTGATCTTCATCGCTACCTCGCAGATTCGGGACGAATTAAGCGCAGCAAGTGATGCAAACGCGGCAGATCGCCGCTGAGCAGTTGTGCCAAGCGCTGCCCGGCACGGGTCAGAAACTCGGTCTGTTCGTGCAGTGGGCGCGCCGCCGCGGCAAGGCGCAGTGCCGCTGCAAGCAATTCCTCGCTTGGCACTTGGGCAGCTTGCAGCACCAGCCGAAAAAAGTCGAAACTTTGGGTGAAGGTGTAGATCATCTCCGCATCACACAGGTAGACTGGATCAAGACTGAGCGGCGGGCGCGGCGGCAGGGCATAGATCGGCGTGCTGCCATTCAAGCCGCCAATCGTAATGATGCTGATCTCGACTGGCACCATGCGGTTTTCGCGCTGATCGCGGATGGTGGCAGTGTTGATGTTGTTTGCCATGATCAACTGGCGCACCAACGGATCATCATCCACGCGAATAGCGTAAATCAGACCGATGATGGCGGTTTCGTCGTTACGGCGGCGCGCCTGCACAAACGCACCAAAACTTGGCTCGTTAAGATCACTGCTGCGTGTGCCGCATTCAAAGCCAGTCGTGCTGGCACGCAGCACACGCCCAATCATCGGGACGTTCGGGAGCATTTCCATAAAGTTTATACGCCTTCATGCTGGCGTCTGCCGTAGCGCGCCATCCACTTGGTGCTGAGTTTTTGGGAAGATTCAACAGGTTGGCTGTGCCGCAGCAGCTCGATGGCGATGCGCTCATCGAGAGTGCGTTTATCCGCAGGCTGCACGACGGCAATCTCATCAGCGCGGGTCAGCGCATACGGATAGCGGTCTGTGATCTGGCATTGGTTGTAGACGAGGGCGTGAACAGCCTCTACCATCGCCTTATCACGCGCCACCCACTGCGGAATCTCCACACGGGCAAGGTAGGGTGCTTGCCCGGCTGCCGCCGTGTTCAGGTAGAAGAAAATGACTTCATGGGCAGGGCTGAAGCGATCTTTATAGTCTTTGTTCAGCGGGCTTTGCTGCACCATCATGCCTGAACGTGCGCCGGGCGGCAGCAGCGGCTTGTACAAATCAGCATCGCTCATGCCTTCCAGTCGCAGCGTGCTGAGGTTGGCGGCGGTGATTTCTTCTGGCGGCAAGGTCATCAGGTAGAGCGTGTACAGCACAAAGCGGCTGGTTGGGCGGTCAATGTAACCAACCAATGCCGCGCCAGCGTCCAGCAAGAAGTCCATCGCCTCGTGATAATCTGCCTCAAGCAGCGCAGCGTCGGGAATCTCTTTGCCAAAGGGCATATGCAGCAGCGGGCCGTCGCACAGGGCGATGAGCGGTGCGGCACTTGCCTGCCGCTGCGTTACGGTCTGCGCTAGGAATTGCATTTCGTAAACCGTGCGGCGCGCATTGATGACATTGGCAGGCAGTAACTGCCCGTCTGCTGTACGAACTTCCTCATCACGAAAATAAAGCTGCGGCTCGCTCACCATTTCAGGCAGATCATTGGTGCCGTGATGATAGATGAACACACCGATGTTGGTCAGCCAATAGGGCGCCGGCGCGTGCATATCGGGGTAGATTTGGGAGCCATCGGCGGCGAAGAGCGTGGCACGTGGTGGCACCTCAGGCAGCGGGAACGGTTGATTGATCGGTTCGTCGAAGGGTGCAGCACCGCGAAAGCCGACGTCGTTTTGGCGGGCAAGTTTAATCTGTTCCCAGATGGCGTCCAGATCATCTAACTGCCGAAGCAAGTCCGCGGCTGCGCGCATTTCTTCAGCAGCAGAATGGCTGCGTTCGGCAAGGGTTACGCCTAATTGGGCGATTTGTGCTTCTAGTTTCTCGAATTGGAGCGACACGCGCTTCAGACTCCTCGAACGCCGAGAAGTGTAGCACGGGCAGATCGGTACGTCAATGAACGGTGCTGATGGAATAACGGTTAGTCCGCTAGTCTGATCTTGCCCTTACCTGCTGATTCCGATAGACTTAGGGCATGTTTTTTGATGAAGCAGTAATCCAAGTACGCAGTGGTGATGGCGGGGATGGCATCGTCCATTTTCACCGCGAAAAATTTGTGCCGCGTGGCGGTCCTGATGGCGGCGATGGCGGGCGTGGCGGCGATGTCGTTTTGGTGGCAACGCGCCACCTGAATACGCTGTATGCCTTCAGCCGCACCCGCAAATTTACCGCCGAAAACGGCAAGCCGGGTGGACGTAATAACCGCACGGGCGCCAGCGCGCCTGATTTACGGATTGAGGTGCCGCGTGGCACCCTTGTGAAAGATGCTCGGACAGGCGAGATCATCGCCGATCTGGTCGAAGACGGGCAAGCGGCAGTGGTTGCCAAAGGTGGGCGCGGTGGGCGTGGCAGCCAGCATTTTGCCACCAGCACCAACCAAGCGCCGCGCATGGCAGAAAAAGGCGCGCCGGGCATGGCACGCGAGCTAAAGCTGGAATTGCGCCTGATTGCCGATGTGGGCATTGTGGGCGTGCCAAATGCGGGCAAATCTACGCTGCTCTCGGTCGTCAGCAACGCCAAACCGAAGATTGCACCGTACCCTTTCACCACGCTAGAGCCAAATTTAGGTGTGGTGGTGGTGGGTGATCAGGATATCGTCTTTGCCGATATTCCCGGCTTGATCGAAGGCGCGCATATGGGCGTTGGGCTAGGACATGCCTTCCTGCGCCATGTGCAGCGCACGCGCCTGCTGGTGCATCTGCTGAATGGTGAGGCAGACAATCCGCTGGCAGATTTCAACCAAATCAACGCCGAACTTGCCTTGTTCGATCCCGAACTTGGGCAGAAGCCGCAGATTGTTGCCCTGAACAAGCTGGATTTGCCCGAAGCGCAAGCTCACTGGGAACAGGTTGAACGCGAACTGACCAAACGCGGCTATCGCGTTATGGCGATCTCGGCGGCGACGCAGCAAAACGTTCGTGAGTTGGTGAACCGTGTGGCGGCTGAACTTGCCGAACTGCCCAAATTGCCGCGCACCTTTGACCAACTGCCAACCTACACCCTGGAGAGCGACGAACGCATGGCATTCACCATCTCGCGCGGCGATGGCGGTGAATACATTGTGCATGGTGAGGCAATTGAGCGCGCCGCCGCCATGACCTATTGGGAATTTGATGAGTCTGTGGCGCGTTTTCAGCGCATTCTAGAGACGCTCGGCATCACCAAAGCGCTGGAGAAAGCAGGCGTTCAGGTCGGCGATACCGTTTTCATTGGTGATTACGAACTTGAATGGGGCGATTAAGTGACCTACACCGACGATCACACTGACGATCACACTGATTATGACGATAGCCTGACTGATCATCATGAGGTGGATATTTTCCAAGAGCCTGAGCTGCCGCGCTTGGGCGTGTTCGGCGGCACATTCGATCCGCCGCACGTCGGGCATTTGATCCTTGCCCAAGTTGCCCTGAATGCGCTTGGTCTGGAGCGCGTGCTGTTCGTGCCAGCCGCGCAGCCACCGCACAAGCAAGGGCAAAATGTAACCGCACCGCTGCATCGTTTTGCCATGCTGCAACGGGCTATTGCCGGCAACCCGCACTTTGAGATTTCCCGCGTGGATATGGATCGGCAAGGACCGCACTACACATCGGATACGCTCAGCATTTTACGCGCTCAGCATCGCGGCTACGATCTATTCTTCTTGATGGGCGCTGACTCGCTCAGCGATCTGATGACATGGCGTGCGCCTGAGTGGATCATCGCACAGGCGACGCTTGCCGTCATGCGGCGTCCCGGCACAGCGGTTAATCTAGAGGTGCTTGAAGCGCGCCTACCCGGCGTCCGTGAGCGCGTGGTGCTTGTGGATGCACCGCTAATCGAGATCGCCGCCAGCACGCTGCGCCAGACGATCCGCAACGGACACTCAATCCGCTACCAAGTGCCAGATGCGGTGTTGGAGTACATCACACAGCAGCGCCTATACAGTTAATTTTCGGAGGTGAGGCGATGTTACAAGCACGCACGCTTATGGCGCGGCAGATTGCACCGGCTGGCGCTTTGCTGAGCGAGGATCGTATCCGCGCCGCACTTGAGTCTGCGCTTGGCAGCCCATTCAAAGGGGCGCGCCTGCTGGTGCTGATGCCTGACCACACACGCACGCTGCCCTTACCGCAGTTATTTCGCTTGCTCACCGAGATTTTGCGCGATGCACAGGCGCTCGATTTTATGGTGGCGCTTGGCACACATCCGCCGCTTAGCGATGCGGCACTTTGCCGTTTGGTGGGCATCACGCCTGAGGCACGCCGCAATCAGTACGCGCACATTGGTTTATTCAACCATGCATGGGATGATCCACGCGCTTTGGCGCAGCTTGGTGTGATCGAACGCGCACAAGTGCAGGCGATCAGCGGTGCGGTGTGGCATGAGTCGCTTGGTGGGGATGTGCCAATTCGGATCAACCGTGCGGCGCTTGCCTATGACCACATCCTGATCCTCTCGCCCGTCTTTCCGCATGAGGTGATCGGCTTCAGCGGCGGTGCCAAATACCTCTTTCCCGGCATCAGCGGCGCGGAAATTATCAACGTCTCGCACTGGCTTGGCGCGCTGCTCACGGTGCGGAATGTGATCGGCGTCAAACACACGCCTGTGCGCGCCCTGATTCAGGCTGCCGCGGCTTTGCTGCCAACACCTGTGACGCTGATCGCCATGACCGTTGAAGGAGCAGGACTCTCCAGCTTATTCGTTGGCGATTATCTGACGGCGTGGGAAGCTGCCGCCGATCATTCTGCGGAACGGCACATCACATGGCTGGATCAGCCGCTACAGCGCGTGCTTTCCGCTGCGCCGCCGATGTACGATGAATTATGGGTCGCTTCTAAGGCGATGTACAAACTTGATCCTGCTGTTGCCGATGGCGGTGAGATCATCATCTACGCGCCACACCTAGCGACGGTGAGCCATGTGCATGGCACGCACATTTTCGAGGTCGGCTATCACGTCCGTGATTACATCCTGCACCATTGGGAGCGCTTGAAGCACATTCCGCTTGGTGTGCTGGCGCACAGCACGCACGTCAAAGGTGATGGATTCATGCGGCACGGTGTGGAACAGCCACGCCTCAAGGTGGCGCTTGCCACGCAGATCAGCGCGGCGGACTGTGCGCGCCTGAATCTAGGCTATTACGATTATCAGGAACTTGATCCGAGGGCGTGGCAAGGGCGCGAGTCGGAAGGTGTGCTGTACGTGCCAAAAGCAGGCGAGATGCTCTACCGCCTGCGCGAGGTGACTCATGCCGCTGAATCCTGATCGGTTCTTCAGCCCTGAGCCTTCACAGCGCCAAATGGCACGGCAGTTCTACGCGCAGGTTGCCGATCTGCCGCTTGTCTGCCCGCATGGGCATGTAGAGCCGCGCCTGTTCGCCGATCCCGAATACCGTTTCGAGTCGCCTTTAGGGCTGATTGTGCTGCCCGATCACTACCTGCTGCGGATGCTGCATTCGCAAGGCGTCACGCTGGAGTCGCTCGGCGTGCCAACCCTTGACGGCACACCCTACGAAACTAACCCACGCCTAGCATGGCGGCGCTTTGCCGCCCATTTTCACCTATTTCGCGGCACGCCGAGCGGCATTTGGCTTGCCTACGTCTTCGAGCAGCTTTTCGGCATTACCGAGACGCTAGGCACTGAAACTGCCGATCTGTTCTACGACCAAATCGCGGCGCGCTTGGCAACGCCTGATTTTCAGCCGCGCCGCCTTTATGAGCGTTTCAAGATCGAGGCGCTCTGCACGACCGACGCCGCCACCGATGCCTTGGATCAGCACGCTGCGATACACCAATCAGGCTGGCAGGCGCGCATTTTGCCAACCTTCCGCCCTGACGGCGTGATCAACCTCGATGCACGCGATTGGCGCGCCAATCTGGATCGGCTTGCCGCGCTGACCGACCTGCACATTCACGATTACCGCACCTTCCTACAGGCGTTGGAAGAACGGCGCACCTTTTTCCGCAGCATGGGTGCGGTGGCAGCCGATCATGGCGCAGACTCAGCGTATACCGCACGGCTCAGCCGTGATGAGGCAAATTTCATCTTGCAGCGCGCCTTACGCGGCATGGCAAGCGCTGAAGAGGCGCGCCGCTTCACCGCACACATGCTGATCGAGTCAGCGCGCATGAGCGTTGAAGATGGCATGGTCATGCAGTTGCACGTCGGGTCGCTGCGCGATCACAATCCGCGTCTGCTGCGGCGCTTTGGGCGCGATAAAGGTGCGGATATTCCACAGCAAGCAGAGTTCACACATAATCTGAAGCCGCTGTTGGATGCTTTCGGCGATGATCCGCGCCTGACGCTCATCCTCTTCACGCTGGATGAATCGACCTATGCGCGTGAACTTGCGCCGTTGGCAGGGCATTATCCCGCCCTGCGGCTAGGCGCGCCGTGGTGGTTCCACGACAGCCTAAACGGAATGGCGCGCTACTTTGATCAGGTCATGGAGACCTGCGGCATCTACAACACCGCTGGCTTCAACGACGACACACGCGCCTTCCTCTCGATTCCTGCTCGCCATGACCTGTGGCGGCGGGCTGCCTGCAACTGGCTGGCGGGCTTGGTCGTGCGCGGCATCCTGGACGACTCTGACGCGGCAGATATGGCGGTTGCCTTAGCAGTTGGCTTGGCACGCCGTGCGTATAAGCTATGAGGCACATCCTAGCCCTTGATGTGGGCAGTTCTTCGGCGCGCCTGATCGTCTACCACTGCACAGAGCGCAATCTTGCAGCGCGCATCACGCTGAGCGCACCGCTTGCCTTCCGCACCGACTCGGATGGCACATCAGAGGCAGACCCTGAAGCGTTGCGCGCCGTGATCGAGCGCTTACTTGACGATCTGTGTGCGCGCCCTGATCTGCCACCGCTGGATGCTGTCTGTATGGCAACCTTCGTCGGTAATCTGCTTGGCGTAGCAGCCGATGGGCGCGCTCTGACGCCGATTTATACCTATGCGGATACACGCTGTGCGCCCTTTGTAGATATCTTGCGCGCCGAACTTGGCGAGTCGGGCGTGCGCGCTTCGCATCAGCGCGTTGGCTGTATGCTGCACACTGCCTACCATGCACCAAAATTGCTCTGGCTGCGGCAAGCAGGCGTTCAGGCAGAACAGTGGACAGATTTTGCCACCTACCTTTACCGCGCTTGGTTTGGGCGCGCCGATGTGCCGTGTAGCTATTCGGTTGCCGCTTGGAGTGGCATTTTTGACGGTGTGGCGCTTCAGTGGGACGCAATTTGGTTGGATCGGCTTGGTATCCGTTTAGAGCAATTGCCGCCGCTTGCCGATTACAGTGCCGCACAGCACGGACTGGCGCCTGAGTATGCGGCGCGTTGGCAGCCCTTGCGTGCGCTGCCGTTTTTCTTGGCAGTTGGTGATGGCGCAGCGGCAAACATCGGTTCGGGTGCTGCGGCACATGGCGAGACAGCGCTCACCATTGGCACAACGGCGGCGATCCGCACCATTTCGACCGAATCCAGACCTGATCTGCCGTTCGGCGCGTGGCGCTACCGTGTAGACGCACGCCAGCACCTGATCGGCGGCGCAACCAGCGAAGGCGGCAACCTTTTTCAGTGGGTGCGGGAACGCTTTCACCTGCCCAACTCCGAGAAGCTGGAGGCAATCTTGCGCCAGCGCGCCGCTGATTCGCATGGGCTAACCTTCTTGCCGATGTTGGCAGGCGAACGTGCGCCGCATTGGAATCCGAAGGCGGTTGGTACACTGCATGGCGTGCGCCTCAGCACCGATGGCGTGGACGTGCTGCACGCTGCCCTTGAAGGCGTGGCGCTGCGCCTTGCGGCTGTGGCGCGCTTGCTCAGGTTGCCCGAAACACCGCTTTGGGCAGGTGGCGGCGCCTTGCGTGGATCGGCGGCATGGGCGCACATCATTACGGATGCCTTAGGCGTGCCGCTACGCCTTGTGGCGGAAGATGAACCAACTGCCCGCGGCGCGGTGATCATGGCGTTGGCGGCACTCGGTGAAGCTGCCCTCACCGATTTTCCGCCGCCAGTGGCAGCCGTCATCACACCGCGCCCTGATCATGCCCATGCTTTGCGCGTTGCCGCCGAACGACACGCCGCACTTTATCAAGCCCTTTACGACAGACCGTGATTGCCTTGTGATCTGCTGCAAGTAGGATTTGATGGTACAATCAGGGCAACCTTAGAATGCCTATGGTGCTGTTTGCTTGCCAAGCAGCTCAGATGAGCAGTGGAAAGGAGAAGCGCGCCGTGCAGCGCGCCCATGATACATGGTGAACGCTAAACGCTTGTTGATTGTCGAAGATGATCCGACAATGCGCACCATGCTTCTAGATATTTTGATTGGTGAAGGCTATTCAGTTGCCAGCTTTGGCGATGCGCCCGAAGCGTTGGAGCATTTGCGGCGGCATGGTCTGCCGCACCTCATCATTGTGGATCTAGGCTTGCCAAGCTACGATGGCTTTGAGCTAAGCCGACGCATCAAGCAGATGGGCGACGTGCCAATTGTGATCCTGACGGGCGATGGCTCGGACGAATCACGGGTGATGGGCATTGAAAAATATGCCGAGGATTACATCACCAAACCTTTCAATTACCGCGAAGTCCTGGCGCGTGTCGCACGTATTCTCAGCCGCTTTCCCGATCAATCCTATGCACAAGCACCTTTAATCACCATAGACGACTCCCTGACGATAGATTTTGCCAACAGCGCGCTGCTGCGTGATGGCACACGCATCAGTTTAACACCGATTGAGGTCAACTTGCTCTACTTATTGGTGGGCAACCGCGGTAAAGTCGTCAGCACTGAGGCATTGATGGCGCGGGCATGGCGCAATGAAGAAGTTTTTGAGGAAACTTTGCGCGTGCATATGCACCGTTTGCGGCGCAAACTGCAACCTAGCCCCAACAGTTATCAATACATTCGGAATGAACGCGGCTTAGGCTATCGATTCCTCGCTGAAGATGAGGAGGCGCGCCAACGTTAAGGAAAAGCGTTTATCATGGATGCCACCAACCTAATTGACACTGCACCTCTACCCATACTTATCACCAACACCGAGGGAGTCATCACACAGGTGAATGCGGCGGCTGAAGCATTTTACGGCTGTTCAGCCGTAGAACTCATCGGCATGAATATTGCCAACCTTGCCTATGCGGAAAGCCGCCATGAACAAGAACGTGCGCTGTGGCGTGTGCTACATACCGAACAGGCTTGGGATGGCTTGCTTGATTACACAACACACGCCGGCAGACCGCGCACTGTGCGCCTTTACCTCTCGCGTGTGCGTGATCAGGCAGGTGGCACCTGCGGTGTGGCATTCTTCATTTCGGATGTGAACGAGGTGGTGGTCTTTCAACGCACACTCCAACGCGAGCGCGACCGCTTAGAGGCGATTTTAGAGAGCGCCAACGATGCAATGTTCATGGTCGATTCTGACGGCACGGTCGTGACTGCCAATTTGCAGTTTGAGCGCCTGTTTAACCTGCACCGCTACGATGTGCTGGATCATCCTCTCGATGCGCTGGTTGACCAACTGCGCGCTCAGCCAAATCTGCCGCCTGACCTTGCCAATGTGCTGCTTAATTTTGGCAGTGACCGCAGCCAGAGCGCCAGCTATGAATTTGAGATCAGCAGCACGCCGCGCCGCGTCATCCGTTGGTATAGCGAGCCAGTCCACACCTATGATGGCGTGCCACTCGGACGCCTTTTCGTCTTTCGGGATGCCACGCACGAATTGGCAGTTGACCGCACTAAGACAGAATTTGTCTCGTTGGTGACGCATGAACTAGGCACGCCGCTTTCTGTCATCAAAAATGCTATCGAGATGCTTCAGGATGATCAGACAAGCGCGCTAAGTGAAGATGGACGCGAATATGTGCAAATCATTCAACAGCGCGTGGAGCTGTTAGAGACGCTCATTAAAGACATTATCGCCCTCACGCGCATCGAAGCAGGGCGCATTGAACTGCGCCGCGCTTATCATCCGCTGAATGCTGCCCTTGATGAGGCGCTCAACAGTGTGCGTTCCATCACACAAGCGCGCCATCAACGGCTGGAGATCGAATTGGCGGATAATCTGCCGCCGTTGTGGATTGATCGCAACCGTATCGCTCAGGTCTTTACCAATTTACTGACGAACGCCAGCAAATATACGCATGATGGCGGTGTGTTGATGGTACGCGCTGCACGGGTCGATCATTTATGGGAGTTACCCGAAGATAGCCCTGCTGAAATGCGCTTGCCGGCGGTGCTGATCATGGTGCAGGATACGGGCATTGGCATTGCCCCAGAGGAACAGGCGCGCATCTTTCAGCGCTTTTATCGGGCGGAAAATGCGCGCCAACGCCGCATTCAGGGCAGCGGCTTAGGGCTGACCATCGTCGAATCGTTCGTGGAACTGCACGGCGGCAAAGTTTGGCTGCGTTCTGCACCTATGCAAGGCAGCGCCTTTTTTTTCACCATTCCTATCATAGAAGGGAAGTGATCTTTATGAGCTACATCCTCCTTGCAGAAGATGACCGCAGCCTGCAATTTTTGGTGCAGCGCAAGTTAGAAACCGAAGGCTATGCCGTCCGCAGCACAATGGATGGCACAGAAGCACTCGCGTTGGCGCTCAATGATCGTCCCGCGCTGCTACTACTGGATATTGGGCTGCCCGGCGCCACTGGCTTTGATGTTTGCCGCGCCGTGAAGCAGCACTATGGTAGCAACGCACCGCCCGTCTTGATCATCTCAACTAACGGACAGGAATCCGATGTGGAGGCAGCCGAAGGCGTTGGCGCCGACGATTACCTGATCAAACCGTTCTCCCTGCGCGATTTGGCAGAGCGTGTGCGCGTCTTCCTGAACGGCACTCAGCCGCGCCAGTCATATTCCATGTAGCCTGCTGTTTGGCGCGCCTTTTCAATGCCGTGCAAACGCGCCACTACATGCAGCGCCATATCAATGCCGGCGGAAATGCCCGCTGAAACAATAACCGTGCCGTTATCCACAACGCGCTGATCTTCGAGGATCGTCGTGTTGGGCGCGACGGCACGCAATTCGTCAAAGGCGCTGTGGTGCGTGGTGGCAGCCAAGCCTTCCAACAAGCCCGCCCGTGCCAGCATCAGCGCGCCTGTGCAAACCGAAAGGGTGAGGGCGGCGCGCTGGGCATTGGTGCGTATCCATGCCAGCAGGCGTTCGTTATACATGGCTTGGCGCGTGCCGCGTCCGCCGGGAACAACGATCAAATCAGGCTGTGGGCAGTTTGGATCATCCAGTAAAAAGGCGGGGTTCACGCTCAGGTTGTTGCGTGCCAGAATCGGCGTTTTCTCGGCAACCGTGTAAACGTTGAACGGACGCTCTGCGGCGTAAGCGTCGGTCACGGAAAAGACCTCAAACGGACCGCAGAAATCCAGCACTTCCACCTCATCAAAAATCAGCACGGCAACATTTTGCGTTGGCGTGGTCACATCCTATTCAGGGCATTACGCGGCATCGGGTAATCCTAAGTTGTGTATTCTATCCTATGGCTGCACCGCAGCAAAACGTCACTGCGCCTGCACCAGCCCTTTGCCGCCAATCGGGTGCAGTTCAAAGCGTTCGCCCATGCCTGCAATCAGTGGATGTGCCACGGCGATGATTTGTTGAATGGCAGCTAGGCTCAAAGAAGCCTGATGATCGGCTTGGCTGCGCCATGCCTCCATCACCCAAATGCCGTTTGGATCATTAGGGTCTGCGCTGACCACATACAGATAGCAGCTTTCCATTTGGCGCAGCGCATCGGCTGCTTGCAGTAGGTGCTGAATGAGGGCGTCGCGCTGCCCATCCTGTGCTTTTAGCTTGCCGAATAGTCCGAACATTTTTGCTTCCTTTTTCGCCTTTGGCAAAATCGTATTATATCTCCCTAGGAACATTTGAGCGAAATCTGTGGTGATGCACTGTTTTCAAGAGGTTAAAAGGTCGCCTGCCCTACGCTCGCCCTACGGTGGGTTGACAGGTTTTGGCAAGCGGTGTATGCTCGTTAGTGGGTGCAGTTTTTAGAAAGTAGGCGCGCCACCATGCACAGACGGCTACCAGCTGCATTTAGCATTCTCTTAATGTTGCTAACGATGGAGTAATTCTGTTGCTAATTCAGGCGGGCGCACCGATTGCCGCCCAAGCCGATGATCCCTGCCAAACGCCGAACGTCGCACCGACCTTCCTCCCACGCGACAGTCACAGCACACCACAGCCCACGCGGACGCCGCTGCCCTACGATCCGTGCGCGCCAACTGCCACCCGTTCCACCTCAGCAACAGTCTTTGCCAGCACACCTACACCTGCTCTGCCACCTGTTATTCCAACGCCGCAACTGGCTACTAATGGGCTGTTTGGACGCTATTTCACAGATACTATTACACAAGGCGGCTTTGATAACTTTCACGCCACACGCCTTGACTCGCAGCTAAACTTCTTCTGGCAGCAACCTGCTAATCCCGGTATTCCTGACCTAGGCGATTGCTTTTCTGTGCGCTGGACGGCGCGCTTGAAGACACCACTGAGCGGCACTTATCTATTCGTTGTTAATCACGATGATGGCGTGCGCTTGTGGGTCGCTGGGCAATTGGTTGTTGATAAATGGCAGGATAACCTCTTTAACACGGCGCACGCAGGTGAAATTTTCTTAGAGGCAAACCAAGCCTACCCTATCCGCGTAGAACTCTACCAAAATTGCGCTGGTCCCGCCGGTATTCAGCTCTCGTGGGCGCTGCCCGGTCAAAGTACACACACTGCCATTCCCAGCACGCAGTTCCTGCCTGAACTGACGCCTGATACGGTTGCGGTTTACCGCCCCAGCGACCAAACCTTTTATGTGCGCTATCACAACACCACAGGCGTTTCTGACGAAGCTATCCTCTATGGCAATCCCGGCGATATACCACTGGTGGGCGATTGGAACGGTGATGGCTTAGATGAAATCGGTGTTTACCGCCCTAGCACAGCCCAATGGTTTCTGCGTGGGCGGGATGGGCAAACACACAGCCTCGCCTTTGGGACGGTCGGTGATATTCCGCTCGTCGGCAAGTGGAATCGCCTTAGCAACCTAACTGTGAACAATAAGCCCTATCTGAGCGATGGGGTAGGTGTTTTTCGTCCTAGCACCAACACCTTCTACTTTCGGCAAACGCTCAGCACAGGGGGTGCCGATTATAGCCTGAGCGTGGTGGGCGATTTTGCTGTTCAGCCCAGCGATGTGCCGATGGTTGGTGACTGGGACGGGGATGGCATTGAGACAATCGGCTTCTACCGCCCAACCAACCAACGGTGGTCTCTTAGCCACACCAAACCTGCGCTTGGTGGCAGTGCGACCTTCCCAACAACCATCAGCTTTGGTGAAGCAGGTGGGCTGCCTTTCACAGGCGATTGGCTGGGGCGCGGCAGCCACTTGTTAGGCAGCCTGCACGCGGGCTTTGTGGAACATGAGAGCGTTGGGCTGGCGTACACAGGTTGGCTGGATGGCGGCACACAATTTTTCTATGGCAGCACAGGCGATGTGGCGCTGGCAGGCAAGTGGATTGCGCGCTGCGCCAACGGCGACCTGCCCTTGCTCAGTGTGGGCTGCACCATCCTGCAAGCGCTACCGACCAATACGCGCCGCCCAACCCGCACGCCCGAACCAACGGGCACGCCGACAACTTGCACTTTAACCATATTACAGCCGACTATTGTTCGGGTCCAACCGTTCCGCTATAAATTCAATCGCTTATTTCAGTTAAATGCTGGCGGGAGTACGGCAACTATTTTTGACAATCCTCATTTGTGGAGTGGGAATCCGCCTAGTTCACCTAGCACAGTTCAATTACCTATAGCAGCGATTAGTAAGATAGGCAGAATTCCATGGGATATTTCGGCATCACCAAACGATATTGAATGGCTGCAAGTGAGGGTTAATCTCCCTGATCGTCAAATAATTGGCTATGTGGGAAGCACTGGAAGCAATATAAGTCTTGAGGTAGGTTGTCAGCTACTAAAACCTGATCATAAGCTGGATATGATGCCGTCACATAGCCCTCCAGTTATAGTGCCAAGCATTTTTACAGTGCAGGCGAGAAAAGCCATATTCTTTAATTTACAGAGTCAAGTTCCAATGCCCGCTGCTTATATAGGGACTAAAGGTCTACACGAAGGAGCTCAAGATTTCTTTGGTGCGACATTAGATGTTGTTCCAAGAAATATTGAGTTGTGCATTGACACCGAAAGCTCACTCATAAACTGCGACGGATTAGAATCTATTCCTATATATTCACCTGTCAATGGCTGTGCTTTTTACGATACAGAATCTAAAACGCTTGTAATAGATGCTGATAGAAGTTGTTCGAGCCCGCCCATCAATGGCGAGTATTTACAAATTGTAATGACACATATAACTAATCTATCCAGCAGCAATGTTCAAGCAGGTGCTTTAGTAGGAACGCTATGCAAAGAGACGACAAAGTCAATATGCGGGATTGATCAACAAAATTCTCCCACACATCTTGCATTTAAGTTACGGGTTGTTAGATACATCAATGGTTCGTCTGAGATAATTAACTTAGTTGACTACATTCTAAATGGTCAATTACTTACGCGGCAGCAAATTCGTGAAGAGGTTTTGGGATTTTTAGGATTAACAGAATGTCTTTTTGATGACTGGGTTAGCAACAATGGCGTTGCACGATCCCGCGCTCTCAATTCATCCTATACGGCATGTCCCCAGTAGGTTAGCGAGGAAATTTTTATGAGAATATCACAAGGCATTTCGCTTTTAGCAATTGTCATCTTTGTACTGCTTACATTTACATGTAGCACTCAGATTCAAGCCTTAGCAAAATATGGATACGCTTATCTGGGTTTTACACGGTCTGAATTACGCATTCATGTTGTGGATGTTAATGCAAATTCAACTATGCTTTACCAATTTTCATTACCTCCAGAAACACAAACAACTGAGCTGATTCACAGCAGTCCAACAGGTGAGTGGATCGCGTTTATCCTTGAGGTTGATCGGCAAAACAACACACAATCGGTGTATTTGATCAACTTAGTAACTGGCGAGACGCGCACGATTACAAAAGGCTATCTACCTGATTGGAAACGTGAAATTGGCTTTACCGCACCCCCGCAAAGCCTTGCATGGTCACCTGATGGCAGGTTTATGGCTTTCACATTGTCCCCAAAAGACCAAAAAGATAAGCCTTTGACACAGACCTACCTCTACAATCTCGCGGAGAATACCTTAACAAGCTTTACTAGCCAACAGCAGAACGATTATCGTTTTGCTTGGTCAAGCGATAGTCAAGATTTAGCAATTTTTAGCGGTGTTTGTACAGCAGGTCCTAGTTGTCAGTTGGCTTTGCGTATTGTTGAAGTTTCTACTGGGCAGGTAAAATCGCAGTTAGATATAACGGCATTATATCAAGGGTCTAGCGTTATTGGCTCAACATTGTGCAGGTTAGCTTGGTCACCTAACAAAAAGTTTGTCAGTTTTAGTGCTGGATGCAATAGCACAACAGGCAACACGCCCAAAGAATTATATTTGTGGGAGATTGAAGCCGAACGCTATATAAAGGTAACCCAATTTACATCTGGAAAATTGGCGTTTCAATATATATGGGCAGACTATATACCCTTTTGGCAAAGTGACTCTGATCTCTTGTTCGGTATGCGGTTAATGAAGGGGCAAAACTCTATATACGCTACTTACCATTATCAGGTTGAGGATCAGCATCTGAGTCAAATCGCAACGGTAGCGATTGAAGAATGGGCGTACAATCCCTCAGAAGGCACAGTTATTTATCGTCAAGTTTCTCAAGAGGGGCGGGCTGTACCTGAAGCTATTCTTAGCCTTGAGTCTTTAGATGACCTAGCTGTTTCTCTCTCTTCTGTGCCGCTCAGTGATCCTGGTTGTAGATTGTCTTGGTCACCTGATGGTCAGTGGTTTGCCTATTTTAAGGGCTATCCCTGTTCGCCGTTCAGTCGAAATCTGATCGTATTATCAAGAGACAACCAAACGGTGCGGCATTACACACTTCAGCCGAACATAATAGATGGCGAACTGTTCACGACACCCATTGGTTGGCTTAGAATGCGTTAGCGTGCTTTGCTGAAATAATGCTGAAGCCTTCTGTAAACTAGCTTGCCGTTGTGAAACGTGATCGCTGCTTGCCCAATGGTCAGGTGATGGGTATTGGGTTTTTAGAGCATGGAACACAGTCCTATCACGAATTTTTCATCACACAAGCCTTAGGTCGCAGTGGAGCAAACCCTGTGTGGAACTTGCCCTTGGGTTGGGTGGTTAGGTGATCTGCGGTGTGGCAGTGGGCTGCTGAGCGCTGACGAAATCCCGCCGCCTGCTATACGCCTGCCCTCCGCCCACTTGACTCGTCCCGCCGCGCCGCGCTAGGCTTAGGGCATGGGCGAGTCGAGGTGCGGGTGCGGTGCGTTCTACGGATTGCCGAGCGATGTGCCAGTGGTCGGCGTGTGGCGCGAGGGGATGCTCTACCTGACGAACACGCTCAGCGGCGTGGGCGAACTTTACCAGACGGCGTTCTACGGGCTGGCGGGCGATGTGGCGGTGGTCGGCGTGTGGCGCGCCCTGAGCGCGGACCAACTCCCGCCGCCGGTGGGGTGTCAAATATTCACGCCATATAAGGTTAATGTAATAGATGATGGATCAAGATCATGGTCGACTTTTGAGAGAAATTCTATTGCCGCCGCCATTAGTATGATTGGAGAGTCTTTCGATGCATGGTCGCCGACCTTCAACACATCGCAAGATGCTTTTAACGGTGCAATGTTAGAAAATAGCGGAACAGAAATTCTGTTTATTCGAACAAATAACGCTGGCTCAATTTCGATTGTTGACTATCAGTATCAATATGGGTATTTTACAGGGCAGATAGCCCCAGTGGTTACTTACAGCCAGATTACAAGAGGGTATTGTATAACCTATCAAGAAAGCGGCATTGTCGGAAGTAGTTTGCGCCGCCCTGCCGCGGTTATTTGTAGTGGTGATCTGATCGATCAATACTCAGGAAATATCGCCATTTTACAGGCAAGTGAGTATACCATTGTTCATGAACTGGCACACCTTTTTGATTATCGAACAAACCACGGTATATCAAACTATATTCAACAGACAACTTTTGCATTAAGGGATTGCGATGATGGTATTGTAATGGGCACTTTTCTGGACGGTTGGTTACGTGGACGGCGTGGCTGGGGAACAGGTCCAGCTCAATATTTAAGTGCCGCGGGTGTGCCAGCACCACTTATCACAGATTTCCAACAGAATCCTGATAATACCCCTATTGAAGCAGCTGCTGATAGTTTCCTCAATCTGATTTTCCGTTTCCACAGTACTAGACAACAAATTATTGTAAATTCTTGCAATCTATCTCCTAGACCACAATACGACGCTTGGCAAGGTCCTGCTTTCCTAAATCGTTCATGGAGTGCAACACCACATCCGATATTTCCCCAAAACAGTATTGGCGTAGCAGGCACACCTGACAATAGCTTGCCCGGTGACGTTCGATTTAGAAATATGTATCTAATAATAAGTGATTTGCTAAGATGATGGCGAATCGGGAGACTTTCATGAAAAAACTGAGTTACTTTGCCTTCATAGGGGTGATTATTCTTGTGGGAAGCAGTTTGGCTACTAGCTATGCACAAACAAGCGCATCACCTTATGTTGTTCCAATGATTTGGAACTTTGATGGCAGATACATAGCACTTGTTAATGCTGATGCAATTGAAGTCAAAAACGCTGAAGATTTATCTACGCTACAAAGTCTAGCTTTGCAGGGTAATAAAGTTACAAAAATTGCATGGAGTCCTGATGGGAGCAGAATTGCGGCATCTAGCTATGACCAAACTGTTAAGCTATGGCATATAAGCACCGGAGACTTAGCCCAAGAACTACCACACAGTGATGGTGTGGCATTCGTCAAATGGCACCCCAGTGAAGATATTCTCATAAGTTCTGTTGTTGAAGAGCATCCCACATTATTTGTATGGAATGCGTCTGAGTTCACGTTGATATCGCGCAGCAGTGGCGGGTCTATAACAAGCGGTGAATTTAGTCCCGACAATCACTACTTTGCAACAAGCACACCATGGTCAATACGCATTTTAAGTGCGTCCGATTTCACTTTATTAAAACGAGCTGAAAGTTCTAGCGGACCGATTTGCTGTGCTAATCAGATATACAGCCTTGCTTGGAGTCAAGATGGATCATTTATAGTGACAGGCAGTATGGATGGTTTGGTAACTGTATGGAACGCTAAAACATTGCAAATATCGCGGCAGTTTTTTGCAAATAGCTATGCTAAAAAAATTGTCAGCGAGATCGAGGATTTAAGCCGCTCATGGGTGCGGGATGTTGCCTTTTCCACTGACGGCAGCTCAGTGCTTGCCATCAGTGGCGATGGCACTTTCCGCGAGTGGGCTGTCCAAGATGGCACTTTGCTAAGGGAAAGACACCTCCCGCCCTTGGCAACTGCTACCTTTAGCCCGTACACAGGGCGGTTGGTATACATTGATCTGAGTTTTTTGCCTAGCTTGCAGAGCACAACCACTGCACAGGACTTGACCGATGGCTTGCATATCATTGTACCTGATCCATCTTTTGAGAATCTGAATAGGCTTGCAGTGCGCTGCGTTCAGGATGGCAATGCGACACAATCGGCAGTTGCACAGTTGGCAGAAGTGGCAGTAACCGAATCCTCTTTGGCGACATTCATCACACAGGTGAAGAACTTGCCGCCAGATGCCATCCCGCCCGCTTGCATGGCGGATTTGCTCGCCATCGCGGAGGCGTTGCAGTAGGTGTGCGCGAACGCTACCAGACGGCGTTCTACGGGCTGCCGAGCGATGTGCCAGTGGTCGGCGTGTGGCGGGCGCCTGCCCTACGCGCACCCTCCGCTCGCTTGACTCGTCCCACTGCGCCGCGCTAGGGTTAGGGCATGGCGAACAATGCTTTGACGAACGCGCTCAACGGTGTGGGCAAGGTGTACCAGACGGCGTTCTACGGGCTGCCGGGCGATGTGGCGGTGGTCGGGGTGTGGCGGGCGCTTGCCCTACGCGCACCCTACGCCAGCTTGACAGGTTTTGGCAAGCGGTGTATGCTCGTTAGTGGGTGCAGTTTTTAGAAAGTAGGCGCGCCACAATGCACAGACGGCTACCAGTTGCCTTTAGCATTCTCTTAACATTACTATGGGTGGGGTAATTCTGCTGTTAATTCAGGCAGGCGCACCGATTACCGCCCAAGCCGACGATCCCTGCTCGACGCCGAACGTCGCACCGACCTTCCTCCCACGCGACAGTCACAGCACACCACAGCCCACGCGGACGCCGCTGCCCTACGATCCGTGCGCGC
>DAOTVQ010000005.1:0-85266 GCA_034436355.1 Anaerolineae bacterium
TCATTGGAAAAAACGTTCGACAGCTGTTCGTTAAGGTTTGCGTCGGCGTGCGCGTGAAGGTTGGCGTGCGCGTTTGCGAAGGCGTAAAGGTCAGCGACGGTGTGAAGGTACGCGACGGTGTAAAGGTACGCGAAGGCGTCAGCGTTGGCGTGCGCGTGAAGGTCAGCGAAGGTGTCAGCGTGCGCGACGGCGTAAGGGTCAGCGTTGGCGTCATGGTTAAGGTGCGCGATGGTGTCAGCGTATTGGTTGCCGTGCCGATGGGCGTTGCCGCCGGTGGCAAGGTGATCACGCAGCCGTTATCGAGCAGCACTGACGAGCCGTTGAAGTCTGAGACGAACACCAAGCCTGGGAACTGTGACTGCAAGTTCTGATTTGTGCCGTCAAAGTCCACCCAGACTGCGTGCGAAGTGCCAACATCAATCGAGGGCGAGGTGCGCCACTCAGCATCTGTTGAGCGCCCGACCGTCGGTGAGCCTGTCTCGCCGGGATTCTTCTCCCACATCACCACCGTATCGGTGGCAAAGGCATTCGCGCCTTTTGCCGCCATGCGCGGTAACGACATGCCGACGAAATACTGCTTCCAGAACATATCAAAGCCGACGATAGAGACGGGACGGTTATAGGCAAGGTCGTTGTGGGCGAACTGGAAGCGCACCACACCGAAGGTCTGGAAGGTGACGAACGTGAACGAGTAGAGCGCGCAGTTAGGCGCAGTGGTTGGCGTTGGGCTGGGTGGTGTTGCTGTTGGAATGCCTGTATAGCGCAATACGCACTGCTGACCGCCGCCATTGCCATCTTGGGTGAGCGTGATCTCAAGGTTGGTGAAGTCGTGCCGTGTGAAGATGGTGCTGAGATCAGCAGGACCGTTCACAAGGCGCATTTGCCAAGTCGTTGTGCTGCCGGTGCCAGGCACTGCACGGTTTGTCCAATTGGGTGCGGTGCCATTCAGCCACACAGGGCGGTTGCGGTCAATCACATCGCCTGAACGCACACGCGGCTGGCTGGTATCATAATACCAGATATTTGAGCCTTGCGTGCTGATCTTGACCTGATCAGGGTAGATGTTCGGGTAGATCGGATGCTCAGTCCACGCCACACGCATAGATTCGATGAACATCGGACCTGGGTTGGTGTTCTGGATATCCACCTGCACAAGGTTGTTCACAATGCGCGGATCGCCAATGAAGCCAACATTCACGCAGCTTGGCGTTGCCGAAGGCGTCACCGTCCAAGAGGGTGTCAGCGAGGGCGTTTGGGTTGGTGTTGTGGTGCGTGTGGGCGTTGCTGAGGCTGGACCTGAGCCGCCGGGCGTGTTGCTTGGGCGCGGCGTGAAGGTGGGCCCGCCAAGGTTGGGCAGTTCCAGCACACGCGCCGAACGGAAGACCTCGTTGATCATCGTGCGGCGTGCCTCAAGGCGGATGTAGGGTTCATCTACCAATGGCAGTGGCGTGATGAGTGGATGGTTGAAGTAGACCACCACTTCGACAAAGTCGCCAGGGCCGCCCGGATCAAACTGATTAACACCTTGCCGCAGGCTCAGATCACCGCCGTAATCGTTCAGGGCATTCATATCCACGCCATTGATCTCGATCACCTCGTTGATCGTGCAGAGGCGAATGCCTTCTGCCTGATAGCCATAGACTGCCTTGTTAGAGGCGGTGGTGACGTGCGCTCGTTCATTTTTATAGCGCGGCGCGGTGGAGCTGAAGCGCCCATCGCCAAGCGCCAAACGTGAGCTGCACACAAAGACGTGGAACCAGCCCGACTGTGTGGAGCCATCACCGCCCGGCTCGGTGTTGATGCCGGTACCCGGAATGCGGTACCACGGCGCCAACGCCAAGCCACCCGCGCCTACCCGAGCTGCCGTCGTCATGGAGACGAGGCGCAGCACGTCTTGGCGCAGCCAGCGGTGTTCGTCAATGCCGGGATCGCAGTTAATGCCATTATAACGAGACGCGAAAAACGACTCATCGTCAGGGCTAGGCGAAGGGCCTGCAAACTGATCGAAGTGGAAGCGGTCACCGTTGATCGTTGTGCCAGCCGGGTTGAACGCGCCGAACTGATCGCCAAAGCGGCACGGCACACCGTCTCCACTTTGCCCCGTACCACCGGTGCCATCTGCCCAGGGGTCTAGCACACTGTTGGGAATATGGGGTGTCCAAGGATTATCAATATTATTGAAAATCTGCTGATCATAGCGCCCCGTGACGCCGTAACGGGCAGCAGCGCGGGCAGCATTTTGAATGGTCAGCCACGCTTGAAAGATGCGCCCAAACTCGATAATGCCCCAGATCAACATGAGCAGAATTGGCAGGGTCAGTGCAAATTCTACTAAAGTTTGCCCTCTGCGGCGGGCGTGTTTCGGCGCAGAGGGTGGGGTGTTGGATTGGCGGCGAAGATTGAACATAGCCGTAGAGTCCCCCTAAAGTTAACGTGAAAGCCGTGTGAACAACCGCCCTGCAATTTCAGTGAAGGCATCATTCACGGCACGAATATCCTTAGCAAACCAGAACTGCCCGCAGCTTGTGCGTGCGGCGTTTTCATAGGTTGCATCGCCTGGGTTAGCAACGCGCAGCGCACCGTTGCTGTAATCATACTGCGCGCACGGATCCGGCGGCTTGGATGGGTCTACGATAGTGCGCCCATCTTGCACAACCAGATAACGTGAGTCGCCAGTGGGTGGGAAGTAACGCTCTGAGCCAAGCATTGTTTGCATTTGGGCAAGGGTTGGGCGCGTGGCGCGGTACCATGCCTGCAAGTGATTGTCGATCACACCGTTATCGCCGGCATCAGCAATGTAGCGCAACACCTTAATGCCAAGGATGTTCTCACCGATGTTGGTCAGTTGCCCTTGTGCATTCTTCTGGGCAAAAAAGATGGTGAACATGGCGATAAAGTTCCCCTTCTGGACGGCGCTGAATTCGATCAAGCCGGCAAAATCGGCCTGATCGCGGGTGTAGTCGTCAGGGTCATAGCGGTCATCGCAGCGCCCGCCGCTCAGGTTCAAGCGCCCATAGTCATCCATGCAGAAGTGGCGCGTATCGGGATGTCCGTCAAGGCATTCGGGCAGGGCAGGCTCACCACGCCACCCGACGGGATTGCCATCCGCGCCCAGCAAACTATCCCACCAGAAGGGCTTGGTATCATTGGCAGTACATTGCGGCAGCACCGGCCCTAAGCCACTGTTGGTTGGGTTAGTCGGGCTTTCGTTCTGATTGTTGGCGGTGCAGAAGGTGTACCACGGGCAAAAGCCAAAGCTGGCGCGGTAGGTGCCATCGTCATACTGGGATTGTCCCCACGGGATGGTCTCAGGTCCGCCAGCAGGGGGCCAGCCATTTTCTGGCACGCAGAACTGCGGCTCGCGCCCTGACTTGGGATCAAGGAAGAAATTATCCTGACCGTCAATGACGCTATCACCGTTATAGTCTTGGAAGTAGCGGCAGTAGCGGATAATTTCCTCTGGCGAGAGATCACTAGGTTTCCAGGTGCCGGGCCCTGAAATGCCGCTGCCGGCTGGCACCGCCAGCCAATTCAGGTTAGAACTGCCAACGCCCGCCGCTTGCCCACTACCCAAGAAGAAGCGGTAATCGGGCGTGCGGTTCGGGTAACCATCGGTCAGCAGCACCATGACCCAAACTGCCTCACGGCGGATGTAGTTGGGATTAACGAGCTCAGCACGCGCCTGAAAAACGCCGCCGCCCATATTCGTGTCGTTACACTGCACTTGCGTCCAGTAGTTCCGCACGCGGCGGAAGTTCACGTAGTTAGGGTCGCGGATGGGCTGCGTGGTGTAGCACTGGCGCGGACTTTGCCGCCCAGTCAGGTTTACCGAAACACCGACCTTCTCATTCAGGGTCTGCACAGCCGTGATCTTATCCACAATAAAGGGCGGTGCCGCTTGTTCTTCGGCACGGGTGGCGAAGACACCCGCCTTCACGGTCTTGACCTCTGCACTGAAGGTGACCAACACCAAGCGGTCGCCGCGCACAAAGTCTAGGCGCTTGATGAAGCGGCGCGCCGCATCGCGCACCTGCTTAAAGGGCTGGCAGATCAGGTCGCTGAAGTTGTTATCAGGCAGACCACTCAACACACGCGAGGCAGCGCCAAAGCCTAGCTCAGGGTGCGTGGCGTTGGTCATGATGATCGCCTCTGGCAAGGACGGATTATCGTAGACATACCAATTCATGCGATCATAGTCGCCGCTGGCAGGTGGCGTTAGCTGCGTCGTGGGATCGTTGCAGCAGCCTGCCCACGCATAGTTGGAGGCGTAGTTCACCTCGCTGCCCAAAAAGGTTGGGTCAGCATACCAACATTCGCGGCGAATAGCGGGCGAACCCAGATACAGACCCGTACCAGGATCATCAGGGCGCCCGTCAGTCACATCGCCGGGCGTTGTTTTATAGGGATAGGGTTGCAACCCTAGGCTGGTGAAAGGTGCAAAAGCGCGCAGATTTTCGCGGTTATCTGGTTGCCCTGACGGGATGGCATAGGTGCGCTGCGCGTAGTAGGTCTCGGTGGACATGGAGAGCGAAGTATCGATGACCAGCGCCACATCCAAGACTGCCGTCTGCGAAACGGAACTCGCCTCTAGGATAACTTCGGGTCCCCAGATCAGGGAGAGGAAGGTTGTGGGCGAGCGCACTTGGGCGGTCACCCGCACCAATTTCTGCGGATCGGGACGGCACAGCTCCGAAGGTGGCACCCTGTTCAAGAGCGCCGGCAGCGGGTCTGAGCCGGGGTTAGCGCGCACATAATCCGCCATTTCGGTTTCGCAGGTATCCACAAAAACGGTGCTAACATCAATGTTGCCCTGCAACTGGATGAACTGCTGCGCGGCTGCCACAAGGGTACGGTAGTCCGTGCCTTCGCGCACTTGCCCCGCCGCTGCGATGGCAGCCGCATCTACGGCGCGGGTGAGGGCGCTGTAGCGCACCAACATCAAGCCAACATCTACGGCGATGCCCACAAAAGCAATCAAGCCGATGAACGCAACTGCCACAATCAGCAGGGATTGCCCATTGCGGCTGCGACGGTTCATCAGACGAACGAACTGGCTAAAAGATGACTGCATCGAGTCTGCCTCCTTTCTTCTGCCGTGCTATTCTTCAGGCGTAGCGGTTGCCTGCGCGCCGGGCGCAGGAAAAAAGCCAAAAACGTGAAAGACGGGATCATTAGCAAGCGCGCCATCCGCACCAGCGAAGAAGCCGCCGCCAAAGAGTGCCGCAATGGGTTGGAAGAAGCGCGGGTGATACTGCCAATACATCTCCACCAACACCAAGCCGCCATTCGGGCGGTAAACTTCTAGCCCTGTGGTGGAAAGCGTCAGGTTCAGCCGCGTTTCAACATCCTGCACCGTGAACTTTGAGCCTAAGCAGTAGTTATTAGGATCACTGTTGTTGTAGGTGCCGATGGCGTTGCCAGTAAAGATAAAGCCGCGAATGCCTTGCGAAACGGTGGTGATGTTCTCACGCGGGCTGTCATAGCGCGGGTCGCCAACGGTGAGACCATAGCCAAGCTCGTCAATATCGGCAGGGCGTCCAACGCGCCACGCCGAATAGATATCCGGCGTTTTGTAGTCAAACGGATCGCGGTTATCGCCGCCGCCTTCGGTGGTGGTGCAGTAGCGGTTATCGCGTGGATAGCGCCCGGTGATACGCATGTAAAGGCGGTTGCTTGGCACCGTCGGTCCGACTGCACCACCCGCAACCGACCCTTTGAAGGGCTTGTTAAAATCCATCATGGTGTATGAGAAGGCAGAGACAACAATATCATTCTTGGTAAATTCAGCGGTGCGATCAGGGTTACCGGGCGGAATATCGCCATCCCCACCCCAAGGACGCCCATCCTCAAATTCCATCGGATACATGCTCAGGATGATCTGGCAGACCACCGCATCAAAGAAGCCGTAATTGCCCTCAGGTCCTGCTGTGTAGCCATACAGCGCGGCGTTGGGCCCACGCGGCACGCGCCGATTTTGGTTAATGTTATCGCCTAAGTTGTACAGGTGGCTGACGCCGTCGGACGGCACAAAGGTATCGCAATCAAGGCGGTTGTAGTTGCGCGTATCATTATCATTCCAAAAGACCGGGCTAAGGTTGGCACCTCGACGCCCTGCTTCACGCACAAGGTCGAGCATGGTCAAATAAGAGTTCATGGCAAAGCCCATCTCTGCCAAGCCCAACACCATCAAGATGAGGATCGGAAAGGTGATCGCCGACTCAACGATGCTCTGCCCTTTCGCGCCGCTTGGCTTCCCATCTAAGATGTTAATTACTTTTCCCCACGTTTTTCGCATAGGTATCCCTCGAAAGCTGCTGTCGGTATCGGCTTTTTTGCCTCGCCACCACGCGGATTTTTACCTGAATAGAGTGCCACTGCAAACATCATACCACAGGGCGCGTAAAGGGCGTTGTCGTAAAATGTAGGGAGTCTGTAAGGATTTGTAGGCTTCCCAATCATTCGTTTCAGCCGCGTTTGGGGCAGGCAAGAGCCGCGTTGCCAACTTTGTGGCGGGATGTGGTAGAATAGCGCCTATGACTAGCCAAGAACTTGCCCAACAACCCGCTGCGGCTGCCAGCACGCAGCTGATTGCCGTCATCCCCGCCTTCAACGAAGATCGTTTCATCGCCAGCGTAGTGATCAAAGCACGCCGCTATGTGGATCAGGTGCTGGTGGTGGATGACGGTTCGCAAGACGAGACGGCGTGGCTTGCCGAATGCGCCGGCGCAGAGGTGATCCGCCAAGCCAACGGCGGCAAGGCAGCCGCCCTGAACACGGGCTTGGCAGCCGCACAGGCACGCGGCGCCGCGGCAGTTGTGCTGCTGGATGGCGACGGGCAGCATGATCCGAACGATATTCCACGCCTGCTGGCGCCTATTCGGGAAGGAACGGCTGATCTAGTGGTTGGCTCGCGCTTTATGGGTATGCGGAGCAACACGCCGCGCTGGCGGATCGTGGGGCAGCACGCCCTGACTGCACTGACAAACGCCGCCTCTGGTGTGCCGCTTTCGGACTCGCAAAGCGGTTTTCGGGCGCTTTCACAGCGGGCGCTGAACCTGATGAATTTCACCTCGCGCGGCTTTTCAGTCGAATCTGAGATGCAGTTTTTGCTGCGGAAACACGGCTTGCAGGCGCTTGAAGTGCCGATCAGCGTGAACTATGACGAGAAGCCGAAGCGCAATCCGTTCGCGCACGGCTTACAAGTCCTCACTGGCATTTTGCGCTTGGTTGGTCAGCACCGCCCATTGTTTTTCTTTGGCATGGCAGGTGCGCTCTCCATCCTAATTGGCTTAGTGTTGGGCGCCAACGTGGTCGCCACTTACAATACCTATTCGTCGTTGGCGCTCGGCACTGCCCTGATCGCCATCACCTTCTGCCTGATTGGTGTGTTTGCCATCTTCACCGGCGTGATTTTGCACACCATCCGCGCCTATATGACCGAGCGCTAGACGCTGCACTGCTGCTTGGTTTAACTTGTGCAAAAAATCACGTTTTATATAGGTGAAACTTCACTTTAAGCTGCACGCCTTGATGAAGCATGGATCGCCCTGTATAGTTGCTTGTAGTTGCAAATAATTTGCAACAAGCGATACCCTAAAGTTTCCTAAATGGAGTTTCCAACCATGCTCACTTTCCGTCGTGTTGTTGTGCTGGCTGTGCTGCTGGCGTTGGTTTTAGCTGGCACAGGTGCTGCCACCGCACAGACGCGCCAAATTGTGAATGTTTACTCCTCACGCCACTATGGCGCCATGGAGCAGATGTTCGTCGAGTTCACACAAGAGACAGGCATCGAAGTGCGCCTTTCGCAAGGTTCACCACAAGCATTACTGACGCGCTTGGAGCAAGAGGGTAACCAATCCCCAGCCGATGTCTTCTTCTCGGTGGATACAGGTACCCTTGTTTTAGCCGCCGAGAAAGGTCTGTTCCAGGCAATTGACTCTGAAGTGCTGCGTGCGAATGTGCCAGAGGCACTGCGCGATGCTGAAAACCGTTGGTTTGGCCTCAGCCAGCGGCTACGCACCATCATGTACAACCCTGAGAAAGTTGACCCAAGCGAACTCTCGACCTATGAGGCGCTCGCTGATCCCAAGTGGAAAGGTCGCCTGTGTCTGCGCCCCGCCACCCACATTTATACGATCTCGTTGGTTGCCAGCCTGATCGCGGCATTGGGTGAGGAAAAGGCAGAAGAAGTGGTGAAGGGTTGGGTTGCCAACCAGCCGCAGATGATTGATAGCGATACGCGTATTCTGGAAACAATTGCCGCTGGCGGTTGTGATGTTGGCATCACCAACCACTATTACCTAGGGCGCATTTACGATCAAACGCCTGATTTTGGCGTCAAACTCTTTTGGGCAAATCAAGAGGATCGTGGGGTGCATCGGAATGTAGCGGGCGCTGGAGTCACGGCAAATGCCGTCAACCGCGAGAATGCTATCAAGTTGCTAGAATGGCTGAGCGATGCAGAAAAGGGGCAGTCTGGCGAAGCGAGTGGTCTGCCCGGCGGCAACTATGAGTTTCCCGTGAACTTGAATGCTAAGCCTAACGCGATCATCGCGGGCTTTGGTACGCCCAAGATCGATGCACTGCCGCTAACTGAGTTGGGCAAATATCAGCAAGCAGCTATTGATCTGCTTGGGCGTGCTGGCTACTAAAGCCTGAGCCGACCCTGTGTCGGGTGAACATTACCTCACCCTAAGTCCCGCCCTGTGTGCAGAGCGGGACTGTACAGATCACTTCTTGATTCTCTTTCCTCACGCTTGTGGGGATAGAGACATGCGTAACGTCCCATCCATTGGGTTGTTTCTATAGTAGGTTTTGGTAGATAGGAAAACACTTGGCACAAGGCACACTCTCTAAGCTGCCCAACACAACAACGGTTGCCATCCCCAAACGCCTCACAGGTCGCCGCCTGCGTGGACGCTTGCTTTTACCGCTGATTGTAGCGGGCTTGGTCATTTTGCCGATTGCGATCCTGCTCTCAGAGGTACTGAGTCCATCTTTGGAGATGTGGCAGCGCCTGTGGGAGACGATCTTGCCGCGCATGTTGGGCAATACGTTGTTGCTGTTGGGCGGCGTGGGCGCGCTGACGCTGATCATCGGCACGGGTATGGCGTGGTTGGTCACCGCCTATAACTTTCCGCTACGGGCATTTTTCGAGCGGGCACTGCTGCTGCCATTAGCGGTGCCTTCTTTCGTGATGGGCTTCGTTTACATGGCAACCTTCGACTTTGCCGGTCCCGTCCAGACGACCCTGCGTGGCTGGTTCGGGCAGAGCGCACGCTTTCCCGATATTCGCAGCGGGTGGGGCGCCATTTTGGTGATGAGCCTCGTGCTGTATCCCTATGTGTACCTTTTGGCGCGGGCAGCCTTCCGTGAGCAGGCGGCAGCAACCTACGAGGCAGCGCGTGTGATGGGCTATAACCGCACCCAAACCTTTTTCCGCCTGATTATCCCGTTGGCGCGCCCTTCTTTGGTAGCAGGCATGGCGCTTGCCATGATGGAGGCGATGACCGACTTTGCCACCGTGCGCTTCTTCAGCTTTCCCACCATCAGCGAGGGTATTGTGCGGCTGTGGGAAGGGCGCTTGGATCGGGCAGGTGCCACGGAACTCTCAATTTTGCTGTTGGGCGTGGCGCTCTGCCTGATTGTGCTTGAGCGCACCTTGCGCGGCAGGGCGCGCTATTATCAAAGTGGCGGTGTGGGCAGGCGACCGCCGCGAATGCTGTTGCGTGGCGCGGCAGCGTGGCTGGCAAGCGGTGCTAACCTGCTGCTGTTGGGTGCGGCGTTCGTCTTGCCGGTTGGGCAGCTCATCGCTTGGACGCTCAGCTATCTGCAAAACAATTTTGGTGGCTGGCGGAATGTGTTTGGGCAGTATGTGCTGAACACCTTCAGCTTGGCGGCGTTGGCAGCCGCCATCACGGTGCTGCTGGCGCTGGTGATTGCCAACGGCGTGCGAATGCGCGGCGGACGCGCCTCACGGATCATTGCGCGGCTTGCTACGCTTGGCTATGCGCTGCCCGGCGCTGTGATTGCCGCCGGTGTGCTGCTGACCCTTGCGCCAGTTGACCGTGCGATCAACAATTTTGCCCAACAGATGAATGTGACAGCGCCGGGACTGATTTTAACGGGTACAATCGTTGGTTTGATGTACGCCTATACGGTGCGCTTTATGTCGGTTGCCTTTAACAGTGTTGAGGCAAGCCTTGATAAGGTGAAGCCGAGTATGGAGCAGGCGGCACGCACTATGGGCGCCAGCGCGCTGCGCGTGTTGTGGCGCATTCACTTGCCATTGGTCAGCCAGGGCATGGTTGCCGCCGCTATTCTGGTCTTTGTGGATGTGATGAAAGAACTGCCAGCCACTATTATGTTGCGTCCGCTCGGCATGGATACTTTGGCGATCTGGACGTACATGGCAGCAGCGGAATCTTTCTGGGAAGAAGCCAGCTTGCCTGCATTGACCATCCTAGCAGTTGGCTTGATACCGGTTGGTCTCTTGATGCGAGTCGGTAATCGGGCGGGGCGATGAGTTGTATGTGAGGATGTGCTGTGAATGACCCTTTGATCGAACTGCGCGGCGTGAGCAAGGTATTTGGCACGGCGCGTGCGGTGGATGATGTTTCGCTGTGCGTAGAGCGCGGCGCGATTCATGTGCTGCTGGGCGCCAGTGGCTGCGGCAAAACGACCACTCTGCGCCTGATCGCGGGCTTGGAGACGCCCGACAGCGGCGAAATCTGGCTGAATGGCGAATGCGTGGCAGGGCGTGGCAAGTGGCAGCCACCGGAGGTGCGGCGGATCGGCATGGTCTTTCAGGATTACGCGCTTTTTCCGCACCTCACTGTGCGGCAAAATGTGCTGTTTCCGCTGGCATCATTGAACGGCAAGCTGAGTAACTCAGCGCGAGAGGCGCGTGTGCGTGAAATGCTCGATCTAGTGGGCTTGGCGCACTGCTTGGATCGCTTTCCGCACCAGCTTAGCGGCGGCGAACAGCAGCGCATTGCTCTAGCGCGTGCCTTAGCGCCCAAGCCCTCTGTTGTGCTGCTCGATGAGCCGTTCAGCAACCTTGATGCAGCACTACGGCGCACCATGCGCGAGGAAGTGCGCCAAATTTTGCACGCGGCAAATGCCACCGCCATTTTTGTGACGCACGATCAAGAAGAAGCGCTCAGCCTTGCCGATACGGTCGTCATCATGCATGGTGGCAAGGTACAGCAGGTCGGTGCGCCACAAGAGGTCTATCTGCGCCCGATCAGCCGTGAGGTTGCTGCCTTCTTGGGTGAAGCAAACTTTGTGCATGGCACGGCTGAAGGCGAAGTGGTGCAGTGTGCTTTGGGCAAACTGCCATTGGCGGCGCCAATGCATGGAAAAGTGGCGATCATGATCCGCCCGGAGGCACTCCGCCTAACAGCAAGCCCTGAAGGCAGCGCCGAAGTGGTTGCCATTCGCTTCTTTGGGCATGACCAACTGCTGCGCTTGCGCTTTGCAGATGCCACAGAGCTAGACGTGCGGACGTGGGGCAGTGCCGAGTTAGCGCTGGGTGAGCATGTGGCGGTCAGTGTGCGCGGCAGCGTGATGGCATACACAAATTGATTTGATTGGTGTGGGATCAGAGTCGCCTGATCCCACACCATGGTTGCCGTGACCTACACCTTCAGCGCAGCAGGCAGCAGCGCATAGAAAGCGGTAGCGTCTACCACGTCATCAAGGCGCACCTGATCGTGTGTGGTGTGCGCGTGAACCTCATCGCCCGGTCCAAAGCCAATGCTTGGAATGCCCGCTTTGCCCATCCAGTAAATGCCGTTAGTGCTGAAGTTCCACTTGCCGCTTGGTGGCGCGCTGCCATTCAGTGCGGCGAGCGTGCTTTGCCCTGCCTGCACTAAGGGATGTTCCTCGTCTAGCGCCCACGACGGGAAAATTTTATCCACAGGGAACACAAAGCCCGTGTAGCTCGGATCAGCATAGTGAAGCAGTTCCAACGTCACATCAGGGCGATCACCGACCACGGCGCGCACTTGTGCCAGCACAGACTCCGGCGTTTCGCCAAAGGTCATGCGCCGATCAATGTAGATGATCGCTTCATCTGGCACAGCGTTGATCGAAGCAGTGCTGACTTTCATATCGCTGACGGTGATCTTGCCATGCCCTAAAAACGGATCATCACCCAGTTCTGGCTCCATTTGGCTGATGCGCTCGATGATCGGCAGCAGCTTGTAGATGGCATTCTCGCCCAAGTGATTGCTGGCGGCGTGTGCGCTGCGCCCTTTGGCAACTACGCGCATTTCGACGCGCCCTTTATGCCCACGGTAAACCTGCATCCGCGTTGGCTCGCCAATCACCACAAAATCAGGGCGAATGCCTTCCACCTCGACCAGTGCGTGCGGCGCGATGCCGTCACACCATTCTTCCATGTTGCCAAAGTAGTAGGCGCTGTAGCCTTCCAGCAAGCCTAGATCGTGTGCCAGTGCCAGCCCGTAGATCATGCCCGGCGTGCTGCCTTTTTCATCACAGGCGCCGCGTGCATAAAAGATGCCATCTTCAATTTTGCCCATGAAGGGATCCCATTCCCATGAGGCAGGATCACCTACGCCGACCGTATCAATGTGGCTGTCGTAAAGCAGCTTGCGTGCGCCGTTCCCAATGCGCCCGACGATGTTGCCCATGCGGTCAAAAAAGACTTCCTCAAAACCGAGTGCCAGCATTTCGGCGGCAGCGCGCTCACCAACCGCCTTGATTTGGCTGTCGTAGCTGGGAATAGCGCACAACTCGCGCAGGAATTGAATAATTGCCTCACGTTGGGCTGCCACGCGCTGCTTGATTTCAGGCACTAGATCGGTGAGGGTTTGTGTGGTGGACATGGATTGTATTCCCTTGCGTTGAACCATCTTAAACCATGCTGTTGAGCGTAGCGCAGCCCTGTGCTATTTGGCAAGGGGTGGTGGGCTTGCGCGTCAGGTAACCTGCGCGATTGGACAAGCCACTGCCGAACTTGCCAACAATAGCGTTTCTACACACACCCAGCGCCCTAACGAGGATTTTATTGATAGATGTGGTTCTACCGTAAAGGATTGTCGCTTGTATAGATTTCATTTGATCAGGTAGCCACAAGACGCCCAAGTATAGGTTTCCGCAAAAGCGTGCTTCGTGCGGCGGGATACATCGTTCGTGCGGAGCGTGGGCGCTTACGGGTTGCTTTAATTCGGGCAAAAGCAAGGAGACCGATAGCGTGTTGTTCATCTTCATCGTGGGTGCGGGAAACGAATGCGTCGTAGGGATTTGGGCATCCTACGACGAGTCAGAAGTGGGCGCCCTTGGCAAATTTGGGCTACAAAAGAGGGCTAATTTGTAATATCGGTAAAGGTCGGGGTACCCCGACTCGAACGGGGGACCTCTTGCACCCCATGCAAGCGCGCTACCAACTGCGCCATACCCCGAAGTGAAGATATGGTACATTCTAGCAAGCATTGCTAAAAAAGCAAGATGCAATCGCCATTGAGGACGGTTGGACTTGCCCAACCCTGCAAATATAGCCGCTATCATCCACGGTCTTCAGCACGCCACCGCATTGATAAATTCTTTGCATCTGCGCTATAATGCCTCTTGATAATTCCTTAACCATTGGAGCGAAGTTCATGCACATTAGTGTTTCTGAGATGCGCCGCGTCACGCTTGTTGAGGTTTCGGGGCGTGTGGATAGCCCTAACGCTACCAAATTAGGCGAATCGCTGAATGAGCAAATTGATGCCGGGCATACCCAATTGGTGATTGACCTGAGCAACGTTGAATACATCAGCAGTGCCGGACTGCGCGAGATCGTCTCCGCAGCTAAGAAGGTACGCGCCGGCGGCGGCGATCTAAGAATTGCCAGCCCCTCACAGCGCGTGCAAGATGTTTTCCAGTTGGCGGGCTTATTGGAGCTATTTCAGATCTTCCCGACTCAAGTTGAGGCAGTCGGCAGCTTTTAAGGCGCGGAGTTGCCATCATGCCGCAAGAACGGCGCTTTATTTTGCTCGGTGAACTGGCGCGTGTGCCAGAGGCTTGCCAATTTGTGCGCGAGACAGCGCGCCAAGCCGGGCTGAACGATAAACAAGCGGATAATTGTGAACTTGCCACTGAAGAATGGTGCACCAACATCATTGAGCATGGCTATGGCAGGCAAGGGCAGCAGGGCAGAATTGAGATCATCTGCCAAGCCTTGCCCGGTGTCTTTCGCATCACCCTGCATGATGATAGCCCACCGTTCGATCCAACCACGCTACCCACGCCTGATCGCAGCGTCCCCTTGAAAGATCGCCAGCCCGGTGGGTTAGGCTGGTTTTTTATTCAAGAGCTGATGGATACCGTGCAATATGAATACCGTGACGGACGCAACACGCTCATCATGACTCAGCACAACCCGAACGTGGGCGACTCTCACAGTGCAGAGCAGCCTGATCCCTTCCCAACGCGCACGCTGGCAAATGGTGTGCGCGTTATCACGCCCAGCGGACGGATTGATAGCGCCAGCGGCAGGCAGTTTGAAGCCGCCCTGCTGGCGCAGCTGGAAGCAGGCTTCACGCGCCTTGTGATAGAGATGCAGACCGTGAATTACATCTCTAGCACAGGCTTAAAAGTGTTGCTGACTGTCATGCGGCGCGCCCAAGAACGCGGCGGCAACATCGCGCTTTCGGCGCTAACGCGGCGCGTGCGCGAAGTGTTTGAGATGTCCGGCTTTGATACGGTTTTCACCCTTGCCAACGCCACAGATGAAGCGGCTCGTTCGCTAGAGGGATAAGGAGCGTGTGTGGATACACCGCTGCTGGTGATTCTGGTTAGCCTGCTCAGCGCGGGCTTATTGGCGGCAGGCTTGGTGGCAGGCTATGCACGCGGCTTTCGGCGCGGTCGTAGCGCTATGCCTGAACACCTTGCCGATCTGGACATCCTAGCGAACGTTGGGCGCGCCATTCTCGGCGCGCAGCTTAAGCTGGATGCGCTGTGCGAGATTGTCTACCAACAGGCAAACAAGATCGTCGATACCAGCGATTTTCAGATCGGCTTGTTTGATGGCGATGATTATCTGATCAAGGTCTGGGTGCGGCACGGCGAACGGTTACCTGAAATCCGTTTCGCTGGGCAGGCAAACAGCGGCTTGATCGGGCATGTGCGGCGCACCGCACAAGGCATTCGTGTGGGTGATTTTCAGCGCGAGTGGGACACGCTGCCAGCGCGCCCTGCCTACGAGTCAGTCAATCCGCCGCGTTCGGCGCTCTTTGTGCCGATGATCGCCGGCGGCGAGAGCATCGGCGTGATCGCTGTGCAAAGTGATGAAGCCGACCGCTACACGGCTGAATCGCTGCGCTTGCTGACCTTATTGGCAAATCAGGCAGCCGGTGCCATTCACAACGCGCAGTTGTATGCCCAAGCACGCGACCGTGCCAACCAACTGCGCGTGATCAGCGAACTGAGTCGGCGCATCACCACCACACAATCGCTTGCCAACCTGTTCCGCCAGATCGTGACTCTGGTGCATGAGCAGTTTGGCTACTACGCCGTGAACATTTTCACCTATGACGAACGCACCAACGAAGTGCGCCTACGTGCCAGCAGCCATGAAGAATTTGATCGGCGCAGCCTGCACCTGAAGAACGGTGAAGGCTTGGTAGGTTGGGCAGCCTTGAACGCGCAGACCGTCAACGTCTCGGATGTCTCCGCGGACAGGCGTTACTTGCCCGTCACCGTGCTAGAACAGACGCGCAGTGAATTTTGCGCGCCGCTAGTGGTGGATCGGCGCGTGCTGGGCGTGCTGGATGTGCAGAGCAATCAGCCGAATGCTTTCAAGACCGAAGATGTGTTCATGCTGGAGTCTTTGGCAGGGCAGTTAGCACTTGCCGTGCAAGAGGCACAGACCTACGATGCCGAACGGCGTCAGGCAGAGCGCATTAACGCTATGGCAGAAGCCTCGCGCGCTGTCGTCTCCATCCTCGACATTAACGATCTGCTGGATGAGGTGGTTGATCTCGTCGCCGATTATTTCGGCTATGACCGTGTGCATCTGTTCTTGCGCGTGGGCGATAAAGTTGTCTTTCGCAGCGGCAGTGGGGTGCATAGTGCGCGTTGGTCAATCGAACAGCTTGCTTACAACATCCACGACAACGGCTTCATCCCGTGGGTAGCGCGCACCGGGCAGGCATTGGTCAGCGGTGATGTCCAGTCCGACCAGCGCTATGTGGTTGGCATGGGCTTGGAAGACAGCCGTAGCGAGATGACCGTACCGATCACCATCGGTAACCATGTGCTGGGCGTCTTTGATATTCAATCGCCACACGCTGACGATTTTACGCCTGAAGATGTGACATTAGTGCAGGCATTGGCGGATACGGTTGCTATCGGAATGCGGAATGCCAGCCTCTTCGCCGTCGAGACGCGCCGCCGCGTGCTTGCCGAGACTCTGCGCGATGTGAGCGAGGCACTTGTCTCGTCGCGGGATGTGAAGAGCGTCCTAGACGAGCTTTTGAACAGCTTGCGTCAGGTGGTTGACCATGAGGCAGCACTGATTGCCCTGCTGCGCCCTGAGGAACATGACTACATCGTGCGTGCCGCACGCGGTGAACTGAACGAGCAGGTTGTGTTGGAACAGACCTTCCCTGCTGATGATCAGGCGACAGAGCGCCTTTGGGCATTGTTGCGCTTGATGCAAACGCCCGATGAGGCACTTGCCGAGACTGTAGGTGACCGCCTGTTTGCGCCGATGCAGGTTGGCGGGCGCGAGATCGGCTTGTTGGCATTAGAGCGCGTTGCCGCTGATCAGTTTGATGACGAAGACATCAAGATCATTGACGCCTTTGCCAATCAGGCAGCCCTTGCTATTGAAGTAGCGCAGCTTTTTGCCGCCAAAGAGGAAGAAGCCTGGGTGACTTCCGCGCTGCTTTCAGTGGCAGAGGCGATGAGCAGCACCCTTGAACTCTCACAGATGCTGGAGACGTTGGTCAGCCTAACCTTGATGTTGGTGGATGTGCGGCGCTGCGGCATTTTGGCATGGGATGCTGAGCTAAAAACGTTGAGCAATGGCACAGCACGTGGGCTAGAGCCAAGCGCAATCGCTGCCTTTCGCACACTGACCATCAGCGATCATCCGCTGCTAGAGGTGCTGTGTGATTGTGTTGAGCCGATCATGGTTGGCAGCGGCACAGAGCATCCACTGCCGGAAGATTTGGTGCGTTTGTTCGGTATGTCCACGCTGTGGGCAATGCCCTTGGTTGCCAGAGGTGTGCTGGTCGGTGCGATGTTTGTTGATCCGCCAAGCAAAAGCGGCGATGCTAACCGCCGCCTAAACATCCTGAACGGCATTGCCCATCAGGCGGCTTTGGCGCTGCAAACAGCACGCCTGCAAGCTGAATCTAACGAGCGGCAGCGCCTAGAGCGCGAGCTAGATGTGGCACAGCGCATTCAGCGTAGTTTCTTGCCGCAGCAGCTTCCACACTTGCCCGGCTGGCAAATTGCGACGTTCTACCGTGCAGCGCGCCAGATCGGTGGTGATTTTTACGATTTTATCCCGCTGAAAAACGGCAAGTGGGGCATCGTGATTGCCGATGTTGCCGATAAGGGCGTGCCGGCGGCGCTCTTTATGGCGCTCTGCCGCACCAACATTCGGGCAGCTGCCTTCAGCCGTGATGACCCTGCCGAAACGCTGGTGCGCGTGAACGAACTGCTGCTTTCGGATAGCCGTTCCGATATGTTTGTGACGGTTTGGTATGGTGTTTGGGATGCTGTGCATGGCGAAATTACTTATGCCAACTGTGGGCATAATCCGCCGCTGCTGATGGCTGCCGATGGTTCCTCTACAGAGCTTGCTTCCAAAGGCATTGCGCTAGGTGTGGTGGATAAAATCAAGCTGGAGAAGAAAAGCTGCGCTATTGCGCCGGGTGACGTATTGGTTGCCTATACTGATGGCATTACCGATGCCCTTCGCAGCGATGGCACCGAATTTGGGCTGATCGGTTTGCACAGCACACTCACCCATCACCGCCAACGGACTGCCACTGAAATCGAGCAAGGCATTGTGAGCGCGCTGGATAACTTCACGGGCAGCGAGCCACAGTTTGATGACCTAACCCTGATTGTGATCAAGCGCGCTGCACAGGGCGAGCTGGCACGCGCCACTGCCGAACTGCAAATGGTGCGCCCTGAACGCAAATTCCCTGAGGTGGGTGAATAGGTGAACATACGATGAGCATATCCTACGATCAGGTCCGCCTGCTGACCATTCAGCAGGTGGCGGAAGCAACTGGTCTAAGCGTCCATACCCTACGCTATTATGAGCGCATTGGGCTGATCCATCCCATTCATCGCGCTCAGAACACGCACCGCCGCTACTCGAATGAGGATGTTGGTTGGATTGATTTTCTGAACAAGCTGCGCGCAACTGGAATGTCCATCCAGCAGATGCAGCGCTATGCTGAATTACAGCGGCAAGGCGATGAAACGCTGCCAGAGCGCGTCGAGATGCTGCGTAGGCTTCAACAAGAGGCGGAACAGCGCATCTGCGACTTGCAGGATCACCTTAGCGTGATTCGCTACAAGATCGAGATTTATTCAAGCAAAGGGTGAGTGTTAGCAGGTTAGATTTCTATCCCGCCCTTATTCTCTGAAATAGTTTTCTTAAACCTTAAAAATGCATCATTCAAACGGACAGGTTGTGTTATACTATCTAGGCATGAATAGCGCAGAGGATCGGCACGCGACGCTCGCGCTTGACTTAACGGCAAATCACAAGGAGCATGGCATGGCTAAAATCATCTCGATCCACTCGTTTCGCGGTGGCACGGGCAAATCGAACACAACAGCCAATCTTGCAGCGCTAATTACGGCTGAGGGCAAGCGCGTTGGCGTCATTGATACCGATATTCAGTCGCCGGGCATCCATGTGCTGCTTGGCTTGGAAGAAGATCAGATGCAGATGACCCTCAACGACTATTTATGGGGACGCTGTGAGATTAAAGACGCTGCTTACGATGTAACGGCTAATTTGGGTGTGCCAACCACTGGCAAGTTGTACCTGGTGCCTTCCAGCATCAAAGTGAGCGATATTGCACGCATTCTGCGCGAGCATTATGACGTTGGCTTGCTCAACGATGGCTTCCAACGCTTTGCAGAAGACCTTCAGCTTGATGTGCTGATGGTGGATACACACCCCGGCTTGAATGAAGAGACGTTGATGTCTATTGCAATTTCCGATGCGCTGGTGATCATCATGCGCCCCGATCAACAGGATTTTCAAGGCACCAGCGTGACGGTGGAAGTGGCGCGCAAGCTGGATGTGCCGCATATGATGCTGGTTGTGAACAAGACGCCCACCAGCTTTAACATGGAGAGTGTCAAGCGCAAAGTCGAGCAGATTTACTCGGCAGAGGTTGGCGCCGTGCTGCCGCACAGCGATGAGATGATGGCGCTTGCCAGCGAAGGCGTTTTTGTGACGAAATATCCCGATCACGCCATTGCCGCGCAATTGCGGCGTGTGGCGCTCGCGCTAATCGCTGAATAAATGCGCTTGCGGCAGGCTTGGTCAACAAAAATGCCGCACGCTGCATCCCTGAGGTTATAATTGGGTTGGTATGGGCTTAGGGTCTATGAAGCAGGGAAAGACGCATGAACCTGATCGGGCAGCGCTTGGGGCAGTATGAGGTTCTTGCCCGCTTTGGCGAAGGCGGCATGGCAACCGTCTTTCGGGCAAAACAAGATAAAGTTGGGCGCGAGGTCGCCATCAAGGTGATGGCGCCCGCCCTCGCACGGCGGGAAGTCTTTGCGCAACGCTTTGAGCGTGAGGCAAAACTGATTGCGCAACTTAGCCATCCACACATCGTCAAGCTGTTTGACTATGGCACACTGCGCGGCTTCCATATGCGCCTCATTGACCCAACCTTTGATCCCAAAACCGATATTTTTTATTTTGTGATGGAACTCATGCTGGGTGGCAGCCTTGCCAGCCGCCTTCAAAAAGCATGCATTACACCGCAAGAGACCAGCCGTGTGCTGCACCAGATCGCACCCGCCCTTGACTATGCCCACGAGCAAGGCATCATCCACCGCGATTTGAAGCCTGCCAATGTGCTGTTTGATGATCATCACAATGCGTTCCTCACGGATTTTGGCATTGCCAAACTGATGGAAGAAGATTCCGACCAGAATGCCCTCACCCAAGAAGGCACTACTCTTGGCACGCCCTCGTATATGTCGCCAGAGCTGTGGCAAGGGGAAAATATTGGCAGCTGGACGGATATTTATGCGCTTGGCATTATGGTTTTCGAGATGCTGACTGGCAAACTGCCCTTCGTGGCTGGCACGCCTTTCCGCGTGATGCATATGCACCTCTTTGACCCACCACCCACCCTGCAAAAATATGATGTGGCATTGCCCGCCAGCCTAGAGCCTGTGTTACAGCGCGTTTTGGCGAAAAAACCTGAAGATCGTTACCCGACAGCGGTCGCCTTTGCGGAAGCCTTCGACGCAGCCTTGCAAGCTGCCCCTGTTCAAGTGACTGCCTCACCCACACCTGACTCTCACAGCAACCCAACGGCAGCCCAAAAAGAGACATCGCCCCAGTCAACTGCCTCTGCAACGCGTTGGCTTTTGATTGGTTTAGCGGTGGCGCTGGCACTCAGCCTTGTGGTGGTTGTGGTGCTGCTCAGCAGTAGATCGTGAGCGCGCTTTGCGCCGGCGTAAAGCGTAACTTTCGAGGGAACTTTTATGCGTAATACGTCAAATTGGTTGCGGTCAGTGATTGGGAAACTATTTGGAGCGCGTCGGATGGCGGAACCAACACCAACAGATATGCTTGACTTGCCGCCTGCTCAGCTTAAGATTATGCGCTTGATGCTGCGTCAGCGCGAGATAACCTACACGGATTTGGTCTCGGAGCTGGAACGACAACCAAACGCCGAACGCCTGAGCCGCCTTGAGCTAGATGTAAACCTACGTGAATTGGTGGAGATCGGCTGGCTGCTCCGCGAAGAATCGCCTGAGCGTGTGGTATTTCGGATTGGGCAGATCACCAGCGCTGCCATGCCAAAGCCTGACCATCCCACAGAAGCCAGCAGCGCAGCCCAACCGATTGGTAAACCCTCCGTGCGGCATGATGGCGGGCGCGAGCGCCTGAGTAACTTTTGGGATGTGGTGGATGAAGTTGCCGCCGAGCAACCCAGCCGCCCGAAGGTCGGTATTCGCACAGGCTTGGCGGAAGAACTTTCCGCTGGCGCAGAAGCACCCGCCGAACAAACTCGCCCCGCACGCCCGAAGGTCGTGGGCAAACTCTTCGAGGAACTCTCTGCCAAGCCTGAAGATTCGGACTAGGCAGCTAAAAAGACAGGGATGGGCAGCTTTACCCGCCCCTGTCTTGTACAGCCTAATGCTTTACTGAGCGCGTGCCACCAAATTCAGCACAATCCGCACATCGTCGTTTACCCGCACAAAGCCCAAATTCGGCGGATTCAGGTCAAGGTCGGTTAGCTTCAGGTCGGTGTAAGCAGTCACCACCAGCACGCCATCCCTGTACATGCCCATTGCCGTGAAGGTCGTCTCGCGCACGGTCTCGCGCACTTGCAGGTTGCCCTTGATCTGGAAAGTGAGCATCTCGCCTTCACGGTAAGCACGTTCGGGCAAGCCGATCAGCTCTGCCTCGGTCAGCTTGGCAATTGGGAATCGGTTGAAGTTAAAGCCCCGTTCGCTGATCATCCAGTTATCACGGTTGCGCTGATCCGAGCGAATCTGCGCCAAATTGACATTGATTTCCTCCCCAAGTTGGCTGTTGGCAAGGTTGCCAAGGTCAATTGCCACTTCACCGGCGATCTCTTTAGTCACACCGACCGCCAGCACAAAGCTGCCGTTCAAAATCTCGCCGACTTGGTAGCAGGCTTCCGATTCCGCGCCGACAATGCTCAAGAAGACGAAGTTCGGCTCACCTACGGTTGGGGTTGGCTCGGGCGTGGCGGTTGGCATGGGTGTGGCAGACGGTGCATTTGGCGGTGTGGCAGTTACGCCACGTGCGACCGTGCAAGAGACGTACAGTTCTTGCGCCAACAAGTTACGCATATCTGGCGCGCTGTAGGCAGCTGCCCGCACGCCGTTCTGGTAGAATGCGCTGTTGGTGGCGGTTGGCGGTGTGGTGGTCAGGGCGCGTTCCGCCTGCTGTGTGCGAAGGGCATCAAGGTTATTGCTGCGCGCTGTAGGCACGCCGGTTGTGGAAGGCGTGGTAAAAAGTGCGGGCAAGATGAAATTCACGGCAACATAGATGCCGACAATTAGCACCGGGATACCGATCAGGGCAGCCATGCCAAGCATGAGCGCTCTGGAGCGTTTCATCGTGTTTTCCTCCATAAAGGTCGATTTGTAAATTGGGACACGCTATATTCTAAAAGCGAAAAGATTAAATGCCCTCCCAAACTGGATGAGAGATCGCTGAGAGCGCCTATTCGGGATTGGCGCTGCTATTTACCCTTGCCCTTCGCCCGATCTCTCACTACAATAGCAGCACATTAGCACTAGGGAGACCTTAAACGATCATGCCAAAGCGTAAGATTAATCACGAGACGCGCCGCAAGTTTGCCAAGCGCACGCGGGTTGGCAACAATGTCAGCTTCTCGCAGATCAAGACCAAGCGCCTGTTCCGCACCAATTTGCAGTGGGCAACCCTTGAAATTGATGGCAAGCCGGCGCGCGTCCGCCTGACTGCTCGCCAGATCAAGGCACTCTGCAAGACCAAGTAAACCCGACGTGATCCATTTCACGTCCCATGCCTAACAGGCGGAACGCGCTCGACTTCCGCCTTTGCGCTTTCTACAAGGCGTTCCCGATGCCACACAGCCTAAGACCGCCCTTCAAAGTGATGCACATCATCTCGCGCCTGAATATCGGCGGCATTTCGCCGTATGTGATCCCGATCACGGCGCTGCTGCGTCAGGCAGGCTACCAGAGCGCCTTAGCGGCTGGCAGCGTTGGCAAGCGCGAAGGCGATATGGGCTACCTTGCCGAGCAAGTCGGCGTGCAGCCGCTGCACATACCGAGTTTAGGGCGCGAAATCTCGCCGCTGCGCGATCTTGCTACTGTGCGCGATCTCTACCGCTTGCTGCGCCGCGAAAAGCCGCATATTGTGCATACACACACAGCGAAGGCGGGCTTTGCGGGCAGGTTGGCGGCAAAGTTGGCAGGCGTGCCGCTTATCTTCCACACCTATCATGGGCATGTCTTTCACGGCTATTTTGGCGCGGCGAAAACGCGCTTCTACCTCGCCCTAGAGCAGTTGTGCGGCGCGCTCTCCACACGCATTATCACCGTTAGTCCGAATCTACAGCGTGAGATCGGGATGGTTTATCGCGTTGCGCCGCCGCACAAAGTGGCGATGGTCGTGCCGGGCTATGACCTTTCAGGCTTGCGTGATTTGGTGCGTCCATCGGGCGATTTTCGGGCGCGCTTTGGCATTCCCGAAGCGGCGCCACTGATCGGTATCGTTGGGCGGCTGGTGCCGATCAAGCATCACGCGCTCTTTCTAGAGAGCATGGCGCAGGTAGCGCACGCTTTGCCGGCGGCACGCTTTGCAATCATTGGCGATGGTGAGCTGCGCGATGCATTGGAGGCACAGGCGGAAGCGCTCGGCATCGCGCAGTCGGTCATCTTCACGGGCTGGCAAAACGATTTGCCCGCCATTTATAGCGCGCTGGATTGCCTTGTGCTGTGTTCCAAAAACGAAGGGCTGCCTAGTGCCGTGATCGAGGCGTTGGTGACGGGCGTGCCTGTGGTGGCGACGGCGGTCGGTGGCGTGCCGGATATGCTGGCGGATGGACGTGGCGCGTTGGTGCCGCCTAACGATGCTGACGCACTGGCAGCGGCTGCACTGCACATCTTGCGCGATCTGCCTACGGCGCGCAACCATGCCGAGTTGCTGCGGAGGGCAGCCTTTGATCTCTACCATATTGTGCCAAGCGCCGAGCGCCTGATCGCCTTCTATGCCGAGTTTTTGGGCGCATGAACAAACATACAAGCGGCGCGCTGAGCATTTTCACGCTGTTGGCGGCGATCTATTTTGCCGTTTTCACAGGGCATCCGATCAGTGGCGATGAGCGCCTGCTCTTTGACGCAGCACGCAGCTTTGCCACCGATGGCAGCTTTGCCTTGGTCTACAGCTCTGATCAGCGCCCTTTCTTGGGCATTGCCGCCGATCAAATCATGCCAATCGCCGACGTTGAACCGCTTCAAGCGATCTTAAGCGCGCCGTTGGTTGTCGCGGCGCGCCTGCTGCCAAACATTGGGCTGGCGCACACAGTTTGGTTGTTCAACACACTGGTGACAGCGCTCACAGGGGCGCTGCTGTATGCCTATGGCAGGCAGCTAGGCTATGGCGTGCGTCCAGCAGCGGCGGTGGCGCTGATTTTTGGCATTGGTACGGTTGCCTTTCCCTATGCTCAAATGTATTTCCGCGAGCCGCTGCTTGGTTTGTGCGGCTTGGCGGCTGCCTACCTCACGGAGCGTTGGCGGGCGAATCCGCGCCGCGTTGGGTGGCTCATCGCTGCTTTTGGCGCGGTGGTGGCGGCTGTTTTCACCAAGCAGGCGGGCAGCTTATTTATCCTTGCGCCGTTGTGGGCTGTTGTGGGCGTCTCGCGGCATCAGCGGCGGCTGTGGTTGCCGCTGCTGATGGTCGGTGCGCTGCTTGCCGTGATCGTCTTGCTGCGTTGGGAGTCTACGCTTGGGCGCTTGCTCAGCCCTGAGCGCCTAGCGCGTGCCGCCGAAAGCCTGCCCGAAGCACTGCCTGCCTATTTGATCAGTCCCGGCTTTAGCGTGTGGGTCTTTTCGCCAATTTTGGTGGTGAGCCTGTTTGGCGCGCTGCACCTGCTGCGTAAACGGCAGTGGCACTCGGCGGCACTGCCCGCCTTGATCTTGATCGGCTTTGCGGTAGGGCATCCGCTGCTGCACAGTGACTATTGGTACGGCGGCTTGGCGTGGGGAACGCGCTTTCTAGTGCCAGTCACTCCGCTGCTGTGCTTGTGGTTGCTGCCTATTGCCGATGCCTTCTTTAAGCAAGGTGGACTGCCGCGCCTTGCCAAATTTGCGCTGGGCAGCCTGCTGTTGCTGAGCATTGCCGTTCAGGTGGTGGCGATCAGCTTGCCCGCGACGCGCTATGGTGTGGCATTGGCAGAGGCAAGCCAGCGCGAAGGGCGCGAGATTGTGGCATGGCGCGAAGGCGTCTGGGATGTGCGTTACCAGCCGATTTGGGTGCTGCTGCGCCAGATCGGCAACGTGCCATCGGCAGTGGCGTGGGATGTGGTGCATGTCGGCGGTGTGGTGCTGCCACTGTGCGCGCTGAGTGCCGCTGCTGCCCTGATCAGCATGCGGCGGCGGCGTGCCGCTTGGCGGGGTGTGCTGCTGTTGCTGATCACATTTTATGTCGGCTTGCGCGCTGTGTACGCTGATCCGCGCTATGGCGGCGATAATCCCGATCTGTGGTCAGCGCTGACTGTGCTGGAAGGCACGCTGCACGAAGGCGACGTGCTGCTCGTGAACTCGGATGCCTACCGCCCATTCGTCACAAATTACTACAAAGGCGCGCAGCCCGCCTATGTCATCCCAACGCCGGAGGGCGAGAGCGTTGATCCTGTTAATCCGCCCTATGTGGTCAGCACCAACCCTGAAGAACGCGCTAACCCTTACTTTCAGCAGATGTTTGCGCGCATCGCGCAGCGCAGCAGTCGCTGGCTATTCCTGACCGAATATAATCCCTACACGCCCAACCGCTACCGTGTGACCGAAGAATTTTTGGCGCGGCACTATTTTCCCGCCGAAGAACTGCTCAGCACACCAAGCGCCCGCCTGCTCAGCTATGCGCCGATCAGTGCGCCGCCAATGCGCCTGCCGCCTTTTCCGCGTTACGCTGCCGCCGCTAATTTTGGCATGGCAACCCTGATCGGCTTTGATCTGCCGCTCGGCACGCGCTACCATGCGGGCGATTTTTTGCCGATCTCGCTGCTGTGGCGTGCCGAAGGTTTCCCACCTGATCTTGAGCCGTTAGACTACAGCATAAACCTTTCGCTGATCAACGCGGATGGTGTGGCTGCCGCGCAGCGTGTGGCACAGCCGCGTGCAACCTTTGGCGGTTTCACTGTGTGGGAAGCAGGTGCCTTCTACCGTGATCATCACGCGCTGCCCTTGCCTACTAATTTGCCGCGTGGGCGCTATCAAGTCTGGCTGCTGATCACCGACTGGCGCGATAGCAGTGCGCTGCCGCTGCGCGATGGATCAGGGCAGCACTGCACCTTAATCGAGATTGAGATCGAATAGCCTAAATTGGGCAGCCTTTGACGTTTTTGTCAAAATCTCGCTATTCATTTTACATTTTCTTAAAGATTCCTTCACTTAGGCACGTTACAATCTCGCATTATTTTTTCGTGTTAGGAGTCTGTTTGCATGGCAGATGAAGCCGTCGCAGCGCTGATCATGAAGCACGTTCAACGTTATGTTGCCCTCGACATTCTGGATGTATACAAACTGCTACATCAGGGCGTGTTTGGTGCTGGTCACGCGGTCAGCAATCAGCGTTCAGCGCGTGAATGGCTGGATAAAGAGTGTGCAAAACTCACACCGAACGCTGCCGAGCCGCTGCTAGAAAGCGTGCATCCGCAAGATGAGGTGGTGCGCCTGAATTTGCGCCCCTACCTTGCCGCACAGGGCAGCCTCAAAAAGCTGCTGGAGGCCTTCATCCGTTCAGCAGCGCAGACCCGCGGCGATGCCGAGACGATGGCGCAGTGGTGGGCAACCTTTCAGGCTATGACAGCGCAAGGCAGCCCGCTGGCAAACCGCTTTTCAGAGCGCACCGTCTCGCTCATTGGGCGCACACGTGCCGCCGAGTTGTGGTCAGCCACACAGCACTCGCCACCCTATGACCAAACGCATAAGCCTGCTTACCGCGTGCTGACGCTAGAGATCGCGGCGGAATTGTTGCAAGGGCAAAAAATCAGCGCAAGGGTGACCTAACAGCAATTTGCGAGTACAATCCTTGCAAATGATTCGCACAAAGTAGACGGCAAGCCTATGCAAGTATTTATCAGTTATGCCCGCGCAGATAGTGCTTTTGCTTGGCAGTTGGTGGAAGACCTCTCCGAGTATGATCTTGCGTTGTGGATGGACGTGCGGAACATCCCAAAGGGCGCCAACTGGGATAATGAAGTGCAGAAAGGGCTGGATGCCAGCGATATTATGCTGGTGCTGCTCTCACCTGATTCTGTCAATTCGCAGAATGTGGCGGATGAGTGGAGTTACTTTATTGATAAAAACAAGCCCGTTGTGCCGCTGCTGATTGCTGCGGCTGAGGTGCCGTTTCGCCTTTCGCGCCGCCAGCGCATAGATTTCACAGCCGATTATGAAACGGGCTTACGTGAACTGCTGCGCGCCATTGGTTCGCCCGTGCGCCTTGACCCTGACAGCACCGAGCGAATCGCCATTCCCAAGCCGCCGCCGCGCCCTGAGCGCACCGAGAGCGCGCTACAAGCGCCGCGCCATGAACGCGCAGCTTTCGGCAGCCGCCCACCCACACTTGAGGTGAACGTCCGCAGCTTACCCATTGTATGGCACACGCACTACCACTGGTGGAACGGGATGCGCGGCGGTGAACTAGGCGATGTGCTGATCAACCCGCGTGAGATGTTGCTGGTGCCACGTGCTGAGCCTGTTATCAGCATTCCGCTTGCCAACCTGATCACTGTGAAGGCGCAGCGTGCGCTCGATCCGCACCTCAAACTGACCTACTACGGCGCACAAGGGCAGTTCCAAACATTAGTGCTGATGGGTGCCCCGCGTGCTCGGCGTGAAAGCATCAATCAGGAGATCATCAACCTATTGAAGTGGTTAACCAAGCGTTCTTTGGAGTGAACCTCGTGCTGGACACACACACCCTTGCCCAACTTGTTTTTGATGCATTCACCCAGAAAACCACTTGGCGAGAAGCGTCAGCACGTTATCCCGTCACTGAATATATCGAGTCCTTTCGCAATTTGCGGGCAGGTTTTTTGCGCCTGTTGGAAGGCTTGAGTGATGCTCAGGTTGCCTATACCGATCCGAATAATCCGATGTGGTCGCTCAGCGAGACGGTGACGCACCTCATCTATTCGCAGAACTTTTATTACAACCAACTTTTGGAGATCACCACCTCGCAGTTGCCACACCTAACCGAAGCAGCACGTGGCTTTGGTGAAGGCGCACAACAAAACCTGCCAGCAGACCAATTGCGCGTTATGCTTAAAGATGCCACCCAGCAGATCGAAGCCGCTATTGCTGAAACACTGCCACGCTTTGACACCGAGATCGTGAAGCGCCACATCGTCTTTGGCGAAGTGACCTACGCGACGTGGATTTTTCTGCTGATGGCACACGAACTGGATCACTACCGCCAATCGGTGGTGATGCGGCGCCTGGCGCGGACGGCTTTATCAGGGGAGCGCGGCGAGCATGGATGAGCAATCAATACGTGAGGGCGTCTACAGGACGCATTTTGTGCAGCACCGCATCACCAGCGGGTACATTCAGATTGCCGATGGCACCACCAGTTTACCCGCCTTTTGGGCGCACCCACAAATCGGGGGCATTTTTCCCGGCTTGGTGCTTATTCACGGTGAGCGCGGGTTGAATAACCAAATGCGAATGCGTGTGCGCCGCTTTGCGGAATTAGGCTACTATGTGATCGCCCCGGAGATTTTGGGTGCAGAATTCAACACGCAAGATGTACCAACTTGCCGCGCTGCCCTGCGCGAACGCGGCGAGTCGCGGGTGTTGGCTGCCTTGCAGGTGCTGCGAAATCACAATCGTTCTAGTGGGAAGTTGGGTGTAGTGGGTTGGCTAACCGGTGGCGAAGTTGCCTTCCGCATGGCACTGCAACAATCCGACTTGCGGGCGGTGGTTATTTTCGGTGGCAAGCCTGATGATTATATTGACCGCCTGCACAACGAGCAAACAGCCATGCTCGCCTTCTATGGCGATGATGATCCCGAAGTGTTGCCTGCTACGCTCAACCGCATGTGGGAAGCGCTCTCGCATTGCAATGCGCGTTGGCAGATGATCGTCTATCCGGATGTGGCGAACGATTTCAAGGACGAGACCTCGCCGCGCTATCACCCACACTACGCCGCCGACGCCTGGAATCGTTGCGTCGAATTTCTGCATGAACTCCTTGAACCGCCAGCGCCAACAGTGGCACCAAAGGTTAGCACCAAGCTATGAGCGCCGCGCCATGTGCCGTGATCTACGCGGGCAAACTGCCCTACGCAGAGGCTTGGGCGCTTCAAAAGCGCCTTGCCGCAGCGCGTGCGGCGGATGCCATTCCCGACGTGCTGCTGTGGGTGGAACATCCGCACACCTATACGCTTGGCTCGGCGGCTAAAGGCGAACACCTGCTGCTGACACCTGACGAATTGGCACAGCGTGGCATCGCTGTGCATCAGGTGGATCGCGGTGGTGATATTACCTATCACGGCGATGGGCAGTTGGTTGGTTACCCGATTGTGCGCCTGCCGCTCGGCGCAGATGGGCTACACGCCGATGTGATCGCCTATGTGCGGGCTTTGGAACAGATCATTATAGACTATTTGGCGTGCCACAGCGTTCAGGGTGAGCGTATTCGTGGGTTGAGTGGCGTATGGGTAGCTCACCACGGCGCGCTGCATAAAATTGCGGCGCTTGGTGTGCGTGTGACGACCAAACGCATCACGCAGCATGGCTTTGCCCTGAACATCAACACTGATTTAAGTTATTTTGAGGGCATCATTCCGTGTGGCATCCGTGATAAGGGCGTGGCGCGCCTCGCCGATCTGATCGCTCAACCACCCGATCTGATCAGTGCCGCGCAGCAGATCACGCCCATTTTTGCCGCGCATTTCAAGCGCCATACCTACACACAAACGCTGCCTGAAGTGCTTGCCTTGTTAGGAGAACCTGTATGAGCGATTTTACGCTGCGCCCGAAAATTTTCTCCCTGCTGTTGTGTTCGCATATAGATGTAGACGAGGCGACAGGCGGCTGGCAGCTTGCGCCGATCAGCCACCTCGCCGTGCGGTCGTTGCCGGTGCCGCTTAACATGGTGCTGTGCGCTAACATCATGGCGCCGCCGAATGACTATGAGATCAGCTTCCGCATCTTTCACGCCGACCAGCCTAGCGGCGTGCCGCTGAGCGCACCAACGCGCCTGAAGCCTGAGGCAGGCAAGAACGTGGACTTTATGGCACGCGTGGCGCTAACGCTCACCAGCACGGGCTTGTATATGGTGGAGGCGAAACTTGGCGATTTTGACACAGCGTTTTCGCCGCTGCGTGTTTCGCTTTTTTCGGATAGCAGCACCTGAGCGTAGGCTAAGCGGCACGTTAGCACACAACACAGGCTCGTACCATACGTTACAATGGCGGCATATCGTTCCACATAGAGAGGACTTTTTGCCGCCATGCCACGCTTTTTAACCCGTTTGCTGCTGAGTTTGTGCCTTGCTGCCCTGCTTTTGCCCTTCCCGTTGCACGCCCAAACTGACTCTCAAAGCTACCGCAGCGATGTGCTAGGCGTCACTTTCCAGTATCCGAAAAACTGGGTGCTGCGTGAGCAGCTTGCCGCACAGACGGTGCTTGCCGCGCCCGAAGGCGACTTGGAAGGGCTGGCAGAAGGCAAAGCACCTAGCGGCGTGCTGTTCAGCCTGACGCTTAGCACCCTGCGCCAAATGGGTGCGCGCAACACCGATGATTTTCCCGCCCTGCTGCTCAAATATACATTGAACGCCGAAGGCACGCCGCAGCCAGCACGCATTGGCGGCGCGGCGGGCATTCAGCTTATCCAACTGGACGAAGCGCAAGATTTAGCGATCCAGACGGCGATCCTTTCTGTGGGCAAGCGGCGCGTTGCCATTCTGCGCGCCGTGAGTACCTTAGCGGTCTGGCGTGCCAGTGGCGAGGCACAGCTAGGGCGTCTTTTGGAGAGCCTCAGCTTCTTCCCACCGCCTGAAGGGACGGATGTAGACACCATCGGTATTCCGCTGTGGCAGTTGGCAGCCGACGCCATGCCCGATCTGAATGGACTCTCGGTCAGCAACGATGGCGCGCTGATCTACGCTGTGGATGCACAGCGTGGCATTTGGCAGATCAATGCGAACGGCACGGCACAGGCAGACATTTTGACCTTTCCGCAGGTTGGCAGCTATGGCAGGCTGATCACGCGCCCTGATAATTCGCAGTACCTTGCCGATTCGGCAAATCACATGGTATGGCGGCGCGCACCGAACGCCAATTCCGTAGCACGCTTTTTCGGCGGCACGCTTGGCACAGGGCGTGGCGCCTTCGGCGAAGGGATGCCGCGCCAATTTCTCTTTAGTGGGCGCAGCGTCTACGCGGTGGATGAGAACACGAACGGTGTGCGTGTGCAGGTCTTTGCGGCAGGCGGCGCGGCAATGACCTTTTGGGATATGACGCGGGAACTGCCTGAGGCGCAGAACGTGCTGCTCGGCGCGGATAGCGGCGGCAACCTGTACCTTCTGGCGGAAGGCTCTAACGGCTTGCTTAAGCTAGATGCTTCCGGGCGCGTGCTGGCACGTGGCATTGGCGCGGCGTGGCTGGCAGATAGCCAACCGTTGGCACTCGCCGTAGATCGCTTTGATAATTTCTTCGTTGCCACCGCCGATTCGGGCGTTTTGCAGTTCTCGCCAAGCGGGGAGCTAGTCGGTGTGATTGGCGAGCCGTATGATGAGTCCGCGCCGCCGAAGGCAGGGCAGTTGGCGCGTCCTATCGCGCTTGCCCTTGCGCCTTCTGCAAACTTGCTCTATGTGGCGGATGTGGGCAAATATCCGCAAGTGGTTGCCTTTGCGCTGGACGGCAATATTTCAGAGAATTTGGCGGCTGCCAGTGCCGCAGCAGGCGAGATTGCCTATGGTGAGGTGCGGCGCGGCACACTCACTGATCAAACCTTCCTCTATACCTACACCTTCGCAGGTCGGGCAGGTGATGTGGTCACCATCACACTGCGCGCCACAACCTTCGATGCCTATCTGGATTTGCTTCAGACGGATGGCAAAGTGATCGCCTTTAACGATGATATTGGTGCGAATGCTGACGATCTGGCATCCACTGATTCGCAGATCACAGCCTTCAGCTTGCCGCGTGATGGCGTCTACACCATTCGCGTCACGCGCTTTGGGCGCGAAACAGCCCGCGGCGCGGTGGGCGACTATGAATTGCGCTTGAGCGCAGCACAGCCCTAAGCCTTGCCGTGATTGCTTGCGGTGTTCAACACTGCACCGCAAGCGCTAAGCAATTGGCAACCCGTTGTCGCACTCAATGCAAAGAATTTGCATACTGCCAAATAACAATTTGTGGCTTTCTAAAAACACTTTCAAAAGCCTTTACAAGTCCTCAAGCCTGTAGCAGCAGCTTAGGGTCTAATCGCAATTTCATAACATAGCATTTGGCTTATAGCAGCGCGCTATAATGCGCGTACCTGCTCAAGCGTATTGCTTTGGAGTAGGGTTGTGGCGTCCTTGCCTGTGGAGCGCGTGAACGCGCTCCACAGGCGGTGATTTTGAGAGGGCTTCCCTCTCTACCTTACCCTTTATTCGTTTTTGAAATGAGTTCTAGCCGTCATGCCATAGCCTTACCTTAAGCAGGTCGGTATCTGGTGTTTCCAAATGCTCACACACAATGAGGGAACGATGAGTGCCAGCAAAATTCAGTGTCACTATGCCGATTTGAACAACGCCGCGCAGCAATTCACGCGGCAAAGTGAGGGAACGCAGCAACTACTACGCACGGTGCAAACTTGCCTGCAACAGCTTCAGGGCGGTGCATGGCGCGGCAAGGGTGCCAACACCTTCTACGCCGAGCTAGAGCGCGAGGTGCTGCCGGGCGTGGAGCGCCTGATCAGTGCCTTGCGTAATGCAAGCAGCGCAACGCAGCGCATTGGGCAACTGCTGGAGCAGACAGAGCGTGAGGTAGGCGCACTCTTTATGGGCGGCGCAGGCGATGCTGAAGGCTACGGCGGCGGTGATGGCGATGGCATCCCTGAACAAACGAATGAGGAGCCAGTCCTTGATGAGGCAGCACGCAAAAAAGCACTTGAGAATGAGTTGAGAGAGTATGGGATCACCCTCAGTGGCACATGGTCGCTCAGCGAATTAGAGATGCTTCGGGCAACCGTAGACGCTGCTGCCAACAGACTACAATCCTTTGCTGCCGATGAATATACAAGGAATGGGCTACTATTCCCCTACACACCACAACAGGTCTTCCGACGTATTTTCGGCGATCTGACCTTTGTACGCGGCGAAGGTACTGACTCAAATGGTGATGAAGAAGGCGGGCGATGGGGTCAATACGACCACCAGCGGATTACTCTGTGGGGTAAAGCCTTCACCAATCGGTTACGGACTTTTTCAGAGCGCAGCATAGAGGAGAGCATGGCTTTTCTGACGATGCATGAGCTAGGTCACGATCTGAACCGTGAGATGGTACTTGTGAAGAGAGGCGATGATCTATTTGAAAGGCTGACAACGCGAAATTACTACCAAGAAACCAGCCAAAGGCTTTTCGGAACAGGTAGCGATGCAGGCACTGCTGGTTATACCTACATTGCACGCACACAACACAGTGATATGTGGCTGGAATATCAGGCAGATGCAGTTGCCAACTGGCTCGATGGTACATTTGATGACACAGATGACGGCAGAACCAGACAGGCGCAAATGGATGGCATCATGCGCGCTCTAATTTTCAACAAGTTCGGTCATCCGGAACAGTTGGTAAATATGCGGGGAGTGGGCAGGGCTGTAGTGGAGTAAATGCAGTGTACACCTTGAGAGTTATGTTGGTTGGGATTGTTCTTTGTGTTTTAGGAGTGTTAGCCATGCTTCAGCCTGTTGAGGCACAAAATTCGCTGTTTGAGGAAGTGCTGCGCTTGCCGCTGGATGGCTTGTGCCAAATTGCGCTCAGCCCGAATGGCACGCAAGTTGCAGTCCAGCGTTTCATAGATACCGAGAAACAGCGGATGGAACTTGCCATCTATGACACACAGCGCGGCGAACGACAAGCCCTGCTCTATAACGGGCGCGGCAAATGTTCACCTGAGTATGGCGCCCAAAACACACTGGCTTGGGAAGGGCAAACGCTGGCGGCTGTCTTTGAGGAAGGCATTATGGTATGGGAGGCTAACGACAGTTTTGAGCAGCGCTACACGGTTGAGGGTAGTCTTTTTGCGCTCTCGACCTTAGCGGATCGTTTGGTCACAGTGAGCTTTGAAAAGCGCTTCGCAGCAGGCAATGTGCTTGAAACATTTCCCGTGCTGGTCTTGCGCGACCTTGACAGCGGACGTGAATTAGGACGCCACACTGTGCGCCAGTTGGACGAGGATAACTTCTTCACCCTCAATTTGCTGGCATGGAGCCCGAACGGACAAGCGTTGCTTGCCTCAGATGGCTATGCAGTACGCGCCGTGGCTATTGATGGAGAGACGATTACACCGCGTGAGCCTACATGGGGAGCCGGTAATGGGTTGGGCTTGCTCAGTTGGCTCGATGATCGCAGCGTAGTGACTGGAGAAGGCACTGGCGTTGTGCGCGTCTGGGAGGTTGCAGATGGCGCACAACGGCGTGAACTGTACCTGAAAAGCTGCGGGCTGGCACTCAGCCCTGATCAGCGTTGGCTGGCGGGCTTTGAGGTCAACGACAGCCCTGATTTTTCGGATGGCATCCCGCTAGAGCCTGCTGTCAACATCTTTGATCTGCTTGAAGTCAAGCTACTGGCTAAACTGCCTTACGAAATGCAAGATAAACAGTCCAACCCTTGCCTGCAAGTTACCTTTAGCGCTGACGGTCAGTATCTTGCTGCCATTGCCGACGAAGATAATCCCACGCTTTACGTTTGGGCGCGGCGCCAGTAAGCCGTACCGGCTTTTCCTTGCTACTGTCATGGACAGCTAAGTATGCATTGGAGGAACGATGCGTGCCAGCAAAATTCAGTGTCACTATGCCGATCTGAACAACGCTGCGCAGCAACTTCTACGCACGGTGCAGAACTACGTGCAACAGCTTCAGGGCGGTGCGTGGCGCGGCAAGGGCGCCAACACCTTCTACGCCGAGCTAGACTGTGAAGTGCTGCCTTGTGTGCAGCGCTTGATCAGTGCCTTGCGCGATGCCAGCAGCGCCACACAGCGCATTGGGCAACTGCTGGAGCAGGCAGAGCGTGAGGCAGGCGCGCTCTTTATGGGCGGCGCAGGCGATGCTGAAGGCTATGGCGGTGGCGGTAGTCATCTAGAATGGATGAATGAAACCCAAGGTCGTGGTCAGAATGATCAAGAACGCATTGCGGAAATTACTGATGATCTCAAAAATTACGGCATTACACTTACAGGAAATTGGACTTTAGCTGAACTAGAGAAACTTCAAAGCGCAATACATGCTGCCGCAGAACGCCTATCGCGTTTCGCCGCTAGTCAATATCCTTCAGCTGGATATAATGCTATCTTCCAAGAAATTCTACAAGACAAACAGCAAGCCTTTAGGCTTATCTTCGGCAATTTAACTTTTGCACGAAACGCGAGTAACAGTTCTACGCAAGGCTGGTGGGGACGTTATAATGACGGTACCATCACGCTTTGGAATGGCGCGTTTACTGGTGCCCTAAACTCACTTGCTAATATTTCGCCTGATACTGCTGTTAAGCAAGCTGCCAGCACACAATTCTTGATTTTTCATGAGCTAGGGCATGTCCTAAATGATCAAGTGCTAGCTGTCGGGAAAAATGCCGATGGTCGGTATGTCCTAATCCCTGAAGAATCGCAGCCAACCGTAGAGGATCGCTATAGGCTAACCAGCCAAAGCAACTCTGCGCTTAGGAACGGCACGGTTGGCTATCCCGTAAATGCGCGAACTGATGAAACATGGATTGAATATCAGGCAGATGCAGTTGCTAACTGGCTTGGCGGAAATTTTAACGACTCTACCTCTGGCAAAGAACGCAGAACACAAATAGATGAGATTATGCGTGAAGTAATATACACTCGGCTCGGATTACCCTTCTCCGCGCAGGTTCCTCAAGGGTAGCGCTATGGGCAAAGTATTTTTCTCTTTATTCGTGGGAGTTTTCCTGATGGCACAGCTAATAAGACCTGCTGACGCGCAAGGTGTATATTTTGAAGAGGTTTTGCGTTTACCGATTGAAGGTTTATGTGCGATGGCGCTCAGCCCGGACGGTACAAGGATCGCTGTCAAACGCTACCTGCCTACTGAAACTTTCTTGCCACCTGCTGAACGGCAAGTTGAACTAGCTGTTTATGCTACGCAAACAGGTAAAAAAAGCACAGTGCTACATGCCGAACGCGGTAGCTGCTCTTCTATCGGCTATATTAACAACACGCTGATGTGGCAAGGGCAGTATTTGGTGGCTGCGTTTGTTGGAAAAGTCCTTGTTTGGCGGGCAGATAAGCCAACCGCAGCACAGTATAGTATTCCATTAGGAACGAATTTCTGGGAAACTGAGCCATCAGCACTGGCGCTGAATCCATCAGCAGAGCGCCTTGTGGTTAGAGATTTGGCTGATCTTGTCCTTTATGACTTGGCAACAGGCAGACCGCTTACACGCTGGCGGGCAGTTAACGGCGACCTTCGTAGGATTACCATGCTTGTGTGGTCACCAAACGGCAACCAACTGCTTGTTTCAGACAGTTCGACAATCACAGTTGTTGATTTTAACGAGGATATCTTCGCAGACCGCAATCTGGTTTGGAAGGAAGGGAATCGGCTACAGGCGATTGGCTGGCTAGGGGACGCCGTTGTTTTAACGGTAGAGCGGCTAGGGTTTTTGCGTTTCCGCGATGCCAGCAGTGGTAGACAACTTCAGGAGGTGTTTCTTAAAGGTGCTGTTGCTGCCTTCAGTCCTGATCAGCGCTGGGTGGCTTCGGTTGATGTTAGCACTGTACCGATAGATGCCTCAAATTATACAGCGCCGGAAAATGCTATCAAGGTTTTTTCACTGCCTGCTGTGACAATATTTACCAAGTTACCATTTGAGATGAGCAGTGCTGGAGGTATTCGTTGCTTACAGCTTGCCTTCAGCGCGGATGGCACGCACCTTGCCGCCATCATTGATGAGAACAATCCCACCCTTTACGTTTGGGCGCGGCGCGAGTAAACCGCGCTGCCTTTTCCTTGCTATTGTCACGGACAGCTAAGTATGCATTGGAGGAACGAAACGATGCGTGCCAGCAAAATTCAGTGTCACTATGCCGATCTGAACAACGCCGCGCAGCAATTCACGCGGCAAAGTGAGGGAACGCAGCAACTACTACGCACGGTGCAAACTTGCCTGCAACACCTTCTACGCCGAGCTAGAGCGCGAGGTGCTGCCGGGCGTGGAGCGCTTGATCAGTGCCTTGCGCGATGCCAGCAGCGCAACACAGCGCATTGGGCAACTGCTGGAGCAGGCAGAGCGTGAGGCAGGCGCGCTCTTTATGGGCGGCGCAGGTGATGCTGATGGGCGCGGCGGCGGCGATCTTTTTGTTTTAGAGACAACCGAGCAGCAGGGCGAAGAAGAGGCTGAGCTAACTGAACAGGAACGCAAGGATGCCATCATTGCCGATCTAGCGACCTACGGAATTACCTTGAGCGGCACATGGTCGCTTGCTGAGTTGGAGACCTTGCAGAGTACTATCCATGACGTGGCTAATCACCTAAAAGCGTTTGCCACACAACAATATCCACCACCCGGACTCGGTGAATCTTATACACCACAAGTGATTTTCAGAGGAATTTTCGGCACCTTGACTTTTGAGCGCGGCAGCGGCAGCGAATCTTCTCAAGGTTGGTGGGGACGCTATAGCGCTTCAAGTGACAAAATCACTTTGTGGGATAAGGCGTTCAAGAATGTGCTTAATTCATTTAGCAATTTGCCTCAAGATCAAAAACAAGCCGCCAGCACAAGATTTTTGATCCTTCATGAATTAGGGCATGTTCTTGAAGAAAGGCAGTTGCGCTTGCCAGACGGTCGTTTCAGAAGTTTGCTGGAACAATTCAATCGAACCAACACAGGTAGCCTTTCAGGTGGCACATCCGGCTATTCCTATAAGGCGCGCAGCAGCGATGTTGATTATGAATATCAGGCAGATGCTGTTGCAAACTGGCTCAATAGCTCATTTAACAATAGCGACACAGGCAGGGCGCGCCAAAGACAGATGGACTCCATCATGCGGATGCTCATCTACACCCGATACGGCAGACCCGGACAACCAATCCCTCAATAAATTATAGACGAGGAACAACCATGCGAACTTTTCTCCATTGGCTCATGATAGGAGTTTTAATCATGGCATTCACCACACACGCCAGCGCACAAAGCACACAGTTTCAAGAGGTGCTGCGCTTGCCGATTGCTAACGCTTATGACATTACCCTTAGCCCTGATGGTTCTCGCATAGCTGTCTTACGCTACACAACGCCTGAGCAAGCGATGGTCGAACTTGCCATTTACGCGGTTCAGAGCGGGCAACAACAAGCTGTGCTGCATACTTTCCCTGCTCAGCAACTTTGTTTCTATTTCGATAAACCTAGCAACTGCCTTGCTTGGCAAGCCAATTTCTTGATCGCTAATGTGGGCAACGGCGAAGTGTGGGTTTGGCAAACCGATCAGGGGTTTGAGAAACGCTATGCGCTAAGCGGCACAGCCTTTGCCTACCACACCCCGACCGCTAGATTAGCGCTTGTTGAGTCACGGACACCCGCCGACCCGACCGAACGCTATGTAGACAATAGCAGCAAGATTACCCTCTATGACCTTGCTAGTGGGCAAGCCATAGCATCCTATAATGCGGGAAAGCAGATTGGCAGCCGTTTTTTTGACCAGATTAGCCTGTTAGCATGGAGTCCTAATGGCGAACGCCTACTCATTTCAGATTACTACTACAATTGTGTGGTGAAGGTAACCGAGATGGGCATAGCCGATAGCAATGTTGCCTTTCGCGCAGACAGTGCGATGCAGGCTATCGGTTGGCTAGATGATGAAACCATGCTGACGGTAGAGAACATAGGCTTTCTGCATGTTTGGGATGATGCGCGTGGGCAGCAGCAGCGCGAAGTTTACCTGAAGGGCATTGTGGCAACCTTCAGCCCTGATGGACGATGGGTGGCAGCCCTCGATAAGCGTGAAAGCCCGCTTGATGCACCCGATCCCGAAGTGGTCGAGGCTGTGGTGAAAGTCTTCGCCTTGCCTGAGGCTAACTTGGTAGAAAAACTGCCCTACACACCTAGCAGCAACACAGAGGCGCGCCGCGCTCTGCAACTGACCTTCAGCGCGGATGGCACACACCTTGCCGCCATCATTGATGAGAACAATCCTATGCTTTACGTTTGGGCAGCACGGCAGTAGCCTACCCTAAACAGGTGCGCCCAAATGCGGTAAACTTACGGGCAATCTTATCCGCAGAGCGATTCCCGAAGGGCAACACACCGCCATGAGCGAAACGGCACACCTGAGCATTGAACAACGCACCGCGCTGATCACCCGCAACCTTGAAGAGGTGATCGGCGCGGATGAAATTCCCGCCCTGCTGGCGCAAAACTTGCCGCTGCGCCACTACATCGGCTTGGAGATTTCAGGCAGGCTGCACCTTGGCACCGGCTTGATGTGTATGCAAAAAGTGCGCGACTTGCAGCAGGCAGGTGTCCGCTGCACGATCTTCCTTGCTGACTGGCACACATGGATCAACGATAAACTTGGTGGCGACCGCGAAAAGATCAAGAAGGTAGCGGTTGGCTATTTTAAGGAAGGCTTGAAGGCATCCCTTGCCGCGCTCGGCGGCGATCCTGAAGCGCTTGACTTCGTGCTTGGCTCGGAACTCTATCACCATAATGACACCTACTGGGAGACTTTGATCGAGGTTGGCAAGAACACCACTTTGAACCGCATCCTACGCAGCGTTAGCATCATGGGGCGCGGCGAAGGCGAAAGCATTGATTTTGCCAAGCTGATCTACCCGCCCATGCAAGTTGCTGATGTGTTCATCCTGCGCGCCAACATCGCACAAGGCGGCATGGATCAGCGCAAGGCGCACGTCATTGCCCGCGATGTGGCGAACATGCTCACCATTTCGCCGCTGCGCGATGCCGAAGGTAAAGTTATCAAGCCGATTGCTGTGCATCATCACCTGCTGCTCGGCTTGGATAAGCCGCCGCAGTGGCCCGTAGATGCCGATAAGCTGCGTGAACTTCGCACCGCCATGAAGATGAGCAAATCTAAGCCCAAATCGGCGGTCTTCATCCACGATACACCCGATGAAATTCGCGGCAAAATGCGGAAGGCGTTCTGTCCGCCGCCCGCCGATGGCATTGAGTTCAACCCGGTGCTGGATTGGGCGGAACATCTCATCTACCGCAATGGGCAAACGCTCTTTGTGGCGCGCACGCCCGAAAACGGCGGTAACCTGACCTTTGCGCGCTATGAGGATTTGGCAGCCGCCTACGGCGAAGGCAGCCTGCACCCAATGGATTTGAAGAATGCTATGAGTGAAGCGCTCATCGCCCTGCTAGAGCCTATTCGTAAGCATTTTGAGGAACACACCGAGATCAAGGCGATGTGGACGGAGCTTGAGGCGATGCTGTAGCTAAAGTGCGCTATAATCGGCAGCGTTAGGTGCAAAAAAGGATTTTTCTCCATGACCGACTTTCCTTCCCGCTTGCTGTGGTGGCAGCGCGGGGTTATCTATCAAATTTACCCGCGCAGCTTTATGGATGCTAACGGCGACGGCATCGGTGATCTGCGCGGCGTGCTGCAAAAGATTGACTATCTGGCTGACACGCTGGGCATAGACGCCATTTGGCTCTCGCCCTTTTTCACCTCGCCAATGGCTGATTTCGGCTATGACGTTGCCGATTACTGCGATGTTGACCCGATCTTTGGCAGCCTTGCCGATTTTGACGCACTGCTTGCCGCAGCACACGAGCGCGGCGTAAAAGTGCTGATTGACTTCGTGCCGAACCACAGTTCTGATCAGCACGCCTGGTTCAAGGAGTCGCGCAGTTCACGCGATAATCCCAAGCGCAATTGGTACGTCTGGGCAGACCCTAAGCCCGATGGCAGCCCGCCCAACAACTGGCTGAGTCTGTTCGGCGGCAGCGCCTGGGAATTTGACTCGCAGACAGGGCAGTACTACTTGCACTCCTTCCTGAAGGAACAGCCCGACCTGAATTGGCGCAACCCTGAAGTGAAAGCTGCCATGTTCGACGCCATGCGCTTCTGGCTGCGGCGCGGCGTGGATGGCGTCCGTGTGGATGTGGCGCACTTCCTGATGAAAGACCCTGAAATGCGCGATAATCCGCTGAGCGAAAGCGGTATGGCGCTCTATAAGCCGATGGGTGACTACGATTCGCAAGTTCACCTTTACGACAAAGGGCATCCCGATAACCATGCGCTCTACCGCGAGTTTCGCGCCGTGCTGGATGAGTTCGAGCCGATCAGCCCGCGCATGGCAGTTGGTGAGATTCACATCGCAGATTGGGACGAATGGGCAACCTACTATGGCGCCAACAACGACGAACTGCACATGCCCTTTAATTTCGCCCTGATCAATACGCCGTGGCGCGCCGAGATCGTCCGTGGCGTGGTTGAGAATGTGGAGCGCGTGCTGACCAACGGACAGCAGCCGAACTACGTCTTTAGCAACCATGACGAACACCGCATCGCCAGCCGCATTGGTTCAGAGGCAGCGCGTGCTTGTATGCTGTTGCTGCTCACGCTGCGTGGCACACCAACCATGTACTATGGTGATGAGATCGGCATGGTGGATGGCGATATTCCGCCCGAACTTGCCCAAGACCCATGGGGCAAAAATGTGCAAGGGCTTGGCTTAGGGCGCGACCCTGAGCGCACACCGATGCAGTGGGATAGCACGCCTAACAGTGGCTTCTCACCCGAAGGCGTCCGCACGTGGCTGCCAGTGACCGCAGACTACCCAACGCGCAACGTTGCCGCACAGCTTGCTGATCCGCGCTCGATGCTCAACCTGACTCGCGCATTGCTCAGGCTGCGCCGCCAGTCGCCTGCGCTGCATGGCGGCGCTTACCGCACACTCAGTGGCAACGCGCACACCTACGTCTTTGAGCGCACCGCAAGCGATGAGCGCTTTGTGATTGCCATCAACTTTACGGCGGAAACGCACGATGTTACATACACAGGTGGCGGCACACTGATCCTCTCCACTGCATTAGATCGGGCAGATGAGGCGGTAAGTGGCACGCTCAGGCTGCGCCCGTATGAGGGCGTGATCATCCGCGCCTAGCCTAACGTCAGCCTGCTGTGCGCCGTCTAGCGGGAAAACCTCTACCACCCTCCACCAAATTCTGGGTGGAGGGATCAAATCTGATACACACGCGACATAAGAACACTTGGGGGCTGCGGGCATGAAAATCTATACCAAAACGGGTGATGCAGGTGAAACAAGCCTTTTTGCAGGCGGCAGGGTGCGGAAAAGCCATCTGCGCGTGGAGTGCTATGGCACTGTGGACGAGCTGAACAGCACGCTTGGCTTGGTGCGGGCGCTTGGCGTGCCGCCGCGTGCTGAAGCATGGCTAGAACGCGTTCAAAACGAGCTATTTGTGTTAGGGGCAGACCTTGCCACGCCGATGGATGCCAACCCTTCATGGTTGGTGCGGATGGAGGCGGCACCCATCAGCGTGCTAGAAAACGATATTGACAGCATGACCGCCGAACTCGCACCGATGCGCGCCTTCATTTTGCCGGGCGGCACACAAGCCGCCGCAATGCTGCACGTTGCACGCACGGTCTGCCGCCGTGCTGAGCGCCTGTGTGTGGCGCTTGCCGAACAAGAGCCGATCAATCCGCAAGATGTAATCTATCTTAACCGCCTCTCAGACTTTCTATTCACCCTTGCCCGTTGGGTGAACTTGCAAGCAGGTGAATCTGAGACGAAGTGGGAAACACGGCGCACCTAGCCGATCTAGCGCGCCCACTTGCCCACATACGGATAGCGGAACGTTCTGCCGCGCAATGCCTGTGCCGCACCAACAAGGCTGAAGAAAAACGCACCCATTGGAATGACGACCGAGGCAAGCCAAAACAGTGCCAAACCAAGCCAAATAAACGGAATGGCAATTATGCCGACAATGGTGAGCGCCAACACAACCGTTAGTACCACACCCAAAACGCCGCTGCCAATCAACAGAACAATCCACCCTAAGGTGGAAGCCAAAAGTGCCACCACAGATTGCATGGCGTGCTTTGCTACAAAGCGCGACTGCCGCCGATTGAAAAAGTAGATCAGCAGCGGCGCAATCACCAATAAGGGCGTGAGTGTCCCTGCGGTGGCAGCACCAAGCGGGATGCCGAACAGCAACGAAAGGTGTGCCACAGCTGCCCACAAGCGCTCACCAGCGCGAGAGTCGGTGTACTCGGCGGCATAGGTTTCTTCATAAGGCGTTCGGAGGAATTCCTCTAGCTGTGCTTTCAGGCGCCTTGCCGTCTCTCGATCTATGCCGACGCCTGTCCCGCCCGTTTCAGGAAAATAACGCTGTGCGGAGTCATTCTTGCGCTTAGGAGCGGTATCCTCTTCATAGGCATCCTCGAGGCGTGCAGGGCGGCGTGGGCGCTCATCCGCTGCATAGTCGCGCATGAGCGCATCGAGATCAACTATGTCTTGCTCATCGTATTCCTCAGGTGCGCCGCGTTTTGGTTTAGTTTGTCCTGTCATGCCTTCTGCCTGCCTTTTGTAGGTTCAGCGTGCTTCTCATTAATTACGCAGAGCGCCTAGCCAAGTTGCGTTTTAACTATTGGCAGTGGGCAGTGTTTTCAGCGGTGTGCCGCGCAAGGCGGCACGCAGTGCTTCACGGTCGTCCCAAGGGTATTCGACTGTGCCAAAGCACATGCTTTGTTCATGCCCTTTGCCACAGGCAATTACCACATCGCCTTGTTGCGCCAGTTGGCAGGCAAAGGCAAGTGCGGCACCCCGATCTGGCACGCGGAAGAAAGTTTCACCTTCCACACCGCCGCCGCGCAGTGCGCCCTCTGCCATCATCTGTAAGATGGCATCTAGTGATTCAGTGCGCGGGTCTTCCGCAGTCAGCACGCATATATCGGCAAGGCGTGTGCCAACTTCCGCCATCAGGCGGCGTTTTTCCACGTCGCGCAAGCCGGCACTGCCGAACACGGCAATAATTCGTCGGTCAGTGAGGGTACGTGCAGCTTGCAGTGCTTTTTCCAATGCATTGGGTGTGTGGGCAAAATCCACAATGGCAGTGAAGGGTTGCCCTTCATCTATGCGCTCCATGCGCCCGGCGATGGGTGGCAATTGCTCGATGCCGTGCTTGATCGCCTCTGGCGCGATGTTCAATGCCAGCGCCGCCGCTGCCGCTGCTAGGATGTTTTGCAGGTTATACAGCCCGATTAAAGGTGTTTTGAAGGTGATGCTAATGCCTTCACGGCTGTCTAGCAGCGTTGCCTGAACGCCATCTGGGGCAGCGCGCCAACTGAGCAAATTTACCTGACCATAACCGTTTGTGCTGTAGGTGATCTGCTGGGCGCCTTCGCTGACGTCAAGGAAATAGGCGGCGTTTGGATCATCGAGGTTGATCACCGCGCATTTTGGCACGCCTACTTTGGGGTAAGACTCGCTCAGTCGCCTGAACAGCAGCCCTTTAGCGGCGCGATAGTTCTCAAAACTGCCATGAAAATCAAGGTGTTCGTGGGTGAGGTTGGTCAGCACTGCCACATCATAATCAACACCGTTCACGCGCCCTTGCGCCAAGCCATGGCTGGTTGTCTCAATCACGCAGTGGGTTAAGCCTGCCTCGACCATACGGCGCAAGTACATCTGCACCTCTGGCGCAGTTGGTGTGGTCACGTGCAAGCCTGTTGGCATTTCCTCATCACCGATCACGGCGCTCACGGTGCTGATAATGCCAACGCGCTCAGCGGCTGCCCTCAGAATGCTGTAAATCAGGCTAGTAGTGGTTGTTTTGCCGTCGGTGCCAGTCACACCGATCACGGTGAGCTGTTGGCTGGGAAAGCCATAGTAGGCAGCGGCAAGGTAGCCGAGCGCTTGCTGCGCGTTCTGCACTTGGGCGTAAGGGACGCTGCACATCACCTGATCGGGGGGACGTTCGCCCACAACGGCAAGCGCACCATTGGCAACTGCCATAGCGATTAGATCGTGTGAGTCGGTATTCAAGCCGTGCCGCGCCACAAAGAGTCCGCCACGCTGCATGGTGCGTGAATCCTCGCTGATCGGCGCGCTGATCTCAACATCCTGATCGGGATGCGATACCAGACTGGGCAAGGCTTCTAAGAGTTGGAAGAGGCGCATAGGTCTCTGTTCCGCAGGGTGTATTGGGTGCTGCCAAAGTTACGCTGATTATCTGCTTTCAGGCGGCGGCGCGCAAGGGTGAGGTGTGCTGTTCGATGGCAGGTTGTCCTAATGCTATAAGGGTTTCAAGGCACTAAGGGGCGCATTCTGAAACCATTTCTCGCCAAGCCATATGCGAAATGGGTAAAGTCTACAGCTATGTTGCCAATCGTTTACGTTTAGTCCTTTGGAGCAGCAATCCATGTATGACCGACTTTTGAACTATATCAACGGCAGTTGGCAGCGCGCTGATGCGCCTCACCAGAGCGTGCGAAATCCCGCGACAGCTGCTGTGCTTGCCGAAGTGCCACTGACACCCGCTACAGAAGTGGCACGGGCAGTAGAGGCTGCCCATACCGCTTACCTAGAATGGCGCTATGTGCCTGCTACAGAGCGTGTGCAATACCTATTCCGCTTCAAATTCTTGCTAGAAGACGCGCTGGATGACCTTGCACGCACCATCACCAATGAATGCGGTAAAACCTATGCAGAAAGCGTTGGCGAACTGCGACGCGGCATTGAAAATGTGGAGACAGCCTGTGGCATTCCGCTGCTGATGCAGGGCTATAATAATGAGGACATCGCACGCGGCATTGACGAACATATGATTCGTCAGCCGCTTGGCGTGGTGGCTGCCATCACGCCCTTCAATTTTCCCGCCATGATTCCATTGTGGTTCTTGCCCTATGCCATTGCAACAGGCAACACCTTCATCCTGAAGCCAAGCGAGCGCGTGCCAATGACCAGCGCCAAGCTGTTTGCCTTGATTGATCGCCTTGCTTTGCCTAAGGGGGTGTTGCAATTGTTGAACGGCGGTAAAGAGGCAGTAGACGCCCTACTCGATCATCCACTGGTGCGCGCTGTGAGCTTTGTTGGCTCTACGCCTGTGGCAAAGTATATCTACAGCCGTGCAGCAGCCAACGGCAAACGCGCTCAGTGTCAGGGCGGCGCAAAAAATCCTGTGGTCATTATGCCCGATGCTGATATGGAGATGACCACACGCATCGTTGCTGACTCCGCCTTTGGCTGTGCCGGGCAGCGTTGCTTGGCAAGTTCAGTTGCGGTGACAGTGGGCGAGGCACGCCACACGTTCACCGAATATATCGCTGATGCCGCACTAAACCGTGTGGTTGGCTATGGGTTAGATGAGGGCGTGCAGATGGGTGCGGTCATCTCTGCTGAGAGCAAGGCACGTATTGAGGCACTAATCGCTAAAGGGACGGCGGAAGGCGCACACCCGCTTGTAGACGGACGCGGTAAAACGGTGCGCGGCTATGAAGATGGTTATTGGGTCTATCCAACGTTGCTGGATAGTGTGCCGCCTGAAAGTGAGATCGCTCACACTGAGATTTTCGGTCCCGTGCTAAGCCTGATGCACGCCCGCGATATTGACGAGGCAATCCAACTGGTGAACGCACGCAGCTATGGCAACATGGCGTGCATTTTCACGGGCAGCGGTGCGGCTGCGCGCCAATTCCGCGCACAGGCGCACGCCGGCAATATCGGGATCAATGTGGGCGTTGCCGCACCAATGGCATTCTATCCATTCAGCGGCTGGGGCGAGAGTTTCTTTGGCGACTTGCACGGGCAGGGCAAGCACGGTGTCGAGTTCTATACACAGACGAAAGTTGTAGTGGAGCGCTGGTATAGCGGATGGTCGCGCCAGTTTTAGGCAGCACAAGCCATCTTTGGGCATTTGTGCCGAACGCTCATAGAATTCGTAGGATCAACCCTGCCCAAATGCCTTTACAATTGCTAGTATCTGTAGTGAGATAATGTCCTTTTTTCAGGTGAGGTACCTATGCCAATCCCGCTGCGCGGTGTGCTTTTCGCAGGGCTGATCGCCGCCCTGCTAGGCAGTCTCTTGCTGCTGCCTGTGCCAAACTCAGCCCTTTCACAAACCAACACTGCCACACCCACTAGCCTGACGCTTCCTACATTAGCAGTGGCTGCCAGCGCCACGCCGACGCGCCCACGCCTTGCGCTTGCCTCACCCACACCAACGCCTACCGCCAATATTCCAGAGCCGCTGCTAACCCTGACTGCCTTCAGTTCGTCAATCATCGCCACCTTTGAGAACCGCCCAACCGTGACGCCAGGGCCCTCAGCGATCATTCTTGACGGCAAGCCGCACTACATCCGCTTCACAGCAACCTGGTGCCAGCCGTGCCGCATCATGCGCCCTGATGTGCAGGCAATGAAAGATAAGTACAGCGATCAGGTCACCTTCTGGGATATTGATATTGATAATCCCGCCTCGCGGCGTCTCATTCAGCGCTACAGCGTCCAGTTCATTCCCTACACCGTCTTGCTCGATTCGCAAGGCAGAACATTCAATGTGCTGGAAGGCTTGCAATCACGTGCCGAGCTAGATGCGGCGATCAAGGCACTCTTGGCGAACGAATGATGCTAACCCGACGGCAATTTTTGCAGCGCACCAGTGCTTTCGCGGCGCTTTTCGGCATTGTGCAGGGCAGCAGCGCACAGGCAGCGATGGCACCACCAGCGCTCTCCGCACTTGCTGCGGGCAGCACGCTGGGCTTGCCGAAGGATGCCGCCTTACTTGGACGGCTATTCACTGCCACGGCAGTACGTGCTAAGCCGCAAGCAACTGCGAAGGCGCTTAAGCGCTTGCCCGCTGATAGCTTGCACGCCATTCAAGGCGTCAGCCCTGATGGTTGGTGGTATCAAATTGCGGATGGCTACCTGCCGCGTGAAGCCATGCAGCCTATTTTGCCCTATGAACGCCCGCCACAGCCTGCTGAACTGCACACAGGCTACTATGAGGTCATCGCGCCTACCACCACCTTGCGGCGTGCTTGCTCATCCTACGCCGAGATCGTCGCTCGCTATCCGTTTGGCACAGTAGTGTATGTGCATGACTGGCTGACCGACGATGCACGCCAAACGTGGTATGCCCTCTCGCTAACAGCGGATGGGCGCGGCACCTTTGGTTGGGCATCGGCGCTGCATTTTCGGCGTTGGCTGCCACAGCCTTCACCACTGCGTGCGCCTACACTCTGGCTGGAGGTGGCGCAGCAATCACTCAGCCTTTATGAAGGCGAGGCGTTTGTTGGCAAAACAGCCGTTCACAGCGGCAATTTGCCCGTTGACTCAGGGACGCTGCGCGTGCGGCTGCCTTGTGCGCGTGCCGCCGAACCACCGCACCTGCATATGTGGCAGATGATCCTGCAACCGCGCTTGGGTAAGCCCGTGCCACTCTATGCTGCCAATTGGCACAACCGCTTTGGCACGCCCAACGAGAATCGCGCTGTGGAACTGCCTACTTTTGCAGCACGTTGGCTCTATGATATGCTTGGCGGCGCGCCCGTGACAGAGATTCCTGTGATCATTGGCTGAACGCTACGCCACCTGTTCGCGCAGCAGCGCCCACAATTTCCCAAACAACGCACCGTACTGCGGATCGCTCCGCAGAGTTACCGCTTCGCGCGGGCGTGGCAGCGTTACACGCTCATCGCTTAGAACGCGCCCCGGTCGCGCCGACATCACCAAAACCCGATCCGCCAACGTCAGCGCTTCATCAATGCTGTGAGTCACGAATACAACTGTGCTGCCGCTTGCTTGCCACAGTTCCAAGAGCGTATCTTGTAGGATCAGGCGCGTTTGGGCATCCAACGCACCGAATGGCTCATCCATCAGCAGCACTTCGGCGTTATAGGCAAAGGCACGCGCCAAACCCACGCGCTGCTGCATTCCGCCTGAAAGCTGGTGCGGATATGCCTCTGCGAACTGCTCCAACTTCACCCGCGCAATCCACTCACGGGCAACCGCAATCTGCTGCGCGTAAGGCACGCCGCGTGTGCGTAAGCCATAGCTGATGTTCTCCAACACGGTCAGCCACGGGAAGACGGCAGCACCCTGAAAGACCATCGCTGTGGCGGGGCGTTTGGCGTCTGCACGCTGCACCTGCATTTTGCCACTGCTGATCGGCTGCAAGTTGGCGATGGCGCGCAGCAAAGTTGTTTTGCCACAGCCGCTCGGTCCAACGATGCAGACAAACTCGCCGTCATTCACTGTGAGCGTGGCGTGCTGCACGGCGGTGATCTCGCCAGCACCGCCGCGTTCCGTAAAGCGGATCGTCACATCTTCAAGGCTGATTTTAGGGCTGCTCATGGGCATTCCCATCAACCGGGCATAAAGCGCACACCGTAATGGCGGCTGCTGTAGTCGTACATGATGGCGGCGTATTGCTTGGGATCAGGGAAGCCGCGATAGCCTTCTTTGATCTGCGAAAGCTGAATCATGAAGGTGATGCTGCCAAAGCTAATCTTGCCGTAGAGCGACCAACGTTCTAGGCGCTCTAGCAGCGTGAAATCGCTGGCAAAGGCGGGAAAATTCACCCGCAAGTGCTGGTAGGCTGCCTCAAGATCATCTACCACAAAGCCGATGTGGTGAATACGGCTCGGCACGCCATCGCTCAGCGGCTTGCCCGCCTCTGCCTCGAACAGAAAAAGTGCGTTGTTGCCATTCGGCGCGCTCAGCACTGCCAGATGCTCATCATCACGCATGGTGACCATGCCCAAGCCGCGTGTGAAAAACTCCACCGCCGCACGCCGATCTTCCATGCTCAGTGCCAAGTGATCAAAGCCAACGTTGCGCCATGGGCGTGGTGCAGCGCTTGCTTCAGGCAGTGGACGGGCAATGATATTCAGGTCTGCCGCGCCATACTGATCGTGAATTTCGCCGCAGAACATATCGGGATAGATCAGATCGTCTGTCTGCGTTTGTTTGATGCTGATGCGCTTATTCTTCATAAAGCCATGTGGCAGCAGTTTCTCCATCGCCTCATGCACAATGGCAAGGCGCGGCACTTCGCCGTTAAAGGTGCTGCCATCTTCTAAGTGAAAGGTTACAGGAACTGTACTCATGCTTGGGTCGCTTTCTGTTGTTCATGGGCGATGAAGGTGGCTAGGGCAGCCTGCCAATCGCGCAGGGTAATGCCGAGCAGGGCGGCAAAGTCATTCCGCAGCGCTGAATAGGTTGGTGGGCGGGACGGGCGGTTGAACTGCGCCTTTGTGATCGGCGTGATCGGGTAATCGGGCATCCCGTAGGCATCCAGAATGGCACGCGCAAAGGCATAGCGCGAGACTGCACCCTGATTGGTCAGGTGATAGGTGCCATAGCGCGCCGTGGCAATCAGCGCGGCAATGCCTTCGGCGAGGTCGTTGGCGTAGGTTGGGCAGGCAACTTCATCCGTCACCACCGAGAGCGCCTTGCCTTCCCGCGCCAAGCTGCTGATCCGCTGCAAAAAATTGCGTCCGTTGTGGGCAAACACCCACGAGGTGCGGACGATGAAATGCTGCGGCAGCAGCTCGCGCACGATTTGCTCACCCACATACTTGCTATAGCCGTATGGGTTGGCAGGGCGCAGCGGATCGTATTCGCCGTAAGGTGCGCCGCCTTCGCCGTCAAAGACTTCGTTCGTACTCACATAGCAGAGTGCCGCGCCGTGTTTTTGGCAAGCAAGCACGATGTTTTGCGTGCCAAAGCCGTTCACGTGCAGCGCCTCGTGCGGCGCTTGCGCGCAGCGATCTACGTTGGTGAGCGCCGCGCAATGAATGACTATCTGCGGCGCGCTTTCGCCTATCAGGTGTGTCACCGCTGCGCTATCGGTTATCTCAAGCTGGCTGTGCGAGACGCCAACCGCCTCTACGCCGTGCTGTGGCAGGTATGCTAAAAGCGCCTGCCCCAGACCGCCGCCTGCGCCCGTAATCAGGACTCGCATGGGAAGCTACCTTCGGTATTCAAAACTGCTCAAGGTGCCTGCCACACAGCACAGCACCATCGTAGATTATAGTGAAAAGTATGCCAGCTTGCCCTAAGCCCACGCTGCGAAAAACTGCCCAATGTTTATGCCGTTGCAACCTGAGAATGGCTGGGAATGAAGATTAACGCCATCTTGCGCGCTTCATGCTAAAGATTACTGGCATGTTGCGCGCTGAGGATGGTGTACAGCATAACGCCACAGGCGACTGCCAAATTGAGCGAATCGCCGCGCCCAAGCATCGGCAGGCGCACTAGGTCATGGCAAGCAGCCTGAAGGGCAGCGGGTAAGCCTTCACGCTCGCTGCCCATCAGCAGGATAAGTGGTTTGGTGTAATCGGCTGCTTCATAATCTGTGCTAGCAGCACCAGAAGTGCCGATCAGCCGCGCCGCTGACGTAGCGAACCACGCCAGAAATTCGGCGTGTGTAGCGCGCACGATCTTCAGCGAGAAAATAGCGCCCATGCTGGCACGCACACTGCTCGGATCATGTGGATCGGCAGCGTTGCCCAGTAAGATGACCCCTTCCGCACCAACGGCATCGCACGTCCGCATGATTGTGCCGATGTTGCCTGGGTCTTGCGGTGCATCGAGGGCAACCCAACACAGCTTATCAGGCGAGAAGGTCACTTGTGGCAGCGGCAGCCAGTTTTGGCGCACAACGGCAGCCAGCCCGCTGGGATTTTCTTTTGTGGCGAGGCTCTCAAACACTTCGGCGGTCACCTCCAGCGTGCGGATGCCGCCTGCTTGCGCTTCTTCCACAACCTGCTGCCCAAAGGGACTGGTGAGCAGATCGGGTGCGTAGATGAGCGCCTCTAGCGGTGCGCGGAGCTGAACTGCCTCTGCCACAAGGCGAATGCCTTCAGCGAGGAACAGACCACTGCCTGCCCGCCCTTTGCGCTGGCGCAGCGCACGGTACGCCTTGATGGTGGCGTTGGCAGGGCTGCTGATGCGCGTCACAGATCAGCCATCCAGTGACGTGAAGTGTATGTCAACATCCGACCAATCATCGTCGCCCATGTGTGGCAGCGACAAGCCGTGCCGTGCCTTGTCATCTTTATCATAACGCGCCACTGTGCCGCTGCTGCGGTTGTTGACGATGTGCGTTGCCACTTCGCGCACTTCGATTAAATCGCTCGTCAAACCATCGCTCAGAAACGCCTCGCTCTGCTCAACCATCAAGTTGACAGCGACATGCAGGGCGTGCGCCTTTACCTCAGGCTCCGTTTCGCCGTAGTAAGCAGCCTCTAGCAATGCCTCTGCACGTGGATGGCGCATCCATGCCGCCAGCCAAACGGCAGCACGCCGCACCTCAGGCGCGGAATCGTGCAGAGACTCCTCGATAGCGTCTAAGATGGCATCACTGGCGTCGTCATCGGCAATTTCAATGCCCAAATAGTTGGTGGCATGGAACAAGCCGCGCAGCAAGGCAGCACACGCCGCACCTTGTGCCGCACGAATGGCGGCAGCCAACTCTGCCAAGCCATTTTCGCCGATCAGCTCTAGCAGTGTGAGCGCGGCAGCATACTGCACATCTGGCTCAGGATCATTTAGGGCGCCACGCACTAGTGGCACGGCATCGGCGCTGCCGTTCGCGCCGAGTGCCTCGAGCGTTGCAGCGCGCACATCGGGATCAGTGGCGCGCAAGGCAGCGGCAAGGGCAGGCACGGCAGCGGAATCCTGACAATCGCGCAAGCCGTAGGCAGCCGCTGCACGCAGCAGGTCAGGCGCGCTATCCAGCGTTTCCGCCAACAGCCGAAACGCCTGAAGATCACGCATATCGCACAGGGCATAAATGGCGCCTTCGCGCACGCACAAATCAGGATCAGCAAGGGCTTGTCGCAGCAATGGCTCGGCGCTGAACCACGAGAAAGCGCCCAGATGTCGGGCAACACTGGCACGCGATGGCACTTCACCATCAGCCAGCACCGCGCTCATGATCAACCGTGCATCGCGGTCAGCGCGCTTGCTAAGCATTTGTGCGGCATGATAGCGCACATAAAAATCTTCGTTGCGAAGTGCCGCCTCTGCCACTTCCAGCGAAATTTGCTCAGGCGGCAAGGCGTGCAGCAAGGTTGCCAGCCCGCGCAGCGAAAGGCGGCGTGCGCCGTGCGTGCTGTGCTTATTGGAAAGGCGCGGTTCACGTCCGCTGATCTGATCGGGTATATTGGATTCGCTCACCAAAGTATCTCCAAAGGCAGGCTCAGCGCAGCGCCACAATGAATACATCTTGCAAGAGTGTGCGGCGCGTTTTAAGGTCGGTCACGGTCACGTGCAGGCGTTTTTCAGCATCTACACTAAAGGCAGCACGAATGCGATCTTCGCCAAGCGTTGCAGGCGGATCAAGCGGCACGCAAATGGGCGGCGCGAATTCGTTCAACGCGATCACGCGGTTAGTCGCAGCATCAGCGCGTGCTAGGAACACAGGACGCCCGTCTTCATAGGCAATTTCGACCATCGCGGCGGATTCAGCGTCAATCATGCCGATCACAAACTCAAGCTCAGTCTGCCCATCGAAAGCAGCACCTAGCAGCACCTCATAGGGTGCGGCAGACGGATAGCGGCTGCCCATCGGGATAATTTCCTCATAGGCGTGCGCGCCTGTCTGCGGATCAAGATGGCGCAAGCCATAGCTGTTCACCAAAAAATCGTCAAGGCTAATGCCCTGCGCCGCTTCTAGCGCACCTTCCACCACAGCGGTGAACGGCTTGTCGGCGTAGAGTTCCGCTTTGCGGAAATATTGGTGCAAAGCGCGCCGCACAGATGGGATCAGCGCCGTGCCACCCACCAGCAGCACATGCTGAATATCTTCGGTGAAAATGCCTTCACGCCGTGCTTCGTGCATCACCTTGTCAATCAGGTGGCGCAGCGTGCTGAAAAAGCCGTGTTTATCAAGTTGGGCTTCCAGCATGGCGCGGGTAATCTGCACCTGATGGGCTGTGCCGTTCACACTAAAGGCGATTTGTGTCTCATCGGCTGAGGACAAAGCGATTTTCGCGGCTTCACAGGCGGTCAGCAGCGCGATAGTGTCATCACCGAGTGTTGCCGCGTCAAGGTTGGCAAGGGACAGCACTTCTGCCATCAGCCATTGATCAATATCGCTGCCACCAAGCAGCCTGCCGCCTTTGGCAATCACGCGGGCGGTGTGATTGGCAGTTTCGCCACGCCGCAGCATGTTGAGCAAGCCACCAACGCGCTCACGGCGCTGCGGCAGTTGAATAAGCGATAGATCGAGCGTGCCGCCGCCGAAATCGACGACGAGCAGCGGCGCACCCGGCGAACGCACCGCATAGCCAAGCGCTGCTGCTGTGGATTCGTCTACAACGCGGACGCGCTCTGCAGGGAAGCCAAGCGCTTCCAGCGTGTCGCGCAGCCAATCCAAATAGTGGTCAAAAGCAGCAATTGGCGCGGTAATCACCAATTGGTCAACCTCAGCGGCGGAAAATGGCAGCGCATCCCTGAGTGCAGTGAGAAAAGCGCGCCCTGCTTCACGATCACCCCAAGCCACTTCATCCAGCAGGCGCGGCGCAGGCACGGGTAAGGTAACCACACCGCGCTTAAAGTTGCGGAACAGCCGCCGATCACGACCTTGATCCAAGCCTGCGGCGCGCACAGCCTGCCCAACGATGAGATCAGGTTGCTTGCCATCCCGCACATAAAGCAGCGACGGGATCAGTGGTGGCAGCTCAGCGTTATCCATGCTAAGCGCGGGCAAATCCAGCAGGTCGGCGCGCCTGTCTGCCGCATTCCACACTGCTAAAGCAGAGTTGGTTGTCCCAAAATCGAGTGCGAGTGTGTAGCCCATTAGCTGCTCACTGTGAAGGTGCTATCAAAAGCGCTGCGAAGAGAGTCATTCAGCTTAACTGCCTCAGGATTGCGGCAAAGCGCCAAGCCGCGTGCCAACACATCAGCGTGTGGTGTGCCGCGCAAAGCTGCCGCGCCTGCCTCGCCAATGGCAATTGGCAGGATGGGCGCAAGGCTGTTGGCGATAACGAAGGCTTCTGCGCCGCGTTCGACCTTCTCACGGCGCGCCACACCGCCAAAACCAACAAACAGATCAACCACAGGGCGCGTGTGCATATCGCTAACGCCATCGCCGATGAACAGTTTGCGTCCCCACATTCCGCGAGAGAGGTCACGCACAATATCAGGCTTGCCGGCAGAGATCGTCAGCGGTCCGTGTTCATAGGCAAGGTAAGAAGCACCGCCAACCGCCGTTTGATCGTAGTATTTCCACCAGGCGCCGCTCAGTTCGTTGAATTCTAGTTCCACAGCGCGCACATGCTGCGGCGGAATGCCAAGCCGTGCGCCAAGTCCGCGCACAGGTGCTGCCAAACCGCCGCTGATGATAAACACACGCTTGCCCAGATATAGCAGCGCAGCAATAACTGCCTGCGCGTCTGGCACAAGGGTATCCCAGTAGAGCTGCTCAATAGCGGCAAGTTGGGCGCGGGTTGGGCGGATAGCCTGTAAGCGCTTGCCATAGACTTCGGCAAGGTCAAGGTCGCCATCCATCGCCTTCTGAGTCAACAAGCCAACGCGCAAATCTTTGCCCTTCATGCGCGCTAATTCATCTACACCTTCAATGGCAGATAGGGTGCTGTCGCAGTCGAAAAAGATCAGGTCAAAGCTCGTCCAACGGGTGTTGGTTGCCACTGCACTTATCCTCATGCGTTTGCGGAAGTTATGCGTATGCTGCACGCACTATTGTACTCGATTTTTGGGTGGAGGGTGTAAAGTGGCTAGGTGTTGATCAGCCCCACCACACGATACATGCTCAATGCTTCTTCATGTGGCTCTAGGGCGCGGCGCGGTGTGGCGGGTTCTACCTGAATATAACGCCCAATGCGTTCATAGGTTGCGGCGCTGATGACAACCGCGCTGCCGGCTGCCAACTCTTGCAGATATTTGGCGGTTTGCACAGTGGTGCCAATGGCAGTGAACTCTTTACGGCGTGGGCTGCCAACGTTACCAAGCACCGATAAGCCGCTGTGAACGCCAATGCCATATTCAAGGCAGTAATCAGGCGGCAATGCCGCGTGCAACACCCGCACATCTTCCAGCAGTTTCAGCGCAGCCTTCACCGCTTGCAAGGCGTGATCCTCGGATGGGTTAAATTGCGTGTTGAACAAGCCAACTGCCGCGTCGCCCATATACTTATCCACAATGCCACCGAAGGCCTCGATAGCACCACTGCTCACCGCCAGATATTGGTTGATGACCAGCATGAGTTCTTCCGGCGGCAGTTGCTCACTGAACGCAGTGAAGCCGCGCACATCACAGAAAAGCACGCTGATCTCGCGTTCTACACCGCTTAGTTCCAGCTCATCAATTGCCTGAATACTATCGGCAGCGGGCAAATAGCGGCGCACTGCGTTGAGTGTTGCCTGCTGCTGCTTGAGTATAGTTAGATCGTCTAGCACAATGGCAACGCCCTGTGTGGATTGCGATTCATCACGGAAAGGGCTGAGGCGCAGCGTGAGGTTAATCTGCCCGCGTCGCGCCAGAACAGGCTCAACTTCAATCGTTTGTTCGAGGTTGTGTGTGCGGACTTCCGCCACCAGTTGCTGAAAGCCTTCGTAGAGCGTTGGCAGCACTGCCCAGAGCGGCTTCCCTTGTGTATACTGACGTTCAATATCCAAAATGCGCGCCGCCGCCTCGTTGATGAGCATGATCACATCGTGATCATCAGCGGTAATCACACCGCTAGCAATCGAGGCAAACACATTGTCCATAAAATCGCGGATAGCGGTCACTTCAGCAAGGGCAGCGCGTACGTCATCGAAGAGGCGCGCATTTTCAATGGCGATGGCAGCCTGATTAGCAAACGCCGAGACAAGACGCTGATCCTGATCGGTGAACACCGCGTGCATAGCACGGTTATCTACATAAATGGCGCCGATAACCTGCCCTTTCAGCTTGAGCGGTACGCACAGCAGACTCCGCAAGCGCAGGTCAAAAACGCTCTCGGCATCGGCAAAGCGCGGATCATCTTGCGCGTTTGTGGTTAGGATCGGCATACCCTCTTCGACCACACCCTGAATAACCGTGCGGCTAATATTCATCTCCTCAGCTTCCAGATCACTTTGGTTGATCTTGCGCGCCACGCTGATCTCGAATTGACCACTCTTATAGTTTTGCAGCATGATGAAGCCGCGCTCAGCGTTGGTGAGTGTGATCACGGTATCAATCACGTCATTCAGAACCTGATCGAGGCGCAGCTTGGAGTTGATCACCTGTGCCGTGCGAGCCAGCTGGCGCAACTGCTGCAACTCAACGCCGCTATCGGAAGCAAGCTGCGAAAATGCGTATAGATCAGCACTTACTTTTTCAAGGTTCTGCAGCGGTTCGATGGGCAGATCTATTTCGCGCTGGGCAAGCAGTTCGCGCTGGGTGTGGAGTGCTTGAGCAAGATCAGCAGTGAGGCGGTGCAGCCGTTGTAGCTTTTGGCGTACAGATTCCTGTTTTTCACGGTTAATTGGTGTCGTCATAGGGCTAGGCATCCTCACGATAGAAGCGGTAAACCTGCAAAGGCTCACGCCGATTCTTGACAAAAAGTTGTTCTCGGCTGCGGAGTGTGAGGCGTGGAATCTGGCTGAGGACGGCAGCGCAGGCTTGATAGGTTGCTTCACTGATCACAATCTCGCCATCTTGGGCGTTTTCCAGCAAGCGGTGCGCCGAATTGATTGAGTCGCCAACGGCGGTGAATTCACGGCGGGTCGTGCTGCCAACGTTACCAAGCGTTGCGATGCCCGTGTTGATGCCAATACGGAAATAGCGCACGCCGACCGGTTCGCCAAACTGTGCATAGAGCGCACGGAAATCATTCGCCATATCGAGGGCAGCCAACACAGCGCGCAATGCGTGATCGTCACTTGGGTTTAACTGTGTGTTGAATAAGCCGAGAATCTCATTCGCCATGTATTTATCTATGATGCCACTACGCTGTGTGATCGCATCAGCAGCAACAGTTAGGTAGCGATTGAGATACGCCATCAGTTCACGCGGCGTTAGATGCTGTGGAAAGCGCTTAAAGTTACGCACATCCACAAATAGCGCTGTGACAATGCGCCGTTCACCACCTAAGCCAAGCGCTTCAATGCTGCGGATGTTATCCACCATTGCCGGCGTCAGGTAGCGCCGCACGGTGTTCAGTTGGTTTTCGCGCTGCTTCTGTTCGGTGAGATCGTCCACCACAATTGCCACACCTTCGGTTTGCCCTTCGGCGTTCCGCAGCGGACTCAAGCTGATGCTTAGGCTTAGCGTACCTTTGCCTGCCACTTCAACTTCGACCTCAACAGACTCGGACATGCCGTCCTCACGAATAGCCTGAAGTGTCTCGGCAGGGATTAATTCCCACACTTGCCAAAGTCGTTTGCCAAGGCAGGCTTCTGCCTCAAGGTTCAAAGTGCGGCAGGCAGCAGGATTCATCGTGGTGATGCAATCTTGGGCATCTGTGGTGATGACACCGCTGGCAATTGAAGCGAAGACGTTGCTCAGCAAGTTACGCATGGCAGTGATGTTGGCAAGGTTAGCACGCAGTGTTTCGTAAAGGCGTGCATTTTCGATGGCAACTGCGGATTGGTTAGCAAAGTTTTGCAGCAGTTGCAGCTCTTGTTCAGCAAACATGCCCGTCTTAACGCGGTTATCGGCATAAATGACGCCGGTGACTGTCTCTTTAAGCAGCAGCGGCACACACACAATGCTGCGAAGCCCGTGCCGAATAATGCTCTGCTGCGAGTCGAAGCGCTCATCGGCACCGGCATCCGTTGTGATGATTGGGACACCTGTCCGCGCCACATCTGCCACAATGGTGCGGCTGATGATGAATTCATTCTCCATCAGGGTGCGGTGTTCAATGTTGCGCGCAATGGTGAACTCTAGTTCGCCGCTGTGTGGGTTATGCAGCATCAGGTAGCCGCGTTCGGCACGCGTTAGCGCGATGACGGTGTCCATCACTTCGTTTAGCACATCGTTCAGGTCAAGCGTAGAGTTAATCAGCTCAGCCATGCGCCCTAATTCGCGCAAACGGTTGACTTCACGGGCGGCTTCTTCATAGGTATTGAGAGAGGCTTCTAGATCAGTGCGCGCTTGCTGAATGCCATTCAGCGTGCCAGGTGGCAGGCTCATGCCGCGCCGCTGCAAAACGGCGCGCTGCTGGCGGAACTGCCCTTCAAGCACATCAAGCGCTTTGATCAGGCGCTGAAGTTCGAGTGTCTCGGTGGTACGAACGGTGCTGGTTGCTTCCGACATGGTCTGCCAATCCAAAGTTTGATAGGTTCACAGTATAGCACAATTTTGGGTCAGACGGGGTCACTTAAGACCTCTTCAGCAGAGGTCTATCCCGTCCACCTATTGTGTTGCTTTCATTAAACCATTGCAGGCGTTTGTTTTATACGTCTTTACTAACTTTTTATGCGAATTTGCAGCGTTTTTACGCAAAATGCACACAAGCCTACAGTAATATACATTCAGTAAAGCTGTGCAGAGCGCGCATAGCACAACTGCCCTAAGAAAAGTGAGCTGCCTGTTCAGAACTTGGAAAAATGGTTTTAACACCCTTCAACTTTCCAAGTTTTTAGCAAGCTGCTCTACCATTCGAAAGGAGAAGCGCCGATAAGCAACGCTAGAGAACATTAGCCACACACACATCGTGCTAGGGCAGTGCGCCTCAACTCATCCTTGCCCCACTAAAAGCCCTTGATCGGCTAACGTTTGCGGCTCAGCGCTTAAGTCAGCGGCGTTTAGACCACCCATTCTAGTGTTCCTAGAGTCTCAGGCTCACAGGATAATCTCTAAACCTACGCAGGAGTCAATTCCATGAAGCAAACTTTATACAAGCTGTGCGCTGCCGTTATGGTTGTTGCATTGTTGATCAGTGGTCTTTCGATTGCAAACGCGCAAGGCGGCTCAACCATTGTTGGGCGTGGTGGCATTCGCCATATGGCTGCCTCAGCCGATGGTAAGTATCTGGCTGTTGCCAGCACCATTGGCATTTGGTTATATGATGCAACCGATGTGACGGCTGCACCGCGCTTTATCGGTGGGCATAGTGAAGAAGTGCAGCAGGTTACCTTTAGCCCCGATAGCACTAAACTTGCCTCTGCCAGCTTGGATCGCACAGTCGGTGTTTGGGATGTGGAGAGCGGTGAGCGCCTAGAGACTTTTGAAGGTGTGCGTTCGGGCTTTTACAGCGTTGCCTACAGCCCTGATGGCAAGACTATCGCGGCGGGTACGGTTGACCAGAACACGATCCGCTTGTGGGATGCCGAGACGGGGCGCGCCGGCGGCATTTTGCAGGGACATCGTAACTTCCCTAACACGCTTGCCTTTAGCGCCGATGGTACACAACTTGCCTCTGGCTCTTCCGAGCAGAGCGTGCGTATTTGGGACGTTGAGGATGGCAGTGAACTGCGCTTGCTAGATGACATCAAGGCACGGGTGAACATCGTTGCCTACAGCCCTGATGGTTCGCTGTTGGCAGTCGGTGGCTCTGGTGGCAATGTGCTGCTCTATGAGACGGGCGATTACACCGTCGTCCAGACCTTGGCAATGGAACGTGCGAACATTGGCAGCTTGGCTTTCAGCCCTGATGGTGAAACATTGGCAGTCGGTGCTGCTTTGAAAATCTTCCTGTGGGAAGTTTCGACAGGCAAGAACCTGACCAGCTTCGATGCACACCGCGGCTCGGTGATCAGCCTTGTTTTTAGCGCTGATGGCAGCCAAATCATCAGCGGTGCCTTTGATAATGCCATTCGCGTCTTCAACGCCAACAACACCCGTGAAGTGGCACAAACACGCGCTGAACACGCCCGCGAACTGCTCTACACCACCTTCAGCGGTGATGGGCGTTTTAGCGCTTATGCCACCTCTGGCGATCCCTTCATCCGCCTTGTAACGCTCGCTGATGGCAGCACGCAATTGATTGATAACACCAATACAACAACAGCGCTTGCCTTCAACGGCGACGCCAGCCTGTTGGCAGCTTCTTCCAGCGGCAATGTGATCCTCTACAGCACTGCAACGCTGCGTGCGGAAAATACCTTGCGCGCCAGCACGCAAACAAGTAGTATTTCAGCGCTTGCCTTCAACAGCGATAGCAGTCTGCTCGCAGTTGGTTACAGCCAAGGCGTCATCGTTATCTACAACGTAGCGAATGGGCGCACAATCAACGAATTGGTTGGGCATACGCAGACAGTGCGTTCACTCTCTTTCAGTGCCGATGATAAGACGCTCTACAGCACTTCCTCAGATGGTTCACTGCGAATTTGGTCGCTTGAGTAACCTTCAGCGCACTGCGTAAGTGATACGCACGAGGCAGCCTGCCGCAAGTGTGCAGGCTGCCTTTTTGATCTCCGCTCAACATTCGCAGCGCCTGATCCCTGTGCGCCGATGTTAGGGTATGCTAAAGTTACACTAAAAAGACACACCCAAGTCCCTGAGGTTCACGCCCCATGACGCACCTATTGCGCGCTGCTCTGCTGATCCTGTGCGCGCTGTTTTTGGCAAGTTGTCGCCAATCTGCCCAACCAACTGCCACACCCGATCCCGACATTCAACTAGAGTGGCTGCCCGCCGATAAACCCTTTCGCGTCGGCTTGGATGCCCTGATCTTCACCCTGAAAAACGCCAAAGCTGAACCAATTCGCGGCGCGCTGATCGAGGTGCGCGGCGATATGAATCATGCTGGCATGGTGCCTGTGGATGGCAGGGCAGAAGGCGGCACCGATGACGGACGTTACGTCGTGCCGTTTGAATGGACGATGGGCGGCGATTGGATACTCACCGTGCGCGCCACCCTGCCCGATGGACGCAGCACACAGCGCCGCTATGAAGTCCAGGTGCGCGCCCAATGAGCCGAGATACACGCCTTTACAGCCCACCGCTAGATGCCCTGCGCCTGCCGCTGATCGGGCGCTTGCTTAAGGCGCGGCACGGGCGCTTGCTCTTGCAAATACCGCTGTTGCTTACGGCAGCCCTGCTCACCTATGATGGCTTCACTGGTGAACAGATTGCCTCGCGCAATTTGGCGACGGTTGGCGCGTGGGTGCATTATCGCGGCTTGGTGATCCTCGCCCTGCTGCTAGCGGGTAATCTGTTTTGCATGGGCTGCCCGTTCACGCTGCCGCGCACGCTTGCCAAGCGCTTAGCAGGCAGCGGCAAACGCTTTCCGCGCCTGCTGCGGAACAAATGGCTTGCCATTGGCGGCTTGTTCCTCATCTTCTGGCTGTATGAAGTCACCGACATGTGGGCGAGTCCGCTGCTGACGGCGTGGCTGATCGTCGCCTACTTTGTGGCGTCCTTCGTCTTGGAACTCATCTTCACAGAATCGCCCTTTTGTAAATATATTTGCCCGTTAGGCGCCTTTAACTTTGCCTACAGCACGCTCTCGCCACTACAAATTGGCGTGCGCGATGCTAAGACGTGCCAAACTTGCGTGGGCAAAGAATGCATCAACGGCAGCTACAGCGCGCAGCCCGTCATTTTGGTTGATCAAATTGGCGAACGTCCGCCTATTCAGCACGATCAGCGCGGCGTGCTTGGCTGCGGCACGCTGCTCTATGCGCCGCAGATGAAAAGCAACATGGATTGCACTTTCTGCCTTGATTGTGCGCGTGCCTGCCCACACGATAACGTGATCCTAGCTGTGCGCTCGCCCGCCCGCGAACTGCGCCAGCCGCGCACGCTGCCCAGACGCTGGGACGTGAACTTTTTGCTGGTAGCGCTGGCATTCATGGGCATTGTGAACGCCTTCGGCATGGTGCCGCCCGTTTATGCCCTGCTGCGCGACCTAGCGTTAGCGCTCGGCACAAACGCCGAATGGCTGCTGCTGCTGATCGTGTTCTTCGTCGGCAGCATTGCACTGCCCGCGCTGCTCAGCATTGGCGCGGCGTGGCTGGCAAACCTGCTAACAGACAAAAAGCGCCGTCCCCACCTGCTGCGCGATACCTTCGCCGCCTTTGCGCCCGCCTTCGTGCCGATTGGCGCGGGCATTTGGGCGGCACACTACGGCTTTCATTTCATCATCGGCGCGCTGACGATCATCCCTGTCTTTCACAACTTTTTGCTTGATCACAGCATTACGCTTTTCGGTACGCAAGTGAATTGGCAGCTGGGCGGCATTGCTGATGTGGAACAGTTCGCCATTGTTCAGGTGATCTTGTTAATCGGCGGTTATCTTGCCAGTTTGCTGTTGGCACGGCGCATTGCAGTGCGCGAGTATGGCGCGGCGCGCTCACAATTGGCGTTCCTGCCCTATGCGCTGCTCTTTTTGGCGCTGCTGCTGGCAGCCTTTTTCATCTTCAGCCAGCCGATGGAAATGCGCGGCACTGCCGAACTAGACGGCTTGTTTCATTAGGTGTCGGCTTGTTGTGGTGTGCCGATCCACTGCATCGGCTTGCCATCACCGCCGCGCCGCAGCATAACGATTTCCGCCATGATGCTCAGGGCGATCTCTTGTGGCGTCTCGGCGTTCAGTTCCAAGCCAATCGGCGCACGCACACGGGCAAGCTGCTCACGGCTGATGCCGCGTTCTTCCAGCGCTTTCACGGTCAGCGCCCAACGGCGGCGGCTGCCAATCAAACCGATGTAGGGGATGGGTGCATTCAGCAGCGTTGGGAAAAGCTGTTCATCAATCGGCAGCCCGCGAGTGACGGCTGCCACGTAGGTTTGCGGCGTGTGCGGAATGCGAGCTGCAACCTCGTGCGGTGGCGCAACAATGTAGCCGTGCATGTTCGGAATATGCTCAGGGCTGCACAGATCAGCGCGGTCATCGCTGACCAGCACGCGGAAGCCAAGCCACTTGCCCAACTCTGCCAGCGCCTTACCCACATGCCCACAGCCGATGACCACCAAGGTTGGCAGTACGCCGTAAGGCTCTACGAAAATATCCGCGCTGCCGCCGCATACGCCCGGATCACCATCGCGCAGATCGTTCAGCGTGTAGCTGACCATGCGTGGCTGCCCATCGGCAAGGGCTGCCAAGCCATCCTGAATAACGCGCCCCTCCATCGCGCCGCCGCCAACCGTGCCTACAATCTTCCCATCGCTGTAGATGAGCATTTTGCTGCCGGCGTGGCGCGGCATCGAGCCTTGCGTGCGGATGACGGTTGCCAGCGCGACGGCGTTGCCCGCTTGCTGTGCCTGATAAAGTGCTTCGAGTATGTTTTGTTCGTCCATAAAGAGTTGCCCTGCTTGAAGGCGGTTGATTGCAGGTAATTTTAGGGCATCAGGGCGGAAAGCACCACAGCTCCTTCTGAGCGCTAACCTTAGATCACACCGAGTGTACCCGCGCTGACAGCCACCGAGTCACACTGCATTTATGAATCCCTTGACACACCCTTAACTTGACAACCGCCGCCGACGCGCTATGCTCAGTGTGAGTGCCGTGCTGCACAGGGAGTGAACAAACATGCAGCGTCCGTCTGTCCTACGCCTCACCGTGGCTGCCAGTTTGCTGGTTGCCCTGCTGTGCCTTGCCATGGGCAGCTTGCCCGTCGCTTCGCAAGGCGCGCCGACTCTTACCCCCCCCCCGTTACAACGCTGCCTGACAGCTTCCTCGTCCCTGCTGGTGACAGTTGGGCGTTGGCAAACCTCTTGACGCACGCCAGTTTCAGCGCACCTGACCTGCCCATCACGCTCTATTTAGGCGGCGGCGATTATCACTTCACCTATCCCGGTGATGCGGCGCACCCGCGCCTGCCCCCGATCTTTGGCAACGTCATCATCCACGGCAACGGCGCAGCCCTGCACCTGCACGGCATCAACACCGAGAGTCCCGCCGACCGCTTGGTGGTTGGGCAGACGGGCAGCCTGCACCTGCACCACCTGCACCTGAAGGCGGGACGCGGGCGCGCCATCGTGAATTACGGGACGCTGCACCTGACCGACAGCAGCCTTGTCAATGAACTTGGCGCGCCTGACTACTACTTGCCTGATGGCGGCGGTATTGAGAACCGCGGGACACTGACCCTAACCCGCAGCCGCCTTGCGCGCAACCGCCTGCTGACCGAGACGACGCCCGGTGGCGCACTGGCGAATTACGGGACGCTGGAAGCGACCTGCGCCATCTTCGAGGACAACCGTGCCGCGCAAGGTGGCGCGCTCTGGAACGCGGTCGGCGGGACGCTGCACGTCAGCCACAGCCGTTTCAGCGGCAATCAGGCGAATGGCGGCGGCGCGCTCTACAACGCGGACACAAGCGGCGCGGTCATTGTGGAGGGCTATTTCGGCGGCGGGCTGCCCACCATTGACGACCTCTACTTTGGGACGGACACCCTCAGTCAGCGCGTAACCTACAGCATCTCTCAGGTGGATTACACGCTGGCGGCGGGCTGTGCGGCTGCCGCGCCCGTGCCGCCGCCCACCAACGTGACGGTCGTGCCTGCGGGCAGCAGCGCGCCACCACCAGAGGTCGTCCCCATCGAGGGCGTGGCAGAGGGCAAAGTGGCATTTGTCCGCAACGGGCAAATCTTCATCAAGACTCTCGATGGCAGCAGCGAACAGCAGATTACTTTTCCGAGTAGCGATAATGCTTGGCATAGACTACCCAAATGGTCACCTGATGGCACAAAACTTGCCATTGTTCGGTTCATTGGCAGTAATAATCACCAAATGCTAATCGCCAACCTCGCAACAGAAACGCCCATGCTGACAGCGGTTGGTCAGCCCTACTATTATGTATCCTCTTTGGAATGGTCGCCTGACGGTAACCAACTTCTATTTGTGCTGCCATACAGCTCGACTGAACATCTTCATGGTGCATACACGGTTAATTTAGATGGTAGCGGGCGGGCGCGCTTGCCCATCAGCGATCCCGATAACTGGCAGCGTGTGTGGAGTGCGGCATGGTCACCTAATGGCGAGTTCCTAGCCTTCACGCACGGCGGGCAAAATTTGCAGTTGTTCGTCATGGGCGACTCAAGCCCGTTAATGTGGTGCCAAACGGCATCACCTGTCATTTGGTCACCGGATAGCCAAGCGGTGGGCTGTATCTCTAACGAGCCACCTTTATTTTCACAGTCGTATTTGCGCGTGGTTACGGTCAATCCGCCGTTTACCGCACGCATTCTTGCGAATCAGATTGGCTGGGCGGGCTGGTCACAGCATGGACAGTTCATTGCAAGCCACTATGACGGCACTTACATTTTTGACGAGACAGGTGATTTTGAGACCACCAAACGGCTGGTAGCGCAGAACATCTCCCAAGCCGACCTCTCGCCCGATGCGTGCGTGGGCTATAAATATGGCAGCGCGCCGAATGTGCTGTGTCGCTTGGTGCAAGTCTCACCCACACCTACGCCTACGCCACCTGCGGCGCTCTGCACAGCGACCGTTATTGATGACCCTGTCCGCTTCAGGGTATCAAGAGATACCTCAGAGAACTCTTGGCTTTTCCGTGTGAACAGCGACGGGTATGTGCAAAATGCAAAAGCACCCACCCCTGCCTATCCTGATTTGCCCACTAATGATGATTCTGTCACCATTTACGCCATGACTTGGGCAGGCGAAACAACCGTTGGCGAAGATCGCATTGCGTGGCTGGATGTGATTGTTGGCTGGCCCAATCTCGGTGCCGGGCTACATCACAAAACCATGCGTGGCTACATGGCGATTCGGACTTCAGAACAGGGTAATCTGCTGGATGTGCCGTGCGAGAGTGGTCTGCCCGGTTACCCGACACCTACCCCTACACAACCGCCAACGCCAACCAGCATCCCTCAGGATAGAATTCGTTATGTGACCTGCTGGAATTTAACAGGACCGCTCCGCGCTTTTGACACAGGTATAAAAACAGAAAAAACACTGCTTCTCGGCGAAATCAGCCGTGGCAGCCTTGTGGTTCTCGTTGATCCCGCTGCGCTGCCTGTGGTGGATGGCAAGATAGAGCGTGTGGAAATTTTTCTGCCTGCTGGTACATCCGAAGGCAACAGTAAACTTAGGGGCTTTATTGCAATTCGGGATGCCAATTTACCTCAAGATGGCGATTATTTAACGCCCAACCGCGATCCAAGTTGCCCAGCCGCCACGCCCACTTTTACACCTTCTCCTTACAGCGCGCCCACTCTGACGCCCACACCCGGTGATGGGCGAACAGAACTATCTGGATGGGTAATCTTAAATTATGATGTAACTAGCATTTTTAGCGAACCAGCAGCAGTAGTGGGATCGCTCCAACTTCATCGGGGAACTATTGACTTAATGCCCAAAAGCCTTGAAGAGTGTATGGATAAAAACTGGCTCTCTCTGGTAAACTTTCCTAGTTGCATGAATCAAACTTTTGTAGTCAGATCACCTGTGTGGGGTTGTGTAGTTCATCCCATTGAAAGAAACGATCAACTATATATTGCAATTAGCGCCAATCTAATAAACAACTGTATAGAAGTAGCCAAGTATCCACGCTATGAGTTAATTCTCTCACATCTTAACTCTGAGACAATTTCTGATGGACTCAAGTCAACTAAATTTAGTAAGGTTGTTAAGCCGGGAGATATAATAGGCGAAACCTGTCCAACCGGATCTGTCAATTGCGATCCTACCTTGAAAAATTTTGTTCATTTGGCAGTTGAGTTAAGAAAAGCTGATACCCATATATCATCTACTGAAGCAGGCTTTGCTCAAATTAGCGCTTTGTTGGAGGCGCCATGCCTATACGACAAATTCCAAAACGACACAAGCACTTCTGCACAGTACGATCTAACCAATTTCGGACGTTTGCTTGCTGAAGGCAAACTGCTTCAAACTTGTCCACCTGATTTTGATCAGACTCCTTAGAGGATTACGAGGGATGCGACGATGACAACTTTCAAACGAATGGCAATTGTTGCAGCGGCAATAGTTGTGTGCATTTCAACATTTACGCAAAGTCGCGGTGAGGCGGGCTTTCTGTATGTAATAGTGGATCACCAGAGTCCCACATTAGTTCGCGTTCAAGTCATTGATCCAACTAATCCGACGCAAATTGTGAAACAATGGGATTTTGAGTATTTGCCTGGGATGATAGGATTCACCATTGACTCGATTTCGCCTGATGGCAGGTGGATGTTGCATTATACAAGATATCGCAATACAGGTACACCTCAACTTGTTGAAATCTTCTTGCGGCACACAAGCACTGAAGAAACAATCTCAATTGGCGTATTCCCCAATCTTGATACACCATCATACAGTCGCATCTCACCAGTTGAAGCTTCATGGTCACCCGATAGTCGTTATATTGCCCTGCTTTTGGGTAGAACCGTAAACTCGTGGGATAGTATTCTCTACCTTTATGACACCGTTAGCCGAACCTTGACGAACTTATCGCAGAATGGCAGCAATTATGCCCATCCGCTGTGGTCGCCTGATGGTAGCCAACTCGCCTATGCCGAGACCAACTGTACAACAGGTGCTTGTAAGGTCATGATCGGCATTCGCAACGTGCTGACGGGACAAGTGAGGCACTCAGAGGCGTTGCCCGATGAGATTGTGAACGGCGCACATCCTGAAATCACTGTTTGTCAGCTCTCGTGGTCGCCTGAAGGCACACACATGCTCTTTCGGGTGAATTGTGGCGATCCGCTCTTTAGTTATAAGGAACTCCACCTTCTGTCCCTGTCCACAGGTGTCATCTCACGCTTGACGGAATACACGCGTTTACTCTCTTCGCCGAGCGACCATTCAATATATACTGTCTGGTACTACCCACTGTGGTTTGACAATACTACGATCCTTCTAGGGGCAACCAAGTCGTTGAGCCTTGTGGGTGGAGATGAAATCGGCAGCGTTTGGTTGACAGAGGCATATGACATCACCAATAATGCCAACCCACTGTTGTTTCGGGATACCTATCTACAGGAGTGGGCAAAAAATCCCGTGACTAATCAACTTGCTGCCTTACGCACCCGAAGAATTAATGCGAATGTCGTTTACGACACTGTGTTAATGACATACAACAACGGAATTTTATCGGTCAACGCTGTTTTACCCGCTGGCTGCAATTTAAGTTGGGATCCTGAAGGGCGCTATTTGGTATATTCGCAACATACTGAAAATAGGTCATGCGAAAAGTACATCCAAAACCTAACTTTCTATGACTCTGCAACAGGGTATTCTATTTCGACTTCCTATCCGATAGCCTCTGTCGTAGGATGGATTCCGCGCTCTGCTGTAATGCCGCCGCCCACCGACCTGCGCGCCTTGTACGCCGCCTACAACAGCGCACCTGTCACGCCTGTCCTGCATCCGAGCATCGTCATTCGCAACCACACCAACACGCCCGTCCCGCTCAGTGAGGTGAGCCTGCGCTACTACTTCACCCGCGATGGCAGTGCCGACTTGCAGGCGTCCTGCACCTTCATCCCCTACTATCCAAGCGGCGTGCTGCCTGATATCATCCCTGAGCCTGCACCGTGTAGCAGCAGCGTCATTGTCGAGACGGGCGCGCTGACCGCGCCAACCGCCACCGCCGATAGCTACCTTGAACTGCGCTTCACAGGCGGCACGCTGGCTGCCAATGGCTACACTGTGCAGTACATCCTCTCGGTCAACAAGGCGGATTGGAGCAATTTTCAGCAGACGAACGACTATTCGTACAGCGCCTTCGGCATGTATCCGCTGCCGGAGTGGGATAAGATCACGCTGACGCGGCAGGGTACGGCGGTGTGGGGCGCCGCGCCGCGGTGAGCGGGAGGCTTGGCGAAAAAGTAGCGCACAACGTCTCCCAAGCCGACCTCTCGCCCGATGCGTGCGTGGGCTATCGGTATCCTTTCCCATCCGGCGTGCGCTGTCGTTTAGGCTTCCAAACACGCTTGAGGCTTTTTGAAGAACACCGTAAGCTAATCTCTGTGATGTTTTGGGCACTTTATTCCGAAACGAGTAATGATCGTTATTACTCTGGCGCAGAAAAAGATGGAGAGATCGTCAACCCTGAAACGGGATCATTTGATAGCCTGAGTGTTGCGCTTGCACGCAGCTTCTTCATAGAGGGGCAAGCGGGAGTTAGCTATTGCACAGATGGTATAAATGGTGCTTCGGATGAACCGCCTAATGTAACAGGCGCTCCTTTTCCAGCGTGGTCTGTAAACATCACACGGTTAGAGCATTGCCTAAACCATCGCTACATGATGGCGCAACTGTTTCTGAATGGCTTATTGCACTATTCAAGAAGCAACCCAGCGGGGATTGACCTGTCTGATCCCGATCAATTTATGGGATATGTGTATCGTTTCTTCTATACCAACTACCGGGTGACCATGGGTGAAGAGGTATTTAGAAATCGAGTTTTCAGCGATAGGCAATGTCAACCACAAGTAACTGCAATAGCAGAGAATGGCGCGATCAAAACTTACAGAACATACTACAGGATAATTGAACATATGAATGAACGTATAAAAACTAGCTCAGCCAACTTTCCGCCGAGAATACGCCTTGATATCGCTGCCGTAAAATGGCTGGATGACTACTTGACCTGTAAACTAGCACAGCCTAATCCCAATAGTTTCACCGAGCGCGTTAAGTATTCTTATCAGCGCAGCATCCTACCGCAGATCGAAAAAGCAATTCTAGATTTTTACAATGGTGTGCCTGATCCTACTGACGGTGCTTTTGAATACAAATCTGCAAACAATGCGGAAAAAACCTATTCTGTTTGCGTTGGCGGGTGCATCGCGGGAACACAGATTATTCGCTGGGATAACCCTATACTAGATGCTGCTTATATTCAAACTTACTACAATACGACACTTGATCAAAATATGTCGTGTGATACCTTCCACTTATTTACAGAGCATATGGATCAAATCAGGCGCTGTTATCGTAACGGCGAAGGGCAGGGTTCACCCAGAGTTCTTCAACCTATCTTATGGCTGGACACGGGACCGGACGGTGTCGCGGGTTATATTTGGATAAGTTTAGTTTATCAACAAAGTCAAACGAAAATTAACCGCTAGAGCTTGTGTGGGGTGACATATGAAAATCTCAAAAGCAGTTCTCAGACTGGTATTGTTCAGCATCCTTTTCAGCGCATTGGTGTTCAATACGCCCGCGTTCGCTCAATCATCCCAAGTGCGTGAAATTGTCGCCTTGTCGTGGAACAGCAATAACTATCTCGCTGTTGGTTATACAGATAACGTCGTTGAAGTGATTAATGTGATAAGCGGGCAACTCATAGCCTCTAAAACATTACCCGACTATATCAGAACAGTGGACTGGCAGATGAATACAGCAGCAAACCGACTAGTGATTAGCGCTCAGCAGTATGTGTTCGTTTGGGATGTGGACACTGACCAAGTTTGGCAGCACCGTTTTGAGATATATCATGGTGAGGCACGTTGGAATGTTGATGGCACGCAGATTGCGGTCTTCAGTTCAAGCGGCAGCGGCGCACTTGATCGCCGCTATATCACAGTTGCCGAACCAACATCGGGACTGGTTTTGCACAAACTCGGCTTGTTGGATAGGCGCGACAATGGCGTAATGGATTTTGACTGGCATCCTACGCAAGCGCATCTTCTAGCATCTGTGCATGGCAATGACACCTTGAGAGTTTGGGATGTGCGGACAGGTGAGATATTGCACACGGCGCAAGTTGAAGGGGCAAGATCCGTCGCTTGGAACAGAGATGGATCACTTTTAGGTGTGACGGGCGGCGGCGAAACTTATGCTCGCGTGTCACTTTTTGATGGGCAAACATATCAACCCACACAAAGTTTCTTCATTGCAGTAGATGCTGAAATTATATGGAGTAGATACTCTTATGGTCAGTTTGCAGTTCTTTCCAGTCGCCTTCGTATATACGACATAATAAGCGAAAATCTTATTTTCTCTATTGATCCCTCAAATGGTTTTATTGAGGGTGCAGCATGGAGTCCAACTAGCAACCAAATTGCATATGGTGACAGTGCGCTGTTAGAAATCGTCTCTATCCCCACTCTCCCGCCCACCGACCTGCGCGCCTTGTATGCCGCCTACAACAGCGCACCCCTCACGCCTGTCCTGCATCCGAGCGTTGTTATCCGCAACCACACCAACACGCCCGTCCCGCTCAGTGAGGTGCGCCTGCGCTACTACTTCACCCGCGATGGCAGTGCCGACTTACAGGCGTCCTGCACCTTCATCCCCTACTATCCGAGCGGCGTGCTGCCTGATATCATCCCTGAGCCTGCACCGTGCGCGGACAGCGTCATTGTCGAGACGGGCGCACTGTCCACGCCAACCGCCACCGCCGATAGCTACCTCGAACTGCGCTTCACCGACGGTACGTTGGCTGCCAATGGCTACACGGTACAGTACATCCTCTCGGTCAACAAGGCGGATTGGAGCAATTTTCAGCAGACGAACGACTATTCGTACAGCGCCTTCGGCATGTATCCGCTGCCAGAGTGGGATAAAATCACGCTGACGCGGCAGGGTGCCGCGGTCTGGGGTAGTGCGCCGCGGTGAGCGGGAGGCTTGGCGAAAAAGTAGCGCACAACGTCTCCCAAGCCGACCTCTCGCCCGATGCGTGCGTGGGCTATAAATATGGCAGCGCGCCGAATGTGCTGTGCCGTTTGGTGCAAGTGCCTAATTTGGAAATATCAATAGAAGCTGACAAAACCGATCCTTTGCCTTGGAAAGATACCTTTAATCTCTCAGTTGTAGTGCGTAATCCCGATACAGTCGCAGAGGCAGTTTTAGAAAACGTTGTATTAAACTGGAACTATACTTCACAAGGGCGTAACTTAAGAAAAATAACAGTTGTCCCGTACACGAATGACCAGCAAGATAACTCTGTCGCGTGGAAAGTCTTTAGTGGCAATAACGGTCGTATTCCACCGGGTGCAACCAAAAAGTATAGTGTGGCGTTCAGAACAAATTTCTCAGGAACAGTAAGATTTGATGCTTCTGCAACAGTGGGCGGTATTAGTTTCACTTCCGACAGCCTAGATTATAAAATTCCCGTCACCAAGATACCATTTGATGAACGCCACAAAGCGATCATGTTCTGGATCATCTACAACAAGACAAGTGAGGACACTTTTGAAAACTTCACACTGCCTCCTTCGGTTGCTAGTGGTATCAACACCGATTTTCTGCGCGTGCCTCCATATTGCGACACTTCCTTTCCTGACTACAAAGATCAAAACAGAGCACCAGGTGAGCAGGTGGGCAGCGGTGGATGGGACAGTTCCATTGCCTATATCTATCACTGCAATGTAGATGCATCTCTGGGAACACCACCTGAGACGAGCTTTGCTTATGTCATGGCGCATACCTTCATCAACGGAATGATCAGTTCAGAGCGCTTGAGCGGCACAGAAGGCGCTCTGGGCTACGGACGGGCTAACTACAAAGGCTCAATAAACAAGGGTAACTATACTCTGTGGCAAGCCCCTGCCTGCGGTATTGGAGAATACCAAGTTGCTCTTAAAACAGGCAATGATGTTGCTGCGAGGTGGCTTTGGGATCATCTCATGTGCAAAATCAATAACCCAACACAGGCAGAGATTTCCAATGGGCGCGCTGCTATTTTCCAAAATGCTTATAACCGCATCATGCCATACATTGAAAAGGCAATTGAGCGCTTTCGCGGCGACTGTTCTGATATTGTTTATGAAGAGTGCTCCCCCAATCGCACAGATGACCCATCTAACCGTGCATTCTCAGTTTTAGGAGCTAATGTCCTGGGCGTCTCGCTTTATGCGTGCGCGGGAGGCTGTGCAGGTCAAAACTTTATCAAACCTATCGGGTCGGTGACCAACACGGATATTCAAGACGCTTACAATACGTTTATGTCAGACTCGCAACGCCTGAAACGCTACAAGGCTGACTTTCCGACGGTACTTCGCCCTGTGCTGAGGACAGTCAGGGTGGCTGTTTTCTCAGGTGGAAACATTACTGGTTACAACTACGGCGGGTATCGTTGGTATGCCTTTTCGTTCAGGCAAACGAATGAAACAAACCAAGTACCGATAACGCGGTGAGGAGCAGACGATGCAAACGAGACGATCTGTTGTTCTGTGGATTGTTGTGGTAGGACTTTTGGTACTCAGTTCAGTGCAAATTAGCTTTGCCCAAACTTTAAGTGACATCGCGAATGAATTTGATTGGAGTTCTGATGGAAGTAAACTAGCCGTTGTCAACAACAGTGGGCTAAGGGTTATTGATAGTGCAACTAATCAGGTGTTTTTTTCGATCAACAGAGATTACTTGAAACTTGTGCGCTGGAGTCCTGATGGGCGAAAGTTAGCCTATGCAGCCGGCTATGTAACTTCAATCAACATCATCGAAGTAGATACATGGGAAGAGCAAACATTAATCCGAGAACGGGCGCTTGACATCAGCAGTATTACGTGGAGCCCAGATAGCAGATTTTTGGCAGTCCTTTTCGATTACGATAAAAACGACCGCCCCGATTCTCTCGATATCATTGATGTCTCAACTATGGAAGTTGTTCGGCAAATTAACCCTCAACTGGATGAGTTTGGGCAGTTCGGACCTCAAAATATTGTCACGAGGATTGCGTGGAGTCCGACTGGGTCACACATTGCGGCTGGCACGTCAGCAGGTGAGATCATCCTGTTTGTGGATCAAACAGGTCAAAAAGCGCTCACTTTTCTTGGGCATACCATTGAACGCAGTAATGCTTTTCACACAGTTACACAAACGTTAAGCATCAATGGTATCTCGTGGCGGTCTGATGGGTCATATTTAGTCTCGGTAGATGATGAGGGCTTCCTGAAAGTTTGGGATATGCCAAGCGGGCAGATCTACAGAGAATTACGCTTGCGAGAGGGCTTACTTCGTGACGTTTCATGGCATCCCTCTATGGACATCATTTTGATATACAGATTTGACGCACTGTCCGTGGTTGACGTTCAGACGCTGGCTATTCGAGATGTGGCTACAGAGCTTGTCAGCGCTTATGGTTGGAGTCCGTTTGGGCAGATCACTTATGCGCCCGTCACAGGCGGGCTTCAAACCATTACCCTACCCGAATATGCTATCACACCGACGCCTATCCCAACCCTAACACCTTTCCCCACTCTCCCGCCCACCGACCTGCGCGCACTGTATGCCGCCTATAACAGCGCGCCCGTCACGCCTGTGCTGCATCCGAGCGTCGTTATCCGCAACCACACCAACACGCCCGTCCCGCTCAGCGAGGTGCGCCTGCGCTACTACTTCACCCGCGATGGCAGTGCCGACTTGCAAGCGTCCTGCACCTTCATCCCCTACTATCCAAGCGGCGTGCTGCCCGATATTATCCCTGAGCCACAACCGTGCGCGGACACCGTCATTGTCGAGACCGGTGCGCTGTCCACGCCAACCGCCACCGCCGATAGCTACCTTGAACTGCGCTTCACAGGTGGTACGTTGGCTGCCAACGGTTACACCGTACAGTACATCCTCTCGGTCAACAAGGCGGATTGGAGCAATTTTCAGCAGACGAACGACTATTCGTACAGCGCCTTTGGTGCGTATCCGCTGCCGGAGTGGGATAAGATCACGCTGACGCGGCAGGGTGCGGCGGTGTGGGGCGCCGCGCCGAATTGAGCGTGAAGAGTAAAACCCATCAAATACTGACTACGAACTTGCCGCCGATATGTTCCTGAACTGGGTCTATCGCAAGCTAGGGCGCGGCGGCTTCTTAGATCGCTCGTGGAATCCAGCGGACGAAAGTGAAATTCCCGATCCAAACGATCCGTCCCAAACCCAAAAATTGAAATGTGACGCATATTGGCTAGGTTGCCCTGACTCTCGTAATCCCGGTCAAGCTCGTTTTACTTGGATGGATGCACAAATGGATGAGATCATACGCACATTACCAAATCAGCCATAAGCGGTCTATGTAGGGAGAAGACATATGTTCAATACTACAAGACGAGTTCTCCAAAGCCTTGTCTTTATGCTTCTAATGAGCCTGCCAACCTTGATCTATGCTCAAGAGGTTAGTATAGTGCGCAATACAAAGGGTGCGTGGAGTCCTGATGGGCGTTATTTAGGAGTTATTACTAAAGATGGTAGCACACGCCTTCTGGATACGCTCAATAACACCGAGACGTTGCTTCACTTCCAACCTGATGGCTATGAAAGTGGAGAGGATGTAACAATCACTTGGAATCCTGATGGGACAATGGTGGCAGTCACTGCTGAGTATAGCGGCATTGTCGTCTTGGAGGTTGCCACTGGACAACGCCTTTGGAATTTTATTGGCTACCGTTCACGTGCTACATCATGGAGTCCCGATGGAACTCGCCTTGCTATCTTGACTAGGCGAATAAACAAAGAACTACATATTTTCGACACCACTACTTGGGATATTATCGCAGTTGCATCTGTAGGTGTCTACAATTTCGACATGGCATGGTCGCCGGATGGGCAGAAGATTGCGCTGGGCGTTCAGGATTTCGTTGAAGTCCGTGATGCCGCTACACTAGGTGTACTATATCGCTCTAATTGCCAGTGTAATGTGTTTCTTGAGATAAGCGTTGCATGGAGTCCTGATAGCAGCCGCATTGCCAGTGCTAATTCGAATGGCAGCCTTCGCATTCGCAATGCGGCGGATGGCGCTATCGAGCAGGTGTGGGCTGCCCATGAGGATGGCGCTTATAGTGTGGCGTGGCATCCCGATGGGACGCGGCTGGTCAGCGGCGGCGCGGATGGCACGGTGAAAGTCTGGGCGGCAGCCAGCGGGCAACTGTTGCAGACGATTCAGGTCGGGCAGCCTGTCTGGTGGGCAGCCTGGAGTCCTGATGGTGGGCGCTTGGCATATGGCACGGAGGCAGGCACGCCGCAGATCATCTCGGTGGTGCCAACTGCCACACCCACCCTGCCACCCACCGACCTGCGCGCCTTGTATGCTGCGTAATTTTGGGTTGCCCCTAGGCAACGACGCAGCGGTGGCGAATGTTACTTGGCACCGCGATAACCGACGCTTGCTGATGAACACAGCGGGCATGGTGGTGATCTGGGATAGCCTAACCGAAAAGCAACTGGCGCGCTTTGCTGAGTTCGTGAGCGCTCCGAATGCAGTAGCATGGAGCGCAGACGGGACGCGCATTGCCACCGCACACGGCGCCAGAGGTACAGCCGATTATCGGATTCGCCTGTGGGCTTTCCCCAGCGGTAGCTTAATCTGTGTGCTGGAAGGTCACCGCAGTTCAGTCAACGATGTGAACTGGAGTCCTGATGGCAAGAATCTCGTCAGTGGAGCAGGCAGGCTAGATCGAGATGACCAGAGGGTGCGCTTGTGGGACGCCACAACCTGCGAAGAGACAGCACACGCAGAAGCTATGCAAATCGGCATTTCCACAACGCGGTGGAGCCCTGATGGGCGCTATATCGCCGTGCCTGTTGCCGGTGCCGTGTTGATGTGGTCGGCGAATTTACAAGGTGAGCCTCAGGTTTTTACCAATACGCTTGGCGGCGCCTTGGCTTGGAGCCCAGACAGCACCAGAATTTTAAGTGCGGCAGGGCTTGATTTTGCCTTGATCTTCGACATCACAGGCGATAGCCCGGAAATTAAACTGCCAAGCCGCCAGCGCATCACCGCCTTAGCCTGGCGTGCCGATGGTACACGGGTCGCTACCAGCGGCGGCATTCCGCAGACCAGCGAAACTTCCATGCCACCTTCCCCGAACGCTATTGACTATGGTGTACACATCTGGGACGCCGCTTCTGGGAAATTGCTGTCTGCTCTCGTCGGACACACCGATTGGGTATATGCTGTGGCTTGGCAAGCAAACGGGGCGTTGCTGGCTTCTGCTTCGGCGGATGGGCAAGTGATTATCTGGGACACCGACACTAACCAGCCCGTCGGGAAAATGGCACCCGATGGCAGCGCGGTGCGGGCAGTGGCATGGCATCCGAATGGGAAGCATTTGATCGTCGGCACAGCAGGGAATACGGTGACCATTTTTGAGGCGGAAGCAGAGTGAAGCATTTGGGTAACGGGCAAGGATGTAAAAATCTTGGTCCCGCCTGCGGCAAGCCTCATGCCCCACACGAGCAACCAAGCGTAGGCAGCCGCGATGCTATCCCGCCGCGCCGAGCGCAGAAGTTCAAGGTGTTGTATAAATTCATCACGCTCCGGATTGTTTTGAATCAGAATTTGCAGCGCCCCTTCTGCCTGATCGGTCAGCATGTCGGCTTGAGGCGCTTCCAGATAGGCGCGTGAGGCGCCCCAATCCGGTGTTTGCACCCACACGATGAGCAACTTTAGGGTAGCATAAAACTGTCTTCTATCGGTGCAGGGAACGGCGAAAAGCATTCCTTAAAAAGAGTGTTCCCTGCGGCGACGAAGCGTACAGGGAGGAGCTTTGAAGCCTCCTTCACCGCAAACAGCAAGAGCAGTCCTCAGGCTTGGCGCTCTCGGCGCAAGAAAAGCTCAACGTGCCGTGCGCGGATAGCACCAATTGCCAGCAGTCCTAGCCCTAGGGTTAGCTGGATTAATTTGGGCGTTATCCAATCTAGATCAGCCGAGTTGTAGGTGAGCAGAACTTGCCGCACAAACAGGTAAAAGTTACGCTGCAACGGATCAAGGAGCATCTCAAAGTGGAAGCGGCTGATCGCCCAATAGGTAAAAAGTGCCAAGTAGCCAACGCGCATATCGCCCGTCAGGTGCGCGGCAACCACGCCCACGCCTGCTAGTATGAGAGTCGGTGCGCCGATAGTGAACAATGCCGCCCACCAACCATTCGGATCGCCCAGACCTAACGCTTGCCAAAGCCGGACATCCGCTGTGGTTGGAAAGGTGAATTCACCAAAGGCAGGCAGACTTGACAACTTTGCGCCCGCCCATGCCACACTGATCAGCATAATACAGAAGACCAGCATGATTGCTAGGCGCACCGCAAACAGTGCAACCAGCGAAACCTGCGTCGTGCCGATCAGAGCTAAGGTGCGTTGCTGCTGTTCCCTCAGCAGAAGGGGTACGCACAGCGCTGCGCCTAAGGGCGGGAAGATGACTTCGAGTTCGTAAAACCAGCGCCAAGCACTCAGGGCGTTATCTTGTGATAGTAAAATAGCGACGCCCAGACTCAAAATAAGCAACACCCAATGCCCCGCCCTGATTGCCAAGCGCATCTCGTATCCTAAGAAAGTCAAGTTATCGCGCAGGCGTGTGTGTAAGTCAAGCGTCTTGGCAGCGCGCACTACGGATGCCGTTTCAGCGTGGATCACTTTTCGATTCATGGGCTCACCTCATTGAATGTGCTGGTGAAATCCAGTCGTATGATGGCTTCAAAGTCGCCGCGAGCCGCACTGCCGGTACGCTCCTCGATAAATGCCAGCCAATCTGCCATGTTAACGTTCCCGCCCCTATACTCGACGAAGAATGCGCCGATCAGTTGTGTGGTTGCGGCGCGCCCAAGTCGTTTTTCCATCTGTTTCAACCCCGACAGCGCCTGTGTGAACTGCCAACTCATCTCGTAGGGTGGCATAATGAGTGATAGTCCCTCTACAAGGGTAAAAGGTACTTGCCTCGTTCGTGGATCAGCATTTTTTCGGGCAGTTACATGGGCAAGACGGTTGTCCAGAACCTTTTCCAAGCGTTGTGTGTTAAATTTAAGGTCAACCAACTGTAAGGTAAGGTAGTGTGCGAACGCCTCGCGGAGCGGGACACGACCAGCGCTGTAATCAAGTGATTTGTAAGCCGTGCCGAAATCATGGCGTCTGTCAACGAACGGGACTTCGCCCAAATCATGAATCAACGGCTCTGCGAAATGTAACGTACCATCTATAAAGCCGCGCACTCTGAATATCGCAAATCTGTAGTATGCCTCTTCTTTTGAGAGAATATTGGCGTAGATTCGATCAAGTGGTTGCCCGCGTATGGTGCTTTGAAAGAGATGCTCAGGCACGAGCAGCCAGTTCCCTGCTACTAGCGGATGGCGCAGTTCCGGCACCTCGATATAGTGCCATGTGCTTTCGGAATAGCCCAGCAGACGGTGCAGCGCCCTTTGTTCATCCATGAGCGGCATAATCACCTGTTCTGCCCATGCCTGATGCCCTGCCAAGAGCCAACCTTGCGCCCCGTCTGCTAACACGTGCGCCTGATAAATGCCGCTTACTACCGTGAAGCGCGGACGCCCTTGCGCTGAATGCCATACGTAGGTCACAGCGCCTTCGGTTGAATGTTGCTCATCCGCCATTGGTGAGATGACTTGGGCGGGCTGGGGCAAAGTCATGGAGAGAGTGTGCCGCGCTGTGCGCACGTAACCGCCTATTGGTGCTGGAAAAAACAGCGCGTTCGGCGTCAGATAGAGGTAGCCACTACCCATGAAAAGCGGCATGTAGTGTGGGATATCGTAGTAACCACTATTGTGGGCTATCCGTTCCCACAACCAGCGTCCACTGAAGGTCAGACACAGTTGCTCAGCAAACGCTACACGCAGTGTATTGACGTCAAGCAGGGTGTTCTCAAGGCGCTCGCCCGCACAGTTCGAAACCTCTGAAACTACCAATCCGTGCGGCACATGGAAAAGAACCTCGGAAGGCGAGTCGGCGGCGCGCTGTAGCTTGAAAGCCGCTGTACCGCTTAGCTGGTTGTAGTTTGGCTCAAAGGTGAGTGCTGCCTCCACATCTGTCACTGCGCCTTCGGCAACGGTAAGTGCAGGCAGCGGTGTATAATCAATGATAACCGCACTACGTAGGCGCACGAAGTTAGAAGCCATCACACCACTCAACCCTAGTCCAATACTTAGTAGGGCTATGAGGGCTAATTGCGTGCCACGTTGCAAAGCGAGGCTGAGCCGCTCTACAGCGGGGTACATCAAAAAGGCAACCGCCACCAGCATCGGCACTAAGCTGGCATAAAACAGTTGATTCGCCATGTGTAGCGTCTCTTCTATACCATGTCCCACAGCGTCGGAGAAAAAAGTGATGCCAATCGGTAGGTAGCTGAGCAGGTCAGCCACATCAGTTTTGCCGATGGCAAAGAAGAAGTAGATGCCGCATAGCACATAAGCGAGGATAAGACGTTGCCGAGCCAAAATTGTGATCACAAAGTAGAGGCAACTGAGGTAGATTGTGCTGATGGTCAAAATTGCGCTTACACGGACGATCATCAGCAGCCTCTCAGGTGTGATGAGCGCCCACGCCTGAACACGCATGAGCAAGACCGCTAGAAGCTGTATGGCGAGCAAGCTAAGTGCAGCCATCAGGACTCCCCCCAACTTGCCCGCAAGGTAGATGCCACTGCTGATCGGCGTCGTTCGGATGAACGCCATTACTGCTTTATCGCGTGCCAACGCCGATGGCACAATGAAGATAAGCCCGACACTCAGCAAGACGAAAAGATCGAAGAGTTGCCAGGAACGTTGCAAGAAAGATGCCTCAAGCGCACTTGGGCGAAGTGCTACAGCGTAAGCAACGAGCAGCACCACCACCGCCCAAAACACAATGCTGCGCACTTGCAGCTTCCACTCGATGTGCATAATGGCACGCACGCTGCGTAAATCTTGGAGCAAGTTTCGCATGGTGTTTACCTCAGCAGGTTCAAATAGGCATCTTCAAGGGTGTGAGCAGCCGACTGTGCAAGCTCATGAGGCGCGTGATCCGCTAAAAGATAGGCGATCATCCCACCTTCTGGATTCGGTGTCAGGCGCGTAACCTTGTGCTGACTCCGAAACGTTTCCAGCGTTGAGGCGGTCGTCGGCACTGCCCACACGCGCCCCGCTACTAAGTCGGTCAGGTTCTTTAGGCTGCCATCAAAACGCTTCTGACCGCGATCCAGCACAATCACACGCTCAGCAGAGAGCGCCACATCTTCCACCAGATGGGTTGAGAGTAATATGGTTCGCTCTGTGGCAAGCAGCATTAACAGCTGGCGGAAGCGAATTCGTTCTTCTGGATCAAGCCCGGCGGTTGGTTCATCCACGATCAGGACGGGTGGATCGCTAAGCAACGCTTGTGCAATACCCAGCCTTCGGCGCATGCCACCTGAATAACCACCTATGCGACGTTTGGCAGCCTGTTCCAAGCCGACTTGTGCCAAGACGTGCTGGCTGCGCTGTCGCCGTTGACGCAACCCTCGCAGTTGCCCGATATAATCTAGAAATTCGTAGGCATTCAGCAAGCCATACACGCCGAACTCCTGTGGCAGAAAACCGATATGTTGGCGCACTTCGCGGCGTTGCCGCTGAACGTCTAGCCCGCCAATAGTAAGTCTGCCTGCACTTGGCGTCAACAGCGTTGCCAGCATGTTGAGTAGGGTCGTTTTGCCCGCGCCGTTCGGTCCGAGCAGGGCAGTAATACCGGTCTCGATAGTAAAGGAGACGTTTTGCAGTGCGGTAAAACTGCCATAGGTTTTGCTCACACCTTGTGCTGTGATTTGCATCTCATATCCCTCCCTATTTTGAAGACGTGGCAGCCAAGTGCATCGTGTAGTGGAATGATGAGCGCTCATGATTGAATTACGTCTGTATTCTTAAAAAGTTGCCGTTTGGTGTTACCAAACGGCAGAATGCTTGTGTGCTGAAGGCTAGGCAAAAGGGAGTCGACTTTTAGCTAGAGTTTATCAGATATCGAGCTGAACTTAGCAACAGGAGCGGTTAAAGCTGCAATTTCGGAACGTATCGTAACCGCAGTACCCACCTGAGTCGTACTTGTATTTCACAGTGACAGCGCAGGTTTCCCGCTCTCGCGGACCACGGGTCAAACAGTTAAGAGTTATATAGACGCAATAGAGAATTCATGGTGCGCGGAGCGCTTCCACACGCATGGAAGCACTTAAGTGCGCGGTCGCTTGGCAAGCACCGTTCGCTTGCGCCCATTCCAGCTTATGAACAAGGCGGAATGGTTTGCCACGCCATGCCGAAAGATCAAGCCTGATGTGTGCGGCTGATTCAGAGAGTGCTGCCGCTGCTGTCATGATCTGTCCCGTCGGCTGAATGGCGCTCACTTGGAAAACCGAACCATCGGGGCAGGCGAGATTGGCAGTCACATGCAGTGTATAGCGATAAGGTAGATCAGGGATGCGCCACGCTGCATCGAATGGCACTTCAAAAGCACGTTGCGGCGCCTGATTAAACGCGCCGAGCCTGTGCGCGATCATCCCTTCGAGGCGCGGCACAGCATTTTGAGCGAATCGCGGCACGAATTCGGCAGTGCAGCCGATCTCGCCGCTGAAGGCATAACGCCATACACACTCAAATTCGCGCTGAAAGGAAGTTTGGTAGAGCGGCGTGTGAAAAAAGAAGGTCACACCTATCAGACTTGCCAACGCGCCTGTGCTAACCAGCGCAAGATAGCGCCCAAGACGCCCAACGCGCTTTTGAATCTGCAAAGAAACAATCCATAAGCCTGCTATGGCACAGGCTGCCCATATCAACTGGGTATGCACCAAGTATAAGCTGCTGGAGATGAGCAGCGGCACAATATCATGGCGTGCCACGCTGATCAGCGCTGCCGCCAGCACAGCGAAAGCGCCAATGCTCGCCAACACACCAACCTCACGCGGCGCAGCACCTAAACGCAGCAAGGCAACCATGCTAACCATCCCGAGCGCCACGACTGCAAAGCCGAGTCCAATTAGAATGACCTCGTGAACAATGATGACATTTCCTAAGAGAATGCCGAAATAAGTGAAACTTCGGCTGATTGAAAAGCCATCTACAGCGACGCTGGCACGCGACTGCACGCCTTCGCCCAGCAGAAAGCGCGCTGCCAAGAAAAGTGCCGTGACTGCGCCGTAGAAGAACCAAAAGCGCCGTGAGCGCTCGCCGCGCAGCCACGCCGCAGGCAGCCATGCTAACCAAAGGACTACGCCTGCGCCGTGTGTGAAAAAAGCGACGGCTGCCAAGCCCAACAGCCCATAAAAGCGCCGCCACGCCGACTCAACTGAAACGATCACCCATAGACCGAGCAAAAAGCAGGTCACCGTGCCTGCCCAAATCAGGCTGACGCCCCACAAATAGTTGTAGGTGTGGCGTGGCGTGAAAAGCAGGCAGCCAATCAGCACCATGCCGATCCAGTAAAGTGGCGGCGCGGCGCGCCCAAGCCCACGCCATAGCAGCGTTCCCATCAGGACGTAGTTTAGGCAGACGAGCAGGATAGTCAGCCATTGCTCCACACGCACATCATAGTTGAACAAGGCTGTGTGTGCTACCGTCACCAAACGCCACACCAGCAAAGGATGCCCGTTATACGGCACAAACAAATCGGCTGGCGTTAAGCGCCCATCTTTCATTTTAATGGCAAGCGCTACGCTAACACTCTCTGCCCAATCGTCGTGCGGCGAGAAGTTAAGGCTGTTGCTGGCTACTGCGAACACCATCGCGGCGATCATCAGTCCACATATGCTGAGTGCGAGCAGGCGCATTGACTCACCTTAATATGTTATGAAGGCTATTTTAGCGTTATGCGATTCGCACACAATTTTGGCGTGTACTCGCGCATCAGTCAATGTGCAGCGCTCAATGCGAGTTTCTGCGGACGCGCCGAGGCGCGTCCGTGTGACAACAGACGGACTATATCTCTTGCCACTTTCCAACCAGTAGCATTGTTTTTGTGGGCATTCAATCCAAACCGAAATGCGTCTGCGTATTAAGGTATGTCGTAGGATAGTTCGATAAGGAAAGACCCATGAAGCGTATGAGATTACTACTGTCCCTGATGTTAGTCAGCATTCTGAGTTGGTCAGTTGTGCAGGTACACGCGGCGGAAAGCGCCGGGTGCAAAGCCATCAATGCCAATTACGCTCATAATTGGACTACACTGGATAAAAAGAATTACGGGATAGCATACAGTCTCGGTAAGTTCACGTTCAAAGCGGGCGAGCAACTGAGACTTGAATGGCGGATCTCGTTTGCAGCTAACAAGCCCATTCTAAAGTCAACCGGATTTCTATTTGTTGGGAATTTGACGGAGAAATTGGAAACTCCAAAGGATAAGACAGAGGGGTTAGTGGCATTAGATATAACCAAGGCGTTAGCTGATAAAAAACAACCCACTGCGATCAAAATCTCTGTCTCAAATTTCGCTAACGTAGAGGGAATACAGTATCTAGTGAGTTGCATGCCTGTCGTGGCGATCTCTGTCCCGACTGAGGAGGCGACCAATGAGCCAACGGCTGTTCCTACGGAAGCAGCTACGGTTGAGCCAACCTTTGTCCCTACCACTGAGCCAACCTTTGTCCCCACCAGTGAACCGACTACA
>DAOTVQ010000006.1:0-11796 GCA_034436355.1 Anaerolineae bacterium
GACGGCACACAGGGTGATACAACCTCTATTAATGCTTCCGTTTCTGCGGATGGGCGCTATGTGGCATTTGAATCCTTTGCCAGCAACCTCGTGAGTGGCGATACGAATAACCACCGCGATGTTTTCGTGCGTGACCGCCAAACAGGGCAGACCACTCGCGTCTCAGTTGCGCTTAGCGGCGCACAGAGCAACAGTCCCTCTCGGGGACCTGCGATTTCCGCTGATGGGCGACATGTGGCATTTGAGTCAGATGCCAGCAACTTGGTGGGCGGTGATACGAACGGATTTCGTGATGCCTTCACAGTAACCTTCTTAGACCCGACACCGACAGTTTTTGGCGTTTTACCATTTAATGGCACATTAGGCGTGAAGCGCTCCACTGTTGTTAATATCGTTTTTAGTGAGCCTGTCTCTTTTAACCCTGCCGCATTCGCGCTCGCCTGCAACGGCGTGCCGCGTGCCTTCACCCTGAATAGTTCGCCAAATCGCGTCGTTATTCTCACACCAACCATCCAACTGCCTGCTAACGCAACTTGCACCGTGACCGCCATCGCCGACGAAATCACGGCAGTCTCGGATCTGGATAAGATGGCAGGCAACTTCGTCGCCAGCTTCAGCACTGCCCCACCAACGGGCAAGTTGGAGACCATCGGCATTTTCCGCCCCAGCGACACGACCTTCTACCTTCGCAACAGCAACACCACCGGTCCCGCTGATTTCAGCATCCTGTTCGGCGACTCGTCCGATCTGCCCGTGGCAGGCGATTGGAACGGCGATGGCATTGCTACCATCGGCATTTACCGCCCAAGCACGGGTGAATTCTTCCTGAAAGATGAGAATACCTTCGGCGCACCGGTCGTCTACAATTTCACGCTTGGCAATCCGGGCGATGTGCCGTTTGCAGGCGATTGGGACGGTGACGGTAAAGATTCAGTCGGCGTTTACCGTCCGACCAACGGCGTGATCTTCATGAAGGATACGCTCAGCACAGGCTTCGCCGACTATGCCATGCTCTTCGGCATCGCAGGGGATCAGCCGTTGGCGGGTGACTGGAACGCCGACGGCGCGGACTCGGTCGGCATCTATCGCGGCGATGAGTTCTTCCTGACGGATACGACCTGCAACGGCTGCATCCCAACGGCGGACTACATCTTTGTGTTGGGCATCGCGGGCGATGTGCCGTTCGCCGGTGACTGGAATAACAGCGGCAGCAGCGGCGTTGGCGTGTTCCGTCCGACGGACGGCGTGACGTTCTTCAAGAACGCGCTCAGCACAGGCTTTGCCGACATCGAGATCGTCTACGGCATCGCGGGCGATAAGCCGATTGCGGGCGTGTGGGGTGCGCCGCCGCTACCAGAGGCGCCAAGCGCACCTGAGGTGGCACCGACCTTCGTGCCGAGACAGTGAGTTAGGAGCAGGGCAGGCGGGAATAGAACGCCTGCCCAATAAGTTAGGGTGTGGCGGGTTGCATGGCGGCGCAACCCTTCGTGAAAATTTGCGTATACAGGTACACTTAACTAGGCGAGGTTTGATCGTTAGGAATTCAGGGAAAAAGCATGTCTGATGCACAAAGACGCGCACGGCTGGGTGATGATGGCGAACTGCCAGAACTGATTGAAGCGCAAGCGGGCGAACTGCTCTACTGCACACAGTGCGGCACTGTGAATCCCGCGGATGCGCGCTTTTGCCGCAAGTGCGGGCATTCGCTTGAAGAACAAGAAGCAGACATGGTAGGGCTGGAAAGCTATAGGGAAGGCAAGCGTAAACACGCCCAACAAGCAGAAAAGCGGCACAGTGCAGCGGGTGCTGCGGTGCTGCAAATTATGACCATGTTGAGTGTGGCAGGCGTGGGCATCACTGCCCTCGTGATGGGGCAGGGTGCCGCGCTGATCCCGATTGTCCTCGCTTGGTTTTTGATTGAAGCAGTGCGCTCTTCTAGCGAAAAGGTGATGACTGCTGATCGCGTTGTCCTCGGCATCTTCACAGTGTTATTGGTGAGTGGGTTAGGCATTACAGCGTTGGTTATGAGTCAGGGTGCGGCGATCATTCTGCTGATGCTTGGCTGGTTCCTCATTGAGGCAATTCGCTCACATGCCTAGCGCCCTAGAGCAAACTTGGCAGCCATAAAAGCAGCGCGTTCATAGCAATTTGGCACGCCCAAGCGCTGAACAGGTTGTAGACTGCGGCAAGGTAACTGTACAGGAAATTCAGCGCCAAAAGCGCCACACCAATGACGATGGCAACCAATGGGTAGGCAGTGATGTTTAAGCCCGCCAACAACAGCAAGCATGACCAAATGCCGGCAGCGGCAGCGGCAAAAATCAAGCCGCGTGATGCCTGAAACGCACCGCGAAAAAAGAGCGTTTCGGCTGTGGGCATGGCAAACACCAGCAGCAGAAAGATCGTCGTCGGACTCATGCCGCTGAATAAATCGGCGGCGATGCGCCCTAGCTGCGAACTGCCAATCACCAAAATCGGCACACCAACCAATGCCGCATAGCCCACGCCAATTGTCAGATCACGCACAGTCGGGCGCAGTACCTCGATCTCATCCACCAAGATTGCCATCAAGCCAACACCCGCTATCGCCGTCCAGACCAGTGTTAGGCGCGCTTCAAGTGGCATTCCGCCCAAGCCAAGCACCGTCACGACAAGGGCAATCCCATAGATAAACAACGGATCGAGCGTCAGCAGCCGTTCTTCATCGTCCTCGAAGGCATCGAATGCCTCGTCATCCTCAAAAGCATCTACCGCGTCAGGATCACCTGCGACAGGGGTGGCGATGGGTGGTGCGTTGGCAGGTGGCACGGGTTGTGGCGCAGGCGTTGACTCTGTTCTGGGGAGCGTTGGCGATTCCGCCAGTGCGGGGTGCTGTCCCTCAGGCGGTGCTGCTATTGGTGGCACAGCAGTTTTGTCTGCTTCAGGCGGCGGCGTGATTGCCTTCATCCACGCAGGCGGCTCTGGCAGGGGAATGCCGCCGCTGCTGGCGGGCTGCTCGCGGCGCGGCACGGTTGAGGACTCGGTTTCAGCGTTGGGCATAACGCCACCCTACCTTCTCTTGTTAGCAGGCTTCGCCAAGCACATTGTTGGCGTGCTGCGCTTGGCAAATTGGCTATGGTTTACATTCATAGAAGACTTGTGTGTAGTCCGTGGGTGTGGCATTGCTTGGCAAAAGGTGCGCGTCTGCTTCCCAAATATAGGTAAGCAGCGACGGAATGCCCTGCCGATGCGCCCAATCACGCAGCGCCGCCATCAATAAGGGTGTGGGCGGGCGCTCTGACCAGCAAGCGAGGTGCATTTCACCGTGCAGGGCATCTGCCTGTTCGGGTTCGCTCAGAAAAACAAGCGCCCGCTGCCCACCGCTCAGCGTCATTTTGAGGTGAAGTGTGCTGCGGTTGAGCAGTTCAGGAATACCGCCTGCCCAATCCTGCGGGAACAGTTTATCCCACTCTTGGCGGCTGCCGCGATAGCGCCCGAAGGGCATGTGCCAGCCTTTAATTTGTTGCGGATCACGCTCGGTTAGCTCAACCGCCTGATAGACAATGCGCCCTGCTTCAGTTGGGAAACGCACCCCATAGCCGCTGTTGGTCTGCCGAAAGCCAAGTTTTTCATAAAAGCCTTGTGCATCAGCATCCGAGACGCACACACGCTCACAGCCCATCAGGCGCGCCATTTGCAAAATATATTCAACCAAGGCGCGCCCATAGCCCCGCCGTTGCTGATCAGCGCGTGTATTGATGACGCTGATCTCAAGGTTATGCCCAAAAGGCGGCGCTTCAAAGCTCTCGTACACCTCTGCCTCTGCCACCACCTGATCGCCCACACACGCCACCAACGGGAAGCCAGAACCAGCTAACAGGCGGTTCAAGTGAACGGCGCACGTCTCAATGCTCAGCCAAGCGCCGCCATGCTGCCAGCGCTCATACAGGTTCAGGTCGGCATAGTCAGCAGGGATTAACTGTCCGTCGGGGGTAAGGCGCGTCCAGTGCGGCACATCTGCTTGATGAATGGCGCTAATGGCAACCGTATCCTGCAATGTGGCAAGCCGAATGGTGACCATAGTCTAAGTCCTTTGGCAGTCTCACACGCTTCTAAACTAACATGGCTTGGCACGCGTAGCAAGCCCGCTTTCCAGCTAGGCAGTGCTTAGCTTTCGGAAGGGGCAGCATCAGCATCCGTTTCAGCCGCATCATCCAGAATGGGCAGCCCGACATCAAAAAGCGTGGCGAGTGGCAGACGGAAATTAGGCAGAATGTCGCCACCTTCTAGAGCATCTTCTTGGTTAAGTTGCTTCACACGCATTGTGTTCTCGCCACTGGGATCCGGGCGGCAGACATCGGCGCGCCCCTCGCTTGGATAGACGATCCAGACTTCACGCACGCCAAGTGCCAAATAGCGCGCTGCCTTGCGCTGAACGGCGGTGACGGAATCAGAGGGTGAAACAACCTCTACCGCCAAATCCGGCGCGATCTGAAAAAAGCCGCGCTTCCGCAAGCCCTTGAGCCTGCCACGCGCAATGAAGGCTGCATCGGGCGCAGGTGCATCGTGTGGCGAGAGTTGGAAACCTCCATCAGCACCAGTCACAATGCCTAGACCATGCTCACGTGCAAATACACGCAAATAGGTGGCGATTTCAATGCCAATAACAGTAGGTAGTTCACTGGTGGGCGTCATTTCATAGAAGTCTCCATCTATTAATTCAAAGTGCTTATCGGCGTTTTCAGGCAAGGCAATGAACGTCTCGAAATCAGCGAGGCTCATTTTTTCACGGCTGATCATGGCACAGTCTCCTTAATCACTCACCTCGGGCGAAAGCTGCAAACGGGCATAAATCTGATCGGCAAGCGTCTTAAAATCACGGTAGGCGCTCTGGACGGCGTGCGTGTGCGAGCCAAGCGCGCCATCGCCCGGCTTCAATTTGAACATCGGTTTACGCGCTTCTTGCGCCATCAGCACAAGGCTTTGATAGTGTTTGATGATGGCAAGGCGGTTGCTATCTTCTTGGATTGAGGTGGTTGGCTCGGGCTGCTCAAGCACAAATTCGGCGTAATCCTTCGGAATGCGGCTGATCCAATACTCATAGGCGCGGATTGGGCGATCAAGGCGCATGATTGGCTGCATGACCACATAGCCAAGCGGTGTGATGGTGCCGCTTGGCAAGGGCAGATCGGGATCAGGGTTGCGCGCCAAGCGCTCTTGCCATTCGCGCCGCCATGTCCGCAAGCGCGGCCCGAGATTACGCAAGCCTTGCAGCGAGAACAGATCGGGCGCCAGCGGCACCACCACATAATCAGAGGCGATCAGGGCGGCACGGTTGATCGAACCGAGATTCGGACCCAAATCAACGAGGATAAAGGCTGCCTCAAAATCTTCAGCGCCCTTTTGCAGCACGCGCCAAAAGGCTGATTGCACGCGGAAGGCGCGCTCATCCCGATCAAGGCATTTTGCCCAGTCAGTTGCTAAGTTATCCTCAAAGTTGGAGAGCTGCAAATCTCCCGCCAATAATCCGATTTTCTCATCCACTTCCTGAATGTGCGGCGTTGCAACATCGCCCACACCGCGCCGCAGCGGATTGATCGCGCCGTAGAGCGTTGGTGGCGTCTCGGTCTCTGTCTCGCGCCACAGCAGCTCAATGAGTTGATCTTGATCGAGGAAAGCAGCCGTCAGGTTGGCTTGCGGATCGAGATCAGCAGCCAGCACGCGCTTGCCCTGATCAGCGTACATCCACGCCAAGTGGTAGACCAGTGACGTTTTGCCGACGCCGCCCTTGTTATTGAAGAAGGCAATCACAGGCACGCTCATTGGCGGCTCCTTATGATAATCCTCACAAAACCTTCGATTTCGGCTAACTCAAAAGGCGGATTGCCATTCCGTTCTAAGGACAGTTTAGCACGCCGTAGACCAACGCCGAACTGTTGAACCAAACCAAGCCGTTCCATAATCTCAGCCAGATTTTTGTTGCGGTAATCGGTCGCACCCGTCCCAAAATTTTCCCGTGTGACTCTGCCGTACAGCCCACCTGGGCTAGTAACCTCGACGCGATCTGCAAACCACTCAATACGGACAGGCGTGTTGGTGTTCTCATAATCTCGGTGTAGAAGCGCGTTGATCACAATTTGGCGCAGCGCTTCCTCTGGATAATCGCTAATACGAACTTCATGCAGTGCGCTTAGATCAACCGCCGTGGTGATGTTCAGGCGAATCAAGGTGTCAAGTTGTTTGGCTACCTCTGATATAACACCTGAAATACGCTCAGCATCCTTGATCAGATCAATATCTATACCTTCATAGCGAACGAATTGGACATATGCGCCTAAGAGGAAACGCTGCGGCTCTTTGCCACATGCCAAAATGCCGAGTGTCGTTGGTTGTGGTGGTGTGCTGTAGGTTGCCAGGCGTAATGATGCAAGCTGTTGGGATAATGAACGATCATTCTCTGCAAGCACTTCTTCTGCAATAGCGTTTGGCAGCAAATTCCGCCGAAAAAAATCAAGGTCAAGATCATCAAGTGTTGCGTTGGGAACAGGGCGAATATCAAACGGCAAATTATTTGCGCGTTGCTTTTCAACCAAACGGCGCTCATCTTCGGGATTGGCTTGCACTGTGCGCGCACCACTCCGCACAAAAACACGCCCCTCAAAGCGGAGCGGTGGCGCAGCGGCAGGTTGTACAATCACAGCTAAAACCTCACAGCCATCTAAGGTGCGTTTTTGCACATCAAATGACGGAAACGGCAAAATTTTGCCATCATCGCGCATTTGGCTTAACTTCTGCTCCAGTTCATCGGTGATTGCTAAGTTAGCGCAAGCGCCATCATCCTCAATGCCCACAAAAATCACCCCTGCTTGACGATGATCAGGCAGGTCGTTTGCCAAAGCACAGATATTCTTGCGAATTTCGTCACGATCATTGGCGTTGCGCTTGAACTCCACCCGATCCGACTCGCCGCCGCGCAGCAGTGCCAACAGTTCTTCATCACTGAGCATGTGAGATCATCTCCTGTGCCAGATACGCCGCCAGATCAGCCAAAGCACGCTCGCTGTAGGCAGCAGCGCGTTCACGCTTGCCACGCGGCGGATTCGCAAGCGGCGGCAAAATGCCATAATTCGCCTTCATCGGCTCAAAGCTGCCCGACTCAGCATGGGTGACGTACCAACACAGCGCGCCGAGCATCGTCGTTTGCGGCAGCGTGAGCAGCGACTCGCCTTTCAGCAAGCGCGCCGCATTCACACCCGCCAGCCAGCCGGTGCCGATGTTGCCAACGTAGCCTTCCACACCTGTGATCTGCCCAGCGAAGAACAGGTCGGCGCGTTCGCGGAATTGTAATGTTGGGTGCAGCAGGCGCGGCGCGTTGATGTACGTATTGCGGTGCATCTGCCCATGCCGCAGAAATTCGGCGTTGCCTAAGCCCGGAATCAGGCGGAAAACGCGCTCTTGCTCGCCCCACTTCAGGTTGGTTTGAAAGCCGACGATGTTATAGAGCGTGCCAACGATGTTATCCTGCCGCAGCTGCACAACAGCTTGTGGGCGCTTGCCCGTGCGCGGATCGCGCAGCCCAACCGGGCGCATCGGACCGAAGGCAAGCGCTTCTCGCCCACGTTTGGCAAGCTGTTCGATGGGCAGGCACATCTCGAAGAACTTTGGGTCTTCACGCTCAAAATCATGCAGCGGATACGTCTCAGCGCTCAGCAAGGCATCTACGAATGCCTCGTATTCTTCACGGTTCATTGGGCAGTTGATGTAATCACCGCCTTCATCTTCACCGCGCCCATAGCGGCTGGCACGAAAGGCAATGCTCATATCCAGTGTGCTGGCATCCACAATGGGCGAGATTGCATCATAGAAGTAGAGCGAGTCACCACCGATCAGGCGGGCAATATCGGCGGAGAGTGCCTCTGAAGTGAGCGGACCTGAGGCAACCACACAGGGCAGATCGGGAATCTGAGTCACTTCCTCACGGATCAGGCGGATGCGCGGATGTCCCTCAATCGCAGCACTCACCGCGCTGGCAAACACTTGGCGATCTACAGCAAGCGCGCCGCCGGCTGGCACCGCCGCTTGCGCTGCACAGCGCAGCAACAGGGAACCCAGTGCACGCAGTTCGTTTTTGAGCAAGCCGGGCGCACGGTCGGGCAAGTTTGAGCCAAGCGAATTGCTGCATACCAACTCGGCAAGCTGATCAGTTTGGTGAGCAGGTGTGCTGCGCTGCGGACGCATTTCATAAAGTGCCACGCGCAAGCCATGCTCTGCTGCCTGAAAAGCGGCTTCGCAGCCCGCTAAGCCGCCGCCGATCACAATCATATCAGGAGTCCAGTTCGTCATCACGTTTCATGCTCACACAACTACCTAATGAATGCCTTCATTTTAGCCGTGAAGCACCCAAAACGGTATGCGGAAACTTGATTGGGAACGCTATAATGCACCCTCGCTTGTGACATACACATCCTTAGAAAGGCTTCTGCCCATGCGCGTGATTGAACATCGCCGCCACACAATGCGTAACAAACCGAACCCACACCTGACGCAGGCAGGCGTAACATTGGCGCGGCGCGTTGGTGAAGGGATGGGATCGTTTGCCTATGTTGTCACCAGTACGCTGCCACGCGCCTACGAGACGGCGATTGCGATGGGCTATGCCGTCCATGAGCAGCGCGAATTGCTGGCGAGTATGCCTGCTGCCGTAGACCGTGAGCTGACTTACCCGATGACGTTTGCCGCTTATGCCGATGTGCTGCGGCGCGGTGGTGCTACGGCGCGCTACGCGGCTGAACTGGCTGCCCTGCTGAGCGAATTGATCAAAAATGTCCAAGACGGCGAGGCAATGTTGGTTGTTTCGCACGGCGCTATTGTGGAGCTAAGCGCCTTTGGTGCATTACCCAACGCCGACCTAAGCACATGGGGCGGCGAAATTGACTACTGTGAAGGGGTACGCCTGTTCTATGAGCAGGGCGCCTTTGTGGGTGGTGAAGTGCTGCGCGTGCCGCCTGCCTGAAATTCCCTTAGCGTGCATTCATTTCACTTTTGCCCTTAGAATGATTAGAATAATGCTATAGACTGAGCGAGTGAGGAAGCGGACTCATGATTCCTTTGGGCAAGCGTGCTGTGGGTGCGGCATGGTTAGGGCTGGCATTGATTGTTGCCTTGTTGCTTAGTAGCGTGGCAAGCTCAGCGCCCACGCTGCACACAATGGACATGATGGTGCGTTGGCAAGGTGAAGACAGCGCTGCTGAGCCACAAACCATCGCACGCGGTCGAATTGCTTTTGTTTCGGAGCGCAACGGCAACCCTGAAATCTATGTGATGGATGCCACAGGTGGCAGCGTTCGGCGTCTGACGCGCAACAATGCCAGAGACGACTCGCCTGTTTGGTCACCGGACGGGCGAATGATTGCCTTCGTCTCGGAGCGTGACGGCAACCGTGAAATTTATAGCATGAACGCCAGCGGCGGCAACCTGATACGATTAACGCGCAACGTTGCGACTGATGACTCGCCCACATGGTCACCAGATGGGCGGCAAATCGCTTTCGTCTCGGAGCGAGATGGGCTGCCACAAATTTATGTGATGCGCGCTGATGGGGGTGGTGTGCGCCGCATGACCGAAACTGACTCGGCTGAGACGCAGCCGATGTGGTCGCCAGATGGACGCCAGATTGCCTTTGTCTCGGAGCGGGATGGCAACCCTGAAATCTATGTGATGCGTGCTGACGGTGGCAGTGCGCGCCGCCTGACTTCTGATCCAAGCGTAGACAGCGCGCCGCGTTGGTCGCCCGATGGGCGAAGGCTGCTCTTTGTCTCAGAGCGTGAAGGCGCGCAATTGCAAATCTTCAGCATGACGAGCAGCGGTGGTGATGTTAAGCTGATCTCGGCCACCGAGGATAACAACACACGCAACTTTGCGCCCACTTGGTCGCCCGATGGCACATGGATCGCCTTCACCAGCAATCGGGATGGCTATGAGGAAATTTACGCCATGCGCGCTGATGGCAGCGGTGTGCGAAACCTGACGCGCAATCGTTCCAGCGATTACAGCCCGTCGTGGGCGATTACCTCGCCGGGCAGCGGTGGCAGCGGCGGAAGCCCAGCTGCAACGCCAACACCACTGGGTGGCGGGCGTCAGATCGGCATGAATCGGTAAGACTCTGGGCATGGCGTACTAACCATGCCCTCAGTGTTGCAAATTAGTTCATCAACGCCTTGATCATAGTTTCCATCAAGGTAATTTCAGCGGTCTGATCCTTGATGATCGCCTCTGCCATAGCGCGCAGTTCAGCATGGTCTGCCCATTTCAAAATCCGCGCAGACATATGCAGGGCGTCGTCATGGTGATCGATCATCGCCTCTAGCCATGCCACAGCATAGGCTGCGCCTTCCAGTCGGCTCAAGCCTGCCATCATGCCCATCATCATCGGCGGGTCGGCAGGCATTGCCTTCGCATCAGCGCCGCCGTGTCCGCCATGCCCGCCATGCCCACCTGATGCGCCGTCAGCTTTGTAGGTGCCGCCATGTCCCGCCATACCTTCCATGCCCATCATGTGCGCCATAGGCATTGGCACATAGGTGATGCCGTACCAGTCGCTCAGCCAGCTTTGCATCTGCTTGATCTCGGCAGTTTGGGCGGCGATAATGTTCTGGCAGAGCGTTTTGAGCGCGGCATCGGTGGCTTTGGCAAGGCAGTCCTCACTCATATCCAGTGCCATTTGGTGATGGTCAATCATCCCTTGCAAAAAGCGCACTTCGGCGCGCCCACCGCGCCCTTCAGTGGGTGAATCTGCCTGAGTAATTGCCAACACACCCAAACTCAAAATGCCAACTAGGGCGATGCTAAGAGCGTGTCTGATTTTCATTGTCCCTCCATTTAATTAGGTTATCCCCTCCCATATGGGATGGGTATAAAAAGTGTAGCGAGCGCAGCTAAATTTGCCAAGTGTTCGCGGCGTGAACGTCTGCTTGCCGAGTTTGCCTAATTGAGCGTATAATGCGCGGCGTTCCTGAGACTTGAATAGATGGAAAGTTTACGCCATGCAAACTTATTTTCAGGCGCGCACCCTTACGCGCACTTTGCCTGTTATTCTGCGTGTGAGCGCTGCGGTTGGGCTGCTCAGCCTTTCGGCAAAGCTCACGGTCATTTTGCCGAACACGCCCGTGCCGCTGACCTTTCAGGTTCTGGGCGTCTTGCTGATCGGTCTGACGCTAGGCGTGCGCGAAGGGGCAGCCAGCGTGTTGGGCTATTTGGCGGCGATTGCGTTGGGCGTGCCGCTGGATGCCAGCGGTGTTGGTGCGGCGGCATTCGTGCGCCCAACGGCGGGCTACCTGATCGCGTTTCTGCCTGCGGTGATGATTGCAGGGCTGGGGCGCGGTGGCGGCTTGTGGCGCGCCTTTGCGCTGAATTGCGTGGCAGTTGCCGTGATTTACTTGGGCGGCTGGCTGGTGATGCTCAGTTTTGTGGGCGATGCACGGCGCGCCTTCGCGCTGGGCGTTGTGCCGTTCATCGCCGCAGATTTTGGCAAGGCACTGCTGGCAGCCGCTTTAGCACGGCTGGCGAGGGAAAGTCGGCTGCGCTGGCGGCTGTGGTAGTGATTTGCAATAGTGTATCCCGCATTTGCGCCATTATTAGCTAAATGCGGGTACATTTTAACCACACTATAACACGAAAAAAACGCAAGTTACCCAATTCGTTAAAACTGACCCTTGACGGAGAGGGAGGGTGTGGTAAACTGTGAAGCATCAAGCGCGAGCAACCAAACAAAAGCGCTGAGAAGAAGGGAATTTCAGACGGGAAAAAGTAACGTGGCTG
>DAOTVQ010000007.1:0-10293 GCA_034436355.1 Anaerolineae bacterium
TGTTAGAAAGTATATCACAAGTCATTTTGCGTTGTCAAGTGTCTCAACTCGTTGACCGCTCAAAAAGGCGGGAGGGTTGAGACAGAGCCGCTAGGCGCATCAGAACATGCGATAGCAAGTTTGCATTATTAGCAGTCGTAAGCCTGACAAGTGCCGTTTAAGTGTCAAAAACCGAGTTGAGACACGCCCCCACAGCCGTGCAAGTTTTTGGGCATTTGGCAAAAGTGACAAGTGCTGTAACCCCCTTTCCCCACCAGGGAGCTGAAGGGGCAACACTAACTAGTGGGCATCCGCTTTACCCCTATCCCTAACCCTTTCCCCGCAAGCAGGGAAAGGGAGTCGGAGTCGCCTGCCCTATCAGGGAGACGACTCTACCCTGCCGCCTGCCACACACCTTCGCTCGATTGTCGGTATAATCTTGAGGAAAATCAGCACGCGAAAAGAAATTCACCATGAATGCCCTTGAACTGCTCCACAACCGCATTGATTTAAGCGCGATTCCCTTCACCGAGCGCGGATCGCGCTTGTTGATCTTCCGTGAAGGCAACCGTGTTGCCATCCGCCTTGCCGAACGTTGGGAACGCTGGCAAGGCGAGGTCGGTCACTATCGGCAGCGCCCGCCGATCCTCGATCAGCTCACCTTTTTGGGTACGGATGGCACTCCGCAGCCCTTTGAGGTGGATTCCTACCCACACTGTGTGACGCTCAGCACGCCGTTAGGTGACTTTGCGTGGACGTTTGTGGAGCCAGAGGCAGTGCTGATCCGCCTGCCTGCGGGCAGCTATGGCATCAGCTTTGAGGCACACGCCACCCGCGGCGCCACGGATCGGCGCGGTGGCACGCTGCACGGCAAGCGCAACATCGCCTACACCACCAACGCACAGCTTGAGGCAAACGATCTGTTCGCCCTGACTGGTGATCGCTTCCGCGTTAATCTGCGAATCACCGCCCGCGATGGTGACGCGCTGCTGCTGAACATCACGCCGCGCTTGGGCTACAACCGCGCCCTGCCGCCAACTGATGAGGCGATCAATCGCTCGCGGGCGGCGTGGCAAGCCTGGTTTGACTCGGTGCCGAAGGTGCTGCCTGAATACGAGGCACACTATGCCCATGCGTGGTGGATCATGCGGGCGGGCTTGCTGAACACGCGCTATTACTTCACCCGTGAGGCGCTGGTGCCTTCCAAAATTCACTACATCGGCGTCTGGCAGTGGGATCAGTATTTTCACGCGCTTGCCTATCGGCATATTGACCCGCACCTTGCCGAAGATCAAATCCGCATTGTGCTGGATCACCAGCGTGAGGATGGCATGTTGCCAGATGCCATCCACGATGAGGGCTTGGTCACACGGCTGACGCGCCCGGTTGAGGCAGATGTGACCAAGCCGCCGCTGGTCGCTTGGGCAGCCTTGAAGGTTTTTGAGAAATGCGGACGCCTTGACTTTCTGGGCGAGATTTATGAGCCGATCACGCGCTGGCATGAGTGGTGGCTGCGCGATAACCTGAGCGCCAACGGCTTGTGCCATTATCAGCACCCGTTCTCCAGCGGCTTAGATGACAGCCCGCTCTGGGATGACGGAATGCCTGTGGTGGCGCCCGACCTGAACACCTATATCGTCATTCAAGCGGAAAGTTTGGCGCGCATGGCGTCTTTGATGGGCATGACGCAAGAGGCAGCCCACTACCGCCAGCAGGCGCAGCAGCACACCGCACGTATGCTTGAAACGCTCTGGGATGAACGGCGCGGCTATTTCAATGCGCTCTATCAGGGGCAGCCGATTGAGGTCTTTACGCCCTTTCAACTGCTGCCCTTGTGGATAGGCAGCCTGCCAGAGCGCATTAACGCACGGCTCATCGCGCACCTGACCAACCCGCAAACCTTCTGGGACAAATGGGCGTTGGCAACCGTTGCCCTGAACGATCCGAAGTTTGATGCCGACCAGATGTGGCGCGGGCCGGTGTGGGTGAACATCAACTACCTGTTTATTGAGGCGCTCCTCCGCGTTGGGCGCCCTGAACTTGCCGATAAGCTGCGGCGCAACACGCTTGATCTGGTCATGCAGCGCTCAGACATCTACGAATACTACAACCCGATCACAGCGGCGCGCCCACCGAAGGCAGCGCCCATCTTCGGCTGGACATCCGCCGTCTTTATTGATCTTGCCATTCAAGAGACGGCATACGTGGCAAATGCGTGAGGGCGATAGGCAGTGTGGGCAGCACTGAGGCTGCCCATACCGAACGTTGCGCCCTGTGCCTACTTCCGCAGGCGCAGGGTGATCGGTTCACTCACGCCCAGACGTGGTGCATCGTCATCATTGCTCACATCGTAGACCGCCACGAAGAACTGAATGCGCGAGGCGTTCACTTGGCGGAAGGCGCGATTCGGGATGAACAAGCCCACGCCGTCAAAGCGGTTGTTCTTGCCCTTCACTTCGATGATGCGCCCTGTGGCAATCGTGCCAAACAGCGAAAAGTCCTCCAGTTCAACGGGCAAGGCATCGCCGTTCATATCGGTGAAGATCGCCACCACTGCCAAACGGCTGCCCGTGAAGTTTTCGAGCGTGAACGAGGCGTTGATGCCCATGCCCGTCACACCTTGCACCTTCACGTTGAACTGCGTCCGCACATCGGTGACGGTTAGCGAGACTTCGTCATCATCGCCCAACACCGCGCCGTTGTCTTCATCTTCATCGCCGCCGAGGACGTTGCCCGCCTCAGGATCAACACCATCTGGCGCGGGCAGCATCAAGCGCCCTGCCCCATAGACGATATCATGCCCTTTATCGCCCAGATCGATCACGCTCTGCATCATAAATGCCTTAAGCTGTGCATTGGTGAGGCTTGGGTTCGCCTGCAAGATGAGTGCTGCGGCGCCGGCTGCGACAGGTGCCGCACCAGAGGTACCGCCAAAGCCGCGATCAAAGCCCGGCACCACCTCGTTGGTTGGCGCGGAAATATCCGGTTTCAGGCGGTCATCTTGGGTGGGGCCCTGCGAGCTGTATTCCTCGATCTCACGACCGCGCAAGTCGGTGGCGCTAACGGTCAGCACGCCGCTACTATCGGCAGGCGTGGCAATGCTGTACTGCGGCACCTTTGCCCACGGTGCAATCTCGCTGTTGTTGATGATGATGTCAATCAGGTTATTGGTGTTGCCGCGTGTGCGCGCCACCAATAGGTAGTAAATCTCGCCCGGCGTGGTGCGGAAGTTCAGAATTTGGAAGGGCAAGTGATTGCGCCCTCCGCGCCGCTGCTCGGTTGCCGCGCCGATCTCTTTACCGTCCTTATCCAGCACCACAAACACATATTCGGTGTTCTCGCCGCCCTTCCAATTGCCATTCCAGTTCATGGCAATGGTAGTGACGGGCGCAAATGCCATGAACGGCAGCAGGTTGCGCTCTGCGGAGTAGAAGTGAATGCCCTTCTCGCCCGGATTGAACTCAAAGAGTGTGTGCGACATGGCGTAGTTGCCCGACGAGTTGATCCACAAGGCGCCGGTGCGCCGCATGAACAGCTCGACCAATTGAGAACTGTAGGAGGAGCCGTCACGCGGTCCGATCAACTGCGAAACCGAGTAGTTGACGACCTGCACCTTGTTATCTTCCAGCCATTGCAGCACGTTGGCAAAGCCGCGTGAACTGTTATCTTCAAAGGCAAGGTAGAGTTCAGCATCCGGCGCCACGCGATGCACCACAGAGGCAACAGCCGTGCCGTGATTCTCGCGCTGGCGATCCAACTGATCAAGCGGGAAGTTGGTCTTGACGGTGGCGGGCAAATCCGAGCCGAGCAGCCGCTTCACACCGCCAAAGCCCAAGTCCACAATGGCGACGCGCACGCCCTTGCCGGTGATGCCAGCAGCGTGCCACGCATCGGCGCCAATGGTCTGGGCGATGGGGCTGCCGCCGCGCTGCAAGCCCAAGCTGCCCGTAACGGCGGGGATGGGCAAGCGCCAGCTTTCGATATGCTCTGCGTTGGCAAGCGCCACCAAATAGCCAAGCAGCGAGCCGGGCGTTTGGTACTGCGCCAGCAGTTCCAGCGGAATGCCAACCTCAACCTCTTCAGTGGTCAGATCATAGCCATAGACCGTGACGCCGAAGTTTTCTTCAAGGTCTTTGGTCACCGCTTCTAGATTCTTGGGATCGTCCAGCAGCAGGTAGGCAACCAGTTCGTCGGCATCGTTAATCAACTGACGGACGCGGGCAAGGTCTTCAACTGCCTCAATGCCGCCCTGATCAAAGGCAACCAGCAGGTCGAGGTAGCTCAACGGGATGTTCAGCTTCTCTAGGATGCCGCTATCTTTCAGGAAGGTGGCAACGCCACTGGCACCGCGTGCATCGTAGATTTGGAAAATGCGGCGGTAGAGTTCGGCAAGGTCAAGGTTGCCCAAGTCTACATCGCGCACCTGATCAATGTAGGGCTTCAGATCGGGGAACTGCGCGATCAGATCATCCAACGTGGCGGGCGGTGTAAAGACGGGTGGCGTGCCGCCAAAGTCGTCGTTCGGTGGCTGCAACTTCGGTACCACAGGCGTTGCCGTTGGGTTTTCCGGCTCAATTTCGATGCCGCCGGGCGTCGGTGTGCCTTGCCGTGGCGGCTCTGCCGAGACGCTGTTTGGCAGGCTGGCAACCATGCCCAACAGCAGGGCAACTGCCATCAGCAAGGGAATAATGATGTTACGTTTCATCGTGCTTCTTTCCTCCATATTGAATAACACATTTCCATCGTAGTGCGTGAAAGCACGCAACCTTCACACCTACGCCAGCATACAACACAAGACGTTTGCTAAAGCAGGCGTGTTCCCAACGCCTGCCCAACGCCGCTTACCCCACCCTAAAGCGCGCCCCACAGGCAGGGCGGGACTTTACAAACCGCTTCTGATTCCCTTTCCTCGCTTGCGGGAAAGGGCTAGGGATAGGGGTAAAAAATGCAGTTTGTGTCGCCCCCTCAGCACCTAGAACGGCTCGTTACGGCGCAGCGCAAAGTGGCTTGCCGTCAGGAACACCACCGAGAAGCCGATCAGCGCCAGCCAACGCACCACCAATTCGCTGGCGGTGGTGGCATAGGTTACGCTGAGCGCGGGCGGCGCGGGAAAGTATTGGCGGGTGAGCGGTGCATTCGGCAGCGGACGGTTGGTCTTCGGGTTGACTGCCTGCGCCGCCACCACGATGCGCCCTTCGGCGTTGCGCTGCACCATATTTACCGTGCCACCGAGTGCCTCCAGCGCCCAGCGCGTCACCGTCAGGCGCGAGATCGGCTCTAGGGCGCCATCCATCTTGAACAGCACGCCCGGAAACAGGATTTGCATGAACAGGACTGCCAACACCAAGTAGGTGACGGCATTCACCTGCCGATTGAGCGCCGAGATCAGCAAGCCGATGCTGACGCCTGCCAATGCCGTCAGCGCCATCGTGATCAGCAGTTCCACGAAGCCGTTGGTCAGGATGCCTTGCGAGGGCAGCACCACGCCAAAGGAGAACAAGATCAGCGCCATGAGGCAGCTTAGGGCTGCCAACACGCCGTATACGGCGAATTTTGAGGCAAGGTAAGCGGTGATGCGTAGGTTCACCATGCGTTCGCGCAGGAAGAGGCTCTTTTCCACCACGATCACATAGGCAGATGCAAACACGCCAAAGAGCGCCACCGCCAACGCCAAGATGAACAAAATGCGCTCTGCCTCTGAGGCTGGCACAAAGGTGCCAACCGCGCTGACGACGGGCGCTGCACGCCGTGCTGTGCTGGCGTCTTCCTCTGGGGGTGCCTCCGCCGCGGCGTCGGTTGCCTCAGCAGCCGCGACCGGTGCAACCGATTCCAGCGGCACCTGATCCATCAGCAGGGCGTAGTCGCGTGGCGTGCCGCGGCTGACCAACATCTGCCCGCGCCCGCCCTCGACGGTATCATAGCTGATCAAGCCCAGAAAGAGCGCCACCAGCGGCAGCACCAACATCAGCGCGATGATCGTTCGCACATCGCGGCGCACCAGCGCAATAGTACGCTCAGTCAGGTAGCGCGTCTGCTGCCAGAGCGAGCCACGCCGCACACGGCGCAGCTTTTGGTTGGTCAGCGCCGAATTTTTCAGGCTGGCGCCATGCACCTGCAAGCGCTCCACCACATATTTTTGGTATTCAGGCGTTTGGCGGTATTTGTCTGCCCATTGGCGCGCTGCATCCTGCGGGCTAATTTTTGCGCCTGCCACAATGCGTGAAGAAGACGGCGTGAAGACCATCGTTTCGCTGGTGGCACGTGCAGCCTCTGGCAGCAGCGTCACCTTGTTATAAATCTCGGGATAATCGCGGGCATCAAAGAACTTGAGCGCCTGCTTGGGCGGTCCGTAGTAGGCAAGGTAGCCGCGTGACATCAGCGCGACATGATCGCACAAATCAATGTTGAGCGTGGTGTGCGTCACCACAATCACGATATGCCCGCGATCCGCCAAGCGGCGCAAGGTCAGCATCATAGATTTATCCAAGCCCGGATCAAGCCCACTGGACGGCTCGTCCATAAAGAGCATGATCGGCTCTGCCATCAGCTCTAGGGCAATGCTCACGCGCTTGCGCTGACCGCCGCTTAAGCGCCCGACCAGCCGATCACGGAAGTCGGTCAGTTCCAGCGCTTCCAGCACCTTCCGTATGCGTTCCTCACGCGATTCGGGCGGCTCGTTTGGAAAGCGCATCTTGGCGCCGTAGTAGAGCGTCTGGTAGACGCTGAGCGCATCCTGCACGATATCTGTCTGCGGCACATAGCCGATGATCGGCTGATAAATCTCATAATTTTGGTAGAGATCGTCACCGTTGATCAGCACTTTGCCGCCGCTGGCAGGCTGCGCGCCGTTCAGGGTACGCAGCAGGGTAGATTTGCCCGATCCGCTGCCGCCGATGATCGCCACAAACTCTCGCGGTTGGATGGCGATGGATGCTTCGCGCATGGTGTTGAGCGTTACGCGCCCGAACAAGCCCGTGCGGTAGGTCACATCCAGATTATAGGCGTCAATCTCTAGCTTTTGGGTGGCAGCCATCCGCATCAAGCCCTTGCCGTTGTAGACGAAGAGCGCTTGATCAATGCGGATCACATCCTCAGGGCGCAGGCGGTGCGGTGCGCTCAGCTTTTTATCGTTCACAAAGGTGCCGTTCACGCTGCCATCATCGGCGATGATGTGTGCATTGCCCTGCTGTGTGATGATGGCGTGGTGCCACGAGACGGCAAGGGAACTGAGGTGAATGTGCGCTTCAGGATCGCGCCCGATGATGCAGGGCAGCACATCCAGCGGATAGGTACGCCCTACGGATTCGCTGCCGAGTGCGCGCTCAATCGGGTTGGAGAAGGTGAGCGTGGCGCCCACGCCGCCGCGATCCTGCAAGCGGATCACGTCGCCATCGCGCAGCAGCGTGCTGCCATCAATCAGTTGGTTGTTCACCAACACGCCGCCCTCGGTCAGGTCGAAAATGCGATAGGTGGTGCCTTCTTGCAGCAGGCGTGCATGGCGTGTGGCAATGCCTGCTGCCTGGATGACAATATCTTGGCGCGCCTCGCTGCCAATGTTGATGGTGCGCTGTACAACAAGCGTCGTGAAGCTGTTGCCGCCATCCGGCGAAATCCGAAGGGTTGGGTCGCGGCTGTCAATCTCGCTGCGGCTGACCGAGAGCGTGTTTTTATCTGGCATAGCACCATCCTTCTGCGGCGCATGATGTTTAGGGCGAATGGCTTAACTAGAATGCTTTTATTGTACGTTAATTTTTTGCAGCTGACGATCCGTTGAAGGCGAAAAGCGCTATTCAGCACAAGTTTTTCACAGGTTTTTTTGCATGTTCTTTACAGGCAGGGCGTGTTATTTCCTGTTGGCGGCAGGGGAAAGGGAATCAGCGGTGAACTGGGAAGTCCCGCCCTGCCTGCGGGGCGGGATTGAGGGTAGGGTAAAGCCTACGGTTGCTCTCTCAGCAATCATAGAGCAGTTTGGCGATCTGCAAACGCAACCCTTCGGGCGTTCCCGTTCAGGAAAAGTTATCCACATATAGTCATCTATATCTAGCAGAGGTAGTAGAGCCTGTGGATATGTGGATAACTTTGGGCAAAAATGGCGCACAAACGTGCTAAAGCGCTATATATGGCATATATGATTCATCATAAAGCCCATATATGGCGTTTCGGAAACGCTTACAAAAGTATACTTATCCACATTGGGGATGTGGATAACTCGCCAAGTTATCCACATTATCCACAAGCGCCTTGTGAAAAGGCTGCTTACAGAAAAAGTTATCCACAATTTGAGTTGAGTTATCCACAAGTTATCCACAAGTTATCCACATATGCATCCGCTTGAAATACATATTAGCTGCATTTTTTCGTGAAGCGCACCCACGAAGCCCTTAGGCTTGCTGTTGGCTTGGCACCCCGCTAACTGAAATGCGTTGCCGATCTGCCAATGTGGTGGTAGACTGATCTCAACAACGGAGGTAGTGGCACGATGGTGTACGGCAGATTAGATGTCTATTGGCCCAACGGACCTTCAGAGAGTTATCCACTTGACAAACAGACAATCGCCATCGGGCGCTCGACGGGCAACGACATTGCCCTAGATGCTACGTCCGTCTCGCGTTATCACATCACCATCTCGTATGAGAATGGGCAGGCGGTGTTGCGCGACAAAGAATCGGTAAACGGCACCTATGTGGATGGCGAGCGCATCAAGCCTGAGGACGCCGTCATCCTGCGCGGCGGCGAAGAAATCCAGGTGGGCGATCTGCGCCTGATCTACCAACCGCTGCAAGATGATGTGCCTACGCAGCCAATCAGCGCGGCGGCGGATACCACACAACGCGTTGAAGTCGTCGGCATGAACTTCCGCATTGAGATGGAAGCGCCCTACATGCCCGTGACGCCCGGCGCCCACGTGCAGACCACGCTCACCATTCATAACACAGGCACAGAGGCAGCGCGCTATAGCATTGAGGTAGAGGGCGTCCCGCGGGAGTGGGTGCGCGTAGACCGCCCCGAATTAGAAGTGCGCCCTGATGAACCCGCTACCGTGACCCTCAATTTTAAGCCGCTGCGCCGCAGCGATAGCAAGCCCGGCGAATATCCCGTCAAGGTGACGGTGCGTAGCAAACAGGCGCCCGATCAGAGCATGACCGCCATGCTCACGCTCACCGTTCGCAGCTACAGCGGCTTTGGCATGGCGCTCGTCCGCAGCGAGGTTGAATTGCCCGCCCCCTTTGATCTGTACGTGCAGAATCAGGGCAGCGCACCACTGCCGATTGCCCTCTTTGGCAAGGCGCCCAATGGCGCCCTTGAATTTGATATTCAGCCCTCACACTTGACCCTTGCGCCCGGCGAGCGGCAGCGTGTGCGCGGCTTTATGCGTCCCAAGGCGCGCAACTTGCTCGGCGGCGCACAGCGCATCTCTTTTGATGTCATTGTCCAGTCGCAAGACCCATCTGCCTTCCTTGCCACAGTGCCGGGCATCGCCATTGTCAAGCCCGTGCTAGGCGGCTTGCTGAGCAGTGTCGTGGTCGGCGCACTGCTCTTAGGGCTGGTTGGCTTGGTGGTGCTGCTCTCGCTGCCGCGTGCCGCACAGATCACGGCGTTCACCACCCAACCGACCGCGCTCATCCGCCATGTGGAGCAGCGCGTCAGCCTTGCGTGGGATGTTCAAAATGCCGAGCGCGTCACGGTAGAAGTGGTAGATAGCCAAACCAACGCCCGTCAGCAGTTTGTTGATCAGCCGCCGCGCTCAACCGATTCATCCATGTTAATTGCTCCCTTCGGCGCAGTGATCGTGCGGCTGATCGTGCGCGGGCAGGACGCACAGACCGTCACAGCCGAGCGCCGCCTTGAGGTGAGCGAGCCTTCCTGTGTGTTGCGCGGCGATCTCACCCCGATCCTCTACGCGGGTCCCGGCGAGGTGTATCCCGAACGTGCCACGCTGGATATTAGCCAGCGCACAACCGCCTATTCCCCTGATCGGCGGGATGCCAACGCCGATTGGGTGCGCCTTGCCGCCCCAGAGGCATATCGCGGCGGTTGGCTGCGCGCACGCGGCTTGGAATGCGGCGGCTTCACCCCTGACCAACTGCTGCCCATCGAGCAGGCACAGATTCCCGCCACGCCAACGGCAACCCCAACACCCACCAACACGCCCACGCCAACCCATACACCCACGCCGACCGCCACGCCAACCTACACACCGACACCGACCCATACACCCACCAGCACGCCGACTGCCACAGCCAGCCTTACGCCAAGCCCAACCCCGACCGCCACGCCGACACCCACCGCCACTATCACGCCAAGCGCCACCAG
>DAOTVQ010000008.1:0-20486 GCA_034436355.1 Anaerolineae bacterium
ACTGCCCTGTGCCGCGCACCCGACGCAAGTCCGCAAGGCGCTCACGGATTGCTGCCTGCACCTCAGGCGCTTGCTGCGGAATGGCAGCCTCTAACACCTGCTGGAGCATATCCAGCAAGGGCGCGGGAACTTGGGCAGCAAACTGCGCCATTGCCTCTGCGTTGGGCAGGCTCATGAAGGCGTTGAGCAACTGCTGGAGCATTTGCTGCGCGCCTTCACCCTCCCCTGATCCCATCTGTGCATAGGCAGCCGCGATGCCATCCCGCCGCGCCGAGCGCAGAAGTTCGAGGTGACGTACCAAGTCGGGATGATTGTTGTTGCCCTGAATGAGCAGTTGCAGTGCCCCTTCCGCCTGATCTGTTAAGAGGTCTGCCTGATGCGCCTCCAGATAGGCGCGTGAGGCATCCCAATCCGGTGTTTGCACCCACGCGATGAGCAGATTGGCAAGTTGTTGCAAGTGCGTCATGGCTTCAGGCGAAGGCTGATCAGGGGCTTCGCCGCCGCAAACCTGAGCAGCTTCGCGCTTCAATGTTTGGGTAAATGGATGATTGGCAAAAGCAGGTGTACTATCCGTCAGGGCGAACAACTCGGCATACTGCTGACAGGCTGCTTCGATATTGCCCAGTGTCTTTTCCAGACGTGCCAGCCCGATGAGGCTGTTCAACTGGCAAGTGAGGTCAGGGATGCGGCGAGCGAGTGCCAAAGCCTCGCCGTAGCGTTGGCGCGCCAAAGGGTAGTTGGCTTCTATGCTTTCCAAATCGCCCAGCGCCTTGAGCGTGTTCGCCTGACCGAGTTTATCGGGAATCGCCTCAAACAAGGCCAGCGCGGCGGTGTAGCGTTCCCGTGCGCGGGGCAAGTTGGCTTCAAAGCGTTCCAAATCGCCCAGCGCCTGGAGCGTGTTCGCCTGATTCCACGCGCTTTGCCCACTCGCCGTTTGCGCCTTATCCAGCAATTCGCGGCGCACAGGGTAGGGTTGGTGAAAATACATGTAGCCGTTATCAAGGGTGGTCACGAAGGTGCAGGCGCGGTCTACCTCATGCTCAAAGCCCCACAGCAGCGCGGCACGGATGTTATCGAAGTCGGGCGTGATCTCACTCGCATGTGGTGTGAATGCCATTGACTCACCGTAATCATGGCGGGTCAGGTAGTAGTCGAAGTGGCGGGCACTTGCCGCTTCTAGTTCGCCCGCCTGCTTCAGCGCGGCGCGGGCGTAGGCGCGCAGCAGGCTGTGCTGGCTGTAGCGCCCGTCTTCGGTGCGCGCTGCCAGTTCAAAGTTCACCAACAGGTTTAGCTTCTTCTCGGCATCCTCCAGCGGTTCTTCCCACACCGCCGCGGCAGCGGCTGCGTCAAAGGTGCCGTCAGGCGCAAAGACGCCTAGCTGTTCGAAACGCCGCTGCATGTCAGGGTTCAGCTCGCCGTAAGTCAGCGCCAGCGATGCCTCAAGGTTTTCCTCATTGCTGTTGGTATCGGCAAAAGGATCATCGGGATCGGCGAGGGTCAGATGCACGAAAGGATTCTCCGCACGTTTGAGGCGATCCAGATAGTCCGCAGGACGCAATCCGTCGTTCTTGATCTTGGCAGCGGCGATGCTCACCGCAAGCGTCAAGCCGTTCAACTGGCGCGAGACTGCCTCACAAGCGGCGCGCTGGTCGTCCTTCAGCGCGGCGCGGCGCAGAATGAGTTCAGCGCCTTCCTCAGGCGAGAGTAGGTCTACGCGCACGGCGGCATAGGTGTTGGCAAGGTTCACCAAGCGCGTGGTGACGATGAACTTGACGCCTTCCGCACCGCATTGCAGCGCCTCTATCACGTCTTTCCGCCAGACGTTATCAAGGATAACGAGGATGCGGCGATTGCCCAGCGCGCCGCGCAGCAGCACCTTGTTCAGGGCGAGGTCTTCTTTGAATTGGTCAGGCGCCATGCCGACCAGCACGCCAAGCTCAGCCTGCCGCGCCGATAGGTCGGGTTGCTTGCCTGCTTCAATCAGCAGAATGCCATCGGGAAAGGTGCGGCGCACTTCGCAATCATGGGCAACCATGGCTGCCAGCACGCTCTTGCCGACGCCGCCTAAGCCGTTAATGGCGCTGATGGCAACGGTGTTCTCGCGTCCGAGCGCAGTCAGCGACTGGATGACTTGGCGCTGCGGCGCTGAGCGCGTGATGTACCACTGCTCAGGCGCTTTGATCTTGGTCAGCGTTGCCAAAGGCAGCGGCTGATCGCGGACTTGGCGCAGCAGTGTCGTGAACCGCGCCTCAAAATCGCTATCTTTGCGGAAGTCCAGCGCGTCATAGTCGGCAAGGTCTGGTGGTAGGTCGGCATAGTCACCTAGCCGCAACAGCGGGTGAACAGGCTTGCAGTGGATCAGGGCGTGCTGCCATTCCTGCTGCACATAGCCAGAGGCGTAGGCGGCGGGTCCGCAGATCAGCAGCAGGCGGTCTGCCTGCTCAATGGCGCGGGCGATCTCAGGCGCAAAGCCGAGTCCGCGGTTGGGCATACTGACGCGGTCAAACCAGACGTTGAAGCCATGCGCCTTCAGGTCGTCATACAGGCGGCGGACGAACGGCTCATCATCGGCGCGGGCATAGCTCAAAAAGAGCGTGAGCGGCAGCGTGGGCAGCGTGCTGCCTTCGGGCAGGGCGTCAATCAGGGGCAGCAGCGCGTCAATCTGCGCTTGAGCATCCGTGCCATATTCAGTCCTGAGCGATTCAAGCAGCGTCCGCAGCGGATGCACGCCGTTGTAGCGGTGCAGCGTCAGCAGGACGCACAGCAGGTGCGTCACATAGTCGCTGGTGGCGCCTTCCCAGGTGATCTGGTTCTGAAAGGGTGCAGTGCTGAAGGCATTCTTGAAACGGGTCATGCGCGCAGCAGTGGTCTGCATGTGCGGCGCGCACAGGTCAACGATCTGGCGGAATTGAGCGGCGGTTAGGGACATGGTGAAGTCCTTTCGGGCAGCAGGGACACTTAGGCTTAGTATAGCACGAAAAGGGCTGTGGGCGTGTTGGGTAACAGGGGGTGGCTTACCTGATCTTGACCATGTTGCACCCGCCGCCTTGCCGCCACCGCTGGCGCTACGAGTTTGAGGGCATCCGTGCTGCCACCATATCGACCAGTCAGGGCTACCCTTTATATCACCTGCAATCTAGCGTGGGCAGGTCTTTCAGCAAGCTGCTCGCTGCTAACCAGATGCCCTGACTCGGTGAGGCACTCACCCGCGCCTATGAAACGTGAAGGCAGCCTTTGGGCTACCTTCTACTTTTGAATAGGCTGCGTCCCTACTGTCTTGGCACGAAAGTGGGCGCAAGCTCAGGTGCGGGGATTTGCCACACACCAGCGATAGGCGCGTCATTCGCCACGCCGTAGATTCTCTCAAGGTCGGCAAAGCCTGTGGTCAGCGCGTTCTTAAAGTAGGTGATGCCGTTCGTCGGGCGGAACACACCGACACCGCTGCTGCTGGAAACAGCAAACGCATCGCCAATCGGACTCCACGTGCTGTCTTGTGCTTGCCCATAGCCAAGTTGCAACACTGGGTTTAACCGAACAGCGGATTGCGCCACGGCTTTAGGTGCGCTCCATGTGGCAAGCATCAATAAACGGGAAATAACCCACACCACACCAGATCGGGATGCTTTGTTTTTCATCAGCAGATCATGCCCTCTCAGGTGTTTTAACCGTCTGGCGTAGCCGTCGGTGTGGGTGTTTGAGTGGGTACCGATGGTGTAACGGGCAACGAAGGTATTCCCTGTAATAGGTAACCCTCATCCCGTTCTCGAAAGCCAGATAATTCGCGCCTTGTGTGTTGGCACAAGCAATCGTATTTCGCAGAATGCGATACGAAGTTTCATTTGCCTATGTTAAGCAAGTGTAGTTGCTAGGCGGCGCACCTTTGGTTATTGTTGAGGATGAATACCTCAACGAGTATGCAAAGTGAGCCAATGGCGGAAAAGCCTCTCCCAAATGTAAGCCTGCTGCCTGCCCAACGTCTTGATCGGCTTGATATTGGCGTCGCGGTTGCTGTCGCTGCGCTAATCCTAGCGATTGCCCTTGTCCTGCTCAGCGGCGACCGCGTCGGCATCAGTGTGCGGCGTTTTGTGCCGCAAGGGCTTGCTTCCAGCCAAAGCGTGATCCAAATCACCTTTGACGAACCGCTTGATCCCGAGAGTGTGGCAGATAAAATCAGCCTTTCGCCCGCTGCTGAAGGCACAATCACTGTCACAGGCAATCAGCTCCAGTGGCAGCCTGCACACGCCCTTCAACAAGGGCAAACTTACACAGTGCGCCTTGCCGAAGGTGTGCGCGCCCAAAACGGACGCCTGCTTTTAGAAGCGCACCAGTGGGACTTTCGTGTGCGTGCGCCGCAGGTCGTCTTTATGGCGCCAGTGGATAATCCAATCCAAAACTTGTTCATGGTTGACCCGAACCAGCCCGACTCTCAACCGCAGCAGATCACTTTTAGCGAACTTGGCGTGCTGAGCTACGATATAGCACCTGATGGCAGCCGCATCGTCTACAGTGAGTTGGGCGATCAGCGCACCGCGCACTTGCGCCTTTACGATCTACGTTCTAATAGCACGCTCACCTTGCTGGAATGCCCAACCGCCGCCTGCACCACACCTGCTTGGCGCCCTGATGGCGGCATGGTCGCCTTTGAGCGTTCCGACTTAAACCTCGACACTGGTGCAGGTCCCGGCGCGCCGCGCATTTGGTTGGTGGATACAACAACGGGCATTCCGCGCCCACTCTTTGCCGATAGCCAACGGCTGGGCTACTCGCCGCGTTGGTCGCCCGATGGCAGATTTCTCGCCAGCTATGATGCCAACGTAGGTGGCATTGTGTTGTTCGATTTTGAGGCGAACGCCGAACGCCTGATCCGCACGCCGCAAGGTGAGGTCGGTCATTTCTCGTCTGATGGACGCTGGCTATTTTTCCCAAAGATCATCCAACTAGCAGGCACAACGCGCTATGTGGCACATTTCGTGCTGGTAGATTTGGAATCTGAGCTGATGGTACAGCGTGATCTTGTGCCGGAGAGCGATCCGAACAATGATGTTGAATTGGCGTGGCTGCCGGACAATCGCCGTCTGATCATCACACGCCGTCCGCCAACCATCACGACCATGCAAGGCGCACAACTGCATCTGATTGATCTGGAGACAAACGAGACAACGCCATTGGTCACAGACGGTGATTACAGCAGCGGGCAAGTTGCCGTCAGCCCAAACGGTGAGCAGCTTGCCTTCCAACGCTTTGCCCTTGCGAAGCCCGGCGCACGCGCTGAAATCTGGCTGTATGACCTGACTACAGGCGATCTGCGCTTGCTGGCAAATAACGCAACCTTACCGCGCTGGCTGCCCTAGCGCGATTATCCGAGAGAACATTTGTCATGGATTTCAGCACACAGCTATCGCTCTTCAGCACGCGTTTTTTAGGAATTTTTATTGAGGCGGTGTCGTTCTTGCTGCTCGGCACCATCGTCTCGGGCTTGATTGAAGTCTTCGTGCGGAAGGAAGACATTGCGCGTTTGCTGCCGCGCAATCCGTTCGCGGCGATTGTGGCGGGTAGTTTTCTTGGCTTCCTATTTCCCGTCTGTGAATGTGGCGTGGTGCCAGTCACGCGCAAACTTTACCAAAAAGGCTTGCCAGTGGCAGTCGGCGTGGCATTTTTGCTGGCGGCGCCGGTCATGAATCCGATTGTGTTTGCCAGCACTTACGCTGCCTTTGGCTTCGGTCCAATCCTGATCGGGCGCTTCGCCATCACCTGCATTATGGCGGTTGCCGTCGGCTTGATCTTTAGTTTGCAAGTGAACCCGATCAAGATGCTGCATCCGCGTGCGCTGATGGCGATGGCGGGCGGTTCGGGTGCCGCATCGCCGCAACCAAACACAGCGCGCCTCACCTTTGGGCAAAGCATTGTGCGTGCGGCACGCGTTGCTACTGATGAATTTTTCGATATGGGGCGCTATTTGGTGATGGGTACAGCACTGGCAGCTGCCATGCAGACCTTCCTCTCCCAAGAGCAAATCCGCGCCTTAGCAAGCGATCCGTCCATGTCCGCTGTAGCAATGGCGATCATGGCGTTCGTCCTCTCCATTTGCAGCACCACTGATGCGATCCTTGCCCTGTCCTTTGCTAACTTCGGCTTCCCATCAGGCTCGCTGCTCACCTTCCTGACTTTTGGTCCGATGGTGGACATTAAAGCGACCTTAATGTACCTCAGCGTCTTTAAGCGGCGTGTGGTATTCTACATGGTGATTTTGCCGCTGTTGATGTCGTTGTTGTTCGGCATTTTCATCAATCTAAATGTGAGGTTTTAACGGTATGCGAACACGACAATGGTTTCAGGCAGCGCTCATGCTGCTGTTAGGCTTATATCTACTGGAAACGCTGCTGACGGGCGAGATCGCCTACTACATCAATGAGCGCTTTAATTGGCTGGCAGGCGTGGCAGGCTTCACACTGATTGGGCTTGGCGTTATTAATGTGATCGCGCTGCTCTCTGAGCCTGAGCAGGACAAAAATGCGCCCAAAGGCACGCCCAATCTGCTGCCTAATGCACCAAGTGTGACGCATGGCGTCTCGGCACGGTGGTATGTGCTGGCAATCCTGAGTGTGCCTTTGGTCTTTGGTGTTTTTCTGCCCGCGCAGCCGCTCGGCGCAGCCGCCATTAACAATAGCGGCGTGGCGTTCTCGCTGAATGTCTCCGGCGCGGGCGATCAGGCGTTCAGCATCACGCCGACGCAGCGCAATGTGCTGGATTGGGTGCGCGCCTTTAGCGCTGCCACCAGCGTGGATGAGTTTGGTGGGCAACCTGCCGACCTGATCGGCTTTGTCTACCGTGATGTGCGCTTTGAGGATGACACTGAGTTCATGGTGACGCGCTTCACGGTAAGCTGCTGCGTAGCGGATGCCGTCGCCATTGGCGTGATCGTCCGCAGTGAACAGGCTGCCAGCCTGCCACCTGATAGCTGGGTGCGTGTGCAGGGCAAGTTTGAGGTGCGCGATTTTGCAGGGCAGCGCACACCAATCCTGATCGCAGAGTCTATCGAACCAACCGCCATGCCAGAGCGCCCATACCTGTTTCCATAAGGCGCGCTCAGGCTTCCATCAGGCGCTTCTGGCAAATGGCGCGCATCACCTCAATGGGCGGCTTTTTGCCTGTCCACATCTCAAAGGCAGAGGCGCCCTGATAGACTAACATGCCTACACCGCCGATGACATGCAAGCCGCTGCGTTCCGCATCACGCATCAGTTTGGTCTGTAATGGGCGGTAGACTGTATCATACAGGACGGCATTTTTGGGAAATGGCACCCCGCTTTGCCATGGTGAAGCGTCTACGTTGGGATACATGCCAACCGGCGTCGTGTTGACGATCAAAGTTGCCTCACGGCTAACTTCCGCCAATTGATCCATGCCCGCCGACTCAATCTTGCCACTTGCCCAGCTAGAGCGCAGAAAATCGGCAATTTGCGCGCCGCGTTCGGCAGTGCGGTTCACAAAGGTGATGTGTGCGCCGCTGCGCGCCAAACCGGCACCCACCGCTCGCGCTGCGCCACCTGCACCCAAAATGACTACCCGTGAATGTTCGCCAACACTGATCCGATTGGCGGCAAGGTCGGTCAGGAAGCCGCTCATATCCGTGTTCAAGCCTTCCATCCGCCCACTGCTGCCATCAATGCGGATGGTGTTCACGGCGCCGGCGATAGTCACTGCCTCTGTGACGCTGTCCAAAAGTGGAATGCAAGTCACCTTGTGTGGCACAGTCAGGTTAACGCCGCGAAAGCCCAGCGCAAGGGCGCCGCGCAGCGCCGCCGCCAATTGATCAGGGCGCACCAGCAGCGGCACATAGCGCCAGTTCATGCCCAACGCGGCAAAGGCGGCGTTATGCATCTCAGGTGAGAGCGAATGTGCGACCGGATAGCCCAAAATGCCGACGAGTTGTGTTTGTCCATCAATATGCCCGACTTGTGCCGTCACGCTTTTCGCCTTTCTTGATAAAGTAGCCATGCTTGCCGCGCTTGGCGCGCTGTTTCCAGCGTAGCCCGCAGCGTGGAGTCATCCTCAGTTGCCAAAAGTGTTTGCAGGCGCGCAATTTGCGCTGCGTAATCCGCCAATGCTTGAAGCAAGGCGGCGCGGTTACCCATCACCACATCACCCATCATGGTCACGTCACTAGAGGCAAGCCGTGATGTATCCCGAAAGCCACTGGCAGCCAATTGCCACAGTGTCTCATCATTAGCCGCGAGCGCATCCAGCATCAGGGCAACACTGAGCAGATAGGGTAGGTGGCTAATGTGTGCCACGGCTTGATCATGAGCCGCTGCGGTAAGGTGCAGCGGCTGCCCGCCTATCGCACGTACAAGGCTTTCCATGAAGGTAAGCGCCGCTTGCGAAGTGCGTTCCGCTGTGCAGAGCGCAAAGGTGCAGCCCTGATAGAGTGTTGCCTCAGCCGCTGCCGCGCCGCTCAGTTCCTTGCCACACATAGGATGTCCGCCAACTGCCTGTACCCGCGGTGGCAGCCCTTCCATCGCTGCGATGATCGGCGCTTTGACGCTGCCCAAATCCGTAATCAGGGCGCCGGCGGCTGCCAAGGCGCCCACTTGCGGCAGCAAATTGAGGATGACGTGAATCGGCGCTGCCAGCACAATCACATCTGCGTTGTAAAGGCTGTGCAGGTCGCTGGAGAAGGTATCAAAATACGGCGTGCCACTAGGGTCAGGATCAATGCCGTGCAAGTGGCGCACCTTGCCGCGCAGCGCCAACGCCAGCGAAGCACCCATTAAGCCTGTGCCAATGATGCAAATGTGAGTATCGCTCAGTGCTTTCATGCAGGGCATTATAGCGTGTGGCGGGCAGAAAGGCGATGCTGCCGTGTCAGACAGTCTCCCTACTCAGCCTTTCGGCGGATTTTCTGGGCAAAGGGCTGAAAAGGTAGGCTCTGCCATCGCTTTGTTGGTATAGTTAGGCAAAAGCGTTCGTGTAGGAATAGGGTAGTTATGACCATTCGCATTCTTATCGTTGATGATCATGCCGTTGTGCGGCAAGGGCTGAGGATGTTCCTGAGCTTGGATAGCGAGTTAGAGGTCATCGGCGAGGCGGTGGACGGCAAACAAGGCGTGATGTTGGCGCGCCAGCTTCAGCCCGATGTGGTGCTGATGGATTTGCTAATGCCCGTGATGGATGGTGTGACTGCTATTAGCATCCTGCGCCGTGAAGTGCCAGATGCTGAAGTCGTAGCGCTGACCAGCGTGTTGGAAGACAACGCCGTTGTGGGAGCTATTCGTGCTGGCGCCATTGGCTACCTGCTCAAAGATACCGAGTCCGATGAACTGATCCGCGCTATCAAGGCTGCTGCCAACGGTCAGGTGCAGCTTTCGCCCAAAGCCGCCGCACGGCTTATCCGCGAAGTGCGCGCACCTGAAAGCCCAGAAGTGCTAACTGAGCGCGAAACTGAAGTGCTGCGCCTGCTGGCAAAAGGGCTTTCCAACAAAGAGATCGCGCAAACCCTGGTGATCGGTGAAAAGACTGTCAAGACGCATGTGAGCAACATCTTAGGCAAGCTGAATGTGAGCAGCCGCACACAAGCAGCTTTGTATGCCGCACGCATTGGGCTGGTGGAAACGCTTGGCGCGGAGGTGAGCTAGGCAAGCCATGAGCGAAGAAATTCACCTGCTCTATGAGGTATTCCACCAACTGACGCAGGCTGAGGATGCCGAAGGGCGACAAGCTGCGGCACAGCGTTATGAGCAACTGCTAGAGCAGCACCGTGCGCGCCTTGCTCGGAATGAAGATTTGCTGCGCGTTAATGTGGCACTCTCTAAGGCAGCGGATGAATTCAGCATCTTAGAGGCAGTGGCGCTCTATGCACAGCCACGCGGCGCCAAGCGCATCTCAATCTCGTTTATCTATACCAACACAGAAGGCAGCATTGTGCGCGCCTCCCCACAAGCAATTTGGCTGAACGGCGTCACGTCGCCGCCGGATTTCAGCCGTTCGGACAGCAAACGCCCTTACTTCAGCGAGGAATGGTGGCAAGGCGATTACAGCCGACCACTCTTTATCGAAAACTTGCAGGACGATTCTCGCGTAACGCCTGAAAATGCGCGCCGCTTTGTTGATGTCTATGATGTGCGATCCATGGCGGCGCTTTTTTTGCAGGTGGGTGGTTTACCTAATGCAGTTCTGTTCGTCTATTGGGAACAGCCGCACACTTTCAGTGAAGACGAACGCTATGTGTTCACCCAACTGCTGCAAACGCTGCCTTCTGTGGTGGCAACGCGGCGCGCCTACCTTGCCGAACAACAACGCGCCCACCAAATGGAGATCATCGCCAAGCTAAGCGCTGCCGTGACGCGCACGCTGCGCGAAGAAGAGTTGCTATGCACTGTGGCAGAGCTGCTCAACGCTAATTTACAAGGTCACTGCGCGCAGCTTTACCTCGCCGACGTGCTGGAAAATTACCTTGTGCCATTTCAGCCGCCGCATACGCCGCGCAGCCTGCCGCCATCTATCCCACTGCACGACCCAACCTCGTTTGCCTCGTGCGTGGTGCAAACCTGCCTCGTACCAACTGCCTACGGCGAACCGCCTGACTATATCTTCGTCACGCCGCTCGATGAAGGCTATGCAACGCTCTTTGTGCCGATGCTGGCAAGTGATCGGTTGATCGGGCTGCTGCGTGTGCAAGCCTCTGGCGGTGGACGCCTCTTTGAGTCCGACCTGTGGCTGATCAACGCACTGGCAGATGTGATCGCGGTGGCGCTGCAAAACGCACGGCTCTACCAACAGGCGCGCCAATTGGCAGCTTATCAGGAGCGTAATCGGTTGGCACGCGAACTGCACGACTCCGTCTCGCAAGCGCTGTATGGCATTGCGCTTGGCGCACGCACCGCACGCGCTTTGTTGGAGCGCGATCCATCGCGCCTGCGCGAACCGCTTGACTATGTGTTGAGCCTTGCTGAGGCAGGCTTAACCGAGATGCGCGCCCTGATCTTCGACCTACGCCCAGACTCGCTGGAGCAAGACGGCTTGGTTTCTGCCCTAACGCGCCAAACTGCCTCGCTCAAAACGCGCCACCATATCAGCGTAGAAGTTGATATGTGCGCGGAGCCTGATCTGCCACTTGAATCCAAAGAGGCGCTGTACTGGATTGCCCGTGAAGCGCTGCACAACACCATGAAGCACGCACAGGCAAACTGCATTCACCTACGCTTGGCGCACGAAGATAGTCAGCTTGTGATGGAAGTGCGTGATAACGGCATTGGCTTTGAGTCGAACGGCGCCTTTCCGGGACATCTAGGGCTGCGTTCCATGCAAGAGCGTGCAGCGCGCTTGCACGGCAGCTTGGAGATCATCAGCGCGCCAAACAATGGCACGCATGTGCGCGTCCGTGTGCCGATGATAGCAGGCTAACGCAGCGCCAGCGTATTGCCAAGCATGTGTGCGGCGCGTGTGAGCCACAGCGGTGCGTTAGCAAGCGCTTCGCTTAATGTGCTAACGCCAGGCACAATGCTCCATGCGGCGGTGATGCCTAACTGTGCCAGCGCGCTTGGCGATGCCTCAACCATACCAGCAAAGGCGATCACCGGGATGTTTCGAGCAGCAGCTGCTGCGGCAATGCGCTGCACCGCCTTACCGCCTTCGGTCTGAGAGTCAATTTTGCCCTCGCCCGTGATCAGCAAATCCACACCTTCCAGCTTTGCTTCATAGTTCAACAGCGCCATCAAGGTTGACGTGCCGGGCGCTAATTCCGCATTGAAGGCTGCCATCATGCCTGCGCCAAAGCCGCCGGCGGCGCCACCGCCTGCCATATGCGCTACACGCACGCCAAGATCACGCTCTAGCACCTCAGCATAACGCGTCAGCGCAGCCTCAAGATGCTCTACCATCTCAGGATCAGCGCCTTTTTGTGGTGCGAAAATGCGCGCTGCGCCTTGCTCACCAATCAGCGGATTAGTCACATCGCAAAGGATGGTAAAGCGGGCATCGGCAAAGTTCGCCCGCAACGCAGAAAAATCTACCCGCGCCAAATGACGCAGCGCACCGCCGCCATGCGGTAACTCGCGCCCATCCGCGTTTAGAAAGCGCGCCCCAAGCGCTTGCAGGCAACCTGCACCGCCATCGTTGGTGGCGCTGCCGCCAATGCCGATCAGAAAATGGCGGCAGCCGCGCCGATAGGCTTCACGGATGAGTTCGCCTGTGCCATAAGTCGTTGTAAGCAGTGGGTTGCGCTCGCCACGCGGCAAAAGTTCCACACCAGAAGCACGTGCCAGCTCCACAATTGCCGTCGTGCCGTCAGAGAGGATGCCAAATTCTGCTGCGATGGGTGCGCCGCGTGGATTACTGACAATGTGTGTATGGCGCGTGCCACCTAGCCCGTGCAACAGCACGTCGAGCGTGCTATCGCCGCCATCGGCAAGCGGCATGTGAATCAGATCGAGGTTAGGACGCAGCGCAGAGGCACGCAGCCCTGCGGCAAGGCATTCAACAGCCTGAAGTGCCGTCAGGCTGCCGCGAAAGGCATTTGGGGCAAGGGCGATCCGCATTAGCCAATGATGAGCAGTGCCACAAATGCAAGCGCAGCAAGGCTGCCAAGAGCAGGCACGGCAAAGCGTGTTAACGGCTCGCCAAGGATGGCACGCTCATACTCATCGGCAGTGCGGCGGATGATGAACAAACTCAGCACGCCAAGCAGCATTGCCAACAAGAAGCTAATCAGGGTTAGATCAGCAGGGGGCATGGGTTTAGGTCTCCGAACAGGCTATATAGCAGAAGCGCGCTTATGAATTTCTCTAATCGCTATTGCAAATAATTTGCAGTAACGTTACTATCATTATAAAGGTGGCGGCAGTGTTGAATCAACGCTGTGCATTAACCTCAAATTTAACGTGACTTAAACTGTGAGTGGATGGCGTAGATGAGCAAAGGAAACGCAGGCAGCGTGCGGGCAAGCATTATTCAGCAGGAATATTTGGCGGAAGCCTATCGTATCGCCCATTATCAGGGCGATAATCCTTATATCACCACCTCTGCCCTTGCCGAGCGTATGAACGTCTCTGCGCCAGCGGTGGCTGCCGTTGTGGAGCGCTTAAAGCGTGCGGGCTTTGTGGAGCATGAGCCGTATCGCGGAATGCGCCTGACGCCCAAAGGCGAACGCGAAGCGCTGATGAACATTCGCCGCCACCGTTTGGCGGAAGTTTTTCTGGTGAAGGTGATGGGCTTTGCATGGCACGAAGTGCATGATGAAGCCGATGCCATTGGCGCGGTCATTAGCGAGTCGGTGGCGGCGCGCATGGAGCGCATGGCGGGCTTTCCGAAACGCTGCCCACACGGTGAGCCGATCCCAACCGCGGACGGCGAAATGCCAACGATTCATGATACGCCGCTTGCGGAGCTTAACGAAGTGCCTGCAGACCTGATCGTGAGCCGCGTTAACAGCCACGATCCCGAAGTGCTAAAATATCTGGCATCCCTTCAGATTGTGCCTGAGCAAGCAATCACCTTGCTAAGCCGTGCGCCTTTTAACGGACCGCTGCGCCTGCGGATTGGCAAACAAGAGCAGGTGATCGGCTATGAGTTAGCGCGTGGAATCCGTGTAACGTCTGCCTAGCGATGAACTTTGAAGCAGCTGCCAAACGCATTACTGCGGCGGGCTTGCGCCTAACGCGCCCACGCACCGCCTTGCTGCACCTGATCCTTGAAAGCACCGAGCCGTTTTCAGTGCGGACGCTCTATGAACGCGCCCGAACCCTAGATCGGCATATGCATCTTGCCACGGTCCACCGCAACCTTGCCGAGTTCGTCTCGATTGGTCTGCTAGACGAGATTCCCGGCGAAGAACATCGCCTGTACGCCTTGCACACTGAAAACGAGGGCGGCGCGCATGTTTTCTGCCTGGATTGCAAAGCGATCACGACTCTTGCAAGCGTCTCACCAGAAGATCAGGCAACCCTGAACCGCTTATTATCCGCACATGGTTTTGAGGCTTCGGCGGCGCGCCTGCTGCTGAGCGCACACTGCACCAAAAATCGCGCAGATGCACCCACTCTCTGCCCTGATGAGGACGCCTAAATGCAAACGGGACGCGGCAAGGCGTCCCGTCCTTCTTTACAGTTTGGTGCGGCGCGGTTAGTTGGCACCGCCCACGCTGCTGGCACTGCTGCTGGCGCTACTGCCGCCATCGCCGCCGCTTGCCAAGCCCAAACGCCGACGCCGTTCCTCAAGCTGCTGATCAACAAGGCTCTGCTCAACGGTTTCTTCGACCACATCTTGCAGGCGCATGGAGGCAACTTCCATCTCGGCATCTTCGCGGTCTAGGCGCTCACGGATCATGTCGCCAATACGGCGAATATCAGCATCACCTACACCCTGAATGTCATTCAGGCTCTTGATGGTGCGTGTAGTAGCGCGCTTTGCTTCTGCCAGTTTCATCAGCTCTTGCAGATGCTCACGCTCTTGGCGCACGGTGTTCAGGCGTGCTTCCAATTTCAGCTTAGCATCCAGCATCCGCTTGTATTCTTGCTCTTGGCTCTGCCACTGCTGGTAGTATTCCTGTGCCTGCTGCTGTTTTGTGTTCAGCTCAGCCTGCATACGGGCAGCCTGATCAGTGCGACCAGCCGTTAGGAGCGTATCAATGTTGCGATCCAGCTTTTCAGCCGCCGCCGACATTTCCTCATATTTGCGTTTGAGCGTCCGCACGCTGCCGCCAACGGTTACGATCTGCGTTTCAAGCGTATCAAGATCGCGGTCAGCACGGCGGATATACTCATCCATCACCTTCACCGAGTTTGATTCCAACGCACGATCTACCATCGCGTGCAGGTTGGCGGAGATGAGGATATTAATCTTCTCCAGAATTCCTTGCGCCATCGGTCATCCCTTCTTATGCAAAAGGCAGGTTGCACTTACATTCAGGCGCATTGTAACACACAACAGGGATCAGCGCGCAAAAAACGGCAGGTCAGGTCTGTGCAAGTGGGATGCCAATTGTAAAGGTTGCACCATTGCCGGGGACGCTCTGAACAGTGATAGTGCCATCGTGTAAATCTACAATGCGTTTTACAATTGCCAAGCCTGCGCCTGCGCCCTGATCTTCAAATTTTTGGCGGTCTATTTGGTAGAACACCTCAAAGATATGCGGTTGCTCTTCGGTTGGAATGCCACGCCCATTATCTGCCACATGGAAATAGACATGCTTCTCGCCGGGTGTGGCAGAGAGCGTCACCGATGCGTTCGGTTTATCGCTGAACTTGATGGCGTTATCCAGCAGGCGCGTTAGCACAATCTTGATGTATTCTGCATCACCGACAATGGGCGGCAGAGCGCCTGGTGGCACAAGGGTGAGCGTTACACCGCGTTCGGCTGCAAAAGGCTGCACGTTTTCTTGTGCGCCGCTCAAAATGCCAGCAATATCGGTAATGGGGCGTTTGCGCCAGGCAAAGGTGGAGGCAGCTTCACCTGTCTCCAGTTCGACCAGCAAAATGAAGTTTTCGACAAGACGGCGTAAGCGCTCTGCACCGCTGTTCACACCGCCCAGAAATTCCTTAATGTCATCGTAGGTTATCTCAGAAAGATCGCGGTTGAGCAAGTCGGAGTAGGCAACCACATAGGTCAGCGGTGTGCGAAATTCATGGTGCAAAATGGTGAGAATGCGCCGCTTAATATCCGTGACCCGCGTCTCTTGCGATTGGCGCAGTTGGCGGCTGCGGCGCAGCTTGGAGGCAATCCGCACCACCAGATCATCTGCCTCAAAAGGCTTGATCACATAGTCATCGGCACCAAGCATTCGCCCTTCGCGCACATCTTCTTTCTCGCCTTTGGCGGTTAGGAAGATGAACGGAATATCCACCCATTGGCTGTTGCTCTGCACTGCTTCTAAAAACTGATAGCCGTCCATTTCAGGCATCATGATGTCCGAGACAATCAGATCGGGCAGAGTGGGGCTGGTTTGCATCACGCGCAGCCCTTCAACACCATTAATAGCAGTCAGGATTTTGTAGCCCTGCAGTTCGAGCATATCTCGAATGCCTTCCATAAGCGGTCTATCATCTTCTAGCACGAGAATGGTTGCGGTCATTTCGAGGATTCCCTCGTAAACAGGTTGCATTTAGGCAGCGATCTCCTGAAGCCTACAACGGCTATTATAATATAAAAACACAATAGCACAGCCCGCGTTTTAATTGACTGCTTATGCTTTCGCAATGGTTAAACAGTTTGGGCAACTCTGGCGTCAGGTGATCGGCAGCAGGGCATTCCAAGTTATAGAACACCCTGCCTGTGAGGAATACTAGCGATCTCTTAATAGGCACCGTTGCCAAGCAGCACGTTCGGAATGGTGCGGAGCAGAATCTGCAAATCCAGCCCGATTGACCAGTTATCAATGTAGTAGATATCGAGCAGACACTGTTCCTCAAACGGCACTTTGCTGCGCCCACTGACCTGCCACAAGCCCGTGATGCCCGGCTGCGTATTCAGGCGTTGGCGCTGCCATGCCTCGTACAGTTCGACTTCGGAAGGCGTTGGTGGGCGCGGTCCGACGATGCTCATCTCACCGCGCAGCACATTGATCAGGTTCGGCAGTTCGTCTAGGCTGGTGCGCCGCAAAAAGCGTCCCACTCGCGTAATGCGTGGATCATTTTCCCATTTAGGGCGCTTTGGATCGGCGCCTGTTTGGCGGATGAGGTCGTGATGTTTCTTATCCGCACCCTCAATCATCGAACGGAATTTGAGCATGTAGAATTCGCGCCCATTTTTGCCCACACGGTGATGCGCGTAAAAGACCTTGCCCGGCGAATCCAGCTTGATCGCCAGCGCGATCAGCAAGCCAAGTGGTAGTGCAAACGGCGCACTCAGCAGCACAATCGCAAGATCGATTATGCGTTTGACCAGATATTGCGTGCGATCCATGGCTGTGGTTGCTTTTAAGCCCAACAGCGGAATGCCTTCAAGGTTCTCCACACGCACTTGGCTCATGCTCAACTGAAACAGATCAGGTACAACGCGCGTCTGCACAGCATAACTTTCGCAGCGCTGCACAATCTCCATGATCTGTTTACGCGCATTCCACGGCAATGCCACAATCACCAAATCCGCCGCGCCTTGCGCCAACAGATCGGGCAGGTTTTCCACGCTGCCTAGCCCACGCACACGCCCCATGTCCACCGATCCGCGCTCTGGATCGTCATCCAGATAGCCTATCGGCACATAACCTAAATCAGGGCGCGCCAAAATCGCGCTCAGCACCGCCCGTCCCACATCCCCAGCACCGATGAGCAGCACCCGTGCCACACCGATCCCGCGCCGCCGCAAGATGCTCCGCACATAGCGGTAGACGAGCCGAATGCTCGCTAAAAGCGCTACACACAAAACCGCTGCCAAGATCAATAGCAAGCGCGAAAAGGCAGGTGGCTGAGTCACAAAGCTGACCGCCATAGCAATCACAGTAGCGCTGGCAACGCCGTTCACAATGCGCGAGACCTCTTCCAACCAACCGCGTCCGCGTTGCTCACGGTATAGCCCTGCCACTGGCGCCGTTAGCACCACCCATAAGGCAAAGACCAATGCATACGGCACAAAAACATCGAACGAGGTGAAAAAAGCCTCTTCAATGGGCAAGATGTTCCGCACCAATTCTGATTGATAGCGCAGGCTGTATGCCAGCCAGAACGCTACAAAAACCAATCCAAAGTCAAGGGCAGGCATTGCCCTTCGCATCCACTTTGCCCAATCTCGCTTTTTTTCGCCCATAACGCTAATTTAACGCCTTATGATAAGTCTCTAGGGTTGCTTGGGCAGTCTGCGCCCAAGTGAATTGTTTGGCACGCGCTTGAGCGCGCTCCCCTTGTTCAGCGCGCCACGCGGCATCGTGAATAACGCGCCTCAGCGCTGCTGTCCATGCCTGCTCATCTTGCGGTGGCAGCAATGCGCCCACCTCACCGGCTGCCTCTGGCAATGAAGACACATTCGAGACCAACGGCGGCACACCGCACGCCATCGCCTCAATCACCGGCAAGCCCCATCCCTCAAAAACGGATGGATACACCAAGCTCTCTGCACAATTGTACCAATAGACCAACTCGGAGTCAGGCAAGTAGCCAACCTGATGCACTGTATGACGGATGCCCAGTTGATCGATCAGGCGCGGCAGATCATCTGCCATCCAACCGACACCGCCACCCAAGACCAAATGTACCCTCTGCCGATCCGACTCTGGCAAGGCAGCGTAGGCGCGCAGCAGCACAGGCAAGTTCTTGCGCGGCTCAAGGGTGCCAAGCGAGAACAAGAAGCGACTCGGCAGCCCTTTTTCGGCGCGAAATGCCTCAGTTTCTGCTGTTGGCAGCCGCCTAAAGTGCGACTCGACGCCGGGCAGCGCCAAATCAATTTTTTCAGGCGGCACTTTCAGTAACTTTATCAAGTCATCAGCGGTAGAACGTGAAATAGCAATCACACGGCGCGCACGGCGGCAACTGAGAGCAGTCATCAGGCGCAAATAGAGGCGGCGCGCTTTCGGCAAACGCTCAGGGTAGCGGATGAAGCTAAGGTCGTAAACCGTCACCACAAAGGGGCGCGGCATGATCAGCGGCGCAACGAATGCCAATTCATGCACCAGATCGAGTCCGCCCAATTGGAAAGGTTGCATGAACTGTTCCCACAGAATGCGCCGCAACGGGCTGCCCGTCCGAAAGCGCGCACGGCGCACTGTGTAGGGCGTAGGCGGCGGCTCACCTTCGCCCACAAAAACTGTAGCACGCAGCGTTGGATCAGCGTGCGGCAAGTGCGCTAACAGGTTGTAGATGTAACTGTGAATGCCCGCACGTCGGAAATTTTGCCCGCCTGCCAGCAAGTGTGCGTTTAACCCAATGTGCATAGCACCTATTATAGCGCACCACTTATCAGATTTGTAGGTATGCTGCTGTTTACGGCTCGACCAGCCCTGCACAGAACGCCTTCAGCGGGCAAAGCGTGTATTAGACTGCAAATCTAGTGTTTAGATATGATAAACTTGTGAAAAAAGTTGTGTGCGTGCAGCGGCGGCGTATAATTCGCGCCATGAGGTCAAAAACTGCCTATGAAACCATCCCAACGCTTTGAGCGCCTAGAGGCACAGCTTGCCCAACTAATCGAGGGTAGCTTTGCGCGCCTGTTTGCCCGTCGGCTGCACCCGCATGAGTTAGCAGCACGCCTAGCACGCGCCCTAGAAGAAAACATCTATCGTAGTTCGGATGGTAGCCTAACCGCGCCTGATCAATTTGTGGTTCGCCTGAATGCTGAAGACTGCGCTGCCCTGCTTGCCGAACGTCCCGATCTGCCGAATATGCTGGCGCTTAGTGTGGTGGATGTGGCCAACCGCGCTACCCTACGTCTCTCCCGCACGCCGCAAGTCAACCTGATTCCAGAGCCAAGCCTTTCGCCTTACGCTGTGCAAGTAGAAGCCTCTCATAGCGAAGACGACGGCTTATCCACAAATATCTTTGCACCGGGCGATCTGACGCCGCCACCGATTGACGTTCGCAACCCACAATTGCTCTATAACGGGCAATCTCTGCCGCTGCGCCGCCCTGTCATCAACATTGGCAGGCGACACGATAACCACATTGCCATAGATAGCCCATACATCTCACGCCATCATGCCCAACTGCGCTTGCGGTTTGGGCGCTATGTGCTGTATGACTTGAACAGCCGCGGCGGCACGTTCGTGAACGCACACCGCATCACCGAGTGCATTTTGAAGCCGGGTGATGTCATTGGGCTTTCGCAAGTGCTGTTGGTCTACATGGAAGATGAGCCAAGCGCGCCGTATTCTGTTCATGATACTCAACTGCGCTCACCACTGGCGCCTGCCACGCCACCATCTGAGACCGAGTGAGCCATGCCACAAGATGTCATCCTGTTTGCCTTGCGGATGTTTGCCAGCCTGCTGCTGCTGACCTTTTTCGGCGCAGTGATGGTCATGCTTTGGCGCGATTTTCGCACTGCCAGCGCTGAAGTGGATACACGCACACGCAAACGCGGACGGCTGATCGTGATCGGCGTTGAGGACGGTGGCACGCCAAGCGGCAAGAGCTATCCCCTGCTGCCGCTCACCAGCCTTGGCAGAGCGCCGACCAACACCGTAATCCTTGAGGATAGCTTTGCCAGTAGCGAACACGCGCTCATCACGCTACGTGATGGGCAGTGGTGGCTTGAAGACCGCGGCAGCAGCAACGGCACACTGTTGAATGGCTACTTGGTTGAGGAGCCTGTCGTGCTTAGCGCCGGCGATGTGATTGCTGTTGGGCGCATCGCGCTGAAACTCGAATTGGACTCATGAGCCGTGCTGAGCGCTGACCACTAGCCACACCCCAACTTACTGGGCAGGCGTTAATATTAACGCCTGCCCTGCTCCTAGCTCACTGTCTCGGCACGAAGGTTGGTGCCACCTCAGGTGCGCTTGGCGCCTCTGGTGGCGGCGGCACACCCCACACGCCCGCAATCGGCTTATCGCCCGCGATGCCGTA
>DAOTVQ010000009.1:0-209437 GCA_034436355.1 Anaerolineae bacterium
GAAAGCTAGAGTAGCCCTTACGTAATATGCGCGTCGCACGCTGGTTGAGCATCCCGCGAGGGATGTCTGCCTGAAGCTGCTTTTTTCAGCGTTTCTTGTCACGGTTCAAGGGTTAAGCCAAAACGCACCCAATTACGGGTGCGTTTTTTGTTGCCTAGCGCCGCTTTAGTTTGCCATCACCGCCAGATAACCATCTTCAAGGCTGGGCGCAAGCGCAGAGCCACCCATCGGGGCATCTGCGCTCACCACACGATACTGCACGCCCTGCTGAAGTTGCAAGGTTGCCACAATGCGCCCTGCGATACTTGGCGGCGCACCTTCTGTGATGACTGACCATACTTTGCCCTGTGCTTGCTCAATAAGGTCATGTGGTGTGCCTTGATAACGCACTGTGCCGCCTGCGATAATGGCAAGCTGATTACAGCTTTGCCCAATGTCTTCAATCACATGGGTAGAGAGAATCACCGCACAGCGGCGCGCAACTTCACCCAACATGGTGCGGACTCGCACGCGCTCCTCAGGATCAAGCCCGACGGTTGGCTCATCCACAATTAGCAGTGTCGGTTCGCCCAATAGTGCTTGAGCAATTCCGACGCGCTGCTGCATCCCGCCTGAGTAAGTTTTTAGGCGGTGATCTGCCACCTTACTCAAGTGAACCAAATCCAAAAGTTCTGCCACTTGGCGGCGGCGTTCTGCTGGCTGCGCGATACCTTTCAGAATAGCGATATAATCGAGGAATTCCCGCGCTGAAAGGTTTGGGTAGAATGCCAAGTGCTGCGGCAGATAACCTAACTGCTGTTTGACTGCCAACTTGCCCGCCGAGGTTGCCAAGTCGTGACCAAAAACTTGCACCCGCCCACTGCTTGGACGTAGCAATCCGGCAAGGATACGCATCAATGTTGTCTTGCCTGCTCCATTCGGACCAAGTAAGCCAAACATACCTGTCCCTTGAATGCTGAGACTCAGATCGTTCAAGGCATGAATGCCACCACGATAAGTCTTATGCAAATGTTCGATGTGAATCATTTCATCTATCTCCCGTGCTTAGGCGCGTGCGATCTGCCAGCGCCGCCATGCCCAAACGCCCACACCAAGCAGGCAAATCTCTAAAATACCGATGCTCAACAAGTGGCTGAGCTGCCGCAAAGCATCCCAACCTTGTGTGCCGCCCTGCCCTGCCACGAAATATGCCATGATTGGAAAGCGCGTTGGATTAAGTGCCATCCATAGAGTGGCTTGGCTCGGATCGCCGCTCACTGCGCCGCCCATATTCAGCAGAATGCCGCTGAGTATCAGCGCGCCGATCACCAGAACAGCGGCGCGCCGCCGCGTGCTTTGCGTGGCTGCCAGCAGGATGCCAAAGCCACCATTCATCAGTGCCAGAAATGCCACCACCAACCAAAGCACAGCATGGTTGCTCAGGCTGAGCGTGCCGAGTGCCGCACGCCACAACAACCCGTTGATTAGGGCAGCGAACGCCACCACCAACCAAACACCCAACAATGCACCGATCACCTTACCGCTTAGGTAGGCAACCTGCGAAAGGGGCAGTGACTCCAGCAATTCATTCACACCGATCTGTTTATCAAGCGGCACACTCTCCGCAAGCAAGACCGGCAGCATAAAGCCGATAACCACATACGCTAATGGAAAGGTCAGAAAACCAACCAGTTGCTGCATACTCAGGCTGAGCGTATCTACCTCCAAAAGTGCAAGTGCTTCTCGCTCCGAAGCGCTATAGATCAACACGCCCGCATTTGCCATGAGTAGCAGTGATAGCGCGACGACACGCAAACCAAAACGCCGCCAATTCATCACAAATTCGTAGCGGATCACACCAAGTAAACGGCTCATCATCTATCATGCTCCCTTGTGATCGCCTATTAATAAAGTTTCTGCTTCACGCAGCGGATGAATGACCACGATCAACAGGGTAATGCCAAGAGTGACCAGCAGGGCGCGATTCAAGGCATAGTCGCCTGCACTCAAGTGGCTAGGTGTCAGATAAACGCCAATGCTCCACCAAAAGGGCTGCACACGCTCCACCAGCGGAATACCGCTCACAGTCTGCGGTAGAAAGGCAGGGATGAAAATGAGCATCACAACCCAGACAACAACTGCGATCATCATCCCAAAGGCACCATTTCCTGAACGTAAGGTGCCATACAGTCCCACACCACTCAAAAAGAGTGCCGCTGGCAGCCAACGCAGCAAGAGTACGCCAAAATCGAGGTGCTGTGGCGCGATCAGGGTTGCCACAACCATCCCAATTAATGCGGCAGCGCCCTGCCCAAACCCAATACCTGCCAAGCGCTCTAGCACCAACCACGCCACACCACGCGGACAGGCTAACAACACCTCTAACGACGGCTCATCGGCAGGCACGAAGGCAACGGTTGCTTGCAGGCTGATCAACAACGGCAATGCCACCGTCAAAACATCCGCGAAAAGCTGCGGTGTTTCGGTTAGCGCGCCTACAGCGATCAGCACCAACCACATACAAAGCGCCGCACCTACCCATGTCGGATTCGCCGCCCGCCAAGAAGCACGCCGCGCCCATGCACTTGGTTTGCGAAACAATGCACGCGCCGCCGCCGCCACGCCTATCACGGCGATGCTGCCACACAACAGCACACCAATCAGCGCCACAACTTGCGTTAGCTGATGCTCAATAGGCAGCGGCAGCGCATATAAGGCAACAAGCAAGGTTGCCAGCAGCAGCCAGCGCACCAGATTACCCGTGTTCATAGATTGTTCTTTGTGTTCCTTTCCCAAAAACCTGTTAGCCATAGGGCAGCACTTGCCAAGAGCAGGCTGCTCAGCAGTAACACCAACCGCCAACTTGGATCGCTTAAGCCGCGCAGCGCCAGCAAGGGATGCTCGCTGTGCCGAAAGATCAGATGCACACACCACAAAAGCAGGCTGAAGGCTGCCGCGATCAGTGAGTCTGCGGTGAGGATGCTTAAGAGGAAGGCAAGCGCAGCCAGAAAAGTCATTGGCGCTAACCATGCCATGATTAGCGCCAGCAACGTGATCTCAGCGCGCAAGGCAGCCAGCAGCAGGCTACCGATCAGGGCGAGAGATAGATTGAAGGCAAAGAGCAGCGTCAGGCGCGCCAGCAGCAGCAAACGCGCCGATGCCCGCGATGTGGACTCAATTTCCAACATCAGTGCGACACCGCCATCGTAGAGGTAGGCAGCACCGGCGGCAGCCACCAACGGCGCACACATCGCAAATAGCCAATCGGTGGGCGAATGTGCAGCAGGCTGCCCAAGCGTCACCACCACACCAAGCGTCATCACCAATGTTGAGAGCAACCATAAATCGCGCCCGATCACGCGTAATTGGCTGTAGAGCAGCAGCACGGCATAGCGCCACACTGAAACGCCCTGTCTGGGTGGCAAATGTGCTGCCAAAGATGCAATCAAGGTTTGAGTTGTTTGTTCACTTGGCGGTGGCACAACTCGCAGGCGGCGCATCAGCGGTAGCAGGGCGTCGGCGTCTGTTTCGTCTTCTACATCTTCGCGCAGCATTTTGTGTAGATCAGCATCATCAGGCATAGGGGACTCCTCAAATGTTCTCTAAGTGTTGGCGCAGCGCCTTCAACGCGAATGAAAGGCGCGATTTAACCGTGCCAACAGGAATCTTGAGCAGATCGGCAATCTCTTGCAGGGATAAGGCTTGGTAATAGCGGAAAATGACCACCTCACGCTGATGATCGGGCAAGCACCGCAAGGCAGCCACAACCTGCTGTTCTTCTTCTGCCGCCAACAAGGCTGCATCTGGCGCTTCACCTTCAATGAGCGAGACAGCATCAAAGGTAGTGGTTGTGCGGCGTGTTTCAGCGCGGCGGTAATGGTCACGGGCAAGGTTGGTTGCGATGGCATACAGCCATGCCTTGAAAGGGCGCGGATAGTGGTAACTGCCAATGCGCTGCAAGGCGCGCACAAAAGTTTCCTGTGCTAAGTCCTCGGCAAGGCTGCGGTCTGCGCTGGTCAGGCGGTAGAGGAAACCGATCAGGGCGGTGTGATGGCGCTGCACCAACACGGCAAGTGCGGCACGGTCGCCGCTTTGCAGGCGTTGGGCAAGGGTTTCGTCGTTTGGCACGCAGCGCGCATCCTTTCCGTTGGTGTCTTTTCCGTATATACCCTGATACGGCAATCCGAGCGAAAGGTTCACGAAGAAGGTGGGTGGGCAGCTATTAATTACTAAACACACAAGCCTGCATTTTTGATACATAATATCAGTCCTAAATCTTATTTTACTGATCACAGTCTTTTAACGCTCTGTTCAACCATGCTTAAGAATATCTGCCTAATCTCCTAGTTGGCGTTAGCGCTTCTGTGCGCTGCCGCCGCAAAGTTTTCTCCTTGCCATTGGAGGCTTTTATATGCGTTCGTTTGGTCAAAAGGTGTCCCGTGCGATGTCGCTGTGAAGGTACTGAATGCAGATTACTAATCAACGCCCAACGGCTAACCTTGAACGGTACGCTCGGCTGTGGCACACCGCGCACACTGCCCATAAATTGCCATATGATCAATGCGTGCGGCGAAATGAAAATCACGCTGCAATGCCTCGCGCAGGCCTGCTAGATAGCTATCATCCAACGTGAGGATGTCACCACAGGTTAGGCAGATCAGGTGATGATGGCGCGGCGTGTGCAGCAAACTGTAGACGATGCCCAGCGCGCCCATATCCGTTTGGGAAGCAAGCCCGACTTTTTTCAGCCATTCCAAAATGCGGTAAATCGTCGTCTCGGACAGGTGCAGCCCTTGATGGTGAGCGATCCACTGCTGCGCCGCCTGAATCGTTTGGTGATCAGGGTTGGCAGCCAGAGCCGCGATCACGGCACGGCGCTGAATGGTGAGCCGCTCACCGGCGGCACGCAACCGATCTAGAATCTCATCATGCAGTTTGGGCATGGCATCCTCTTGCAGCAGCTTTTGCTGATGCTATAATGTCTAGCCTAATGTAAGATTTTACATCTGAATTTTTTTACGTCTATAGCGCAACGCGGTGCAGCGTTGTGGTACACAGAAAAGGTTATCTTGATGTTTCCCCCAGTGCTTGCTTTACACATTCCTGATGGTTTTCTCTCGATACCCGTTGCCTTAGTGGGTTGGGTTGCCCTCATCGTGATGGTTGTGTTTGCGCTTCGGCAAACGCGCCAGCAGCTTAATGATCAGCAAATTCCGCTCTTAGGCGTGCTGGCAGCCTTTGTGTTCGCGGCGCAGATGATCAATTTTCCAGTGGCAGGTGGCACCTCAGGGCATTTGATCGGTGGCGCGTTGATCGCCATCCTCATCGGTCCGTGGGCTTCAGTGTTGGTCATGACCAGCGTTTTGGCAGTGCAGTCCCTGCTCTTTCAGGATGGCGGACTGTTGGCAATCGGCTTTAATGCCTTCAACATGGGCGTGATTGCCGCCTTTGTTGGCTATGCTGCCTATGTTATGGTGCGGCGCCTGCTTGGGAACACCCGCCTCAGTCAGCTTATTGGCGCGGCAGTGGCGGCTTGGTTGAGCGTCATTGCGGCGGCGGCTGCCACAGCACTAGAACTCGCCCTCTCAGAGACTGCCGCATTGGCGGTTGTCCTGCCGGCGATGCTCGGCGTCCATGTGCTGATCGGAATTGGTGAGGCGCTGATCACGGTTGCCGCGCTCGCCTTCATCCAACAAGTGCGCCCTGATCTGATGCAAAACGCAGAACGGCAAGCCGCTGGCGGCAGTGGTTGGATCGCAGTCGGATTGTTGCTTGCCCGAGCCGTTACCTTTATTGCGCCCTTGGCAGACCCTAATCCGGATGGGCTGGAGCGTGTGGCGGAAGATCAGGGCTTCATCGCAGCAGCGCAGGAAGCACCCTACACCATCCTTCCCGATTATACGGTGCCGTTCGTTGAGGATAAAACTGCCTCAACCATTTTGGCAGGTATTTTCGGCGCGTTAGTCGTAGCAGGCGTCAGTTATGGCGCTTCTCGGCTTACACAAAGGCGATCTGCCGATGATAACCAGCCGTCTTAAATACGGATAGATTCACCACATGACGCTTACGCCACAAGCAGAGATCAGCCGTGCAGCGGAGTCGCCACTGCACACCTTTGATCCGCGCCTGAAGCTGATCACAGCTCTGCTGTTGATCATCGGCATCTTGCTAACGCCTGATAGCGCTTATCCCGCTTATCCGCTGCTTTGGGCGCTGCTTGCCAGCTTGGGCGCGTTCGGTCAAATTGGCGCGTGGCGCTTAGCGCGCAGCGGCGCGGTTGCCCTGCCCTTTGCCTTGGCAGGGCTAACGCTGCTGTTCAGCACACACGGCACACCGCTGCTCACTTTAGGCACACTCTCAGTCAGCGATGCCGGCTTGGTGCGTTTTGTGGGCATCCTGCTCAAAACGTGGCTGGCGGCACAGGTTTCCGCGCTGCTGATCATGACCACATCGTTTGCCGACCTATTGTGGGCGTTGCAGTGGTGGCGAATGCCCGCGCCGTTGGTGCAGATCATAGCCATGCTCTATCGCTACTTATTCACCCTGCAAGAGGAAGCAAGGCGGCTTCAGGCAGCGCGGGCAGCGCGCAGTGCCAGCCTGCACGGGCAGCGATCAGGTGGCAGCCTAATGTGGCGGGCGCGTGTGGCGGGCAGCATGATCGGCAATCTGTTTCTGAGGAGTCTTGAACGCAGTGAGCGTATTTACGCGGCGATGAAAGCACGCGGCTTTAACGGGCAGCTTCATATGATTCATGCCGCGCCGCTGCGTTGGCAATCTGTGCTGATCGGTTCGCTGCCCGTTGTTATACTGGTCGTGATTCAACTTGTGGCACGGTTGTGGTAGTGGCGGAAAAGCAGGACTCGTGATCAGGCTTGAAAATGTTTCCTACCGTTATGCGGATGGCAAAGTTGCGCTTACGGATGTTTCTTTCCACATTCAGAACGGCGAAAAAGTCGGGATCGTTGGACCGAACGGGGCGGGTAAATCTACCCTGCTGCTGCTGCTGAACGGCGTGCTACGGACGACTCAGGGGCGCATTTGGATTAATGGGCAGCACCTCACCGATCAAACACTGGGGCAGATTCGGGCTTGGGTAGGGCTTGTCTTTCAGAATCCTGATGATCAGCTTTTTTCCACAACGGTTTATGAGGATGTGGCGTTTGGGGCGGTGCATATGGGCTTGCCTGAACATGAGGTGCGCCGCCGTGTGGCTGAAGCACTGCAACGCGTTGGGCTGCCGCACGCGGCAAAGCGCATTAGTTATCACCTAAGCGGCGGCGAAAAAAAGCGCGTTGCGCTGGCAACCGTGCTGGCGATGCAGCCGACAATCCTTGCCCTTGATGAGCCATCCGCCGGGCTTGATCCGCGTGGGCGGCGCGAACTGATTAACCTGCTGCGCGCCTTCCAAGCGGAAACACTTCTCATCAGCACCCATGATATGCGCCTTGCCTATCAGCTCTGCACGCGCATCCTGATCCTTGATAATGGGCAGATCGCCGCTGAAGGATCAGCCAAGCACTTGCTGACCGATGCAGCATTGATGGAAAAGCACGGGCTAGAAACCATAGACGCCCTCTAAGAACGACCACAAACACATCAATTTTCCCCATCAGCACACGGCAAACCAACTTGCACGCTGCTTTGTGTTGCATTTCCTCAATATTGTGCTATTGACAATACTGTGCGCCGTATAGTATAGTGATACTGTGTGACAAACAGTACGATAGGACGCACAGCCTATGACAGAGCCAAACGAGCTGATCAACGCCTTCCGCCTAGAGCTGCGGCGCGGCGTGCTGGTCTTGGCTGTCCTCAGCCAGATGGCTACCGCCCGTTACGGTTACAACCTCATCCAACGCTTTGCTGAGCAAGGCTTGCCCATTGAAGAAGGCACGCTTTACCCACTGCTGCGGCGTTTGGAGAAGCAAGGCTTGCTGGAGAGCGTGTGGGAAGTGACTGAAGCACGCCCACGTAAGTACTACCGCATCAGCGCGCTAGGGCGCGAGGTGCTGAACAGCCTGAAGGCAGAATGGCTGGAGACAGTCGAGATTATGCGCGGCATTTTTGGGGGAGAAAACGATGACTGACTTGATAGAACGCTATATCCATCAGGTAGGGCGCTATCTGCCGCGCAATGAACGGGCAGAGATCGAAGCTGAACTGCGCTCGCTGATTCAAGACAAACTTGATGATCGGTATGTGGAGGCGCCTTCAGCGGAAGCAGTGGCATCTGTGCTGGCAGAGTTGGGCTATCCGCACCAGATGGCAACCTCTTACGGCGGCGGGCAGTACTTGATCGGACCTGAACTCTACCCTAGCCTGCTGATCGTGCTGCGGCATGGCTGGCTGCTGGTGCCTGCCGCTGTGCTGTTCCTGAACGCTTTCGGCGCGCTCATCTCGGCGCAGCCGCGCCCATTGCTGGCTTGGTTGCTTGAAACGCTGCTCGGCATTGGGCAGGCAGTCTTTATCTTTTCGGCAGTCGTCGTGCTGATTTTCGCAGTAATTCAGCGCTCAGGCATTGCGCTTGCCCAAGAAAAGCCCTTCGATCCGTCAACCCTGCCCGAAGTGGATGATCCGCGCACTGTGGATCGCTTTGAGGCTGCTTTTGGCATCGCCTTCGGCGCGTTTATCACCTTGCTGCTGCTGTACTTCTTGTCCGTCGGTGGCTTGACGCTGCGCTTCCCACTCAGCGATCCCAGCGATGTGCTGCCCGTGCCAAGGCTGTGGCTGGCGCTGCTGATTGTGGTTGTGGCTGTCACAAGCCTTCTCTATGTGATAGTGCTGCGGCGCAACCGTTGGAACGCTGCCTTGTGGCTGCTGGACACCCTGCTAGAAACCTTTGGCGTGATCTGCCTCTACTTCGTGCTGTACAAGCCGCTGCTCGAACCAATCTTGACGGCGCTGCCGTGGCTTGCCAACGTGCCGTTTATCCAGAATAGCCCTGAGATCATCGCAGTTTTGACTGCGCTCAGCACGCTCACCGTCAAAGGCAGCAAACTGATCGGGCTGTGGCGCGCCAGCAGCAATCCACCGCCTTTTAGCACCCTAACCGATAGGAAATGAGAGATTCAAGCATGGCAGAGATTCAAATAAAGCTATCCGCCCTATGGGTAGCGTTGATGCTCGTCTATTTACTGGGCGATGTACTGCGAATTTTCAGCGGCGACTTTGTGGCAGGTGAGATCGAAGGGAAGAAGGTCACGCAGGCGATGTGGCTCGGCATATCAGTTTTGATGCTGATCCCAATCCTGATGATCCTCCTCACCCTGCTGTTAGATTATCCCCTGAATCGCTGGGCAAATATCATTGTTGCGGCAGGGTTCTTCGTTTTCAACTTGTTCGGATTACCGACTTACCCTTCCGCCTACGACAAGTTCTTGATCATCGTCGGGTTGGTCTTCAATGTGATGACCATTGGGTATGCATGGAATTGGGTCTAAGTGGGCATTGCCCTGAGAGGAAGTGAGATAATGATGAAAGCAGTTGTCTATACACGCTACGGTTCGCCTGATGTTCTGCACCTGAAAGAAGTTGCCAAGCCGACACCCAAAGCAGGCGAAGTGCTGATAAAAATTCACGCGGCAGGCATTAACGCGGCGGATTGGTACAGCTTAAAAGGCGATCCGTTCCTCGTCCGCCTGATGAATGGCGGCATTCTGAAGCCTAAAAAGACTATTCTCGGCTTTGATGTTGCCGGGCGGATTGAGGCGGTTGGCGAAAACGTCACAGCCTTTCAGGTTGGCGATGCCGTTTTTGCCGATACATCGGGCTGTGGCGGCGGCGGTTTTGCCGAATATGTATGCGCCCCTGAGTCTGTAGTTGCCTTGAAGCCTGCCCGCCTGACCTTTGAGGAAGCCGCCGCCGTGCCGATGGCGGCAGTCACCGCGCTGCAAGGGCTGCGCGATAAGGGCAAGATTCAGGCAGGGCAAAAGGTGCTGATCAACGGCGCGTCCGGCGGTGTGGGAACGTTTGCGGTGCAGCTTGCTAAAGCCTTTGGCGCAGAGGTGACTGCTGTGTGCAGCACGCGGAATATCGAGATGGTGCGCGCACTCGGCGCTGATCACGTCATTGACTACACGCGGGAAAACTTCACGCGCAATGGGCAGCGCTACGATCTGATTATTGCAGCCAATGGCTACCATCCACTGCGGCATTATCGGCGTGCCTTGAAGCCAAAGGGCATCTATGTGGTGACGGGCGGCAAGATGGCGCAAATCTTTCAGGGAATGCTGCTTGGATCAGCTGTCTCCCTATTTGGGAGCAAGAAAATGGGCAACTTAATGGCACAACCAAACGCGCAAGATTTGGTCTTTCTAAGCGGCTGGCTAGAGGCGGGCAAAATTGTGCCTGTGGTAGATCGGTGCTATCCGCTGAGTGAAACAGCCGATGCAATGCGTTACGTAGGCGAACGGCACGCCAAAGGCAAGGTTGTGATCAGCATCGCACAGCCGCACAGCGCCTAACACAAGCACTAACCTGCCAAAGCTGTGAGCTTGTCTATAGCGCGCAGCTTTTGTGAATCTTCTACCCAAAGCCTTCACAACTTATCCATCATTTCTAAATACAGATGAGTATAAGATGAGACGGAAAAGGAGAGGTAACTCATGCTCAACCGAAATGGTCGTTTCCTTATCGCCCTGAGCGCCCTTGCGGTGCTTGGCGGGCTGTTTCTGATCAGCCCTAGCGGTTCGCAGGCGCAAGGCGGACGCGAGGCTGCACGCCAGACTGCCACCGCCTTACGTGCCACTAATCAGGCGCTGCGCGGCACTGCCACACGCACACCACGCCCTAACGCCACACGCCTGCCCTTTGAGGAAGGCGTTGAGGCGATCAGCAGCTATGCCGCCGAAGTGCTTGGCATAAACGTCGAAGTGCTGCGTGCCACTGGCGGCGAAGGCACAGGCACGCGCAGCGGCACACCACAAGGCACGCCCGCCTTCACAGAGATAACCTACGCCCTGCGGAGCTACGCTGGTGTCCTGCGGAATGGCAGCGCGGCGCTTAGCTATGGCAGTGGCACGCTCTCAGGCGATCTTACGGTAGATGTGCAAGCGCACAGTTTCGGTGTTTATACGCTGATTGTGCCTAACTCAGGGCAGCTCAACAGCGATCAAGCCTTCAAATTAGCCCTTAGCACCTTCCCAAAACTGGCAGGCTACACCTACACACCGATCCAGTGGCAAGGTGCGCTTTATGCGTGGTATGCTGCCACCAGCATCAGCGTGATTGACCCACAAACGCGCCAACTGATCAGCCAAACGCAGAGCGTCTTGCTGTACATTTCAGTTGGCAGCAGCGGGCAAACCCTTGTGACGGCAAGCGTTGGGCGCGGGCAGTTTGCCACCAAACGCAACTAAGGCATTAGCCAAACTTATCGCCTGCACCAACCAACGCCGATGGCTTAGCGCGTAAGGGCGCGTTGGTGCAGCGCGTCTTGTCTTCATATGGAAAATGGCGCGCTGTGCCGCGCCCTGCACAAAGGATTTAGAACAATGCCGCTGCTTCAGGCAAAAGACCGCGAGTATCTGATCAACGAGTTTCAACAGCTCAGCCAGCCCGTGAAATTGATGCTGTTCACCAGCGCGCAAGGCTGCGAATATTGCGGCGAGACGCGCCAAATTGCCGCAGAGATCGCCGATCTCTCGTCCAACATCAGCCTTGAAGAACACGACGCCGATCAGCAGGCTGCCCTTGCCGCTGAATACAAGATTGACAAGACGCCGGCGCTCGTCGTGATGCGCGGTGGCGACTCGCCCAAGGATTTCGGCATTCGCTACTACGGCATTCCATCGGGCTACGAATTTAGCTCGCTCATTCACAGCATCCTGATGGTCAGCAAGGGCGAGTCGGGCTTATCTGAGGCGGCAAAGGCATGGGCAGCAGCGCTCACGCAGCCTGTGCATATCCAAGTCTTTGTGACGCCAAGCTGCCCATACTGCCCGCAAGCAGTGCTGTTGGCGCACCGTTTCGCTCTGGAGAGTGACCTGATCCGTGCTGACATGGTGGAAGCTATGGAGTTTCCCGAACTCTCGGAGCGTTATCAGGTGATGGGTGTGCCGCGTACCGTGATCAACGAGCATGTCCATATCGAAGGCGCTGCACCAGAGTCTATACTGCACGCCAAGCTACAAGAGGCGCTTGCCTAGCGCTGCCAACTGCTTTTCCTTATCCTCTTTCCCCACACACTGGACGCCTTGCGCGTCCAGTGTGTATTGTGGCTGTGGTCGTATTCGCCTAGCAACCCTAAGGCGCGCTAAGATTATGGCGCATCGCATACACAGGAAAGGTTTAGGGATGGTGGACTCACAAAAGACAAGCACAGAAATCCGCCTGTGGCGCGTCCTGCTGAAGGCGCTCTTATTGTTTATCGCCTTCAACCTGCTGTGGTACGCTGCCCAACCGCTGAATGCCCTCAATCGGCTGAGCGTCTATGGCACGCTCTTTCCGCCGCGTGAGCGCTTTCCCTTTGCCGAGTTTCCCGCCGAATCCTACGCGCTCACCGTAGATAGCCTCGATCAGCTCTTTGCCGCGCACCATATCGCACAGCCCAAAGCTGCTGATGAGTTTCGCGTTGCCCTGCTCGGCGATTCAGCGGTGTGGGGCTATCTGCTGCGCGCCGATCAGACGCAGGCAGCCTGCATCAACGCCCTTGACCTTCGCACGAGCGATGGACGGCGCGTGCGCGCCTATAATTTAGGCTACCCAACGCTGACCGTTATCAAAGATTTGCTCATCTTGCGGCGTGTGCTTGATCATGCGCCCGATCTGATCGTGTGGTCAACCTCGCTCGCCTCGCTCTACCCTTCCGATCAGCTTGACTTCCCATTGATCTTGGCGCACCGCGAGGAAGTTTCGGCACTACAGGCTGAGTACGCCTTCAAGCTCGATCAATATCCGCTGCCGCCGCGCCACTGGTCAGAGCGCACCTTCTTTGGTCAGCGCCGCGCCGCCGCCGATTGGCTGCGCCATCAGCTTTACGCGCCTGCATGGGCAAGCACGCGCCTCGATCACATTTTGGCGCGCTTTGTGGCGCCGCATCCCACCAACCTGCTGCCAGACGACAATGTGCTTTCGGTGAATGTGCTGCGCTTGCGGCAAGCGGGCAATATTACGCCTGAGGATTTGAACTTCGACGTGCTGAAGGCGGGCGTTGAACTGGCAGCAGGGCGCGGCGTGCCAAGCGTACTGGTCAACGAGCCGATCTATCGGAATGAGACGCACCCGCTGCGCTACAACACTTACTATCCGCGTTGGGCATACGATGGCTACCGCACTGCTTTTGAAGCAGTCGCACAGCGGGAAGGCTGGCGCTACTTTGATCTGTGGGACGCTGCACCACCTGATCAGTTCACCGATACAGATTTTCACCTGACGGCAGCTGCCAACTGCGCCTATGCCGAGCGGATGATACGCGCAGCCTTAGGCAGTCCCTAGCCCTTTGCCGCCGCACGGCGTATAATCGGCGGAAATTCGGTCTTGTGGATCAGCTATGCGTATTCAAGTCTTGCGCTTGTTCAGCCTGTTCGTGTTATGTGCTTCACTGGGCGGCGCACCGCTTGCCCACGCCCAAGATGGCGGCGAAAAACCACCCAACGGCATGACTATTCACGTCGTGCAGCGCGGCGAGACGCTGTTCCGCATCGCGCAGCGCTACGGCACCACCGTTGAAGACTTGGTGCAGACCAACGGCATCAGCAACCCTGCCGCCCTCGCCGTTGGGCAGCGTCTGCTGGTACCAAGCCCGCCCAACACATCGGATCAGGCTGTTGGTATTCCGACCAGCTATGCCCTACGCCCCGGCGATACACTCTTTAAGCTGGCTGCCGAATTCGGCACGACGGAAGCCGCCATCGCGCAGCGCAACCGCATTACCAACCCGCGCCTAATGTACATCGGGCAAAAACTCGCCCTGCAAGAAGGCTCTGAGAGCGCCGAAGGCATCAAGACGGGCTGGATTCACCGCGTTGCAGCGGGCGAGACGCTCTACCACGTGGCGGCGCGCTACAGCATTTCCGCCGACCTGATCCTGCTGGCGAACCGCCTGCGCCGCCCTGATTCGCTCTATGTTGGGCAGCGTTTGGTCATTCCCGCTGATGAAAATGGCGTCCCACTCACCGATCTGCCCTATCCTTTCGCCCGTTTTGAGATGAACGCCGCAGAGCAAGGGCGCACCCTCGCCCTGCGGATCGTCACCCTGACGCCAACGCGCCTCGACGGCACTTTTATGGGCAAGGCGCTCACCGTCTTCAGCGACGACTCGCGGGTGACGCACACAGTCTTGTTCGGCGTGGATGCACTTGCACAGCCCAATCTCTATACCCTGCGCGTGGTTGCCACTGGCGAGGCAGGTGAGCAGCACCTGTTTGAACGGCGCGTCTTGGTGGCAGATGGCGGCTATCGGGACGAGTCGATCACGCTCTCTGCCAACCAGCTTGACCTGCTCAATCCGTCAATCACTGAGCCTGAGGCACTGCGCGTTGCTCAAGTGGTCAGCAGCCTTACGCCGCAGCGCTACTTTGGCGGCTTGATGGGCTTGCCGTGCGCGGCGCCGGTCACCTCACACTTCGGCACACGGCGCACCTATAACGGCGGCGCACTGACCAACATACACGCCGGCACCGATTTCGCTGCGATGCCCGGCGCAGCAGTTTTTGCGCCAGCGGCGGGTGTGGTGGTGCTTTCCGAGACGCTCAACGTGCGCGGCAACGCCCTGATCATTGATCACGGCTGGGGCATTTTCACGGGCTACTGGCACTTGGAGACGCTCAACGTGCGGGCGGGATCGCTGGTGCAGGTGGGCGATGTGATCGGCACGGTTGGCAGCAGTGGGCGCTCGACGGGACCACACTTGCACTGGGAACTCTTTGTGCAGGGCGTGCAGGTTGATCCGCTTCAGTGGACAAAACAGAGCTTTCCATGAGCCGACGGCACCTTCTGGTTTTGAGTGTTGGCGCGCTGCTGTTCTTTGCTGCGCTGCGCCTAACTGCGCTCAGCGCCTTTCCACCCTTTATTGATGAAGGCTTTTCAGTGGAAGTTGCCCGCGAAATCCTAGCGGGACGCCTAACGCCCTTTGCCACAGAAGCGCGCACCTTCACCATTTGGCTGCTGGCACTTTTTCAAGCGCCAAGTGCGCCCGATGTGCTGTGGCTGATCCGCGCTGTTTCCGTGTTGGTCACCTGCATTGGTTTCGCGGCGTTCATTGGTGCAGCGCGACTACTCGGCGGCAGGCAGGCTGCCTTATTCGCCGCTCTGATCGGCTTGTTCAGCCCATACCACTTTTTCTACGAGCGCCTAGCGTTGGCTGATCCATTGGCGGCAGCGGCGGCACTCTGCGGCGTCTATTTTGCAGCGCGCCTGAGCAAGCGGGCAGCCCTCAGCGATGCCCTGTTGTGCGGCATTGCGCTCTTTGCGGCGGTCGGCTTCAAGCTGACGGTGCTGCCATTCTTCGGCGTGCCGCTGGCTGCCTTCCTCACGCTGAATAAGGGCTATGCACTGGGTGTGCGGCTGCGTTGGCTGGCAACTGCGTTGGGCAGTCCTATCCTGCTGACGGCTGCTTTTGCCGCACTACAGGCATGGCGCGGTTATAACTGGTTCGGACCGATCACGGCGCATAACACGGGCGGCTTCAGCCTAACGCGCCTTGCCGAAAACATCCCACAGACGGGCGCGCTGCTAAGCGGCTTTTTCGGTTTGCCGTTCAGTGCTTTGCTGGTGGCAGCGCTCTGCTTGCTGGTAGTGCGGCGTCAGTTTTTTGTGCCGCTGTGCAGTGTGGGCATTTTGGGCGTGCTGTGGCTGAATCAGACGCAGTATGGGCGCTTTTTCGGTGCGGCGTTCGCGCTGCTGCTGTTGGGTGCAGCGCTAGGGCTGGCGGATGTGCTGCGGCGGACGGCATGGCGCGGTACGGCGGGCGGCGCGCTGCTGATCGCGGCATGGGCAGCACTCTTTTTCATGCCGTTTCGGGCGGCGCTCTTGGCAGGTGAGGCACCGCCGACTCTGCCTGATGCCGAATACCGTGAATACGTCAGCTCGGATGCCAGCGGCTTTCGCCTTGAGGCGGTGCTATCCGCACTCCATGAGCGCGGCGCGCAGCGTGTGGTGGGCGTGATTGCCAACTGTGAGGGCTTGCGAATGCGCGCACGCGGCAGCCTGATCGTGATCTGCCCACGCTTGCAGCACAGCGGCGCCAACCGAGAAGCAGTGGCAGAAGAAGTCCGTGCGTTGCGGCAAGCAGGCAGCTTTGCCGTGTTGGAAGATATTCCCTACCTGCCCGAACAATTGGAGGGTGAAGTTGTGCTGCGCTTTCAAAAGCCGCGTGACGGCACGATCTACACACTCTATGATCTTACGCCGCGCTAAGGCTGATCAGCCACTGGCACGGGAAGTCACAATGCCCTCAGCGGCTGCCCACTCGCCCAAATCACGGCGGCTGAGCGCGGCTGCCATCAGGGCGGGGAATTGATCGGGCGTGCAGGCGAAACTCGGCACGCCCAAGCCCGCCAATTGTGACGCTATGGCGCTGTTGTAGGACGGCGTGCCATCATCGCTGAGCGCTAAGAGCGCCACCATCTGCACACCAAGTTCAACCAGTTCCGCTGCACAATGTATCATGTCTGCGAGGTTGCCGCCCTCGTAGAGATCGCTGATCAAGATCAAGATCGTTTGGGTAGGGCGCTGAATCAGGCGTTGGCAATAGCGCAGCGCACGGTGAATATCCGTGCCGCCGCCAAGCTGCACACCAAAGAGCAGGTCAATCGGATCGGCGAGTGATTCGGTCAAGTCTACCACTGACGTATCAAAGGCGACGAAGCGCGTGCTGAGCGACGGTAAAGACGCCATCACCGCGCCAAAAACGCCCGCATAGACCACGCTAGATGCCATTGAGCCGCTCTGATCCACGCACAGGATCACATCGTGCAGCGCCCGCCGATGTTTGCCATAGCCAATGCGCGTCTCTGGCACAATGGTGCGATAGTCGGGCTGATAGTGGCGCAAGTTAGCGCGGATGGTGCGCGTCCAATCCATTTCGGCAAGGCGTGGGCGGCGCGTGCGCGAAGCGCGGTTCAGGCTGCCCGTGATGGCTTGGTGCAGCGCGTGGGTAAGCCGTTGTTGAAGTTCGCGCACCACTTGCGCCACGACCGTGCGTGCCGTAGCACGAGTCTCGGTGGGCATGGCGTCTTTCAGGCTGATCAGCGTCGTTGCCAAATGCACATCTGGCACAATTGCCTCCAGCAGTTCTGGCTCCAGCAGCATTTGGGTCAGCTTCAAGCGTTCGATGGCGTCTTTTTGCAGCACGCGCACCACTGAAGACGGAAAATAGCGGCGAATATCGCCCAGCCAACGCGCCACATTTGGCGCAGAGACGCCTAAGTTGCCCTGCCGTGTACCGCTGCTGCTGCCAGCATCGTTGCGCCTGCCATAGAGCGCTTCTAGGGCGGCATCTATCTCGCGGTCGGCTCGTGCGCTAAGCGTTATGCATTCATTAGCAGCATCTGCGCCAAGCACCAGCCGCCAACGGCGTAAGCGTTCAGGATCGCTCATCGGTATCCTCCCATCTTCACCTACCAACCAACCCTGCCAACACCTTGCCGATTAGATCAAGTTCGGGCAGGGCAAAAAAGACCCAACCAAGCGCCACATAGTGAAAAGTCGTGAGGATGCTCAACAGGCTGATGACGATTGCCAACGGCGGACGCGCCTTCACGAAGGCATCCCAGCCTTGCGCCCGTCCCGCCCACTGCCTGAACAGCCACAAGCCAACGCCATGCCAAGCGCCCCACATCACAAAGTTGAGCGCTGCACCGTGCCACAAGCCGATCAGGATCATGGTGCCAAGCTGCGCGCTCAACACGACGCCTTCGCGCCACACCTTGAGTGGCGTCCGCAGCAATTCGCGGCTGGCGGGCATGAAAAAATAAGCGCGAAACCATGCTGAGAGCGTCATGTGCCAACTGTTCCAAAAAGCCTGAAGGTTGCGCTTGAGGTAAGGCGCCTCGAAGTTTTCGGGCAGCTTAATGCCTGCCCAAATGCCAATGCCAATCGCAATATCTGTGTAGCCACTAAAATCCCAGAACAGGCGAAAGGCATAGGCATACACCATCAGCCAGAGCGCTAAGGCGCCGCCTAGCGTACCCGTCTGTGCATCGGCTGCCAACTGCGGCGAAAGCGCCACCAACGCCAGCGAATCTGCCAGCACGAATTTTTTGAACAAGCCGCGCATCAGGCGCAGCGTGCCGTTCATAAAGCGCGCCGACTCAAGTGGTGCGGCAAGCGCTTTAGAGAATTGCTCTACCCGCGCTATCGGACCGGCAGCCAGTGACGGGAAAAAGAGCGCGTAGAGGGCAAACTCGCCCAGTGGCAGCGGCTTTAGGCGTCCGCTGCGAAAGTCAATCAGCACATGCAGCAGCCGAAAGGCAAGGTAAGAAAAACCGATCCACGCAAAGGTTTGCCCAATGTTCAAAGCAGTGCCGCTTACGGCGGTCAGGGTTGGCACTTTCAGTGCGGCAAAAATGCCGATCACGCCACAGATCGCCAGCAGTGCCATGCGGCGGCGCGGTGGTGAATCGTGCCACGTGAGCAGCCACACACCAACGGTCAGTGCGGCGGCGGCAAGCGGCAGCCACAAAGCGGCAAGCGATGGCGTGCTTTCCCATTGGAGCAGGACGAGAAACAGCGCGCTGGCAAGCAACAGCAAGCGGATGCGCCACGCCGCCACAAACGACGCACCCAACGCGCAGAGCGCCATCGCTGCGATGAGGAGCAGGCTCATGCGGCTGCCTGATCCAGCACGGCTGAGCGGTGCTGCCCACAGGCAGTGGAATGTTTGGGGATAGGCGCAGCTTGGGACATGGCTTACTCACTCGCTGGGTAAGGGTGCTAGGCGCGTAGTATAACGTAAAGGGAGAGTGGGCGGCTAGGCGAATTTCTGATGCGACTCCATCTTGTAGATTAGCGCCAAAAGCGCTAAGATCACGAGATATGCTTGAAGCACTTGGCGGTGTGCCGCCAAAAACTCTCTCAAAGGTTGCACAACACCCATGACGCTTAGCTATGCGGACGCCCTCGATTACCTTTACAGCCTGATTAACTATGAAGTGCAGCGCCCGGAGCGCTATGCGCCGGATGTGGTCAGCCTTGAGCGTCCGCGGGCGCTGCTGGCAGCCTTGGGCAACCCGCAAGAGCGCTACCCATGCCTACATCTGACCGGCACCAAAGGCAAAGGGTCGGTCAGCGCCATGTGTGCCAGCGCCCTGAATGCGTCGGGCTTGCGCGTTGGCTTATATTCTTCGCCGCACCTGCAAGACTTCCGCGAGCGCATTCGCCTGAATGACACACTCATCGCGCCTGATCTGTTGGCGAGCCTTGTTGAGCGTGCCCAGCCTGTTGTGGCGCAGATGGAAGGCTTAACGTGGTTTGAGGTGGTGACAGCGCTTGCCTTCATGGCGTTTGCCGAACACGCCGTGGATGTGGCGGTGATTGAGGTTGGCTTGGGCGGACGGCTGGACGCTACCAATATTTTGCGCGCACCACTCGTCAGCACCATCACCAGCCTGAGCTACGATCATATGAACTTGTTGGGCAGCACGCTTGCCGAGATCGCCGCTGAGAAGGCGGGCATTTTCAAAAGCGGCGTGCCTGCGATTAGCGCGCCGCAGCCACCAGAGGCGCTTGCCGTGCTGGAGCGCATCGCCGCGGAGCGCGGCACGCCGCTGACCGTCGTGGGGCGAGATGTGCCATTTGTGGTTGGCGCGGGCGATGAATTTGGGCAGCACTTCAGCCTGACTGACGGCGCACTGCGCGGCGAGTATTGGACACCTTTAATTGGCGCGCATCAGGCGCTGAATGGCGCGGTGGCACTTGCCACACTCGATCAGGCACGGCGGGCGGGACTGCCGCTTGATGAGCGTGCCTTGCGGGCGGGCTTGGCGCAGGTGAATTGGGCAGGGCGCTTAGAGGTGGTGCGCCGTGCGCCCTACCTGCTGCTGGATGCTGCCCATAACGCTGCCAGTGCCGAACGCCTGCGCGACTCGCTGCAAAGCGCCTTTCTGAACGCGCCCGAACGCCGCCTGCTGCTGATTTTTGGCGCCTTTGCCGATAAGGATGTGACGGGCATGTTTCGCGCTTTGCTACCACGCACCGACCATCTAATTCTGATGCAGCCGATCAGCCCACGCGCCCTCAACACTGATCAATTGGCAGCGCTGGCACGCCAAGTTGGCTATACAGGCGCGCTGCACATCTGCCCTTCGGCAAGCGAGGCGTTGGCGTATGCCGAATCGCTTGCCGCGCCAACCGACGTGATCTGCGCGACAGGATCGCTCTCGGTAGTGGGCGAATTTCGCAGCGTGCTTGGCTTGCCGCCGTCACGGGCTGCCTATCTTGATGAACAAACTGTGCAACTGCTCCAAAACCGCCTGCCCTGAGCAGGATTATTGAGGTGTAATCCATTGATTCCGATGCAACGACCTGGTATGAACGACTTTTACCACGTGCAAGATGCAGAGGCTAACGCCGACGGCTTGATTGAAGCGGCGCTGATACCCTTGCGCGACTTGATCCTCTACCCAAACATGGTTTCCCCACTCTTTGTTGGGCGAGATCGCTCTTTGGCAGCCATCTCAGCCGCGCAAAGCAAGGCGCAGACCATTATCGGCGTTGGACAGCGTGATCCCAACCAACCGGATCCACGCCCTGAGGATTTGTTTGAGTATGGCACGGAAATGGCGCTTGGGCGCCTGCTGCGGATGCCTGACGGCACCACCAGCGTCTTGGCGCAAGGGCGCCGCCGTGTGCAGATCGTGGAATATATCCAGAGTGAACCGTACTTCCGCGTGAAGGCGCGCCCGATCATCGAATCTATTCAGCGCACCCGCGAGACGGAGGCACTGATGCGCGCCGTGCTGACGCTCTTTGAGAAGTGTGTGCAGCTTAACCGCAACCTGCCGGATGAGGCGTACATCTATGCCATGAATATCGAAGAGCCCGGCTGGCTGGCAGATTTGGTGGTCTCGGCACTCGATCTGACGCTTGAAGAACGCCAAGCTATGCTGGAAAACAGCGATCCGATTGAGCGCCTGCACCGTGTTAGCATGTTGCTAGGGCGCGAGTTGGATGTGCTGGAGATCGAAGAACACATCAACGCACAAGTGCAGCAGGAAGTGGATCGCGGGCAGCGTGAAGCGTACCTACGTGAACAAATGCGCGTCATCCAAAGCGAACTGGGCGAAGGCGATCCCTTCCAACAGGAATTGGAAGAACTGCGTGAGCGCATCGCCCTTGCCGAAATGCCTGAAGAGGTCTTTGTAAAGGCAAACAAGGAGCTAGATCGGTTGGCTGCCATGCCGCCGATGGCGCCCGAAGTTGGCATCATACGCACCTACATTGATTGGCTGCTCGACCTGCCTTGGGCGCAAGCCACGCAGGATAACCTTGATCTCGATCACGCCACGCTGGTGCTGGAAGAAGATCATTTCGGGCTGCCAAAGGCGAAGGATCGCATCCTAGAGCATATTGCGGTGCGTAAACTGGCGCCTGATAAGATGAAAAGTCCGATCATCTGCTTTGTGGGACCGCCCGGCACCGGCAAGACTTCGCTCGGACGCAGCATTGCGAAGGCGCTTGGGCGCGAGTTTGTGCGGGTGAGCTTAGGCGGTGTGCGCGATGAGGCAGAAATCCGCGGGCATCGGCGCACTTACATCGGCGCGCTGCCGGGGCGCATTCTGCAAACCATGCGGCGGGCTGGTACGGTCAATCCCGTCTTTATGTTGGATGAGATTGACAAGCTGGGGCAAGATTTTCGCGGTGATCCGTCGGCAGCGCTGCTGGAAGTGCTAGACCCTGAGCAGAACCACGCCTTCAGCGATCACTACCTTGACGTGCCGTATGATCTATCTAAGGTGCTGTTCATCACAACGGCGAACTCGCTGCATCCGCTGCCTTCAGCACTGCTGGATCGCCTTGAGGTGATCGAGTTTAGCGGCTATACCGATCAAGAAAAGCTGGCAATCGCACAGCGCTTCCTCATTCCGCGCCAATTGGAGCAGCACGGCTTGGATCGCAAAGGGCTGCGCTTTGACGAGGCTGCGCTGCAAGCCATCATCCGCGAATATACCTATGAGGCAGGCGTGCGTAACCTTGACCGCGAAATCGCCAACATCTGCCGCAAGATTGCGCGCCGTGTGGCAAGCAAACAGACTTTCAAGAAGCGCATTACGGTCGAAAGTTTAGTGGAGTATCTCGGTCCGCCATCTTTCACCGATGATAAGCTGGAGGAAGAAGACCAGATCGGCTTGGCAACGGGCGTCGCATGGACAGAAAACGGCGGCGACATTATGACCGTTGAAGTCACCCTGATGCCGGGTAAGGGCAACCTGACGCTGACAGGGCAGATCGGCGATGTGATGGAAGAATCAGTGCAGGCGGCGCTCAGCTATACGCGCAATCGTGCCAAATCGCTGGGCGTGAAGGAAGATATCTTTGAGAAGACGGATATCCACATCCACTTGCCCGAAACTGCTGTGCCAAAAGACGGACCTTCTGCTGGCATTACAATGGCAACGGCGCTGATCTCTGCCTTTAGCGGGCGCAAGGTGCGGAGCAGACTTGCCATGACGGGCGAGATCACGCTGCGCGGGCGCGTGCTGCCTGTTGGCGGCATCAAAGAGAAGGTGCTGGCTGCCTATCGCGCCGGCATCCGCACCGTGATTTTGCCTGAGCGCAACCGCAAAGACGTGACGGAAGTGCCAAAGAAGGTGCAGGCAGAAGTCACCATTCATTATGTAACCCTCATGGATCAGGTCTTAGAGTTGGCGCTTTTGCCTGCTGAGGCTGCACCCAAATCGGACAAACCGCGCACACCGCGCACCAAAAAGCCCGCTGCCAAGAAGCCAAGCAGCACGCGCCGCGCACCTGCCAAACCTACGCCTGACCTACCATCTATCACTTCTGCGCCTGCCGTCGGGTATAATGAAACGCGCTAAACCGTAGGCAAGGGCGGCAACCTATACCGCCGCCCTTGTCAGAATTGCGCGAGTAACTACTCATGATCACGCACCTTTTTTGTCAACTTTCGGCGCGCCGCTTGCTCTTAAGCGCCGCACTGCTCCTTGTGCTGAGTGGCTGCAACCTGCTTGGGCTGAACAATACGCCGCAGCCAACCGCCACCCCGACTGAGACGCCCACCAACACACCAACCGCTACCACGACGCCAAGCATCACGCCCACGCTCACACCACCCCTGACCGCAACCCGTACCCTGACGCCGAGCATCACGCCCACGCCAACGATTACGCTCACGCCGAGCCTAACTTTTACGCCAAGCCTGACGCCCACGCTCACCCTGACGCCTTTCCCAACGGTGCCGCCCGCGCCGCCGGTGCGAATCGCGGCGGACAGCTTCACGCGCTTTGAGATTGACCCACAGGTGATCGCCAACCTTGATCAAGGTTGGATTGCTTTCATCAACAGTGCTGCGCCAACCGTCACCGTGCAGCCCGGCACGCCCGTTGCCGTCAGCAACACCCAAACGCTCTACCTTGCCTCACCGGATGGACGCCAAAGCCTGCCCGTCATCGAACTGCCTGCCTCGACCGGCACACGCATTTATTGGTCGCCCAATGGCAGCTACATCGCCTACTTTTTGGAAGGCAGCGGCTTGCATATGCTGGATGTGCGGCTTGGCATCAGTGTGCGTTTGTTTGCCATTAACAGCCTAAGTCCACGTGGTGTGCTGACCGAGCCTGTCTGGTCGCCCGATGGGACGCAGTTCACCATCGCCCTCACCACGCCCTACGACGTGGATATTTTCAGCGTCGGCGGCGATGCCACCAATTTCACCAACATCTCGCAAAGCGGCGGCTACGACTTTTTCCCGCAGTGGTCGCCGGATGGCAGCTACCTTGCCTTCGTTTCAGATCGGGCGATTTGCCCGACATGGGAGCCGAATGCACCCAATTCTTGCTACACGCCCGAAACACCAGCGCCTGATGGCGGTCAGCTTTACATTTGGGAACGGGCAAGCGGTGAGGTGCGTTTGATCGCTGAACAATGGGTGATTGCGCCGCCAAAGTGGATCAGCGCCACACAGATCGGCTTTGTGGCAGGGCAGCGCGGTGATCCACTCAGCGGCAATACGCTCTACAGTGTAAACATCAATGGTGGTGTGCCACAGGCAATCTCGCCCTTAAGTGGGGAAGATCGCGTGCTGCGCGAGGCATGGTCACCAGATGGCGCACGGGTCATCTATCAAGCGGTCGGAACCGATAATGCGATCATCGTGCGCGATGCCAGCGGCGCAGAGCTAACGCGGTTGGATGATCGCCTGAGCTTCCCGCGCTTTGCCTTCAGTGCGGCATGGTCGCCTAATGGGGATCGGGTGGTGCTGGGCGGCAGCAATGGGCAGTGTCCGTTTGGGATGCTGGTCACCAACGCCAGTTTCAGCTTCATCACACGCGCTGAGCGTCCTAATCCGGGCGTCTGTAATCCGACTTGGTCAGCCGATGGGCGTTTCATCGCTTACGAAGGTGTGCTGGGTGGCAACGTCACGGGTGATGGGCGCCTAGATGTCTATGTGGCGAATGCCAGCGGCGTCGGATCGCGCAACCTAACCAGCCGCTTGGGCGGACAGGTGCGCTTGCTCGGTTGGATTGGCGGCGGGGAGTAATGCCTATGTGGGGCTGGCTGAAAGCGGCAACAGCAACGGCGACATGGCGCAGCGCGCTGCGAATTCTGCTGAAGGGCGGCTTGCTGTTCGGGCTTGCCAACCTGATCTTTGCCCTGCTCGATCCGCTGCCGCTGATCGGGCAAGTTAGCCTGTATAACGGCGTGGTGCGTGGGCGGGCGCGCTTGCCCTATGGCGAAAATCCCGCTCAATCCTACAACCTGAGCCTGCAAAACCTAGAGGCGCTCTTTGCCGCCCACGAAATTCACGGCACGCCCAAAACACCTGACGAGTTTCGTGTGCTGGTAGTGGGCGATTCAGCGGTGTGGGGCGTGCTGCTGGCGCCGCACGAAACACTCAGCGGCTACCTGAACGGTTTGCGCGTGCAAATGCCTGACGGACGGCGTTTGCGCGCCTTCAACATCGGCTATCCGGTGCAGTCTGCCGCCAAAGACCTGCTGCTGCTGGATTACGCCATGCGCTATAAGCCTGATCTGATTGTATGGCTGATCACGCCTGAGTCGCTGGCGTTGGATGTGCAAATGGCGACTCAGCTTGTGCGCGAAAATCCTGAGCGCGTTCGCGCCCTGATCACGCGCCATGCCCTGAGCAGCCTGCGCGTTGACGATTCGCGCTTCATTGAGCCTGACTTTTTCGGGCGCACCATCATCGGCAGGCGGCGGCAACTTGCCGATTGGCTGCGCTTGCAGGCATACGGCATCCAATGGCAGATCAGCACTGTGGATCAGCAATATCCGCGCTTTTACGAGCCGCGCATGGAAGATTTTCCCGCCGATCTGCCGCAAACATGGCGCGGCAACCCACCATCAACACTCAGCGCTGATCAACTTGCCCTCGATGTGCTGGCAGCAGGCGCGCAGCTTGCAACGGCGGCAAACATACCGCTATTGATCATCAACGAGCCTGTTTTTATCAGCATAGGCGAGAATAGCGATCAGCGCTACAACTTCTTCTATCCGCGTTGGGCGCTGGACGAGGCGCGAGCGCGCCTGCGTGAGGCAAGTGCGGGCGCGGTGTGGGCATACCGCGATTTTTGGAATGCCATCCCTGCCAGCCAGTTCACGGATAGCGCCGTCCACCTGACGCCGCAAGGATCGCGCCAATTGGCGGAATTGGTGGCACGGGCGATCATCGAGTCGTCGGGCGAGATCAATGCACGCGCTCTACCCTAGCTCACCAACCGCCGCCGGTTGAATTGATGATCTGCCCTGTGATCCAAGCTGCCTCATCGGTGCAGAGCCACCCGATCAGGCGCGCTGCATCTTCAGGCATTCCCCAGCGCCCTTGCGGATTTGCCCGCTGCACAACCGCGTAGCTTTCAGGATCAGCATAGCCCGTATCTGTTGCACCCGGATTAACCGTGTTAACGGTAATTCCGCGCCGAATAAGGTGCGCGGACAAACTGAGCGTAAGCTGATGCAGCGCGCCCTTAGAAGCGATATAGGCAAGTTCGCTCGGCATAGGATTCAAATGCTGCCCTGAGGTCAACATGATTAAGCGTCCGCCGCTGCGCCCATCATGCTGTGCGGCAAAGTGTTTGGTCAGCAGCAGCGTGCCGCGCACATTCACCGCCATATGTAGATCAATTTGCTCAGCGGTCAGCGCTTCTAGGCTGCCAAGCGTGCTGTAGGCGTGGTTTGCCACCAGAATATCTATATGCCCAAAGGCGCGCTGTGCTGCCGCAACAACGGCGTGCGGCGCATCAGGATCGCTCAGGTCTGCCTCAAGTGCCTCAATAGTCTGCCCACTTTGGCGCAACTCTGCCAGCAGTGCCGCCATGCCTTCAGGATCAGCGCCCCACGCTTGCGAGGCATCAAAAGTGCGCCACCCTTGCACAAAGAGCGACGCACCCAAAGCTGCCAAGCGCCTAGCAATGGCAAAACCGATCCCCTTGCGGCGGCTGACTCCGCTGACTAGGGCAACGCGATTACGCAGCGGCAAAGTCAGCATGGCGTGGGCTTAGCGCAGGCGTGTATCGCCCGTGCGTGGGCTGGAATAGACGTAGACGAACGGCGCTGCCTCAGGCTTGGGCAGCCAGTAGCCCGTATCACCGCCCCATTTATCCGCCGATTGCGCGACCCACTCCCACAGCCAGCGCGCATCACCTACTGGAATATTGACACAACCGTGCGAGCGCGGGAAGCCGAACCAATCGTGCCAGTAGGCGCCGTGCAGCGCGATGTTGCCATCAAAGAACTGCACATGCGGCACGAACTTATAGACATAATCGGGATTGTCCAGCTTCCACGGCGGACCGCGAAAGGTGGTGTGCTTGGCGCGTGCGTAGATGTTGAACAAGCCTTCTTGCGTCACGCCGTAGCCTTCCCACGCCGCTGAGATGAGCGTCGCAAAGATCGGCTGTGAATCCTCGTAAGCGATCAGGGTTTGCTCAGTTAAGTCAAGCGCGATCCACTGCCCGCTGACGTTTTCGGGCTTTTCGGGGAAGCGGAGCGCGGCAATATGCTCACCTTCGATCCAGCGGTCGGGCGCGATCATGTGCCAATCTCTGCCGTTCACATTGACTGTGGCATATAGGTAGACCAGTGCCGCCTTCTCCACAATCCGATCAGTGGTGTAAGCAGGTGGTTCAACGCCGGGCGCATCGCTGTAGTACCATGCCTTCAGCAGCCAGCCAATCGGGTAAGGCGTGCCATTTTCGGGCAGCAGCACGCTGCGCGGCGTCGAAACGCCATCCAGCTTAGAGTCGAATGTGACGGGGCGCTCTAGATCGGGTGCGGGGAAGGCGGCGATTTCAGCGTTGCACGCCTCAGAGTGTGGTGCGGCAAGCGTGATGCGGCTGCACGCCGACGTACCGCCCTCAGCGCGCGCCGTGCCAAGCCCAACCACAGTGAAAGTGATCACTGCCAGGAATACGGGTAAAAACTTCAAGTGCCTCAAGGCAGCCTCCGCTAAAAACCTGAATAGAGCAAGTCTAACATAGGTCAGCACGCCTTCGCTATAGCCCGCCTTTTGGCAGGGCATGGTGCAATTAGGGAAACACCATCTATGGAGCATGTCTACGCTCCATAAGCTACTCCAATTTTGAAACAGCTCCCACTTACAGAAATTGTCATATACAATTAAGAGGCGCTTAGCTATCTTGTGGGAATTATTCAAAATGACTCAATATGACCTTGTCAATGCTTTAGAAAACCTCCGTGAAGTATATAGCCAACGCCGCAAACGTGTTGTCGCCTTAAATGAGGCTGCTAAAGCAGAGCGCACTGCTCAGAATAACCTACATAGTGCGCGTGGTAAGTTTCAAGAAGCCTTAACGCAATATTTAGCGCTCTATCCTGAGCAAACGCCTGCCACTTTTAGCGCACTTGAACCCTCGCCGGCTTTGCCATCCGTGGTTTGGCTGCTCAGCGATACGCAACGAAATCATTTGAAAAATGAGAGCAATGCACTCGATCATGCCATCAAATCTTTCAAGAGCGCACTGGATGCATTATCTGCCGAACCACTGGACGTTGTGCGCCTTGCCAAAGCATATGAGGCGCTCAGTGCGATCAAACTCCCCATTATCGAATTACCTGAATTACTTGAGCAATATGGGCATGTTTTACAGGAAGCAACCGAACGTCTGAGTTTTTCTTTTGGCGGCGTGTTGCGCGATACGTTTGCCAACGCAGGTCTTTCAATAGAGGGTAGACCGCCCAGTGTACAGATTGGCAGATTTCGAATTGACCTAGATTTCACCAAACGAAATGCCCGTCTGTCTTACGGTAAAGAGGTGATTGCTGAGCGCATCGGGCTTAGCGCTGAAGCACTCTTAAAAGCCTATCAGTCTGCCCATAAAGCCATTGTAGAGCGGGAAAGTGATGGCGCAAAATGGTTAGAGCAGCTTTATGAGGCATGGCGCACCGTACTCTTTCGGCAGAATAGCAAAGCAACCGACGCTAATCTGGTTGCCTGTTATGTTGAATTAGCACTCCAGCGCCAAACGGCGGCATTTTTGCGCCGCGAACCCAAAAAAAGCCTTTTCAAAGACTATAGCCGAGCGCAATTTGCCTATGATGTTGATTTATTCATTAATCAGCAGCGCCTTAGCCATAAAGGCTTCAGACCATCTTTACGGGTTGCCGTTCAAGCCCAGACAGGTTCACCAGAGCGCGTTATCTGGATTGTAAGTGGCGAAACGGCTGACAGCGGCAGCTATATGAGCGCATTGACCTTTACGAAGGAAGACTAAGATGTTGCCACCCTCCAAGCAAATTGCCGAACGAATCATTCAAAATCTGGGGCAGTCTGGCACGCCATTCTCACGTGGTGTAAGTTACTATAACGTTGGCACCGAGTCGCTTTTGGAAGCGCTTGATAAGCACTATCTGGCTTCGTATCTGCCCGAAGGTGGTGCTGTTTTCAAGTTGGTGGTTGGCGACTATGGCAGCGGAAAGTCGCATTTTCTGTATTGTGTGCGTGAGCGCGCTTGGGCGCGGCGTTTTGCGGTTAGCAAGGTTGATCTAAGCCCACAGGAATGCCCTTATGATGATCAAAAAAAGGTCTATAGTGCGGTTGCTAAAGCCCTGATGTGGCATGATCCTGATGCTGACAATGATGAAATGACAAAAGGGTTGGCGCCTTTCCTAGACCACCTGTTGCAAAATATCGTCGAGCCATTAGGCGGTGCCTTAGGCACGATGGAAGCGGCTAGACTGCCCGAAGTGGAGGCACTTCAGCGCAGTTTCAATAACACACCAATTGACAACACCAGCTATCGCTATGCAATCGCACACTATCTTACCGCAGTATTGTATGGCAATGCTGCTCAACAAGAGCTGCTAGCCCGTTGGCTGCATGGTGATGATTTAAGCACGGCTGATATGCGCGAATTGAAAACACTGGGCGTTACCCAGAAAATAACGCGTACCAATGCCTTCCAAATGCTGCGCTCGCTTAGCCAAACGGTGCGTGCGCTCGGCTTCAACGGTCTGTGCTTGCTCTTTGACGAAGTTGACCGCCTGATGAGCCTAACGCGCCGTGCAATGACGGCTATTACGGATAACCTGCGCGAAGTGATTGACCGCACCAGCGAAGACCTACCCGGCACCTTGTTTATCTACGCTGTGCTGCCCCAATTTATCTACGATATTGTGCCAAGCTACCCTGCTTTGCAACAACGCCTTCAAGTTCAAATGGGGCGCTACTTCTCCCTGCCTAATCCCTTCAGCCCGCAAATTAGCCTTGATCGGCTTGATCTAGATGAAGAAAGCCTTTTAATCAAAATTGCCGAACGCCTGCGTGGTATCTTTGAAACAGCCTACGACACCCACCTAAACGCTAATCTGCAAGCGGAAAATGCACACCGCCTTGCTATGGCAGCTTTGCGAAATCTGAGTGGTATTAGCCACCGCCGAATCTTCATCAAGGCACTTGTTGGTGAGTGGTATAACCAAATGCAAACAGGCGAACGTGCCTTGAGCGATAGCGAGGCAGAGGCAATTCTTGGAAGCAGCGCACAGTAACTAGCAACAATTGTTAGCTAACAAGATAGGCAGGGGTATGCCATGGCAGCACAGCGAACCGTAACACACAGCCTATTCGGACGTGGTCAGCTAGTCCGTGTGCAACAAGGTGGGCAACTGTGGGAAGTTCAGTTTGAGTCAGGCAGGCGCTATCTATTAGCCAGCAGCGAGTTTGAGCCACTGCCAATCGCCCTGCCTGATGATCACATCGCCGCACGGCGCGCCACTGAAACGCTGCGTCTGGGGATTGTGCCTACCCACCACATTGAGGATTTAACCATTGGGTTAAGCAGTGAACGTGAACGCTTACAGACTGCCCTTGAACGCACAAGCAGCCAAGGCGGTGCAGCGCTTGCCATCTTGGCTGATTACGGCTGCGGCAAAACACACTTCGCCCAGTTAGCGGCACAGACTGCTTTGCGGAAAGGCTTTCTGGTGGCAAGCCTCAGCCTAGATGCACGGGAAATAACGGCAGCGCAAGCCTTAAGAGTCTATCAGGCGGCTGTATCTAACTTACGCTATCCCGACTCATCCTTGATGGGCATTCAACCGCTGCTCCGTCGCGCTCGCCAACATCCCTCAGAAACACTGAGTGTGCTGGATGCGTCGCCAAAGGGTGCAGCCTGCCCGTTTGCTTACGCTGTGCGCGCTTACTTGAACTGCGAAGACCCTGTGGGGCGACTGGGGATTGCACAATGGCTCTCGCGCCAGTTTGTGCCAAAGGAAGCCAATGTCTTCCTCAGGAAAGCTCCGCGCCTATACGCAACGGGCGCTATAGCACGCCAATACACCTATCTGTTGAGCGGCATCAGCGCTTTGGCAGCAGCCGTAGGCTATCAGGGTTTAGCGTTGTTGATAGACGAAGTAGATTACTATAGCCGCCAAACAGAGACGCAGAAACAGCGTGCTGATATGCTTTTCAAGGCGTTGCTGTGCGCTTCCCAAGGCGAAGCCACCCTGAATGCCCGTGCAGCCGAAATTGCTGATCATAAAAGGGTCTCTTATCCTTTGCGCTTCAGTGCCACCGCGCCTCTATTCTTTTTGTTTGCCACTACCGAGTCCGAACAGCAAATGCCAGTTGAGGCTTGGCTGCACCCTCCCCAGATTCTTCGCCTTGATGAACGGTTTAGCCAAGCTGAGGTGACTCATTTTGTCAGTACGCTTGGGGTGTATCACGCCCAAGCCTATCGTTATGCAAACCCAAACAGTTCTTCTGCGCCACGCTTAGCAGCCGTGTTGGCAGCAGCGCTCCGTGAACGGCGCATTAACCCACGCCAACTTTCACAAATCGCCACCACCTTCTACGATCTACTCTATCTGCATTCCAATGTTTCGCCCGAACAACTGATCCGTGAGCTGGCAATAAACTTGCGTGTTGAAAACAGATAGAACGTGCGCCCTTTAGGTTATTGGTGCTGTGTGGCACTGTAAAAAGCATCTTGCAGTGCTTTAGCACTGGCATCTGCCTTGATGGCACGGATGGCATCCGCCAAGCCTGCCGCCGCCTGATTAAGCATCGCCTCGCCATCTTCCGCCGTTGCACCGAGTGCCTCGCCCGCATAGTGCGTTGGATGATCGGCGTACCACCAAATCGCGGTTAGAATACCCTGCTCGGCGAGATGGGCAAGCCGTTGGCGCGGCGCACCTTCGCCATCGCTCGGCACCTGCCCCATGTTGATCAGATCAGGGCGGATTGCCAACAAGGCGCTGGTTTCGGTCAGCCCGGCATGGTCGGTCGCAAATTTCGGCTCTGCGGTTAGGTAGACCACATAATCGCGTTGGCTTGCCAATTGGCTTTGCAAAAAGAACGGCAGCAGTGATTGATTGCCGCCATGCGCGTTGACAAGGACGATCTTCTTCATGCCGTTGCGCGCAATCTCGCGGCAGATGTTCTCTAAAAGTTGAATGATCAGCTCAGGCTGAATGGCAATTGTGCCAATGCAGTGCCGCGCTTCTAGGATTTGGGTGAAGATAAAATCGGGAAAGATGATCGCAGCCTCACGCTGCGCGGCGCGCTCACAAACGGCACGCGCAATAAACATATCTGTGCCGAGTGGCGCATGATGCCCATGCCGCTCAATGCAAGAGAGCGGCACAAGGCACACACCCTGACTAGTTGCAACTGCCTGCTCAAACTGATCACCTGTAAGTTCTTCCCAACGCATAAACGTATATCCTTTGTGGCAAAACTTAGTTCAGGCGGCTGTGTAGGCACGCCTCTGTTGGGCAAGTATAGCGCTCAACGGCGTTTGTGCGCGACCAAAATGCCATAGTGATGATCAAAGCTGAAGTTGCCGCTGCCATCTTCAAAGGCGGCGGGCTTCAAAAAGTCGCGGACGGCGGCAGGCGCCTGCTGCAACAGCACACGCAGACGCAGCACCGTATCGGCGTCGTTCTTTTGCATGTTCGCCCACCAATGCAGGTCAAAGCGGATGGTGGCGATCTCGCTGTGCGTCACTTGCAGACCAGCCGCGTAGAGCATCGCTTGCCATTCACTCAGGCTGAACTGCCAGCCGTGGCTTGGATCGCGCAAGCGCTCAAAGGCGTTCACATAGTCGGCAGCGGCAGGCGACTCTGGCGCAATCTGATCCACAATGCCAAGCCTGCCCTCAGGCAGCAGCACACGGGCGCACTCGCTCAGGAAGCGCGGTACATCGGGAAAGTGGTGCGGCGCATGGCGGACGGTGATCAGGTGCAGGCTGTTCACCCGAAATGGTAAATGGCTCGCGTCTAGGCGCGCATAGCTGGCAGCGACACCTTGCTCACTGAGGTGCGCTTGCGCCGCCTTCAGCATGGCAGCCGTGATGTCGCTGGCGAGTGTGCGCCCACCATTCCGCGCTAATGCCAGCGCCACATGCCCGCCGCCTGTGGCAATATCCAACGCCAGCTTGCCCGCAATGGGCTGCATCAATTCGATGAGGCGATCTAACGAGTAGCCACCGCTGTGAACGTGGCTGGTCACGTAGTTATTGGCGAGTGCGCCAAAGCGCTGCTGCGAAAGAGATCGAGAATCGCTCATGGGAATTGCCTTTTTGAAGGTATAACAGTGCGTAAGGCTATCTTACGCCGAATAAGCCTAAAATGTTCAAGACGATGCCTGATACGAAGCCGCCCACAAAAACGCTGGCGATGGCGCTGCCAAGCCCAAACTCTTGCACGCGCATCGTCAGGTAAATTTGCCCAACCAAGAACACCAGCACAGAGCCAATAAGTGTATAGGCACCCAGCGGTATAAAAGTTTCTAAGGTGCTTTGGCTGCCCGAAAGCGCGCCGAAGATGATCAGCCCAAAACCTGCCAAGAGCAGCAGGTAAAAGACGATGTACAAGCTGAGGATCACTTTAAGGTAGCGCACCACAGAGCCAACGCCGCCCATATTTGTGCCAACCCAATAGACGATCATCAGGTTGATGATGGTTGTTAGCAGCGTTACCGAAGTGTTCCGCATCGCCTCTGGCAGCAGTGTTTGGAGCGTAAGATTGGCAAGTTCACGCTGCAAGTCCGCCGCGCTGATGGTGGTGTTGAGCAAGGCAGCATTTGTTTGAAAGACGAATACAACAATCCCGTAAACCAGCGCGATGCTGAAGAAGACGATCACCACGAATAGCACAGCAGCGGCGATCAAAGCGTCCACCAAATCGCTATCTACGGCGGGCGCTTTCGCCAGTTTCAGATCATCGCGTTCGGCACGCTGTAAGACGAGCGCGATTGACTCTCTGCCGCTGCCGCCGACTAAGGCAGCCGCCAAGCCAACCGCGCTGGATTGACGCGCCAAATCGGGATCGAGGCGCAGTGCCTTTGCCAATGTGACTAATGCAGCGGCTGAGTCGCCGCTGGTTTGGTAGTTATAGGCGCTTTGCAGCAGGCTTTTGGCGCGCTGGCGGTCGCGGTCGCTAATCGGCTTGTCGTGCGGTGGTGCGCTCTCGGCTTTGGCAGCGGGCTTGGCTGCTGCTGCTGCGGGTGTCAGCATGTCAAATTCATCAGGGTCGGGCAGGTCATTAGTAGGTGGCGGCGTATAGAGCGGCGGCGCGCCTGCTTTGGGCGGCTCAGGGGCAGGTGGTGCAGCATAAGATGGTGTGGTCGGCGAAGAGTCATCCAGCACAAAGGGCGGCACGTGCGCCAGCTCATCGGTGCGGCGCTTGCGCTCAGCAGCGCTCTGCTGAATGTGCTTGCCGGCTTTGGCAATCAGTTCGCGCACGCTTGGGTCGCTTTCGGTCTTGTAAAGCTGTGCCAAATGCGGCAGCGCACGGGCATCTGCCAGTTTGCCCAACGCCAAAACTGCCTCACGGCGCTTGGCAGGATCGCTATGCTGAAGTTGGGTAAGCCACTGATCGATCATATGTCACGCCTCTTTAGAGGATTGCGCCACGAAAAACGCCCAAGAAATGGGCAGCGCCAATGGCAAGCGCGCCGCCTACCACCACCATCGAAATGCCTTGCGGAAGCTGCAAGCGGTGCGCCAACCCTGCAAAGTATGCCTGCATCAGGAATGCCCACGCACCACCGATGAACAGCCCGCCCAAATGCAGTTCTAGGGCGTAAGTGTTGTTGCCCAAGTTGTGAAAGGTTGCAAACGGGATGAACAGCAGGGCAAGGCTCAGCACCACAAACATCAGGATTTGCACGGCGATCATCACATTGGCAAAGCGCAGCACATCGCCGGTGCCACCGGCTGAGGTGCCAATCATATAGACCGCGCTGATGTACAAGAAAACCATCAACATGCCTGCGAGCGCCTTTGGCAGCGCACGCTCAAGCACGCCGCCGTTAAGGACGTTCAACAGGCTTGGCAGAATGTAGTTCACGTCGGGCGTCGTCATCGAAACGCGCAGCCGATACGAATAAACCACTACGAAAAACAAGACTGCCAGCAGCAGCAAAGGTAGTTCTGCCGCTAAAACTGCAAGGCGTGTGCCAAAGACGGGCGATACTTTCAAGCGCGCACCGCCCTCCGCGCTCAGCTTGCCACTCGCCAAATCGTCCAGCACTTGGGCAATTGCCTGCTTGGGCGGCAGATCGGTGAGGTCAGCGGCAAGGCGGCGCGCAGAGGCATTCTGGATAAGGGCGGGATCGGTTTGCAGGGCGCGCCCAAGCTCCAGTATGGCGGCGGCATTGTTGCCCTGCGTGCGGAAAGTATATGCCTGTGCTAGGTTGCCGCGTGCCACTTGTTGGCGGGCAGCGCTCACATACTGGGGCGGTTCTTCTTCAGCAGGTGGCGCACCGCGCATAGCCTCATCCCGTGAGGGCTGCCATGAGGGCTGCCAGGCTGCCTTTGTTTGTGCATCAGCAGGATGCGGCGCAGCATCGGGTGCGGCAGCATAGGCAGGTCGTGCTGCTGCGGCGGCGCCCAGCCCTTCAAGCGAGTCTGTCTCAGGCGCACGGTTCATCTGCTGGATGTGCCGCCCAGTTTTCAGGGCGAGATCGCGCAATTCAGGGTCAGGATCGGTGCGGTAGACGTGAGCAAGGTGTTTCAGCGCGCCAAGATCGCCCAATTTTCCCAACGCAATGATCGCGGCACGGCGTTTGGCACTCTCCAAACTACGCAGTTGTTCAATGAACGGTTCAATCATTATTTTACCCTCCACACGCACATTCTATTTTACGCTGAGGGGTGTATTTAGGTAACATTTTTGGTGTACCCTTTTACGCGTTAGGGCTTTGGTGGTGTGCTGGACTTACCATAGGGAGCGCGTAGGGGGAAAGGTGGTTGCTGAGTGAGTTGGGCGATGTGTTATAATGCCCGTTTGGATTTGGATTATGAGGAGTACGGATGCAGTGATCCGCTTACGAAAACGCCATTTTGCGGCAGTTTTGGGCTGCGCCTTGGCGCTCACGCTCATCCTGACCGTGCGTGGGCTAATTTCAGTGCGCGCTCAAGGCGTAGAATTGCTCACCAATAACGGCATGGATGCCTACGTTGGCGGCACGGGCGGCGTTGTGCCAACGGGCTGGACGCTCACCGCCAATGTGCCGGTGAATTCTTCCAAGCAGGACTGGGTCTTTAACGAATTTCCCGGCTTTGGTTCATCTTGGAAGGTCTCTACCTCCAAATATGCTTTCAATATGAATGCTTACCAGTTTGTGGCAGGCGTTCGGGCAGGCACGCCGCTGATCTTCAGCGCCTATGCCAATGTCTTCACCTGTGATCGGCAGGACTCGTGCATCACAGCCGAGAGGCCGCGCACCTCACAGCGCGAATCAGGCGCGCAAGTTCGCATCGGGATTGATCCAACCGGTGGACGCGATCCAAACGCGCCTACCGTCAAGTGGTCAGCCTACATTCAGCCCTTCGATCAGTTCCTGCCCATGAGCATTGAGGCGCGTTCTGAAAATGATAACGGCGTCACCGTCTTTCTGAATGCCACGCAATCCGTTGGGATGCTGCTGAACGATGTGTATTGGGATAACGTCAGCTTGCTCTCTGGTGCAGGCAGTGGTGGTGCAGGTGGCGTTCCAATTCCGCCGACTGTGCCGCGTGATGTGCCGTTCGTCACGCCGCAAAACGCTCGCCCTGATGGCAGCATCATTCACACGGTTATTCAAGGTGATACGCTCTTGTCTATCGCAGTTGCCTACAACATCACCGTTACGGAATTGCGCCGCTTGAACAACATTCCGCCTGAGGAATATGTGCTGCAAATTGGGCAGCAGCTCATCATTAAAACGCCTTCACCGAACGTCACCTTTGTGGTGGTGACGGCAACACCCACGCCTGACCCGAACATTTCACCAACGCCTACACCCACGCCTTTCATTGTGCTACCAACCAATACGCCTAGCGGCATTGTGGTGACTATCATCCCGGTGACAGTGATCACGAATACGCCCAAAGCCAGCGGCGAAAACCTGACTCCAGCGGCAACGGCGGTCGCTGCTGCTTCCACTGGCACCTACCGCCTGACCATCCCACCGCAGGATGTACGCCGCATTCTGACTATCCGTATTCAGCCACGCAGCACCTTTGTCCCACGCACAAATGGTAGTGCTATCCCAACTGTTGAGACGGTCGCGCTCTTGCCGAGCGCGATCTCAACCTCTACCGAAATCCCTGCTCAAACTGCGCTTATCTTACCAACCGACACGCCAACACCGCTGCAAGTGGTCATCGTGACGCCAACGCCCACCGATGAACCTACCGCTGAAGCCACAGCCACTCGCCTGCCCACTGAGACACCCACCGAACAGCCTACACAAATTGCCCTTGAAGTGGTGGTAAACACACCTACAGCACAGCCAACGGACGCCGCGCCCGCACCACCGATCAGCGCTACTGAACAACCCACCGAGACACCTACCGAATCGGGCTTTGAAATTGTCATCAGCACACCGACAGGCAGTTCACCCATTGAAAATACACCCGCCACCAGCGCGCCTGACTTGCCAATCACAACCCCATTGGCAGCCATAGAAGCATCTGCAACAGCTATCTCAACGCCTGCTGCCTTGCCAACAGCTACAGCTATTCCGCCGACGGAAGTTGCCCTATCAATTCCTGTGATTGCACTGGAGTCTATTCAGCCTGATCAAACGCGCTTGTGTGTGCTTGCCTTTGATGATGCCAACACCAACCGTCTGCGTGATCAGGGCGAACCGCTGCTGACAGGAATGCAGATCAATTTGCTGCAAGAAGGCACGGAAACGCGCACACTCAGCACGGCGGCTGGCACGCCTGCCTGCTTTGCCGATTTGGCACAAGGCACATACACCCTTGTGGCAGTGCCACCTGAAACCTACGGTATGACCACACCTAGCCAACTCCAAGTAGAAGTGCTGCGTGGCGTGGCGCTCATGGTCAGCTTTGGCGCTGCTGGCAGCTATCAGCCAACGTCTTTGCCCGCCGCTCCTGAATTGCCTCCGTCAACCGTCGGTAAAAGTGAGACCAGCCAAGGTCCGCTGCTCGCTTTCCTCTTGGAAAATCCCGGCGTGGTGATTATCGCCCTTGCTGGGCTAACCCTGCTGAGTGGTTTAGCCGTAGCGATCCTTGTGCGTCGGAGTTAGTAGATGCCGCCTTTCAACCGCCGCGCCTTCCTAAAAGCAGCTGCCCTAAGTGCTGCTGCGCTTGCCTTGCGCCAGCCTGTTCACGCGCAAGGTGCGCCGTTCCGCATGTATTTGACCTTTGATGACGGACCGACCACCAATCCCAACGGCAGCGGCGCAACCACAACCGTCCTCGATATTTTGAAGCAGGAAGGTGTACGCGCCACCTTTTTCCTGCACGGCATCGCCATTAACGATTGGGAAGGCGCTATTTTGGCGCGCATCATCAATGATGGACATGCCATCGGCAACCACCTGTGGCGGCAAGGCGGCAACACGGTTGAGGATGAATCGCCTATGGCGCTGCTGGCACAGCAATACATCCTGTGCGAGCGCCGCATTCGGGGCATATTAGAGGCTGCCGACCCTGATGCCTACGCTAAATATTTAGCGCAGCCGCGCTTGTTTCGGCGTCCCGGCGGTAATAACGGACTAAACGGCTTCCTAGACCTGAAAAATTTCACCCTGCTGGAAAATGCGCCTTTTCTGCGCGGCTATCGGGCAGAGATGGCATGGTTAAGGGGTGTCTACGACTACAGCGGGTGGCATCTCACGAACGGCGATAGTGTTGCACAGCGCGCCTTGTATCCTGCTGATGAAGCTGCCATGCTGAGCTGGATTACTCGTGGGCGCGGCGCCTATCAAGGTGTGGAGAGCTACCTGTGTGCGGGCGATCCACCGCGCCGTGCCGCTGAGGTGCGCGATGGCTTGATCTTGCTGATGCACGACGCCGCACCGCTGACACAAGCAGCCTTGCCCGCCATTATCAGGGAACTGCGCCAGCGCGGTGCAACCTTTCACACGCTGCCACGCCCTATTGATCAGCCGAATGCACCGACGGTTGGCATTGGCTACGCGCCAACACCTGATCCGTTTGGGCGTGCTTGTTCAAGCTGATGGGTTTTGAGAGAACCTATCGCACTGAAAAACGTAGTTGTACGCCGCGCGTTCCTCTATCAGTGATGGTCGTTCCTGAGTTCCTAGGTGAGAAAGAAGGCAGGCGTTTCTCCGCGCCACCTCACCGCCGCTCGTAGCTTGATGTTGTATAGTCCAGACCTCGTGCGCGTCGCGGGTGAGGAATAGTCCGTGCATTCATCAAGCCCGCTTGCGTTCAGCAGGCTCAGGAAAAAGCTGTTACCGAACCTGTAATGCTTCTACGTGCTGGCTGAAACCTAAAAACACCTGATGCCCTTGATCTTGCGGGTGCGGTATTGTGAATAATCGCGGCGGAAGGTCAGCGGCAGGCGGCGTCCGCGCACGCTGAGGTCGCTTTGGCTGTAGGTGTAGTTGCCCGTCTGCGGGTTGATCGGACCTACCACCATGACGTGAGCTTGTTGGGCAGTCAGCGAGTCCACACAAGAAGAACAGTCGCCCGCACCGGCGATGTTGTCAGGGTCAATGGGCGCTCTGGGCTTGAATTCCCAGGAGTGAATGTCGTGTTTCCGATGCCCATAACCAGCCGCTGCGGTTAGCCCAATCCATGCTCGCCCGTTACTCTCAGCGCCTAAAATCTCATCAAAATTGACGTTTTTTGTTGTTAAATGCGGCGCACTACCGTTGTTGAGGTAGGCTTCCAGCGTTTGTTTTGAAGCATCATAGACGATACGAGCTGTGTGCCAGTTAAAAGGCTAAATGGTAGTGCCTTGGCGTAGTTAACAGCATGTTGGTTTTGGTTTTGATGAAAAACTTGATTGGGCTTTAGTATCGCCCTCTCGGCTGCGGGCGGGGTAGGAAGGCTTGACAGAATGCGCTATACTGAACCTAGACAGCGTGCTTTTGTGCTGCGGGCTTGGGCGAAAGGAATACCCTATGGCGTTCGGGATTATGGAGATTATCGTGCTGTTCTTGCTGCTGCGCTCGCCGTTGGTTGCCATTCTTTTAATTTTATTCCTATTGCTGCTGCCTGTGTCGGCAAGCAGGTTCTAGCCGTACAAATCCAAGTGCGGCGGACGGTAGAGATCAGTAGCGCTGCCCTCACTTGGCGCGCCTTCAGGCAGCCGATAGCCGCGTATCAGCACGACGGGCAAGCCTTCGGCTGCCTGCCCGCTGATTAGCTCAGCGGCGGCAGCCAGCTCGTCCGCCACACCGATTTCGGTGTGCTGCAAGCGGCGCTCGAACAAATCTGCCTTGCCACGCAAGTTGAGCAGTGCCGCTATACCCGCCACACCAACCGCTACGCCAACGTTGCCCAAGCGGTGCGGTCTGCCGTGTGTATCGCTCAGGATGACGGCAGGCAGCACGCCGCACAACGCGCCGATCCGTTCGCGCAAACGCCGCGCCGACTCGTCAGGATTTTCCGGTAAAAGCAATGCCCAGTCATCATCGCCGCGCACGTTAGACTGATCGATGCCGCTGTTGGCAGAGACAAAGCCGAGCCGATGGCGCGTGATCAGCACCTTGCCGCCCTGCCGCGAGATGCCTTGTGCCTCGCGCAGCACCAACTCTACCAAGCGCGCATCTTTGCCCGTCTGCGCGGCAACCTGCGCCGCCTGCGCCGATGGCTGCACCGTCCGCAGGTCTACAAGGCGACCTTCCGCCTTCGAGACGATCTTTGAGGTGATGATCAGCACATCGCCCGTGTGCAGGGTTAGCCCATTCAGGTGCAGCGCCTCAGCAATCAGGGCGGCGAGATCGTCGCCCTGTTGGATGATTGGCAGCCCGCGCAGCGCGAAAAGTTGGAGGTCAGGCTCAGGCATGGTCAGCAGGTGCAAAGCCCGTGATGCGAATACCGGCGCCCTTCACCTTGTAGCGCCCGTTGATGTAGAGCAGCACAGGCGTCAGCGCCTCAACGGCAACTGCGTTCATCAGCGCACCGGCATCTATGCCGCGCATCCCAATCGCCTCGACCAACCCGATCACCTGATCTTTGGCGGCGCTGTCATCACCACAGACCAGCACATCACAATCTACGCCATGATCGAGCTTCTTGAGGTGAACAGCGCTCACATTCTGGAAGGCTGCCACCACCTTTACCGATTCACCCAGCGCTGCTTGCGCTTCCACACAAGCTGATTTACCCTCCGGCACGTAGACAGTGCGGTAATCCGCCGCGTTGATCGGCACGGTCACATCTACAAAGAGTTTGCCCTGTGCCGCCGCTTTGATGTTGGCAATCGTATCGGCGTGCGCGCTGTATGGCACGCTCAGCACAATGATCTGGGCAGCGGCAGCCGCCTCGACGTTTGCCATGCCGCGAATGCGCTCACTGCCAAGCGCGGTGTTGAGTTCGGCAGCTTTTTGGGCAGCCCGTTCGGCATCCCGCGAGCCAATGATGACAGGGTAGCCCTTGTGCGCCCAACGCAGCGCAAGCCCTGCACCTTCTTTGCCCGTGCCGCCGATCACGGCAAGGGTCGGTAGTGTATCGGTCATGATCTCTCCATTTGGTCAGATGTTTCACGCGCCGACGAATTCAGCAAAGCGCGCCCACACAGCTGGCACTTTTGCCCGTGCCTCAGCCGCGATAGCCGCCTCATCCAAGGTGAGCAGTTGGCGATCCCACATCAAAATGCGCCCGCCGGCGATGGTCGCTGTAATCATGGATGACTCAAAGCCGAACAGAGCGTGCCAAGGCAGGTTGCCTTCCGTCAGCGGCGTGAAAGGATAATACTCGACCAAGATCATATCGGCAGCGGCGCCAACTGACAATGAACCAAAAGTTTCATCAGGGAAGAAAACTTCTGCCAGCGCCGCATTGTGGTCTACGGCAACTTGCACGATGGAATCGCCGTTGGCAGCACGCGGATCGCGGTTGGCAACCTTATGCAGCAAGTAGGCGGCTTTCCATTCCTCAAACATGGCGTTGCCCATCCCGTCGTTGCCCAAACAGACCTTCACACCGCCGCGCAGCATGTCATCAAAGCGCATGACGCCAACGCCGTTATTCATGTTGCTGCGCGGTTGGTGCGTCACCCACGTCTCAGATTGGCGCAGCAGTTCCATCTCCCAGGCATCAATGTGAACAGCGTGCGCGGCGATGGTGCGCTTGCCTAAGATGCCAGCGCGCTTTAGGCGGCGCACCACACGCACACCGGAACGCTTCAGGCTGTCTTCTTCGTCTGCCTCATGCTCTGCCACATGAATGTGAAAGCCCGTCTCAAAGGATTCCATCGCCCGCACACAGGCTGCCAACGTCTCATCGGAAAGGGTGAGGCTGGCGTGCAAGCCAAAGGCGCCGGCAATGCGCGGATGTTCACCCAACGCCTTCAAAAAGCGCACATTCTCGGCGATGCCTGCCTGTGCTTTTGCCTCGCCGTCGCGGTCGGTCACTTCGTAGCACAGCACGGCGCGCACGCCTGCTTGCTCCACAGCTTGGGCAATCACGCTGAGGCTGCCATCAATAGCGTTTGGGCTGGCGTGGTGATCGATCAAGGTGGTGGTGCCGTGACGGATGGCGTCCACAAGGCTCACCAATGCCGAAAGGCGCACGTCATCAAGGGTGAGCGCCTTATCTAAATTCCACCACAGCTTTTTAAGGATTTCGGGGAAATTGCGTGGTGGATCGCCGGGTATGGCGAGTCCGCGTGCGAATGCGCCGTAAAAATGGGTGTGCGCGCAGATATTGCCGGGCAATAAGAGTTTGCCGCCAGCGTCGCGGCGTTCCAGATCGGGGTGACGTGCCGTGAGTTCGGCGGTGCTGCCGATCTCGGCAATGCGTCCGTCGCGGATTAGCACGGCGTGATCGGGCAAGATTTGGCGCGGCGTCCAATTGACGAGCGTGGCATTCGTGATCAGCATAATCAATTACCTTTGCAGTGAACCCTTCACAGGCTCATAAACTATAGCCTCCCGATAATGATACAACCAAATGAGCATAGGTAACTAAAGATTGACGTCTTCACCCAAAGGGTCTCCCTGTTCCCAAAGACCTGAACCTGACGCTTCTCAGGCGCAAAGCCGCCGAAAAGATGCACAACGCACACTTTGGGTTAGAATGGTAATTAAGAATGATCACTAACAGTTTGGCTGCTAAGGGGGACGATTATGGCTCATCGCCTTACCCGCTTACTGGCGCTCGGGCTATGTGTGGTGCTTAGTGCAGCGCTGCTGCCGCCCGCACTGCCTGCCCGCGCCTTTCAACCTGATTTTGGTGCGCCGTTCGTTCAGGCGAATGAGACCGGCTCGAACTGGACGGGCGCGTACTTCCCAAACCGTGATTTGCAAGGCACGCCTGCTTTCACACGCATTGATCCAGCAGTCGTTTTCAACTGGGGACCGAATTCACCCGGGCCCGGCATTGGCGTGCAGAATTGGTCGGTGCGTTGGCAGGGTGTGCAATACCTGAATGCCGGCACCTACCGCCTGACGGTGCGCTCGGATGACGGCGTTCGCATCTATGTGAACGGGCAGTTAGTCATCAACGAGTGGCGCGAACAAGCACCCACCACCTTCACCCGCGATATTCAAGTCTCAGCAGGTGTTCACGCCTTCCAAATTGATTATTTTCAGGGTTTAGGCGATGCCAGCATCGCCTTCTCTTGGCAGTACATCCAAACGCAAAGCAGCGCCTGGACAGCGCAGTATTTCAACAATCCCAACCTGAGCGGCGCGCCCGTCATGACGCGCCTTGAGCCGCGCATTGACCACTTCTGGGGGCTGGGTTCGCCTGATCCGTTGGTGGTGCCTTCTGATCGCTTCAGCGCACGCTACACGGCAACGCTGCCCTTCCAAGCGGCAACCTACCGCTTTGTGCTGGCGGGTGATGACGGTGTGCGGCTGTTCATCAACGACATTTTGGTGATTGAGCAATGGCGGCGGCAGAGCATCACCGCTTACAGCATTGATGTGGCGCTGGCGGCGGGCTTGCATACGATCCGCGTCGAATACTTTGAGGAGACTGAACAGGCAGCCGTGCGCCTGACTATTCAGCTTGCCATCGGCTCACCCTACGGCGCACAATCCGATTTCTGGTATGGCGAATACTACGCCAACCCGAACCTGAGCGGCTCGCCTAGTTTCATCCGCAACGATGGACTTAGCGGCATTAATTTCAATTGGAACACCGCACCGCCGGTGCCGGGCTTCCCACGCGATTACTGCTCGGTGCGCTGGACACGCCGCATCTGCACGCCCGGACGCCCAACGCGCTTCTACTTGTATGTGGATGACGGTGCGCGCCTGTTCATTGATGGCACCCTGATCATAGATGCGTGGGGCTTAAAGCCTGATACGGTCTATCAGCGCTTTGTAGACCTCACCGCGGGCTGCCACGATCTGCGTGTAGAATATCAGCAGCAGACCTTGCAAAGTTTCATCGTGCTGACCTGGGATCCGCCGGACGCGCAGAATCCTGCCCTACCGATTCCGGGCGTCACGCCGGGCAGCGGCGGGCAACCTGCCAATGTGGTCGGCTTGGTCATCAACGCCAGCACATTGAACGTCCGTAGCGCGGCAAGCCTTAATGCGGCGGTGCTAGAGCAAATTCGCGGCGGCTCGTTCGTCACGGTCTTGGCGCGCAACGCTGCCGCCACATGGCTGCGAATCCGCACGCAAAGCGGCGTGGTGGGCTGGGTGAATGCATCGTTCATCCAAACCAACCTGAGCAACCTCTCCACGTTACCTATTGATGGCAGTGTGGGCGGCGTGCCGCAGCCAACCGGCGTGCGCGGCAGGCTGACCTCAGGCTTGCGCCTGCGCGAAGGGCCCGGCACAACCTTCCGCCAATACTTCACCATTGAATGGGGGCAAACGGTGGATTTGCTAGGGCGCAGCGCCGACGGTCAGTGGTATCAGGTCATTTATAATGGGCAGAACGGCTGGATATACGCGCCTTACGTCCAGATCATACAAGGCAGCCCGCTAAGTTTGCCGATCACAGGCTAAGGCAGCGCTGCACAGCTCGCTTGCTGCCTAGCGTTGGATATCCACCTCGCAAGGCGGCAGGCTACTGCCATTCTTCAAAAAGACAGTTAGGCGCAGCATATAGCGTGCTGCGCTTAGCCTACTCAGATCGGCGTTTTCCACCAACAGACCTTCGCGCACAGGGCGGCGCACATTTGCCAGCAAGATTGAAGGCTGCTGTGTAGCATCCTCACCGATGAACAGGTACAGTTCGTAGTGGTCAAAATCAGGGTGATCCGCCGTGCCGCGCACATCAAGATCGGCAAGGTTGATGCGCCCTTCAGGGCGCGGCAGCGTGATGCGCGCCTTCGGATCAGGGCAGCGGGCAAGCAGGGCAGCCGCGTAGGTTTGCGTCGGTGCGAAGGCAAGCGCCGCGGCGGTTTGCTCACGGCGTCTTTCCTGTTGCATCAGTCCATTTTGTTGCGCCAAACTGATGAATACCACATTGGCGAGAAAGACCAAGCCGAGGATGGTTAGCACATAGCGATAGGGGCTGAAAAAGAGATTCCGCACAGCATCGCGGTAGGGATTGTTATGGCGCGTGTACTGCGGCTTGACGGTGCGGTACCATGCCCAGAACTCGTCGCCTTCCATGCGTTCGGGCGTGCGGCGCGGTGTCTCGCGTTCAGGCGTAGATCGCTGCGGCTGAGTCCACCATGCGGGGTCAGCGGCATAGTGTGTTTGGCGGCGTTGGCGGTCATATTCCCAACGGCGGGCAGCATCACTCAGCACAGCGTATGCCTCGTTCAGGCGGCGAAACTGCTCGGTTGCCCAAGCCACGCGCTCAGGGTTGCGGTCGGGGTGAACTTCCTTCGCCTTCTGGCGGAATGCCTGCTGCACCTGATCAGCGTTGGCGTTGGCAGGCACGCCAAGCACGCTGTAAAAATCGTTCTTCGGATCGTAGCGAATGACGCGGCGCTTCACGGGCTTGCTCGACCTATACACGGATAGCGTTCAGATTAATTTTAGAGCAAGCCTGCACCTTTTGCACACTCACTTTCACGAAAAATTCAGCCTGCTATTCGCCGCCGCCATCACTGCCACCGCCGCTATCGCCACCTGAATCACCGCCGGAATCGCTATAGTCATCTCTGCCTTCGCCACTGCCCTGCTCACGGTCATCCCGATCCTGTGGCTGTGTGCTGCTACCATAGTACATATACGGCAGGTGGCTATCGCCGCTGCGAGCGACCTGCTTTCTTGGTGCCTCTGTTTGAAAACAAGACGATGACCAAAATGATCACTATAACGATGCCAATGCCAACTTCCATGTGTACACTCCGAGCCATTTTACTATTGTGTGCCACCTGCCGCTGACTACGTTCTATGCAGACACACCACCTTTGCGGAGGGGCTACCACGCCTTCACATGGAATAGCACAACTTGCGCGGCGTGTGCCTGATCCGCGTAAAGGTGCAGCGCGTAAGTGCCTGTCTCTAGCGAGTCGGGCAGGGTAAACTGCCAATCAGCGATGATCCAGCCCTCAGCATCAGGCGCAGGCAGCGGCGGCATTTCGGCACGCTGAAGCAGGCTGCCTTCGGCGTTGTGCAGCCCTAACGCCCAAGTCGGCGCGCTTGATGAATCACCACGCCACCACAGCTGCACAGCTAGCCGCTCACCTTCACGGAAAACGCCGAGATCGGGCATGTGGACGTTTTGCAGCGTGCCGCCGTGAAAGGTGAGCGCGCCAAGCGGCACACCTTCAGGGTTGGGCGGCGCTTCATAAAGGCGCGTCATGAAGTCCCACGTGCCAAACCAACGCGTCACCGTGCGCCCTTCCCGAATGTTGTCAAATAGCGGCTGCGTTTCCGAGCCTTCAGTCAGGATGTACCACACACGGCGAAAACCGACTCCGTCGGCGTGCAGCGGCAAGCCGTTTGGAAAATAGACGCGGCTGAAATATTCCCACACCTCTGGCAGCGAGCCGCGCAAATTCGGATCGCGCACCACCACATCGCCACCGCGCAGCAGCACGGCAAGCTGCGGCATCGAGTCCAGCATGTTCGGCGTCGGGATGACGTAACGCCCTGAGTCAGGCATTTGGAAGGCAAGCGCGGCAAAAAGCAGTGTGCCGATCAGGGCGTTGGCACCGCGCAGCCGTGCGGCAGCCACACCTAGCCCACTGCCAAGCAGCAGCGCCGCGCCGATCATGACCCATGCCAAATGACGTGCGCTGAAAAAGCCTAACAACGGATTCAGAAAATAGGCAAGCAGCGGCGTCAGCGCCAACGTGCTAACTGCCAGCAACAAGCGCGGACGGCGCACCAACAAGGCAACCGCCAACAGGCACAGCGCAGCATATAACCAGAATGGCGCGCCGAATAAATCAGCGTAGAGCGTGCCGAGTGCTTCGGGCAGCGGCGGCAGCGCAAGGCGTGCAACTGCCTGTGCGCGTGTGCCGTCAGTGATAATGGTTGACTTGGCGAACAGTTCCGGCAAGGCAAGCACGGTCAGGATGAGCGTTGGCTGCCACCAACGCCATAGGCGGCGCGGGTACATGATCAGGCTAAAGATGCCGATCAAGATGAAGGGCAGCAGGCTGACAAGGTGCGTGTAGAACATGCCTGCCAGCACAACGCCCAGCAGCCACGCCCGCCGCCAGCTTGGTGCGTGAAAGTAGCGCACAGTCAGCCACAGCCCCGCCGCAGTGAGCGCAGTCAGCAAAGCGTAGCCGCGCACCACAACACCAATGTGCAGATTGATGGCAAACGCGCCAAAGGCAGCCATGCTGAGCAAACCGCTGGCAGGGCTGCTGCTGAGCCGCCGCGCTAACCGAAAGACGCACGCCGCGCCGATCAGGAAGGTGAACACGCTTGCCAAACGCGCCACCACAGGCTGAAAGCCAACCGCACTTTGCCAAATGCCCTGCACCTGATAGTGTAAAGGCGTCCAGTCATAGGGCGTCCAGCGCAGAATTTCAGCAGGCGTGCCAATGCTCTGCCAGATTGACCAGACCTCATCATGATCCATCAGGTAGTTATCCAGCAGGCGCAGGCGTGCCGCAACGATCAGCAGGGCAAGCAGGGCAAAGGCAAGCGGCACAAAACGGCGTATAGACATGCTCACCGATCAGCCTGTGATGCGGATGCCGAACAACTCGCCACCGCCCAGATAGATGATCTGTGGCAGCGGCTCACCTAGGTTCCAGTGTTCGCGCCACAGCCGCTGATAGGTGCCATCGCGGGACATCTCTTGCAGCGTGGCTTCAACCAGCCAACGGAAAGCCACATCGTTGCGTGGCACGCCGAAGGCAATCGGGCGCGGATCGTAGAGGCGCGGCGTCAGCGTCACACGGTTAGCATTTGCCTGTGCCAGTGGCACAACGCGCAGTGCATCGCCAAAGAAAACGCGCACATTGTTATCAAAGACTGCCATGACTGCCTCGCGCTCATCGCTGTAGCGCGCATTCCGAATGGTTGGCGCGCTGATACCGACGCTGACTGCCAAATTCTTAGCGATCTCGAAGGCTTCGGCATCATCAGCATAGGTGCCGATCACACGGCTGCCCGTCCGCAGATCGCCAAAGCCTTGCACCGTGCTTTGGACGCGCACAAACATGCGGTAGCCACGTTCGGCATAGACGCCTGCATAATCCACACGGTCAATCGGGCTCCAGCGCGGCGTCAGCCCAACCGCTAGATCAGCGCCGCCGCTTGCCAGCACATCCTCAGGGTTTGCAAACGAGCCTTGCACGAGGGCAACTTGCACATTCCAGCGGCGCGCCATCTCAAAGATCAGCGCGCTGTTGAAGCGCTCCAAGAGTGAGGTCTGCCCGTTAGCATCGGGTGGTGTGCCTAAGCCTGCCACGCGCAGCGGCTCGCCAGCGCGCAGGCGTTCCACCACAGAGCGCTCAGGGCGCAGCACGTCGACTGGAAAATCTTGCAGCAGGCGCGGATCAGCATCCAGATCGCGCCACACAACGGGAATGACACGATCCGTGCGTGCCATCAAGCCTTCGGGAAACCACAGATCGTAGATGGGCGTCAGGCGGTCGGAGGCTGCCATGCGCTGCAAGGTGCGGTTCACCAGCGTGCGGAGGTTTTCATCATGGCGCAGCATGGCAATGCCGTAAGGCTCGCTGCGGAAGGCGCCTTGCAGCAGCTTCACACCCTGAATGCCGCCCAAGCGCACGCGCTGATCCAACGCCCAACGGTCATCTACAAGGGCGGCAATTTGGCGGGCGCCAAGCGCGGCAAGCGCATCATCCAGCATAGCATAGCGCTGCACATTTGCCTGAAGGTTGTTGGCAGCGCTCCACGCAAGGAAGGCTTCTTCGCCACGAGAGCCAGCTACTACACCGACGGGCTGTCCGCCCAACTCGGTGATGTTCTGCTGCGGCGAATCTGCCATGGCAAGCGCCACCTGCAAGCCGACGAAAATCGGGTGGCTGAAATCAAGGTGATCGGGTGCATCACGCCGTATGATTTGCTGCCCCATCAGCAGATCAATTTCGCCGCTTTGCAACATAGCATCAGCGGTATGGCGCGTCACGTGGCGCAGTTCCAACGCAATACCCCAGTCCTCAGCGATGGCACGGGCAATATCTGCCTCAAAGCCTTCCACCACACCCAGCGCGTTAATGCCAGCAAACGGCTTGATGTTGAAGGGAATACCTACAACGAGTGTTTGCGGCTCGCGTTCGCGGATGCGGGCAAGGGCAGAGCGCGTAATGGGCGGGTAAGGTGTAGGCGTGGGTGGCGGCGGTACAAGGGTTGGTGGCACACGTGTGGGCGTATCTTGGGCTGTGGCAGGCGCGGCAGCATTGGCTAGGAAGAGCAGTGCCACCAGCACAATCAGCAGGGAAAGGCGAAAAAGATGCATAAAGCGTCCTGAACTTGTTGGTTTGCGGCGGCACATTGTAGCACACTCTGCGCAGTGGGGAAACTCTGTTGGGCAGGCTTGTCTTGCGCCAATCGTCACACGATCAGGCGCTCATCAGCAGCGTGAAATTCCCCTCAGCCAACCCTTTTTGGCTGAGAGGAAGATTGTGTGGGTGTGCAAAATGAACGGCTTCCCACAGCACACAGCACTACAGTTTTTCGCTGATGGATTTCGCCTGTGTGAACAGCAGTAGATAATCCGGTCCGCCGGCTTTGCTATCCGTGCCGGACATATTAAAGCCGCCAAACGGATGCACGCCAACCATAGCGCCGGTGCATTTGCGGTTGAAATACAAGTTGCCTACATGATACTCGCGGCGTGCCTGCTCCAACCGTTCGCGGCTCTGGCTGTAAACAGCGCCCGTCAAACCGAATTCGGTGCCGTTCGCAATCTGCAAGGCGTGGTCATAGTCTTGGGCGCGGATGAGGGCAAGGACGGGCCCGAAAATTTCCTCTTGAGCAATGCGCGCATGGGCAGCCACATCGCCAAACACGGTCGGCTCGATAAAGTAGCCGCCTTCGGGCGTCACCTTTGCCTTGCCGCCGCACAGCAGCTTGCCTTCCTGCGTGCCGATCTCAATGTATTCAAGAATTTTTTGCATTGCCTTCGCGTCCGAGACCGGTCCCTGATCGATCTCCGGTGCTTGATCAGGCGCGCCTTGCGTCAGTTGGCGCGTTTTTTCCACAACGCGGGCTGCCACCTGCTCATAGACGGAGTCCACAATGATTGCCCGTGAGCCTGCCGAGCATTTCTGCCCCTGAAAGCCAAAGGCACTGACCACAATGCCCGTTGCGGCTGCCTCAAGGTCGGCAGTTTCATCCACCACGACGGCATCTTTGCCGCCCATTTCCAGCACGGTGCGCTTGAGCCAAAGCTGACCGGGATGCACTTTTGAGGCACGCTCAAAGATGCGCATCCCAACCTCTTTGCTGCCCGTGAAGGCGATAAAGCGCGTCTTGGGATGATCGACCAGCGTATCGCCAATCGCCGCACCGGGACCGGGCAAGAAGTTCAGCACGCCGTTGGGCAAGCCCAAATTCCACAAGATTTCGCAGAACTTATAGGCGATGATCGGCGTGATGCTGGCAGGCTTTAGCACTACCGTGTTGCCTGCCACAATAGCGGCACTCGTCATGCCGACCATAATCGCGTTCGGGAAGTTCCATGGCGGAATGACTGCACCAACGCCCAACGGAATGTACTGCAATTCGGATTGTTCACCAGGCAGCGTGTAAAGCTGATCGCTGGCGCTTTTCAAGCGGATGGCTTGCCGTGCGTAGTATTCCAAGAAGTCTATTGCCTCGGCGGTATCCGCATCTGCTTCTGCCCAGCTCTTGCCAATCTCAAAGACCATCCACGCGCTGAACTCATGTTTGCGGCGGCGCATTTCGGCGGCGGCGCGCAGCAGGTAACGCGCACGCTCTGCCAAATCTACAAACTGCCACTTTTTGAATGCCTCGGCTGCCACCTCAACAGCGCGCTCGGCATCTTCTTTGCGCCCAGCCGCCACGCTGCCGACGATCTCGGCAGGGCGAGATGGATTTAGAGACTGGATCGAGTCGCCTGTTTGGATGTCATTGGCGCCGATCCGAATTGGATATTGCTTGCCAAGCTGGCTGCGAACATAGGCGATTGCCTGTTGGAAGGCGGCACGGTGGGCTGGATCGCTGAAATTCGTCAGCGGCTCATTTTTGAAGTCGGGCAATTTTGCCATTGTTAAAAACCTCTCTTTTTTTGATGCAGCGCATTCACTGAAAGATTATATATAAGTATAACTGATCCGTGCGAAGTGCGCGCTCGTGCTTTCGAGAAGGTATGGCAAGGTTGCGGCGAATCCGTGCGGAAACACGCCTTTTTAAGACTGTTTCTTCACTGTGAGGTGCCAAGCTGCCGAAAACACACCTTCCCGTTCTCTCAAAGTTGTTTCAAAAGCGAAAAGCGCCCAAAATAGCGCCTCAAAGTTAGCCTTTTCTTTTCGCCAACCTTTTAATCTATCTAAAATCTTGGCTATAATTTAGTTAAGCGCTCTTAAGTTACCATATGGACTAGCAATAAAATTACGTAGAGATGGAGCGCTGGCTTTTCGCAGGCGTTGTATATGTTTGTTGATCAAGTCGCTCTAATGTGTGGGTAGTGTGCTAAAGCCGTTTTATGCACAATAGGCAAATTACCAAGCCGACCCCATACGCGCTCATCGGCATCAGTGCCATACTTGGCATTGGTGCGCTTATTGTGTCTGCCACTTTAGATCAGTGGTTCCTCGACTTACTCACGCCGGGCAACATTCTCTACTTTGCGTTGCTCTATGCAGCGCTTTCGGCACTCACCTTCCCAGTTGTGGGCAGGCTCTACGCGGGCATTGAGTGCGTAGCGGTGCTTTCGGCACTGCTTAGCATTGGTCCGTTAGGCGCCATTCTGGCTATGGCGCTTGGGCATACGCTTTATGAGGTGCTGTTTACGCTGTGGGAACGCCACACAGGGCGCCCACACGAACTGCCCATCACCACTGCGATCATGATCGCGCTCAACGTCATGCTCAACAGCTTCGCGCTGCTGTCTGCGGCGTGGGTCTATCTTCGGGCGGGTGGCACGTTGCCGCTGGTCAGCTTTGAGCAAGCCACCCTCACGCAATACCTCTTGTTATTTCTTACCTATTCGCTCATCTACCTTTTGGTGACGGTCGCAATTGTGCGCCCGTCTCTTTCGCCCAGCGAAAAGCCATACTTCAAAACGCTCATGCTGCGTTTTGCGCTCTTTCATACCTTTTCGCAGCTTTTGGCGCTTTTGGTGGCGGTCTTCTCCAGCGGCAATGATGGCTTGAGCAGTTTGGCAGTGACCGTGCTGATCTTGATTGCTGCCCTCATCACGCGCAATAATGAGAAAAACTACCACAATCTGATACGCCGTGTGGATGAACTTGCCACTTTGAACAACATTGGGCAGATGATCTCGCGCAACCTGACCACGACTGATCTGGTTGAAAACATTTACGCGCAAGTCTGCCGCGTGATGGACGCCTCAATTTTCTATATCGCGCTCTACGATCCGCAGACGGAAACGGTCAGCTTTCCGCTCTCGATGGATAACGGTGTGCGTTGTCTGTGGTCGCCAGCGCCCTTGCAGGGCATCACAGGGCATATCATCCGCACCCGAAAGCCTTTGCTGCTGCGCGGCACCTTGGAAAGCCCCAACGCGCAGTTGAAGAGGCTTGGTGTGCAGCGGGTTGGTAAGCCAAGCCGCTGTTTCTTGGGTGTGCCGATGTTGGTAGATGATGCCGTGATAGGCGTGATCGCCGTCCAGAGCCTGACCAACGCCTACGCCTATAATCAGGATGATCTCGCCATGTTGCAGATCATCGCCGCGCAAGCCGCCACTGCCCTACAGAACATCAGCCTGTATGAAAACCTCTTTGGCATTGCCGATAAGCTGGCGCTGCTGAACAGCGTTTCCTCCGGGATGAGTGCCACATTAGACCTAGAGTCAATCTTGCGGAGCGCTTGCCATGTGCTGCGCGAAGTGGGCGCTGCTGATAGCGCCGCCGTCTTCCTGTTTGATCCCGACACGCAACTTTTAAATTTGAGGTGCAGTGCTAACCTTGCCGTGCCAGAAACGCCTGAACTTGGCTACACGGCGGCTGCCTGCTTGCTGGCAGCCATAGAGCCGCGCAGCCATACCCTCGTCAGCAACCTTGCTGATCTGCCAGCGGACGATGCATGGTCTGTGTACGGCAGCGTAATGGCATGTTCGGGCATTTTGGCGCTGCCTTTAAGCGTTGAAACACGACACATCGGCGTAGCAGTTGCCCACTACAACAGCACACCCACCCTAGAGCAGAACGCGCTCGAACTGCTGAGTACCTTTGCCAACCAACTGGCTGTCTCGGTTGCCAACGCTCGCCACCACGCCGACCTTGAGCAACGGGCTCAGGAACTCACCCAACTGGTGAATGCCTCACGCGCCTTCACCGCCTCCTTAGATTTGCCAAGCATCGCCGAGCGCCTCTTTGACGATCTAGAGCGCCTCCTCTCGCCCGACGCTATCACGGTGCGCTTTTTGCAGCCCAACAATCAGCTTCAGCTCATCGCCAGCCGCAAACGCGGCGACATGCTGCTGACAGAGGGGCTGCCTATAGTCGGCACCGTTGCCAAAACACTGCAAACGCAGCAAACCTGCCTCTCGCCCGAACTGCCTGAAGATTACGAACAGCTTAAAGGGTCGCCCTTCGCACAAGTCTTGTTCATCCCAACCGTGAACGATGGTCAGGCATTCGGCCTGGTCGGGATTGCTCACACCCAACCAACGCCTATCCCTAGCCGCGTGCGCCAAATGGCAGAAGCATTGGTTAATCAGGCTGCGCTTGCGATGCGAAACGCGCAGGAATATCAGCAGGTGGATACAGCCCTTGAAGCGCGTGTGGATGAGCTGAGCGCCATTGAGAATATCTCGCGCAAGATTTCAGGCGCGCTTAACCTAGAGGCGATTATCAACGAGGTGATGCGTGCCGCCCTTGATCGCACCAATGCCGATCTGGTCAGCCTGTTGTTGCTGCCAACTCACGAGATGGATTACCACACGCGCCTAGAGCGCTTCCTTGCCCGTGAGAACATTCAGCTTGTCGTCTCAAACCATGCCTTTGAAGGCGTGATTGGGCAAGTGCTGCGGAATGGGCAGCCCGTCCGCTTTGATGATACGCGCTTTGTGCCGAACTATGTGCAGCCAACCGACGTCCCGATGCTCTCTGAACTGTGTGTGCCAATCATCTATAAAGAGAAGCGCGTTGGCGTCATCAACTTGGAGAGCCGCCGCCCAGCTGCCTTCAATGCCACACACCAGCGCTTCATTACCAACCTTGCCGAACATGCTGCCATTGCCCTTGCCACCACGCAGCTTTTCCAGCGCCTTGAGTACCAAATCAACACCTTGCAACACCTGCGGGCGCTCTCGCTGGAAATGCTAATGGCGGGTTCGCTGCCTGCGACGCTCAACTTGCTGGTCAATGCGGTTATCAAGACCATTCGCAATGGCAGTGTGCATCTGCTGCTGCACAAAACACGCCCACCTCGCGGCGAAAACCTCTCCGTAGAACGCCCATTGATCGTACCTGAAGATGTATATGCCTATGAGGTGATTCGGCTGCCGATCCAACGCGGTGGTCAGCATTTCGGCAGTTTCATCATCAGCCTTGATGATCCCGCCGATCTAGGCGATAACCGCGTCCACGCCCTAGAAATGATCGCTATCCAAGCAGCGATTGCCATTCAAAATGCGCGCCTTTTCGAGGAAGTGCGCGCCCGCCGCGACCAAATGCAGACCGTGTTCGACTCCGCCCGTGAGGGAATGCTGCTGTTCAGCGGCGATGGTATTCTGCTGCTGGCAAATCGCGCCGCTGAACATTTGCTAGGCTATCCTTTGAACCGCGTCCAAGGACAGGTAGCCCTGAGCCTGAGCGCCCTCGCGCCGCTGCACGCTGCGCTTGCCGAAGGGTTGCCGCGAGAGCCTTCCCGACGCCACTACCGCTTGGACGTTTCCGAAGTGCCGCGTGATATTGAGGAGACCACTATTCCCGTCTTGGATAATTTGAATCAGCCAGTGGGCAGGCTGTTGGTGCTGCGTGATGTTACCCAAGAAGAAGCTCTCAAGCAGTTTCAGCAAGAAATCTCGAACATGCTGGTGCATGATCTGCGCGGACCGATGACGAGCGTAATCAGCAGTTTGCGGCTGCTCAACGATCTGATCGCGGTTGAGGATTATAGCGACCTCGGCAACGTCATCGAAATCGCCCTGACCAGTGCTAACAGCCAGCTTGACCTGATCGAATCACTTCTGGATATTGCGCGCCTTGAACGCCACCAAATGCCCATCAATATTAGTGTGGTCGCGCTGCCTGCTCTTGTGGCAAATGCTTTGCAGGCTTTTGAAGCTATCGCACAGTCTGCTAACATTAGCCTAGTGAACCAAGTGGCGCCTAATGTGCCATCCGTAGCCGTAGATCGAGAACAGATCAACCGTGTGTTGTTCAACCTGTTGGATAACGCCATTCGCCACACACCCAGTGGCGGGCAGATTCGGGTGAGCGCCAACCTAGAACGCAGCGCGGCTGAACGCATGTTAACTGTCAGCATTACGGATACGGGCAAGGGCGTTCCGCCCGAACAGCGCACGCGCATTTTCGAGAAGTTTGTGCAAATTTCCAAATCAGCAGTGCGCGGACACCGTGGCAGTGGGTTGGGCTTAACCTTCTGCCGTTTGGCAGTGGAGGCACATGGCGGCAAAATATGGGTGGAGAGTGGTGCAGAAGGCGGCGCAGCCTTTGTTTTCACTTTGCCCTTAGCCGCACGGCAAGTTATTCCAAAGGGAGATTAGTTCACTTTGAGTGATGTGTCTATTCCGCCTGCTGACGCAGATCGCAGCAAGTGGCTGGTCTTATTTGCTCATGACTTGCGTAAACCACTCTGCCGCCTGATCAGCGGTTTATACACGCTGCATGATATGCTGGCAGCCGAAGATAACGACTTGGTTCCGGTTGTCATGCGCATCATTAATGATAGTGGCGCTGATCTGTTGCAAATGCTGGATACAATGCCTATCGGCAGCGATAGCGCACAAGCACCTGTAATACGCCCGTGTTCTTTGCACGCGCTCGCTGAGCGTGTGCTGAGTGGCTGGCAAAATGCAACGCAAGCACCGAACGTCACGCTGGTGAATGACCTACCCGCTGATCTGCCCTTGCTATGCGCGGATGAGAGCCAAGTGCTGCGTTTGCTGTGGAACTTGGTGGAGAATGCTATGCGCTACGCGCCCGGCAGCACAGTGCGGATCACTGTCTACCCTGAGCTGATACAGCACACGGATACTTATTTTCTACAAATTGGCGTTTTAGATTCGGGCAATGGCGTGCCGCCGGAGCTGCGTGAGCGCATTTTTGAATATTTCTTCCGTGCGCCGGATGCAGCAGGTGCTGCAGTAGGGTATGGGCTAGGGCTGCCCTTTTGCAAATGGATGGTTGAACAGCATGGCGGCAGCATTTGGGTAGAAGAGGCGCCTGAAGGTGGTGCGGCTTTCTGGTTTACGCTACCCATTTGCACTTCTGAGTTACAATAGGCGCCATGACATCTTTATCACCGGATAACCAATTGCTAAAAGACCTACTGCACCTGTTGCTCTCGGATATTCGCTCGCCTATTGCTGATCTGCTGACCAATTTGCCATCTATGCAAGCCCAAGCTGATGCGGAAGCCTATCAACCGTTAATGGCGCTTAGCGAATTTACACTGCGCTATAGCGAACGCTTGCTCAGCGTGATTGACTTGCTGCTAGACGTGATGCGCGAAGGTGTTGTCAAGCTCATTACAGATAGTTTGGCACTGCAAGGTGTAGCAGATCAGGCACTGCAAGCCGTTGAGGAGCGCACCCAAGCGCAAGGTGTTACGATCTACAATCACATCACATCCGATCTGCCTAAGGCGGTGCTGGATGAACGCCTTTTCACACAGGCATTTATCAACCTGATCGAGTTAATGCTTATTCAAAATCCCAATCGTGGCGATATTCATCTGACCGCAGATTATCATGATACGCCGTCCCACTTCGATCTCAAACTCTATGATCAACGAACGGTGATTGATTTCGCCACATTTAGCGCACCGTTTCAAGCGCCGCTTAGCACCCTGCTCGGTCAGCGGGATAGCCTTCACATTATCCTAAGCCGTGTGGTCATGCGCGCACATGGTGCTAAAATCCATGCGTTACCATTGGGTGAAGGGAAAGTCGTGTTTGAGGTGCTGCTGCCGCTCATGCCCGCTGATCCGTCTGTAAAGCGTTTGGCTGCTGCACGGCTGTTCAGTGATGAACCTCTTGACAATGTGGGAGTTATTTATGACTGATTTATCATCTGAGCTGGTTGCTCTTGAGCAGGCGCGCCATGCTTTTGAAGAAGAGATCAGCGTGCTTGCTCACGATCTTTCGGGACCGTTGGCGCGGGTGGTGAACTGCTTGCAACTCATCAAAGACTTGTTGGCAATGCAAGAATATACCGCCATTCCCCAAGTCTTGGAGATTGCGCTGAACAGCGCCCAAGCCCAGCTTGCTAATGTTGAGGTGCTGCAAGATATTACCCGCCTTGCCAGCGGGCTGAAAGTGCCGCCCCGCGGCAGCGCAACCCTTGCGGCTGCCCTTGAAGGCGCACAGAGCGATTTGCAAGACCTTTTTCAAGAGGCACAGGCGCATTACAGCACCGCCCTGCCACCTGATCTGCCCGCCACCGTTGCCGATGCGGCTGTGCTGCGCCGCATATGCTTCAACTTGCTGGAGAACGCCCTGCACCATATACCGCAAGGTGGCACGATTCACGTCTCGGCAAGCTGTGCAGAAGGCGCACTCACCGTATGTGTCTCGGATAATGGCAAAGGGGTTGCCACAGAGCATCGGGCGCGCATTTTCGAGAAGTTCTATCGCGTGCCATCTTCACCGCTGCGTGGCAAACGCGGCATGGGCTTGGGCTTGCCTTTTACCAAGCTGGCAGTGGAAGCCTATGGCGGCAGCTTATGGTTTGAACCTGCACCCAACGGCGGTGCCACCTTTTGCTTTCGCCTGCCCATCGCAGAGGCGCAGCCATGACCAACGCACGGCAAGAGCGCGCACGGCGGCTTGGGTTAACCCACGCCACGGCTGAGGTATATTACCATCGCGGCTTGCTTGCCTACAAAAATCGGGATATGGAGAACGCCATCCTCGACCTTTCAGAGGCGATCTATTATGATCGGCGTTATGCTGAGTACTACGCTACACGCGGCATTTTCTATCTTGAAGACAACAAACCGGCTGAAGCCGAAGCAGATTTAGCGTTTGCGCTGAAACTGAACAAACGCCTGTGGTTGGCACACTTTGGGCTTGGTGTCTTACGCTACAAGCAAGATGACTATGCCACTGCACATGAACACTTTTTGCAAGCAACGCGCCATCCAAACGCCAAGCCTGAAGCATGGTTCTATCTGGCAGTGACGCACTACCTGCTCGATAATCTGCTCGAAGCATTGCAAGCCATTGAACGAGCGCTGCATGGCTTCCATCAGGCAGATAGCCGCCATACGGAGGCGCGCCGCTGGAAGGCGGAGATTGAAAAAGTGCTGGCAGAGCGTACGCCCAAGCCGCCACCCTCTGAAAGTTCAGCTAAGGGCAGGCGCGGCAAGCGTGCTACCGAAACCTGATCAGTGCAACCGCCATACCCAACAGTGCGCCGGCTGCTGCCCAGATCGGTGTACGTGCTGCCATGCCTAAAATGCTTGCGAAAGGATAATCTGGCACGGCATGGGCATGGATCGCCGTTTTGAGGAACATCAGCCCTGCCGCTGCCAACGCCGCACCGCCACCGCTTAGCGCGCCGATCAGCGCATAACGCACGCGCCGTCGCAGATTACTTAACACAGCATAAGCATACAGCATATGTGTTACAGACAGCATGGCGGTGCCTATCCCCATCGCCAGCACACTTAGAAGGCTGTTGTCTTCCAACGAGAGCCATATAAAGGCGATCAGTCCGCCGAGCAAGGTCAGCAGGGCTAACCAGCGCGGGCGTCTTCGTTCAGTTTCCATGCTCACAGTGTAACAGACTTCACCCGATGCGCCAGAATAGGGTACACTCTTGCTTAAGGTTGGCAAGTGGGTATGGGCTGATGACTTTCCGCCGCCAAAAGGGCGCTCTGCAACGCTTTTGCATCGTTTTGATCGTCCTCTTTAGCACAGTGCTTGGCTATGTGCCAAGCACTGCGCAGGAAGAGACGACTCACATCGGCTATGGGATTCACTACGGACCCAATACCAACGTCTCCACAGACTGGGTGATGCGGCTCGGCGTGGATTGGGTGAAGGTTTACACGCTGGACTCCGCCTATGCCTTCCCCGGCAAGCGCATTCTGTATCGCTTTGATATGGGCTATCCGGATAACTGGGAACAGTTTCGGCAGAATATCGCCGCTAAAACACGCGCCATTGCCGCCGCACCGATTGAGGCGGTCGAGATTCACAACGAGCCGAATCTAAGCAGCGAGTGGGGCGGCAGGCAGCCCAACGCCTGGCAATACGTGCAGATGCTGCGCGTTGCCTACACCACCATCAAGAATATCAAACCAAGCCTGATCGTCGTCTCAGGTGGGCTGGCACCAACGGTCACCACACCGGATCGGATGGCAGTCAGCGACCTTGAATATGCCCGCGAAATGTTCGAGAACGGCGCCGGGCGCTATTTCGATGCCTTCGGCTATCATCCCTATGGTTACAACTTGCCACCTGAGGCGGATCCCTTAGGCGCACAGCCACTAGTCTTTCGGCGCACGGAACTAATCCGCGCCCTGATGGAAGAATACGGCATTTATAAGCAAATCTGGCTGACTGAGTTCGGCTGGCTACGCGATCCGCGTGAGGATGGCTTCCAATGCAGCACGGCTGATCCTGCCTTTAGTGGCTTTGCGTGGATGGCAGTTAGCGGCGCACAGCAGGCAGATTATCTGGTGCGCGCCTTTGACTATGCCCATAAAAACTGGGCGTGGGCAGGTCCGATGTTTGTGTGGAACATGAACTGGCAGCAAATGGACTGGCTAGAGCCATGTAACCACATGCGTTGGTTCGGTTTGCTTCGGCGCAACGGCGAGCCAACCGCCGCCTACAACGCCTTGCAGCGGATGCGCCGCTACCCAAGCCGCTATGTGCCGCGCCTGTGGCTGGAGAGCGAGCCGTTGATAGCGGATATTTCGCTCTTTTGCCCCGAACGGCTGCAACTTGGCACTTTCACTGTGCATAATATCGGCTATCCTTCCAGTGTGGAGCTGACGATTTTTCCCGTCAATAATGGGCAATTATTCATTGAGGTGGATCCGCCGAGGGCGCGGCTTGGGCAGAGTGTCACAGTCTATGTAAATGCGCTTAACTTGAAGCATCCTGGGCAGTATCCGATCTACGTGAACATTCGCGCCACCATCGGTGGGCGCGTCGTTTCGCAGAGTGTGCAAGGCTACGTAACAGCGTGGCACCGTGAAGGAAGTTGTTGAATTTATGACCGTCTACATCTGCTATTGCTATTCGGACACGCGCTTGGCGAATAAAATCGCCCTCGATCTGCTGCGGCGCGGCTTGAACGTTTGGATCGATCAATCGGCGGAAGGCGTGAGCGCCGAAACACGCCGCCTTGATCAGGTGCAGGGCATCATCGAATCCGATCAATTCGTGCTGATCCTCTCACCAACGACCATTACCAGCGAAGAGACGTTTGATCAGGTGCGCGTCGCATTAGAACGCAACCGCCCAATTATTGTGGCACAGCGGCAGGAAACAGAGCTGTTGCGCGCCCAAGCACCGCTGCTGGAAGGCGCGCCCATCATCGACTTCAGCCGTGCGCGCTACGATGAGGCGCTGCGCGAGCTGATCGCTATGGTCGGCGGCGATCCTGATCTGGCGCCTGATGAAAACATAGTCGATGCCGAAGAAGCCAGCCAATGGCTGCCCGGCGAATGGCGGCTGCGCTTTGAGAACCCACGCAATGGCACCTACGGCGAAGGGCAGTTCCTCTTTGAGGCAAGTGGGAAAGCCATTGGGCTAGTCTTGATCCAAGAGGACGGCTTGCCGATGGAGATGCAGATACTGGGGCAATGGTGGCTGATGGATAACCGCTTTTCTGTGCAGGGCGAATCCAAGATGAAAGTGCCAGTCGAGGATGCTGTGCTGCCGGAGCGTTTCACCTATTCGCTGGCACTGCGCATCGTTGAAATCTCGCGCAACCAGATCAAGCTGTCCTCTTCTGTGGGCGATCAGGTCATTTTTAACCGACTGGGTGATAGCCAACACTAGTAGGCGGATAATTTATTAGATGGGCGGGATTTATGCCGCCCACTATCCGTAAAGCGATCTCACCTTAAAGAACGAGCGGCATAAAACTCGGCAACCGCTTGTGGGCTTTAGGGCTGCTTGCCACGTTTGTGAACTTTTGCGCCAACCTGAAAAGTGGTATAGTTGAGTGCGGTATTCCGACCAAGAAAAGTTTTGGCAAAAATACGTGGAGGACCCTCAAAATGCTTCGTCGAATGATCGTTTTCTCAACCGTTTTAGTGCTGGCACTTATGGCGCTTTCGGGCGCAGCCAGCAGCGCACGTGCGCAGGATACACTCATCATCGGCTTGCTGAGCGACCAAACGGGTGCTTTGCAGCAGTATGGTAAGGAACTTGAGCAAGGCTTCATGCTTGGCTTGAAGTATGCCACCGAAGGCAGCATGGAAGTGGCAGGGCGTAAGATCGAAGTGTTGGTACGCGACACGCAGAGCAACCCAGCCACTGGCGCCAGCCAAGCCCGTGAGTTGATCGAGCGCGATGGTGCAGAACTCTTAGTGGGTGCGCCCAGCTCTGGCGTGGCGCTGCAATTGCAGCAAGTGGCTGCCGACCTCGGAGTGATCTTGATGGCAGGGCCGGCTGCCTCACCGGCAATCACCGGCGCAAACTTCCACCCGAACACCTTCCGCGCCTGCCGCAACACCACGCAAGACTTCCTTGCGCTGACGACGGTCTTGAAGGATACAGGTGTGAAGAAGGTCGTCATCCTCGCCGCCGACTACGACTTTGGGCGCAGTTCAGCCACTGCTGCCGAAGCTGCCTACACAGGCATCGGCTTGGAGATCGCTCAGACCATCTACGCACCGCTAAACACGACTGACTTCACGGCTGTCTTACAGCAGGTGTTAGCAAGCGGCGCGGATGCCTTGCAGCCGATCTGGGCGGGCGATACGAGCGTGGCGCTCTTTAAGCAGATCAGCGAGTTGGGCGTGTTGGGTAAGATGATCCTGATCACCTCGTTCAACTCCAACCCGATCACCAAAGCTGCCTCAACCGAAGGTGAAGTGGGCGGCATTGGCTCGATGGTCTACCACTACACCTTGCCTACCAATCCAATCAACGATTGGTTGGTGGAAAACCACAAGGCAGACTATAACGGTGAAGTGCCAGACCTGTTCACCGAGTGTGGTTTTGCCACTGCCCAAGCAATCGTTGCCGCGCTGACGAAAACCGAAGGTGATACCGCCGTCGAAGGCATGATTGAAGCACTAGAGGGCTTAGAGTGGGAAGGTCCACGCGGCACGTACTTGCTGCGCGTCTCTGATCATCAGGTGATGCTGCCGATCTACATCGTGCGCTTGGTCAATTTGACCGATCCTGACTTCAAGTTCTTCGAGTTGGTGCGCGAAGTGCCTGCTGAGTTTGTTGCACCGCCGTGCGCCTTGCCAGAGGCATATGCCGAGCGCTGCAAATAAGGCACGCGTTCGCACAAACTAATCTTATCGGTGCGGCGCGGGCAACTGCGCCGCACCTGCCAATTAGACTTTCCATAGCGCAAATACTTTTTAGACATGAAAGAACACACAATGGCAGCAGGCGAACCTATTTTAGAGTGCCGCCACCTTCGCAAAGAATTTGGCGGGTTAGTCGCTGTGAACGACGTCAGCCTGCGTGTAGCGCGTGGGCGCGTCCATTCCATTATCGGACCGAACGGCGCCGGCAAAACCACCCTCATGAACCTGATCAGCGGCATTTACAAGCCCACACGCGGTGAAGTGTTGTTCAAAGGGCAACCCATCACCGCCGTGCCGCTGCATCGGCGCGCCCATATGGGCATTGGGCGCTCTTTTCAGATCACGAACATCTTCCCAAACCTGACCGTGCTAGAAAACGTGCGGCTTGCCGTCCAGGCGCGCAGCAAGGCAAACTTCAATGTGCTGCGGCGCGCCTACAGCTACACCGCTTTCATCGCAGAGGCGATGCGCGCCATTGAGGAAGTCGGCTTGACGCCGGTTACTGGCTTGCTTGCCAGCGCCTTACCGCATGGCGGTAAACGCAAGCTGGAATTGGCGATTTTGCTGGCAGGCGCGCCCGAACTGCTCATCCTCGATGAGCCGACTGCCGGCGTTGCCTCTGAGCAGGTGCGCGAGATGATCGGCAACATTGGGCAGATCAGAGGGCAAGCCGACCGCACCATCATCATTGTGGAACACAACATGAACCTCGTCATGAACGTTTCGGATTACATCACCGTGATGCATTTGGGCAGTGTGCTGGCGGAAGGCACGCCCTCCGAGATTGCCGCTAACAAGACCGTGCAAAGCGCCTACTTGGGCGAACTCTACAGCGATGTGATGGATAAAGCAGCGGGAGGCGCGCATGAGTGAGCCTGTGCTTGAAGTGCGTGGCATCCACACCTACATCGGGCAGTTCCACATCTTGGAAGGCGTCTCGTTGAGCGTGCCGAGGGGCAGCATCACCGTGCTGCTTGGGCGCAATGGCGCGGGCAAAACCACCACACTCAATAGTATTATGGGCATTACGCCGCCGCGTGAAGGCGCCGTGATCTTTGATGGGCAGAAATTGGCGGGCAAAACGGCTTTCAACATCGCTAAGCTAGGCATTGGCTACGTGCCAGAGCATCGCGCCATCTTCCGCGACCTGACCGTTGCCGAAAACCTGCAAATTGCCGAACGGCGCAAAGGCGATCTTGCCACACGCCAAGACTTCATCTTTGAGCTGTTCCCCGATCTGAAGAAGCTCTACAAATTAGCAGGGGGCAACCTGAGCGGCGGTCAGCAGCAGATGCTTGCTATTGCCCGCGCTTTGGTGCCAGAAAATCGGCTGCTGCTGATTGATGAGCCAAGCGAAGGCTTAGCGCCGGTCATCATTGAGGCGCTCATGAACGCCATTCGGCGCTTAGCGCAAGAGGCAACCGTGCTGCTGGTCGAACAGAACTTTCGCATGGCAAGCCGCTTGGCTGATCGCTATGTGATCATTGATGATGGCGCCAGCGTGCAAAGCGGCATGATGGCGGATTTGGTGAATGATCAAGCGACTATTCAGCGCTATTTGGGCGCCGCTTAGCAGGGATGCAGCGTGTGTTATGGTGGATCAACAACGCCTGTACACCGCCGATGATCTGGCAACCTTGCCCAAAGAATCGCGCTCTATTTTCGGGCAGGCACACGCCAAGTCTGGATCGTCTATCCACGTGTGCGGTCGGTCTATGTGTATTTGGCAGAAGATCAGGTGACAATCTACAGCGGTGAAGGTGTGATCGGCGGCGGTGATCTGCTGCCTGGCTTTAATTTACCCATCGCTCAGATTTTCGCTGTGCTAGACGAACCGTAACTATTCATTGAGGCACAAAAGGATTTTGCATGACAGGTATTCTTGCAAAAGATAAACGCAGTTCGCTGATCGCCATCGGTGTTATTTTGATCGGCTTGCTGCTCTTTAGCTTATTGACGACGGGCAACCTCAATTTGATTGGCACGGAAGGCGTTGGCGCCTATGTCAGCACCATCAATGCCGGTGATTTCAGCATCACCTTGCTTTCGGGCTTGCTGCGCGGCATGTTGCTGTTTCTGGTCGCCTCAGGCTTATCCATCGTCTTTGGCTTGATGGATGTGCTGAATTTCGCACAGGGCGGCTACTTCATGATCGGCGCCTATATCGCTTATGAGGTGCATCATACGCCTGCCATCATTGCTGCCGTGCCAGATGGCAACCTTCGCTTTCTGTTGGGCGTGCTGCTGGCGGTTGCCGTTGGCGGCACGTTGGGTGCTGCGCTGGAGCGCGGCTTGTTACGTCCGCTGTATGCGCGTCCGCTGTTCCAGTTGGTGATCACCTTCGGCGTCTCAATCTTGCTTTTAGAAGCAACCAAGCTGATCTGGGGCGTTTCGCCGCGCAGTTGGTCAACCGTCTTTGGCTTGAATGAGGGATCATTCCAGCTTTTTGGGCAGCAGTTCAGCGTCTATCGGTTGTTCGTGATCGCGGTTGGTTTTGTATTGATCATCGCGGTGGCGCTCTTATTGCAGCGCACACGGATCGGTATTATCATCCGTGCCGGCGTGCAAGATAGCCAAATGGTGGAGGCACTTGGCATCAACGTGCGGGCTGTTTTTACGGCTGTCTTTACGCTGGGGTGCGCGCTGGCAACGCTAGGCGGCGCTGTGGCAGCGCCGTTTTTGGGCGCCTCGCTCGGCTTAAGCACAGAGTTTTTGCTGGGTGCGGTAGCGGCAGTGGTGCTAGGCGGCTTAGGCAGCTATGAAGGGACTGCCATTGCCAGCCTGTTGGTGGGCATTACACAGGCAGTGGTTGCCAAGTTTGGCGTGCAATACTTAAATCAGCCGGTGTGGGAGAGCCTTTCGCCGATGATCCTGTTAGCGTTGGTGCTGCTGCTGCGCCCAAGCGGCTTGTTTGGCAAGGAGTGAGCCATGCAGATACAAAAAGGCTTTCAATGGCGCGCTGTGGGCAAAAACTGGCTGCTGATTGCTGCCTTCATCCTGCTGATCGTCTTTCCGTTCCTCGTCGGCGTGCTGACCAACAGCGATCCGATGGCGCGGCGCGGACTGTCCGTCTACTGGCAGGGCATCATGATCGAACTGCTGATCTACGGCATCCTAACCATGAGCTACAACATCCTGTTCGGCTTCACCGGCGTGATCTCGTTCGGACATGCGCTCTTTTTCGGCTTGGCGGGCTACCTGATGGGTGCTTTCCAACGTGCGCCCGAATTGGCGGGCAGCGGCTTGCTGATCGGCATTCTGATCGCCTTAGCGGTCTGTGCAGGCATTGGGCTGCTGATCGGTGTGGCAACGCTGCGTTTGAAAGGTGTTTATTTTGCCATTTTCACGCTTGCCATTGCGGAGATGGTCTATATCTTCCTCAGCCGCTATGAATATACAGGCAGCGAGGATGGCTTTACGCTGGCTGCCCTGCCAGAATGGTTCGATCCGACGCGCAGTCGGCTAACTTTCTACTACATTGCCGCCGCGATCTTCGTCTTCACCTTCATCCTGATCCGCCGCCTGATGGAATCACCGACCGGCGCCGTGCTACTCGCCATCCGCGAGAATGAAAATCGGGCGCGCACCGTCGGTTTCAACACGCTGACTTACAAACTGATGGCGATTGTCTTAGCAGGCGTCTTGGCAGGCGTGGCGGGCATCCTGTTCACCCTGCTGAACAAGAAGGTAGGTCCAGAAATGCTCGGCACCGCCTACACTGTCAATCCGTTGTTGATGACGATCATTGGTGGTGCTGGCACACTGTTAGGTCCTGCTGTTGGTGCGATGGGCTTGCGCTTGCTGGAACTGCAACTGCGAAATGTGCAGATTCCGATTGGCGATGTGGTGCTGGATATCGGACGCATCCTGCCAATCATCTTGGGCGCGCTGTTCATCTTAGTCGTGATCGTCTTTCCGTATGGCATTGTTGGCACCTTCACGCGCTGGCGTCTGAATCAGCGGGCGCGGGCTGCCGAACGCACCGCCAAACAGGCAGAAGCGCTCAAATCGGTTTCGTAAGCCATGCCCATCCGCCTAGAGACTCGTAACATCACAAAGGTTTATCCGAACGGCGTGCGCGCCAACGATCATATCTCGTTGGCGGCTGCCGCAGGGCAAGTTCACGCTATTATTGGCGAGAACGGTGCCGGCAAATCCACACTGATGAAGATTCTCTACGGCATGGAGCGCCCAACCGAAGGCAGCATTTTCTTGAATGGCGTGCCTGTTCACTTCCACAATCCACAAGATGCCATTCGGCACGGCATTGGCATGGTGCATCAGAACTTCATGCTGGTGCCGTCTTTTACGGTGGCGCAGAATGTGGTGTTGAACGCCGAGCCGACCCAGCGCGGTGTGTTGAACTTCCAAACTGCCAATCAGCAAATCCGTGCGCTTGCCGTGCGCTATGGCTTGCAGGTCTTCCCCGAACTGCGCGTTGACGAGATACCGGTTGGCATGAAACAGCGCGTCGAGATACTCAAAGCGCTCTATCGCGGCGCGGAAGTCTTCATCCTTGACGAGCCAACCGCAGTCCTAACGCCCAGCGAAACACGCGAACTATTCGTCGCCTTGCGTGAACTGGCAGCAGGCGGCAAAACGGTGCTGTTCATCTCGCACAAGCTGCGGGAGGTGCTGAGTGTGAGCGATCAGGTCTCGGTGTTGCGGGACGGGCGCCTGATCGAGACGCTGCCAACCGACCGATGCAGTGAAAGCATCCTAGCGCGCCTGATGGTTGGGCGCGAAGTGTTCATGAGCATCCAGAAGCCGCCGCTTGAACGCGGTGCGCCTGTGCTAACTGTGCGCGATCTGAGCCTGCGGCTGCCAAGTGGCAAAGCGGCGCTCGACCAGATCAGCTTTCAGCTGCACAGCGGTGAAATTCTAGGTGTGGCAGGTGTGGAAGGCAATGGGCAGACCGAACTTGCCGAAATATTGGCGGGCTTGCGTGCCTTTAGCGGTGGCACGGTGCTGCTAGGTGATGAGGCGCTGCCCAATGGTGATCCGCGTGCAGCGCGTGAGGCAGGTGTAGCGCACATTCCCGAAGATCGGCTGAGGAATGGCTGCGCGCCTGACCTGAGCATCGCCGAGAACCTGATTGTGGATCGCTACTACAAAGCGCCCTACACCCTGCACGGCAGCCTGAATTTACGCGCCATCCGCCAAAACGCACAGACGCTCATCGAACGCTTTAAGATCGTGGCAAAATCGGCAGAGATGCCGCTCGGCGCACTCAGCGGTGGCAACATGCAGAAGGTGGTCTTGGCACGCGAACTTTCAGCCGCGCCGCGCCTGCTGATCGCAGCACAGCCGACACGCGGCGTAGACATCGGCGCGATAGAGTTTATTCACGCAGAACTGCTGGCAGCAAGGGCGCAAGGCATGGCAATCTTGCTGATCAGCGCTGATCTGGGGGAGGTGATGCGCCTCTCGGATCGGCTGCTTGTGCTGCACAATGGGCAGCTTGTGGCACACTTCGCTGATCCGAATGCGGTGAGTGAGGAGGAGGTTGGGCTGTATATGCTGGGCAGCCAGCGTATGACGGCGGAAAGGTTGGCAGCAGCGGTCATCTGAACAGCGCATGTTGTCTAAAATAGCTAAACGCGCTATGCTGTAGCTATGTTTGATCAGGAGTGCGGGCGATGATTGCCAGGATGCTGCGCGATACACACTTGGTGCGTTGGCTGGTTGTTGGGCTGGTGCTGATGACCGTTGGCTGTTTTCAGCCTGCCGGGCGTGATATTGAGCCGACCAGCGTAGATATTGCCGTGGTGACGCCTGAACCAACCGCCACACCAACCCTCACGCCGACAGCAACGCTTTTCATCACGCCGCTGCCAACGGAAGGCTTCATCCCACCCACCGAAACGCCAACGCCCATCCCGACCGAGCCACCATTTGCTCAGGCAAGCCCAACCACCTTCCAGATGTTCCCAGAGGTTGCCACTCCAGAGTCACCACCTGAAGCACCTACTGAAGAAGCACCGCCTGCCTTGCCACCAACGCCAACGGCACTGCCTGCCGATAACCCGTGCCAACACACCGTGCAGCCCGGCGAATGGCTGAGCAAGATTGCGCGCCTGTATAACCTGACTAACCAAGACTTTTTGCGGGCAAATCCGTGGTTGCAGGGCAACCCTGATCGCTTGCAACCCGGCGATGTGCTGAATGTTCCCGCTTGTGCGCCGCGTGTGGATGGCAGCGCACCGCCGCCACCCGCCGCCCCAGAAGCGCCACCCGCGCAGGCAACCGCACCCGTTGTTGACCCGTCAACGCTGCCCACGCCAATCCAGCTCACCGACCGCATTTATACTGTGGTGGCGGGCGATACACTTGGCGCCATTGCGCGCAAGTTTGGCATCACTGTGCAGCAGTTGCGGCAGGCAAACGGCATTCTAGAGGGCGATTTTATCCGTGTTGGGCAGCAATTGAAGATACCCGCACCTTGAGTGAGCGCGGTTAACTTCGCAGCCGCCATGCCAGTCCCGTGTAGCGCCGTGCCACTTGATCATTATTGACTGCCATAGCTACGGCGCGCTTCATGCCAACCAGCACCACCAAACGGCGGGCGCGGGTGACCGCTGTATAGAGCAAGTTGCGCTGCAACATCATAAAGTGCTGCGGCATGATCGGCAGCACAACGGCGGGATACTCTGAGCCTTGGCTGCGATGCACACTCACGGCGAAGGCGTGCAGCAGATCGCCTGCCTCTTCCCAATCGTATTCCACTTGGCGTTCGTCAAACGCAACATGCAGTTTTTTCGCGGTGAAATCAATGGCGTTGATGATGCCAATATCGCCATTGAACACTTCTTTTTCGTAGTTGTTGCGCGTTTGCAACACCTTATCGCCCACGCGGTAAACCGTATTGCCAAGTTTCTTCTCGGCGTTCCGCCCAGGCGGATTCAGGGCAGCCTGCAAGCGCTCATTGAGCATCTGAATGCCCACCGCACCGCGATACATCGGTGCAAGCACCTGTATGTCGCTCAGCGAGTCGAAGCCGAATTTGTTCGGGATGCGATTCTGCACAATGTCCACCACCAGATCGGCAGCCGATTCGGTATCTTCGGCGTAAAACATGAAGAAATCGCTGCTGGTGTTATCCAGATACGGCATTTCGCCCTGATTAATGCGGTGTGCATTCGGGATGATCTGGCTATCGCCGCTTTGGCGGAAGATCGCCTCTAGGCGCGTCACATGTGCAATATCGCCATTGATCAGGTCGCGCAGCACATCACCCGCGCCAACGCTTGGCAGCTGATCAACATCGCCAACTAACAGCAGGTGTGCCTCTGGCGGCAGCGCCTTCAGCACATTGTAAATTAGCACCTGATCGAGCATAGAGGCTTCATCAATGATCAGCATATCCACATCCAGCGGTTCCCCCTCACCGCGCAAAAAGCCTTCATCGGGCGTGTAGCCAAGCAGGCGGTGAATGGTTTGGGCAGGGCGTCCGGTTGCTTCGCTCAGGCGTTTGGCAGCGCGCCCGGTTGGGCTGGCAAGCTCATAGCGCGCTTTGTTCCATTCTAGGGCGCGGATCACGGCGCGCAGCGTCGTGGTCTTGCCGGTGCCGGGTCCGCCGGTCAGGATGCTGATCTTGTTGGTTAGTGCGGCGCGCACGGCATCTTGCTGCTGATTAGTCAGCCCAATTTGATCATCACGCTGCAAAACATCGAAAAATTTCGTCCATGCCATGCGCTGTGCGCCGCGCAAACGCGAGAGCGGCAGATCGCGCATTTCACGAAGGCGCTTTGCCGTGCCACGTTCGCTTAGGAACAGCGGACGCAGGTAGATCACCTCGATCAGGTCACCTTCTTCATTTGGCACGCGCTGAAGTAGGATTTCACTCTCGCTAGCCAATGTGCGGATCGCCTCATCAATCGCCTCACCGACGCTATCAGGCAATTCTTCAAAGCCGTAGGACTCAGGCGCATCGGGCAGGGCAAGCAAGCGCGCTACCGTCTCAGTCAGCAGCGCACGCGGCGCATAGACATGCCCTTCGTTGGTCAGCGTCTCTAAGGCAAAGAGAATGCCCGCTTGAATACGGTAGGGTGAATCAGGCGCCAAACCGAGTCCACGTGCGATTTGATCTGCCTTGCGAAAGCCAATGCCTTCAATATCCCGTGCCAATTGGTAAGGATTGGTGCGGACAGTGGCGATTGTGTTCACGCCGTATTCTCTATAAATTTTGACGGCAAGGCGGCTGCCCAAGCCCAAGCCTTGCAGGAAGATCATCACATCGCGTTCGGCGGCGTGTTCTGCCCACGCCTGCGCGATCAGCTCAGCACGGTATTCGGCAATGCCCGGCACTTCCTTGATGCGGTGCGGCGCTTGGTTCAAAATCTCAAAGACTTTTTCGCCGAAATGATCAATGATCTTTTGGGCAGTTGCCTTGCCAATGCCGCGAATCACACCGCTGCTGAGGTAGCGCAGCAAGCCCTCGACCGACTCCGGCACAGCCTCTTGCACCGACTCAGCCTTGAACTGCTTGCCATACTCGCTATGGACAACCCACGTGCCGCTAAAACGCACATCTGCGCCTTCACGCAGGCTGGGGAACACACCAACGACCGTTGCCAACCCATCGCGCCCAACCTGACCAGGCAGCGCTTTGTGTGGCTTAAGGCGCAGCACCGTATAGCCGCTTTCATCGCTATAATAGGTGATGCGCTCGATAATGCCTTCAAAGGTTTCAAGCGCCATATGCGTTTAGCTGGAAAGCACTTGTGCCACATCTTTCGCCGTCACAGAGGCGGCGTACAGCACAGGTCCGATCTTATGCTCTTTCGCAATCATGACCGCCAGCATGGCACGCCCGGCAAGGTAAGCAACCATCACGCTTTCCTCACCTTCCACCAACAAGCGTTCCAAACTGCCCTGATCAAGGCGCCCAAGCGTGCGTTCTGCCAGCCCAACCAGCGTGGCAGACATGGCAGCCAGCACATCTTCATCCCCATTAGCGGGCATTGCCGCCACCAACAACCCATCACGGTTCACGACGACGGAGGCTTTGACGCCTTCTACGACAGCGTGCAGCTTTCGCAGGGCATCATCAATTTGTTCTTGGCGAGTCTTAGCAGTCATATAGGCGGTCTCAACTCTCACGGAAGCATCGCAAATAGGTTTTCTGAATAGGCTAAAGCGCGGCAGCGCACCCTAGCACCCTGCTACATTGTAGCCATCTCTGCGCCGCGCATTGCATCTCAGCCGCAGATTCTTACCAATTTTACACAGGTTGCCTACCACTGCGTCTTTTGAAAAACTTTCGCGCCGCTTGAAACATTCTGTGTGTCAAGCTATTATACCCTAGATTTTTAGGCAAGCGATGCGCCATAGGAACAATTCGCCCGATGCTGGAACTTTCACATCATGCCGACCCAACGCAGTACTGGGAAGGCGGCAATTATGAATTAAATCTGAGTTTTGAGACGTTGCGAGACCGCCAGTGGGCGGATGTGCTGAACACCATTTGGGAGAACGTCTCGCTGAATGGACCGTTAGCCGCCCGCTATATGCCCGGCGCGCCCGCTGCTCCAAAGGTGGCCGTGCAGGTGCCGCCGCCAACAGCTGTGGTGAAGCAACACGGGCAGATCGCGGTGAATGGGCAGGCGGTGGGCTGCGATGTGCAGGCGACGCGCTCCATCTTTGAGTGCGTTTCGATCCTCGTCCCGATTGGCATGTTTCACGGGCTAACCGGCGGTACGACCATGCGTAATAAACACCCAGAGCTTGCCGCGCTGGATGAAGTCTTTTACGACGTGGCACTGCGCGTCTACAGCATTGCGCCTTTCCAAGTGGCAGCGCTAGGTTATGAGCGTTCTTGCCAACTGCCTTCCGAATTGCGGAATGACGGTGAGGTGCGCCATAATTTTCTGGCCGCGGGCAATTTTCTGATCCAAGAGGCTGTCCTCCGCACCTTAGAACCAGACCTCACCCCTTACCAAGAGGTGCGCCGTGGTTTATATTGGCTGGCGGCTCGCTTCTAAGGCGCATCGTCGGTTTGCAGGATAATCAGTTTATTGTTTGGCACGTTTTGAAAGGCGCGCAACCATGAACACCTCGACACTCATTCTCATCATTGCAGGCAGCCTTGCTGCAACACTCGTGTTGTATGCCCTTGTGATGCTCATTCGGCAAGTCACCCAGTCGGGCAGCAGCAGCGCTGCTTTGTGGCCACCGGTCTTTTTCTTGGGCGAGGTGCGCCGCGAACCACCACCCACCGCTGAGGTGCCGCGTGTGCCGCCCGCCGTGGTGGAGGCGCCGCCCACCGCTGAGTTTACCCGCCCGGTGGATTTGTCACAGCTTGACTCTACCAATCTGAATGCGCCTTCTTCCGCCCAAACGCCGCCCGCCTACGGCGATATTGAGACGACCAGCCGCGTCAGTCACATCCTTGAAGAAGCGCGGCGGCAAGCCGCTGATCAACCTGAAGCACCTATGGATCGGACGAGCCAATTTGCACGCCCTACGCCGCCTTCTGAAGACCCTGACGCGCAGTAGCGCCCAACACGGACGGAGTGATGCCATGCGCCCAGTGGTGATTGCCTTCTTGCCGCAGCACCGCAACGGTGCAGATCATCTTTATGATAAGCTGACCGCCTGTGGCTTTCGTGTCCAGATGCATTCGCTGGATCAGGCATGGCAGCCTGTAGCAGCCCTTGCCGTCATTGTGGTATTGCCCGATGCAGTGCCTGCCCACACACGGAGCAGCCTACCCGCTGATGCGCTCAGTTTTGACCCACTTCAGCCCAACTATGATCGCCTGATCGCGCAGCTTGTGGCGCGCCTTGCCAACCAAACCAGCGACTCTTTCAGTGCCGAGCGCGATCTGCCGCAGGCGGGCGAAGAGACCTCACCGCAAGCGCCGCGCCGCCGCGCAATGCACCCACCCACTGAAGAACGAGCCGAAGAAGATGAACAGGCGAAACGCAGCCCATCACGCGGTATGAGCATTCCCGGCGCACCGCCCAAACCCGCCGAAACGGCGCCGCGCCAAAGCCCGCCGCCTGCTGCCCGCCCCGCCCCTGCTGTGCCGGCACCCACGCCGCAGCCCCTTCAGACAGAGGCAGCCGAACGCAGCGAAGCACGGGCTGATCAGGGCGCAAGCACAACGCCCGCCATCCCTGAGCCTGCTGCCGAGGCGCGCTTCACCGCCTTCATCCCGCGTCAGGCAGCTGTGGAAAGCTGGCATTCCGTGATCGTCTACGCGCATACTGCCGCCATGCTAGAAAAAATCCGCACGGATGCCAAGCGCTTTGAGGCAGAGCTAGGCGCCGCGCCGCGTGAGGTGCGCGATTCGCAAGCAGCCGCCCTAGCACGTGGCACGCTTATCACCTTCACCCCACAGGCGGAAGGCGTTACCTTCAACCCCGAGTCGATCACGGTTGGTTGGTGGGAAGACTTACACCGCGTCGAATTTCGCTTCAAGGCGGATGCGGCACTTGCCGATCAAGCTGCTAACCTGAGCATTACGATCAGCGTTGATCCGATCATTGTGGCAGTGCTGCGCGGCGGCGTCCTGTTCGAGCCGCCCAACACAGGGCGCCTGCCAAATCAGGTGGAAAATACGCCCGTGACGGCGGAACTCTTCCGTGCTGAGGAAATCTTCATCAGCTATAGCCGCAAAGACGCAGCCGTTGCCGTTGCTTGCCGCAACGCTTACCGCGCCCTTGGCTACAAGGTGTTGATGGATATGGACGAACTGCGCGCCGGTGAGCGTTGGAGCGTCGGGCTAGAGCGCATGATCGAGCGCGCCACGATCTTCCAGCTTTTCTGGTCAGAGCATTCGGCAAATTCACCGTTTTGCCGCCAAGAGTGGGAATATGCGCTGCGGAAGGCAGCCGACCGCGGCTCGGATGGGATGGGCTTCATCCGCCCCGTCTATTGGAGCGATCCGTTGGTTTCGCCGCCCAAAGAACTTGGGCATCTGCACTTTGCCTATGTGCGGCTGCCGCGCCTAAGCCGCCGCCCGGAGTAGCCATGCCTGAACTGCTGCTCTTTCAGGATGTGCGCGTCATTACACCGGAAGGTACTGCCGATTGGCTGCTCACTGATGGCGCGCACATCGCACAGGTTGGCATTGGCGCACCGCCTGACCTGCCAACGGCACGCCGCATAGAGGGCGGCGGTGGCTATCTGTTGCCTGCTTTCATAGATATGCATGTGCATGGCGGCAATGGTTTCGATACGATGGATGCCACGCCTGAGGCGTTACGCGGCATGGCAGCCTTTTTGGCGGCGCACGGTGTGGCGAGTTTCCTTGCCACCACCATGACTGCCAACCGCGAATCGGTGCGGCGTGCGCTGCGGAATGCCGCTGCCTGCTTGGGCGCGCAGCCGAGTGGCGCAACGCTGCTCGGCGTCCACCTTGAAGGTCCGTACATCAACCTGAAGGCAAAAGGCGCACAATCAGGTGACTACGTGCGCCTTGCCAACCCTGCCGAATATGCCGACTGGCTAGCACTAGATGTGATCCGTCAAGTGACGGTTGCGCCCGAATTTCCCGAAAATGCCGCCTTCATGCGCGCTTGTGCCGAACGCGGGATCGTGGTCAGCCTTGGGCATACACTGGCAAGCTATGAGCAGGCGCTTGAAGCGGTTGACAATGGCGCACGCCAAACCACACATACCTACAACGCCATGACAGGCTTACATCACCGTGCGCCGGGCGTCTTAGGCGCAGCGCTGACCTGTGATGCGCTCTCTTGTGAAGTGATCGCTGACAACTGGCATGTGCATCCAGCGGCGATGGCGCTCTTGGTGCGGGCGAAAGGCACGCAGGGCGTCATCGCCATCACCGACGCGATCCGCGCCGCAGGCTTGCGGGAAGGCACATCAGAGCTAGGCGGGCAAACAGTTTATGTGCGGGAAGGCAAGGCAACGCTTGCCGATGGCACCTTAGCCGGCAGCATCCTGACGATGGACGCTGCGCTGCGAAACTTGCAGGCTGCCACGGGTTTATCGGTTGAGGCACTGACGCCAATATTTAGCACGAACGCAGCACGCCAGCTTAACCTAGCGCACCGCAAGGGCAGCTTGCGTGCAGGCTATGATGCCGATCTGGTGTTGCTGGATTCGGCGCTGAGCGTGCGCCTCACAACGGCTGAGGGACGCCTGATCTATAGCGCTAGCGAGGTAGCTCACCGCTGAGTCCCTTTCCCACCCCTGCCATCCCGCCCTGATTGACCAAGCACCATACGCACGGTTCTCACCCATACACTGCCCACTCGCACGTTTGCTTAAAAAGCGCTCTAATTGACGTTATCTTTCGTGGTGAAGCGTTTGCTTTCGCTGCTGCGCTGCAACGCTCGCACCTGCTAGGGAGGCTTGACTCATGATTCCGACTTTGCCCTTCGGACGGACAAATCACCTCAGCACACGGATCATTTTTGGCGGCTTTGCGCTTGCCTATTGCACACAGGCTGAAGCAGACCGCACGCTGGACTTGCTCTTTGCATACGGCATTAACCACATTGATACAGCCGCCAACTACGGCGACTCGGAACTGCGGATCGGTCCGTGGATGTCGCGCTACCGCGACCACTTCTTCCTTGCCACCAAGACGCAAGAACGCACCTACAGCGCCGCACGCGACCAGATTCGGCGCTCGCTGGATCGCCTGCAAACCGATCACCTTGATCTGATCCAACTCCATTACCTTGTAGATGAAACAGAATGGCAAGTGGCAATGGGTGCTGGCGGCGCTTTGGAAGCTGCCACTGAGGCACGTGATCAGGGCTTGGTGCGCTACATTGGCGTGACGGGGCATGATCTCGCCGTTGTCAAGCGCCACAGGCAATCCTTAGAGCGTTTCACATTTGATTCAATCTTGCTGCCCTATAACTATTTACTGATGCAGGACGCTGAGTATGCAAATGGCTTCGAGGCGCTCATGACAACCTGCACGGCGGATAACATCGCCGTGCAGACGATCAAGAGCATTGCACGCGGCTTGTGGCAGCACGGCACACCACGCCATGCCAGCGTGTGGTATGAGCCGCTCAGCGAACAGGCACACATTGATCTGGCGGTGCATTGGGTGCTAAGCCGTCCCAATATCTTTTTGAACACGGTTGGCGATCTGAACTTGTTGCCCAAAGTGCTGGAGGCTGCCAAGCGCTTTAATGGCGCACCGAGCGAGGCTGCCATGCAAAATTTGCTTGTAGAAGCAGGCATTACACCGATGTTCAGCTAGACAGGTGGTGGGCTAAGCCGAACATTTGTCAGTTGCGCCAATTGCACGAGCTGCCAATTGGCAAGCCCGCCTAAACGCGGTATGGTGTAAGGCGCGCCTGTGAAAGAACTGTGAACACAGGCAGCGCACAGTCTATAGTGAACCTATAGTGATGTGAAAAGGGGATAACCTATGCTTCAATCGTTCCTGAAACGCGCCGCAGCGTTGGCGCTGGTGGCTGCCTTGATCGTGGTGGCGCTGCCCGCCGCACAGCCAACGGCTGCCCAAGAAGAATTTGTCGTCGGCTATGTGCTGGTCGGTCCGCAGAATGATCGCGGCTGGAGCCAAGCACACTTTGAGGCATCCCAGTATGTGGAGAAGATGCTACCGGGCGTGAAATCCATCGTGGTGGATAAAGTTAATCCAGCAGACCGTCCCAACGTGACGCTGGAGCAGATCGTTGAGAACATGGTCGAGCAGGGCGCGAAGGTCATCTTCACCGCCTCTGATGATTTCGGCACAGAAACGCTTGCCGCTGCGGAGAAGTTCCCAGATGTGGTCTTCATCCACGTCTCAGGCTCGTCCGTGCTAGAAGGCGAAGCGCCTGCCAACGTCGGTAATGTGATGGGTCAGATGGAATATATGAAGATGGTGGCAGGCTGCGCGGCTGCCCTCAAGACGCAGACCAACAGCATCGCCTACTTGGGTCCGCTAATCAACGACGAAACGCGCCGCCTGACCGTCTCTGCCTATCTCGGCGCACGCTACTGCTATGAGACCTATCGCGGGCTGAATCCTGCTGATCTCAAGTTTGAGGTGAAGTGGATCGGCTTCTGGTTCAACATTCCCGGCGTCACAGCTGACCCAACGGCAGTCGCGAACGATTTCTTCAATGGCGGCGTGGATGTGCTGATCAGCGGCATTGACACCACCGAAGGCAGCGTGGTTGCCAACCAACGCGCCGAGCGCGGCGAGGCAGTGTTTGCCGTGCCATACGACTATATCGGCGCCTGTGAAGTTGCCCCGAAAATCTGCTTGGGCGTGCCATACTTCAACTGGGGCCCAAGCTACGTCCGCATCATCAAATCGGTGCAGGATGGTACTTGGGAATCGGCATGGGAGTGGGACGGTCCGAACTGGGAAGATGTCAACAATCTGGATACGTCAGCGGTTGGCTACGTCTTTGGCGATGCCCTGACCGATGCCGAAAAAGAGACGCTGACAGCCTTCAAGAAGGGTTTGGGCGATGGCTCGATCAACCTGTTCGTCGGTCCGCTGAACTATCAGGATGGCACGCCCTTCCTTGCCGAAGGCGAAGCTGCCAACGAAAAGCAGATTTGGTACATGCCGCAACTGCTAGAAGGCATGTTGGGCGCCAGCAAGGCGGAATAGCTTAGCGGCAGGGTGTGGTAACCTTGCCAAAATTTACCCCACCCTAAAGCCCGCCCCGCACGCAGGGCGGGACTTTACAGACCTTCTGATGCCCTTTCCTTGTTTGCAGGGAAAGGGCTAGGGGTAGATCGAACTTATCACGCCTGCCTTGCCATGAGTAGCACATGCACATCGAACTCCAAAACATCTCGAAGACGTTCGGGGCGCTGCGCGCCAACGATTCTATCTCGCTTCACTTTGCCGAAGGGCGCATTTACGCGCTGCTTGGCGAGAACGGTGCCGGCAAAAGCACCCTGATGAAAATCCTCAGCGGCTATCAACCGCCTGACTCCGGCAACATCCTGATTGACGGGCAAGCCACCACCTTCCAAACGCCAGCCGATGCGCTGGCGCGTGGCGTTGGGATGCTGCACCAAGACCCGCTCGACGTGCCAAACCTAACCATCCTCGATAACTTCATGCTGGGGCGGCGTGAGGGCTTGCTGCCCAAACGCAAGGCAGCCCGTGAAGCGTTGGCGGCGCAGGCGGCACGGCTTGGCTTCACGCTCGATCCGTTCCGCTATGTGGATAGCCTGACCATTGGCGAGCGCCAACAATTAGAGATCGTCCGCTTGCTCAGTTTGGGCGCACGCTTGCTGATCCTTGACGAGCCAACCACGGGCATTTCTGCCGAGCAGAAGCAGACCTTGTTCAGCTCGCTAAGGCACTTGGCGGCTGAGGAAGGCTTGACCGTGATCCTCGTCTCGCACAAGTTGGAGGACGTCGCCGTACTGTGCGATGAAGTCTATGTGCTGCGCGGCGGCAAGTTAGTTGGTCAGCGCCACATGCCCACGCCGATTGATGACTTGGTGGCGCTGATGTTTGGGCAGAGCGTGCCGCGCCCAACACGCGGAGCGCACACACTTGGCGCGGAAGTGCTGCGCGCTGAAACGGTCAGCCTGACGTCGCGGCGGCTCACCGTGCGCGATCTCTCGCTGAGTGTGCGCGGCGGTGAGGTGATCGGCTTGGCAGGGCTGGATGGCAGCGGTCAGAGCGACTTTTTGCGCGCCTGTGCCGGCTTGCAACAGTTGAACAGCGGGCGCATTCTGCTGGACGGCACGCCGATTACAGGCAAGACCTACGCCGCCTTGCTAAAGCGCGGCATCGCCTACGCGCCTTCAGGACGCTTGGAAGAAGGCTTGGTAGATGGGCTGACGCTGACCGACCACTTTGCGCTGACCACCAATGGCGGCATGTGGATCAACTGGCGCGACTCGGCAGTGTTGGCAAGCCAGCAGATTGAACGCTACAACATACGCGGCACGCCAAGCAGCCCTGTTCAAACGCTCTCTGGTGGCAACCAACAGCGCACCTTGATTGCGCTCTTGCCGCAAAATTTGCGCCTGCTGCTGCTGGAAGACCCAACACGCGGCTTGGATGTGGAGAGCGCCGCATGGGTGTGGCAGCAGCTTTTGGCGCGGCGCGATCAGGGTGCGGCGATTTTGTTCACCTCGCCCGATTTGGATGAGATCGTGACCTATAGTGACCGTGTGCTGGTCTTTTGTGAAGGGCGGGCGACGTTGGTCACCGATTTGGATGATGCGGCGCGCAACCCTGCCGAACGCTTAGGCGAACTGATCGGAGGCAAGGCATTATGAGCCGTGCAGCAGCCATTCGCGGCGCGCTGATCACCTTTGGCGGCGCGCTGATCGTCGCGTTGGGCTTAATCGGCGTCATCCTGTTGATCATTGATAAAGCGCCTCTAGCGGCGGCAGTGCGCTTTGTGGAAGGCGCCATCGGCACGCCCAGCGCACGCGCCGATGTGATCATGGCTGCCTTGCCCATGCTGCTCTGCGCGGCGGGCTTGCTGCTCACCTTCACCGCCGGCTTGTGGAACATCGGCGTGGAAGGGCAAGTGACCATGGGCGCCATCTTTGCCACCATCCTTGCGCGCACCATCCCACGCGATGTGAGCGACTGGGGCATTTTAGCAGGGCTGATCTTGCCGTTGGAACTGCTGCTTGCCATGCTTGGCGGCGCGCTGTGGGCGGGCTTGGCAGCCCTGCTCAAGATTCGGGGCGGCATTAATGAGATTTTCGGCGGTGTGGCGCTCAACTTCATCAGCGTGAACATTCTGCTCTCGCTAGTGAACGGCGCGTGGCGCGTTGGCACCTTCCCACAGACGGCGCCTTTTGCGCCAGCGGCACTGCTGCCGCGCCACCCAGAGTTACGCCTGAGTCCGCTGGCAATCGCAATTGCCCTAGCCGCCTTTGTTGCAGTGTTTATGGCACTGCGCGGCACACGCTTTGGCTTGCAACTGCGCGCCATCGGTCGGAATGCGAAATCGGCGGGCGTGTTGGGCGTGCGCGTGCAGCGCAACATCTTTTGGGCGATGTTGGCTTGTGGCGCATTGGCAGGCTTGGCGGGTGCTTTGCAGGTCTTGTTCACACGCGGGCGTTTGCTGCCAAACATTTCGGGCGGCATCGGCTTCATGGGCGTGCTGATTGTGCTGTTGGTGGGTGTGCGGGCAGCGTGGGTGCTGCCGGTAGCGCTCTTTGTGGCGGTGGTGCCAGTGGGCAGCCTGAAATTGGCAACCTCGCTGGATAGCGCTGTGCAAATTGATGCGGCGTTGGGCAACGTTTTTCAGGGTGCATTGGTGCTTGCCGTGCTGATTGGCGGTGGCATTCGGGCGCGCATGGCGGCACGCCGAAGGGAGAAGACAGCGCATGGATGAGACGCTCATCCGCACTTTGGCGGACATCGTGAAGGTTGGGGCGCCAATTGTGCTGGCTGCCATCGGCGAGACGATCACGGAGCGTGCGGGTGTGGTCAACCTCTCGCTAGATGGCTCGTTGGTGCTTTCGGCGTTGGCTGCTTTTGTGGTTGGCACCAGCACGGGCAGCGTGATCGCGGGTGCCGCGGCAGGCGCCTGTGTGGGCTTGCTCATCGCGCTGATTGTGGCGGTGTGCAGCATCGAGCTGAAGCTGAGCCAAGTGGCAGTTGGCTTTGTGCTAACGCTGCTCTGCCGCGATCTGGCGCTCTTTTTAGGCATTCCCTACCGCAACGCGCAGGTCTTCCCAACCACGTTTTTGCCTATTCCGGTGCTGAAAGATATTCCCGTTGTCGGTCCGATCTTCTTCAATCAGGATTTGTTCACCTACCTGAGCTTTATCGCGGTCATCGCGGCGTGGTGGTGGCTGTTCCGCACAAAGGCGGGCTTGACTTTGCGCGCCGTTGGCGAACGCCCGCAAACAGCCTTTGCACGCGGCACCAACGTGAATTTGGTGCGCTATCTGTATACGGCGGTGGGCGGTAGTTTGGTCGGCTTGGGCGGCGCTGCCTATACGCTTGGCGTGCTGCCTACTTGGTCAGATACGGGCATTGCGGGCAACGGCTGGATTGCGCTTGCCATCGTGATTTTCGGCGGCTGGTATCCGCTGCGGGTGGCCTTCGGCGTCTATTTGGTGGCAGGGCTGCGGGCAGTGGTGGCAGGCGCACAAGCGCAAGTGCCGCCACAAGTGGTGGAGTTACTGAATGCGCTGCCGTGGCTGTTGATGCTGTTCACGCTCTTTCTGGTCAGCGGACCGTACCTTGATCGGCTGCTGAAGGTGCTGCCGCCGCGTTTGCATCCACCCATTCGGACGGTGTTGAGGGCGCGTCCGCCTTCGGCGCTTGGCACAGTCTTTGAGCAAGAAGGGCGCCAATAACGCACGCCAAATTCGGCACGGATGGCATTTCTGCCATCCGTGTTAGGTAGCAAACTTACTGCGGCGCGCCGGGACGATACTTGCCACTGTGATAGATGTAGACGTAAGCATCGGGCTGATCCTCCGTCCACTCGTAAATCCACTTGGCATCGGTAATGCTCAGGTTGATGCAGCCACGCGAGCGACGGTAACCAAAGCCGTCGTGCCAATAGGCGCCGTGCAATGCCTGGTCAGAGTTATTGAAGTACATCACGTAAGGCACCAGCGGCAAATTCCAATATTCAGGTCTGCCGCGTGCGCCGGACATCCGTACTGCCTCATGGCGGTCGAAAATCTTATGCACGCCCTCATCGGTACTCCACTCTGCCAAGCCGCTGGCAATCAGTGTGGCAAAGACTGCCTTGTCGCCATCATAAGCGGTGAGCGTTTGCTCGTAAAGGTCTACGGCGAACCATTTTCTGCCCGCCTCAATGCCTTCGGGGCGCTCCAACGGCTTGATCTTGGCAACGCGGGTTTGCAGCACCCACTGATCGGGTCCGATCAAGTACCACTCCCACGTATCCACCACCGCCACCGCAAAGATGTTCACCATTGTGTAGCGCTTCACCTCTTCGGTGCCTGCCACAGGCTTCGCGCCGGGCGTGCGGCTTGGGCGCGTATCCAGCAGCATCCACGCAAAGGGGCGCGTTGGCAAGCCCTCCGGCAGTTGGACGCCCGCAAACTTCGAGACCGCCTTGTTGATCGGACCTAGCGCGCTCTCTTGCACCCAGGCGCCTTGTGCCACCTGCACCCAACCGTCCGAGCCGCGTCCGGCATTCACAAAGATGAAGCCTTCGGGGTACGAACCGATGACATTGCCATTAGGTGCGTCGTGAATGGTGGTTGGTTTTTCCACACGGCGGAAGGCGCGGCGGTAGATCACGCTTTCTTCTACGGTCAGCTGTGGGAAGTTTGGTGCAGGGTTGAGTGCCATTTCGGCAGCAATAGCACGCATTTCCACACCATAGACTGTTGGGCGTGTGCATTCGGGCAAGTTTTGGTTGGCAGCGCAGTTCACGGCACCACCGGGATCAGCAGCGGCGGGCGCGCTGTGCAGCAGCAAGGCAGCCAACAACGCGAACGCCGCACACTTTCGGAGCAAGGGACGCTTCATAAAAACTCCTCATCAACCAATGAATGCTGAGTAAGCATACCAGTCCCCGTCGCACGAGTCAACCATTTTTAGCCAACGTTTAAGCAACGCTCAGGAGACGAAGGGCTTTAAGGCGGGTGCGCCTAGCCCGTTCAGGATGTGGCTGAATGGCAGCACACCTGTGGAAGGTTGCGCCCGTAGTAGGCAGCTTGTGCGTTATAATCAAACACATTGAAATTGCCACACCGCTTTGGAGGTGACTCATGAAGCCCGCACGCCCTATTTACCTCGATCACGCTGCCACCACACCCACCGATCCGCGTGTCGTGGAGGCGATGCTGCCGTATTTTGCTGAAATGTATGGCAATCCCTCTTCCGCGCACAGCTTTGGGCGCAAAGCCGAAAGCGCCATCGAGACTGCCCGTGAACGCCTTGCTCAACTGCTAAACTGTTCGCGCACCGAGATCATCTTCACAAGCTGCGGCACAGAAAGCGATAACATGGCGCTGCGCGGTGTGGCAATGCACGCGCTCAGCATGGGCAAGCGCGCTCACCTTTTCACCGCCCAAACGGAACACCACGCCGTCAGCCACACCGCTGAGCAATTAGCACGGCTCAATCTGGCACGCCTAACGTGGCTGACGCCCGAATCGGATGGCAGCCTGACGCCACAAACTCTGGAAACTGCCCTGAGCGCGCTTGCCCCTGAAGAAGTTGGGCTGGTCAGCGTGATGTATGCCAACAACGAGATCGGCACCATTCAACCAATTGCCGCCTTAGCGGAAGTGGCACATGCCCATGGCGCGCTCTTTCACACCGACTCTGTGCAAGCGGCTGGGCAGCTTTCGCTAGATGTGCAAGCGCTCGGTGTGGATATGCTGGCGCTCTCTGCCCACAAATTCTATGGACCCAAAGGCGTTGGCTTGCTCTACCTGCGGCGCGGCGTCTCGTTGTTCAGCGCACAAACCGGCGGCAGCCAAGAGAACAGCCACCGCGCAGGCACCCACAACGTCCCGCTGATTGTGGGCATGGCGCGTGCGCTCGAACTCGCTTACGAAGATTTGCCTGTGCGTGTCGGGGAATATACACGCTTGCGCGACCGCCTGATTGAGGGTGTGCTGGGTAGTGTAGCAGGCGCGCAGCTCACCGGTGCTGAAAAAGCACGCCGTTTGCCCAACCATGCCAGCTTTGCCTTCACCGGCATTGAGGCAAACGCGCTGCTGATGCACCTCGATCTGAGCGGGATCGCTGCCAGCAGCGGCTCTGCGTGTAACACGGGCAATCCGAAGCCTAGCGATGTGCTGCTTTCGGTTGGCTTGCCGCCTGACTTGGCGCTGGGCAGCTTGCGCCTGACCGTTGGAAGGCAGACGACGGACGACGACATCAGCTATGTGCTGACGACACTGCCCGTTGCCATTGAACGCTTGCGTGCCGTGCGTTTGGCACAGCAGCTCTAGAAAAGTGCTGAGGATTGGTGTTGCATGTCTCATCCATCGGAAGTTCCTGCCTTGCCACCACTTTCAGCACAGCCCAGCCGCGCCGAAATCGCTGCGCTGATCAGCACCATTAAGCATGATTTGGTCGGTTTTATGCAGGCAGTTAAAGTTGGGCTGGAGTTGCTGGCGCGTGAAGAACTGGATCGAGACACAGAGCAAGAGGTGATGGCGCTCATCCAAGAAACTGTGGAGCGCGGCTTTGCCTATGGGCGCATGTTAGAAGATATGGCACGCCAATTGGAAATACCTTGAAGCGTGCCAATCCTCCGAAAACTATCCGATCCGACCTGGATAGCCCGTAATGCGGCTAATTTCGTTATAGAGTGGGCGCACACCGCGATAAAGCCGTTTGTAGACTCGTTCGTAGAGGGCATCATACAGGCTGTGATTTTCAGCTTGTGGCTCGTAAATGCGCCCAATGTGCGTCATTGCCCGCACTGCCGACTCAAAATTGCTGTGCAATCCTAGACCGACGGCTGCCACAATCGCTGCGCCCAAGCCCGATGCCTCGTACAAATGTGGACGCACTGCCGGCATTCCGAACACATCAGCCGTGATCTGCATCGCCTGATCGCTCTGTGAGCCGCCGCCGCTCACGCGCACCTCGCGCAGGTGCAAGTTTGCACGCCGTTCAGCACGCTGTGCTGCTTCACGCAGCGCATAAGCGATGCCCTCCAAAATGGCGCGGTAGAGGTGCGCCCGTGTATGCACGCCGCCAAAGCCGATCACAGCGCCTTTTGCCTCTGCGCCCGGCATTTTAATGCCCGGCGACCAATAAGGTTGCAAAATCAAACCCATAGCGCCCGGTGGCGCTTGTTCTGCTAAGGCGTCCAGCAGCGATTCGGCAGGCACGCCGCGTTCGGCAGCCACATGCAGTTCAGGGGCGCCAAACTCACGTTTGAACCAGTCCACCATCCAATAGCCGCGTGAGATTTGCGTCTCCAGCGCGTAGGCGTGCGGCACGGCTGCCGGGTAGGGCGGGATCATCGGGATTGCCTCTAGGTAGCGGTAATGCAGCGTGTTGAAGGTTGCCGTCGTGCCATAGCTGATGCAGCCAATATGTGGTGCGATGCCGCCGCTGCCAAGCATTTCACAGGCTTTATCCGCCGCCGCCGCGATCAGAGGCGTGCCAACGGGAATGCCCGTTGCTTCTGCCGCTGCCGCGCTGATCGTGCCAAGCAAGCCGCCCGGCGGCACTAATTCGGGCAGCATGTCGGGCGTGACGGGCATCGCTTGCCAGTGCCAACTGTTCGGTTTTGCCCACTGCTGCGCCCGATAATCGAACGGAATATAACCAACCTGACAACCAACCGAGTCGGCGTAGTTGCCCGTCAGGCGGTAGGTGAGATAGCCTGAGAGCAGCAGATACTTGTGCGTGCGCGCCCAAATTTCGGGCTGATGTTTAGCAATCCAGTTTGCCTCTGCCTCAGCTTGCAGGTAGGCAACGGTGCGCGTCATGCCCACCAATCGGAAGGCAAGCCCCCACCAACCTCCCACCGGCTTCACACCTTGCGTTCGCCGCTGATCCAACCACACAATGGCAGGGCGCAGCGGCTGCCCATTTTTATCGAGGTTAAGGATGGTGCCGCGTTGTGTGGTGAGCGCTGCACCGCGCAGTGCGGCCCGCTGTTCGCCTGCCTTTGCCCAAAGCTGCTGGCAGGCACTGCTGAGCATTTGCCAAAAATAATCAGGATGCTGTTCCGCCCAGCCGTACTGCGGCGAAACATATGGCTCGACCAACACCCGTGCCGATTCGATCAGTGTGCCGTGCAAGTCAAATAAAAGGGCGCGCACACTCTGCGTGCCATAATCTATGGCAAGCAGGCAGTCTTGTTGTGTTGTCAAAGGTGTGTCTCCAATGCTGCGAAAATTTAAGTCAAGATTATAGCGTGCTATGGTGGGTTGCGCCCTTCACGCCCTTTGGTGTACTATGGGCAAAACCAGCTTATGTGGGAGAGCGATTTATGCCCATGCTTCGCCTGCTGATGGCGTGCTTTGCTTGCGCGCTGCTCGTTGCCTTATTCGGTGGCGCACCCAGCACACCAATGCTGTATGCCGCGCAATTGACTGCCACGCCAGAGCGCGAATCGCCTGTGCTGGGTGGTGGTGGTGGGTTGCTGTTGTTCGCCGTTGTCGAGCGTTCATCAACCAACTTGTATACGCTTGATCTGCGTACCGGCGATCTTAACCAGATCACCCGTTTGAGCGGTGAAGCTGCCCGTGCGGACTGGTCACCGGATGGCACCCAAATTGTTTTTTCTTCCGATCACGAAGACCGTGACACAGAAATTTACGTCATCCATGCGGACGGCAGCAATCTGCGCCGCCTGACCAACAGCCGCGGGCGCGATACACACCCAGCCTGGTCACCGGATGGCAGCCAGATTGCCTTTGCCAGCGACCGCAACGGGCGCACTGAAATCTATGTGATGAACGCTGATGGCAGCAATCCGCGCAACCTGACCAACACACCTTTTGCCGATACTTTCCCGCAGTGGTCGCCCGATGGGCAGCAGATTGTCTACGAAGCAGCACCTGAAGGCAGCAACTGGGAAATCTATGTGATGAATGCGGATGGCAGCAATCAGCGCCGCCTGACCAACAACAACGTCTTTGACGGCTTGCCGTCATGGTCACCGGATGGGCGGCTGATCGCCTTTAGCTCTACCCGCGAGGGCGCCATGGATATCTACACCATGACGCCTGACGGGCGCAACGTGCGGAAGCTGACCAACCTGACCACCGATGATAAATTCCCGTCGTGGTCACCGGATGGGCGTTACATCGCTTTCTATTCCGACAATGAGTCGAACCGCGATGTTTCAGGCGAAATTTATGTCGTCTCGGTAGATGGCTCAGATCTATTCCTGCTCACTGATGAACCTGTTTATGCACACTACCCTGCCTGGCAGCCGTTGGTGGTGCGCTATGTGCGGCAGTTGCCCAACTGATCAGCATCTTTGCCGCTAGTATGGGCTCGAGACGCCCTATGTGTGCTTGCCGCGTGTGTGCTACAATGTGGGAAAAACACGCACGCGGAGGCTTATTCCATGATCATCAGCCGTGAACAGCGCGAAGCGATTGAAGCGCAGTTCCTCGCGCCATATGCCACCCAAAGCCGTGCCAGCCAAGGGCGGCTGCACGCTGAGCCAGAAGACCCTTACCGCACCGTTTTTCAGCGTGATCGGGATCGCATTCTGCACACCACTGCCTTCCGCCGCCTTGAATATAAGACACAAGTCTTTGTGAACTATGAAGGCGATTACTACCGCACGCGCCTGACCCATACCCTTGAGGTGGCGCAGATCGGGCGCAGTCTGGCGCGCACACTTGGCGCCAACGAAGATTTGGTGGAAGGCATCTGTCTTGCCCATGATCTTGGGCATTCGCCTTTTGGTCATGCTGGTGAGCATATTCTGAACGAACTGATGCATGAGCATGGCGGCTTTAACCACAACCATCAAACCTACCGTATCGTCACCGTATTGGAGACACGCTACAGCGGTTGGGCAGGGCTGAACCTAACCCACGAAATGCTAGAAGGCATCGCCAAGCACGAAACAGAATACGACCTGAGCAACCTCTCAGGCTACGATCCAGCTTTGCGCGGCAGCCTAGAGGCGCAGATTGCAAACATGGCAGACGAACTTGCTTACAACGCGCACGACCTAGACGACGGCTTGCGGGCGGGCTTAATCACACCCGATCAGCTCAGCGAAATTGATTTGTGGCGGCAAGTGACGGAAGAAGTTGGCTGGCGCAATGGCAAACTGGATGACATTACGCGCCACCAGATTATCCGCCGCCTGATTCACGTTCAAAACCTGGATGTCATCCATGCGACTTCCGCTGCCATCGAGAAAAGCGGCGCACAAAGCCGCGAGGCAATTCAGCGCCTTCCTCATTGTGTGGTTGGGCATTCAGAAGCGTTTACACGCATGAATCGGCAGTTGAAGGATTTTCTCTACCAAAACCTCTACTACCACTATCGCGTGATGCGGATGAGCGTGAAGGCGCAGCGCTTCCTGAGCGATTTATTCGCTGCTTTCGTTGCGAATCCGCGCCAAATGCCGCCTGATGCCCAAGCGCGCATTGAGCAAGATGGCGTGGAGCGCGCTGTGACCGATTATCTAGCGGGCATGACGGATCGCTACGCGCTGCAAGAGTGGCAGCGCCTGTTCGATCCGTTCATGCGTACCTGATTAGGCATGTGCTTGCTGTGCAGTCGGCACGCGCAGGCTTTGCCCATAGCCACGCGCAATGAGCAGTTCCGCGTTCAGGATGGCGCCGCCAGCAGCACCGCGCACTGTGTTGTGCGAGAGTGCTACAAACTTAATATCCAGCACAGGGCAAGCGCGCAACCGCCCAGCTGTGGTTGCCATGCCACGCCCATTATCCCGATCAAGGCGCGGCTGTGGGCGATCTAGCCCCTCGTTATAAAGCAGCACAGAGTCGGGCATACTTGGCAAGCTGTACGCCCACTCATGTGGACGGAAAGCCTGCCATGCCTCCCGAACTGCTGCTAGGGAAGGCGCTTGAGCAAACTTCACTGAGACGATCACCGTATGTCCATCCAAAACAGGCACGCGGTTGCACGAGGCGCTGAAAGTTGCTGACAAGGGCGCCACCTGATCGCCGTTGAGCGTACCCAGAATTTTACGCGGCTCAGCCTCTACCTTTTCCTCTTCGCCGCCAATGTAGGGCAGCACGTTATCGAAAATATCAAAGGAAGCCACACCGGGATAGCCACCACCGCTAATCGCCTGCATACTGACGATCTGGACTTGCTGCACACCAAAAGGCAGCAGCGGCGCAAGGGCAACGGCGGCTGGCACCGTTGTGCAATTGGACATGGTGACCAGCGCGCCACTTGACCAACCGCGCTGGCGGCGCTGCACATCCACCAACTGTACGTGATCGGCGTTCAATTCTGGCAGCAGCAGCGGCACATCCGCTGCCATGCGGTGCGCGCTGGTGTTGGAGCTAACCAAATGCCCGCGTTTGGCAAGGTCTGGCTCAAGCGTCTGGGCAACCTCGCTGGGCAATGCAGACATCACCACAGGCGAACGGAAAGATGCCTCTAGGGGCAGCACGGTGAGATTAGCGATGTTGGCAGGTATAGGTGTTGGCAGAATCCAGCGGCAGGCTTCCGCATACGTGCGTCCAGCACTGCGCTCAGAGGCGGCGACCTCCGCCACACGAAACCACGGGTGGTTTTCTAAGAGTTGGATGAAACGCTGACCAACAGCCCCTGTTGCGCCCAGCACGGCAACATCAATCATGACGACGCTCTTTCTGATTGGGCAGTTCCCTTAGGGAACGCGGTAGATGACTACATCATTATACACGGCTGTTGGCGCCGTTAAGCCGAGTTCGTTCAAACACACAGCACCGTCATGAGATGTCTCTTGTTGCACCAAGATATAGCGCACGTTATAGCGCTTTACAATTGCTTGGCAGTCTTGCCCAAGATACCAACGCTGCACATCTTCCAGATGCGTTGCGCTGTTGAGGGTGTCGTAAGGGTGACCGTAGACAACACGCATTGGTGTGTAAGCCGGCAGCCACAGGCTTGGCAGCGGCTGCGCCAAGACGACGGCACCGCGTTCGCGGGTGTTGTTCAGCCAGCGAAACGCATCGGTATAGCCACGAGGCATCATCAAGCCGCCTTCCTCGCCACGTGCCGCATCGTTAATGCCGATCATCGGCACGATTGCCATTAAGACGTTGCTAGGGATGATGAACACGAAAAAAGTGACTAAGGCAGCATCGCGCCAATTGTTACGAATACGGTGAAACCAGAAATCTTCAAGGGCGCGTGTGGCGAAATAAACGATAGGGATGAACAGACCAATCACGCTGCGCTGAGGCATGGGCAGCGGCAGATATAGCACTACGACATTGACGATTAGCCAAATCAGCATGAAGCGGTCGCCGTCGCGCTCGAAGCGGCGCAGTCCACGCCAAATGCCGGGCAAAGCTGCCACTAGGGGCAAGCCGAAACCAAATAAATAGCGTGCTGGTGAGGTTGGCGCAATGCGATTTTGGGCTATCCACATCCCAATCGTTGTATCGGACATCATCAGGGCAGCGTAGTAGACAAGGATAGGCAGCGCGGGCAAGATCATCAGCCCAACCCAGTTTAGCTCTAGGCGCGGCAGTTGGCGCGTGCGGAGGATCAGCACAATTACGTAGACAACCAATGCCAGCGCAATCGGCAGCCAGCCGTGCGGCAAGATGATGACCAATGCCAGCGAACACAAGGCGATGCCCAAGCCACCGTTGACCATCGAAGGCGCCTCCCGAAAGCCGGGGCGAAAGACCGTCACATACATGGAGGCAATCAGGGCGATCAAGGCAATTGCCAGCGGAAAGTGTGGATTGGCAAAAGTTGAGAGCAGCGGAATTGCCTCAAAAAGCGTTAGATCAACTGCCAATTGTGTTTGCGGCGTCTCAGGAAACATCATCAAGGCGAGCCAACCTAGCCCGGAGCCAACCGCCAGCACGCCAAAAAACAGCCGTCTTGGACGCAAGCGCTGCCAGATGGTTGAGCCAAGGTGATAGAGCGCCACAAACATCGCAAAACTCATGGTGAGGCGCGCCAGATGAAAGGTCATCAGTGCGGATAGTCCCAGCGTGCTGCCCAGATGTCCAAGCGCAAGGTAAAAGCCGTTGATGAAGATGCCTTGCGTTGCTTCGGGTGTGTGCGTTAAGGTGGAAAGCCATGCCCCGCGCACGCCTTGCTCAATTTTGGCGATGTAAACAGCGCTATCCAGCGGCGAGTGCAAAATGCCAACAAAACGGTGGTTGGGCTGTGCGTTTAGGCTGATGAATGCCCACAGATAGGGCAGCACAGAGGCTGCAACCAAGAACCCTGCGAAAATGGTTACCCAACGCCACTCGGTTGCCGAGACGGCTGTGGCGGTATTTTGCTGCGTTAGCACGGTGGCTGTTACGTTGTCGCGTTGCACAGATAAGCACTCCTACGTCTCGCACGCCGTATGTGCAGAAATGCTCAACATTTCCACGCCTATTATAGTAGTTCATTTTAGCGCCGTTGTGGGTAACGAACTAAAAACAATCTGTGTGGATGCGATGAGTTTGTGACGCTGCTTGGCGCCTAGGCTGCCGTTTGCAAGTGCTGATCGCCGCGTAAGTGTGAATCTACAAACTTTGGCGCACTGCTGCACAGCCTTACGCTACAATCCTGACCAGAAAGGCGCAAACACTATGGCAGGCACGATTGTTGTCGTTGGTTCGCTGAACATGGATTTGGTGATGCGCGTGGATCGCTTCCCGAAGGCGGGTGAGACACGCCGCGCACACACTTTTGAGACATTCATCGGTGGCAAGGGCTTGAATCAGGCGATTGCGGCGGCGCGACAAGGCTGCCGTGTGCGCTTGATTGGGCGTGTAGGCAGCGATTCTTTTGCCGAGACGTTGCGCGCCGTGGCGCGCCGCGAAGGCATTGAGGATAGATGGCTGCTCAACACGCTTAACATGCCCTCAGGGGTTGCCAATATCGTTGTCGAGCGCAGTGCCGAAAATTTCATCCTGCTGGCAGAAGGCGCTAATGGTGCGCTAAAACCTGCCGATGTTGAGGCTGCACACGCAGCGTTTATAGGCGCGCAGCTTGCCTTGATGCAGCTTGAAGTGCCACTAGAGAGCGTGCTAACAGCAGCACGTCTAGCACGGCAAGCTGGCGCGAAAGTTGTGCTTGTGCCTGCACCTGCGCGCCCTTTGCCTGCTGAATTATTGGCGCAAGTGGATATTTTAGTGGCAAACCGCGATGAGATCAGCGCTATTTTGTCGGAAGCGGCGCATGAGCCAGAGATTGATGCGCGCCGTGCTTTACGCACAGGCGTTGGCATGGTGATCGTCACACTCGGTGCGCGTGGTGCGTTCTGCGTGCGCGCCGACCAACCCACGCGCTCTGTGCCTGCCTTCCTCGTTCAGGCTGTGGATACAACAGGCGCAGGCGATGCTTTTGTGGGCGGTTTGGTGGCTGCCCTTGCCGCTGCTGAACCGCTAGAAGCTGCCTTGCGCCGTGCAGCAGCTTGTGGCGCGTTGGCGTGTACCGTCCTAGGTGCCGAGCCTTCACTACCGCGCCGCGAGGCTGTTGAGGCACTTCTGCGCCGCCCCTAGAATCACCCGCGCCCGTGTTTGAACACAGGCGCGGGCGTGGCTTCAACCAAACGTGCGCTTACTTCTTCTTTTTAGGAGCTTTCTTCGCAGCTTTCTTGGCTGTTGCCTTGCCGGTCACTTCGCTTTTTAGCGTGGCACCGACACTAAACTTGACACTCTTGCCGGCGGGAATTTGGATTTTCTCGCGGGTGCTTGGGTTTGTGCCAGTGCGGGCTTTTTTCTCGCGCACTTCAAAGGTGCCGAAACCGGTGAGCGTCACCTTGTCACCTACCTTGAGGGTCTCGGTGATAATATCGGTGAGTGCGCCTACGACTTCGCCAACTGCTTTTTGGCTCTGTCCCGTCTTGTCCGCGATTGCTTTGACCAATTCCGTCTTTTGCATTGGAGGGTAGCTCCTTCACTAATGCTAAAACTCTTAACAAGAGTACAGCCTCTATCATGCTTGTCTTCGGGCTGTCTGTCAAGTGAGTGTGCCTAGAATCAAGATTTACGCACACTTGTTCGGTTAGCGTTGCGTGATCTTTATGTTACAAACCGATAATGGCTTTTGGTATACCTTCCCTTTTGGTTACGTTGAGACAATGCTTTGTTAAGGGCTTCACGATGAGCATTTTACAAGTACTGATGAGCTTAAACGGCTTAAAGGGCAGCAGCGTGCCAAACGAAGGCTTTTGCAAAAGCTGCCAAAAGTGCCGAATCACAGCACAGCATGGGCAAAAATTAGGCGCAACAAAACATTAAGAAAGACTTGTGATATTGGCTGCCATCTGTGGCATATAAAGGCTTGATTGCAGCACACAGACGCCTGATTCGCAGCCTATGAAATGTCGGGCAAACCAAACAAAACAGCACGGAAATGATCCGCGCTGTTCATGGAGTGGAGATGCCGACCATTGCAGGTCGGGTCCGAAAAAGCTCTCCCGCATACGTCTACAAGCGTAGTTAGGCTACTTATTTTTCACCGCCGCAGCCCCACCTAACAGGGTCTTACGGGCAGCAAACCGATGATCTTAAGCGCTGTTTATCGGTGTCACAACGCAGCAGTTCGGTATTGGTGTCGCCTGTGGCTGCTCCAACCGAACCTGAAGCAGACAGACGGCTGACCCTCAGGTCAGCGAGCTTTGCTCAGCCAATTAGGCGGCGAGAGCGAAAGCCGGTGCAGTGCGAGTGTTCGCAGCTACAGTTGTGCGCGTTTTTACGAGGACGTGCGCCTCGGCTTGCAATATGCGATCAACCTTCCCCGTCGAGCCTAATTCATCCCCTTATTTTCGTTATAGTATAGCATAACCCGATAGTTTGTAAAGGGTGCCATTGGGCGCGGTGAAAAAGGGTGGTTATGGTCTGCTGAAGCGGTGTGGATCACCTGTAGTCAGCCAAAGCCTATAGATCGCTTTCAGAAGGATGAAATTTCTTTCAAAGTGCTTGTGGAACGGTTTTATAAAGCACTTACAGATGCCTTGAGATGATCATGTAGAAGTGGTTCAGGACTGGTGGCTTGCTTTGGATTCAACCATGTGGACCTAGTGAGATTCGAACTCACGACCTCTTCAATGCCATTGAAGCGCTCTCCCAGCTGAGCTATAGGCCCCTGATGTACGCGAAATTGTAGCAGTCTGACGGGCAGTGGTCAAGAGCAATTTTTGCGAAAGCGCCCTGACTGCCCGTTTAGTAGATCAATCAAAGCAGACTTCTACGGAAAGGCACGACAAATAGGCTTGCTCTACCAAGCCCATAAAACCGTCTCACCTGTGCTATACTGTTACCGAATAGCACTCTAAAGGATGATCGAGATGAAACATCCGCCCGAAATGTCAGGGTCTTTTTTGCTTGGGCAAATTCCAGAGTTTGTGAAAGATCAGCTAGGCTTTTATCGTGGGATTCTGCCTAAATATGGGGATATATGCGCCTATCGCGTCTTTAGAAAACGCCATTATTACGTGCAGAACCCTAACTATATTCAGCAGATCATGACCAGCACCAAGTGGGTTCGCACACAGATTTCGCGTAAAATGCTCGGCTCATTCTTGGGCGAGAGCGTTTTTTCGCAAGAGGGCGCCCTGCATTTAGGGCAGCGCCGCCTAATGCAGCCCGCCTTCCACCGTGAGCGCTTAGCACACTACGCTGAAATCATGGTGGCGCAGACCGCCACCATGATCAGCACGTGGCAGGACGGCGAACAGCGCGACATGGTGGATGAGATGATGCGCCTCACCCTAGAGATCGTCTCCCAAGCGCTCTTTGGCACCAGCACCAGCCGTGAGGTAGCCCAAATTGGCGAGGCGCTTTTGATCATCCAGCGCGGCATTGAAGAAGACTATCGCCGTTATTTGCTGCTGCCTGCATGGCTGCCCGTCATCCGCTTTGGCAAGGCGCGCCGCGCTGTGCAAGTGTTGCAGCAGACTACCCAACAGATTGTGGCGGCGCGCCGTGCTGCCAAGCGCGAGCAAAACGATCTGCTTGACCTGCTGCTGAGCGCCCAAGATGAAGATGGCAGCCGTCTGACCGATGAGCAGGTCTGTGGGCAAGTGCTGGCGCTGCTGTTTGCCGGGCATGAGACGACCGCTAATACGCTGGCGTGGCTGTGGTACCTCTTGGCGAAACATCCGCAAGTGTTGGCAAAGCTGCGCGCCGAAGTGAACGAAGTCTGCGGCGATAGGCTGCCCAGCATGGCAGACGTGCCGCGCCTGAAATATGCCGAAATGGTCTTCAAGGAAACGCTGCGGATGCATCCAGCGGCATGGTATGCTGAGCGCACACCGTTGGAAGACACCCAGCTTGGTGAATATGCCGTGCCAAAAGGAACGCCCGTCTCCATTTGCGTTTACGCCCTACACAGCGACCCACACTACTTTGAGCAGCCCGATGAGTTTATCCCAGAGCGTTTCGCGCCCGAAAACATCGAGAAAATTCATCGTTATGCCTATCTGCCCTTTGGTTTAGGCGCACATCAGTGCATTGGCAACCAATTCGCCCTGATTGAAGGGCAGTTGATCTTGGCAACGATGGCAACCCGTGTTGAGCTGAGCCTGCCCGAAGGCTATGTGCCAAAGCCGCGTGCATTCATCACCTATGGCATCGAGAACGGCTTACCCATGCGTATTGGTGTGCGGCAGCCCACGCTTGCCTAGCGCCATCCACACCCTAAATTTTTCGTTTCCTGATTTGTAGAGAGGCTAGTCGTATGATCCGCAAGATGTTTATTCTGCTGCTGGTGGCGGGCGTTATACTGCTGGCACCACTGCCCGTCAGCCATGCTCAATCAGATCGCAGCGCCCTGATCGCCTTCGTCGCGGCTGCCTATGAGGCGACTTCGGTTAACCAAAGCTATGCCAAGCAAGATTCAACAGAACTGAGCATGACGCTTGCCGCACAAGGCATTTCGATAGAGATGCTTTTGGAAAGCACTTCTGAGGGCATGGCGCAGCTTGGCACGACCCTTGAAGATCACATCATGCAGACCAAAACAACGCAGTATATGAAGATGACGCTCTCCACAGGGCAGGTTTCCGAAGGCGATATGGTCAGCGAGATGATCTTGCTAAACGGCGTCCTTTACATGCGCACCCTAGAGCAGAACGGCATGTTTGCTGGCACGCAGTCCGAGAAATGGCAAACCTTGACCAAGACTGAGACCAGCGAAGGCATGAGCGACAGCACCTTCAACTATGATGCCTTGCTCTCGACCATGACAGGCACACGGCTCACCCTGACAGATGAAAGCGTGCTGAGCATCGTGGAAGTGGCAGCCGATCCCATTCATGAGCAGGCTATGCGCGCCTTCGAGATTGAATTCAACCCTGCCGCCTTAAATGATCTGATCACACAGATGGCAAGCGCATTTAATCTTGGCAGCATGGGTGTTGACGTGGAGGAAGTGCTGCAAGATATGTTCGAGAACGCCCAAATTCACACCAAACTGTGGGTTGGCACTGAGGATAATCTCATTCACCGCGCCGAGAACGCTATTGAGATTGACACCGAACTCGAAGTGATGGGCTACACCTTTGACTTGAAGATGACCCAGCGCAGCACGGAAAACTACAGCGATTTCGGGCGCACCGTCGAGGTCAGCGTCCCGCGGGATTAAGCCGTACCTACTCTACGCAAAGTCCTGCCCTAGACAGGGTGGGACTTAGGTTGGGGTGAAGGCTTGGGCAAACCATAGCCACCCTTTTCACCACGCCCATGAAGACACCGCCATTGGTAGCAGCACAGGCAGTGGGTATAATTCAGCCTGCAATATTACCCTTTAGCGAGAGGCTTTTGAAAAATGAACGCTGTTTCCCCTGTGGTGAGCCGCAAACGCCTCACCCGCCGCATCCTGATTGTTGCCCTCAGCCTGATTGCGGCAGTCATCTTGATTGTATATCCCATTGGTGCGCTTCTTTCTTACAACACGCTCTCCACCTTTAGCACACGGGCTGCCGTTGCCACACCCGAAGGCAGCTACGAGTCGGTTTCTTTCCCTGCACGTGGGCAATCTCACACCATCTATGCCTACTATCTGGAGGGTGAGCCAACCATGCCGGTCCTTATTCAGGTGCATGGCTGGCGCAGTTCGCGCTTTGATCCAGCCGTGCTGGCGCGCAGCGCGCAATACCGTGCGCTCGGCTACAACGTACTCTCCATTGACCTGAGCGATGGGCGCGGCGAGTCGGTAGGGAATGGGCGCATCGCCATGGGCTATGAGGAACGCCACGATGTGCTAGGCGCCTTCAACTATTTGCTCTCACGCGGCTTTGCGCCCGATCAAATCGGGCTGGCGGGCGAATCAATGGGCGCTGTCTCATCGCTGCTTGCTGCCGCTTTAGAGCCGCGCATCCGTGCTGTGTGGGCGGATAGTCCCTTTGGGCGTGTGGATACGGTTGCCAGCGAACAAGCAGAAAATTTCGGCTTCCCGCGCATCATTGTGCCGGGCGGCTTGCTGTGGGGTGTGATCATTACTGGGCAGCGCATTTGGGAAGACTCCGCCTTAGAGCAAGCAGCACGCATTGCCGAGAACAAGACTGCTATTCAGCTCGTCCATTGCAACGCCGATGATTTTGTGTTCTACCATCACAGCGAGGATATTTTGGCGGCATATCAATCGGCAGGTGCCATCGTTGATTTGTGGACGGTTGCCTGTGTGAAACACACTTCAGCGCTGGATGTGGAAAAAGAGGGCTATCTTGCCCGTATGGATGCTTTCTTCCGCCAGCATTTACGCATCGGCTGATCAGCTTGATTAACGCTTTCAGGGCAGCCCAAAGCTGCCTTTTTTGTTGCATGTCTCTGTTTGAAAAGCGCCCGACGGCGCAAACCGTTCTTCCAACCCGCACATCAGAAAGATGTGGTCTGGGCTAGTTGTTTCAGATAGCACCAAGCTAAGCGTATTGGTTGTCAAGTTATTGGGCAGTGTAGGCAGGCAAACGGCGAACAGTAGCAACTGCTTATGGACTTCGCAGCAGGGCAGCGCTACAATTCCGAGCAATCCTACACTAAATCAGGTAACTGCATGAGTTCTTCGACGAAAAATGCGCCGAACAATTTGCCCGAACTAATCTTGGAGCCATCTCGCGGCTGGAGCAAGCTAAATCTGGGCGAGTTGTGGGCATACCGCGAACTGCTCTACTTCCTCATCTGGCGCGATGTGAAGGTGCGTTATAAGCAAACGCTGATCGGTGCCGCCTGGGCGATCATTCAGCCCTTCATGACCATGATTGTCTTCTCGCTCTTTTTTGGGCAGTTGGCGCAAATTCCATCGGATGGCGTGCCATACCCGATCTTTAGCTATGCAGCGTTGGTGCCGTGGACATTCTTCGCCAACGGCTTAACCAACGTCTCCAACGGCTTGGTCAGCAGCGGCAACCTGATCAAGAAGGTTTATTTTCCGCGCTTGGTCATTCCACTCTCAGGCGTCCTCAGCGGCTTGGTAGATTTTTCGCTCGCCTTCGGTGTGCTGCTGGTCATGATGCTGCTCTATGGCATTTTGCCGACTGCTGCGGTGCTAATGCTGCCCTTTTTTGTGCTGCTGGCGCTCATTACATCGTTGGCGGTTGGCTTGTGGCTTTCGGCGATGAATGTGCAGTTCCGCGATGTGCGCTATGTGCTGCCGTTTTTGGTGCAATTCTGGCTGTTTGCCACACCTATTGCCTACCCAAGCAGCCTGATTGAAAATCCGATTGTGCGGGCGCTCTATGGCATCAACCCGATGGCGGGTGTGGTGGAAGGCTTCCGTTGGGCGCTGCTTGGCAGCCCAATGCCGCCGCTGCCCATGCTGATCGCCTCGACGGTGACGGCGCTCATCGCCTTGATTGGTGGCTTGTTCTATTTCCGCCGCATGGAAAAATCCTTCGCGGATATTGTGTAGCGGCAGCGGAATGCCGCGAACAAGGCGGCGGCTGAGGTGCTAATCCACGCGATCCTGTGCGTCATAGCCATACGCATAGTAGTGGCGCTCGTGAGCAGGCTCATCGTCCAACAACACGCCGACTTTGGGTTGATTCCAGCCGTGTTTTCAACAGGTGCTTGGCAACTAGCACCGCCACAGGATAACTTGATCACCTGCTTTTAAGGGTGCAGCAGATGCGGTATGCTCTCTGCAACTAGGTAACAAGTGTCGGTCCGCTGCGGAGTCTAAACCTGAATGCCTGATAGCACGAATACGCCGCCCTACGCGCAGGCGCTCGAACGGTTGTTGATTGGCAACCGCCGTTATGTTGCCTTGCGCCAACTGCATCCGCGCCAAAGCGCCACGCACCGCCAAACACTGGTGGAAGGGCAGCATCCCTTTGCCGCCATTTTGAGCTGCTCAGATTCGCGTGTGCCATCTGAATTAATCTTTGATCAGGGCTTGGGTGATCTGTTCATTGTGCGGACGGCAGGACATGCTGTTGGCGCATTGGTGCTTGCCAGCCTTGAATATGCCGTGTTTGCGCTGCACGTGCCGCTGATCATGGTCTTGGGTCATGCTCAGTGTGGCGCGGTGAACGCCGTGATGTCTGCCCAAACCTTGCCGGGACATCTGCCACAGTTGGCAGAGCGCCTGCGCCCTGCCCTAACCCATATTGACCCTGCCTCTGAAAATGCCGTTGATCAGGCAGTGCGTGCCAGCGCACGCTTCACGGCGCGTTACCTTGCCACAGAAAGCCACGTGCTGCGTGCCGCTATTGACGAAAACCACCTGAAGATTGTGCCTGCCTACTATGATCTAAGCACAGGCGGCGTGCAAATCCTTGAGGACTAGCACCTGCCTGCACCAATAGCCCAAATGGAGTAAGCCTTCATGCTGTTATCCAGCTCTAAGACAAGCGATTTTGACAAGATAGACCAAGACATTCACTTCCTGATCCAGTGTCTGCGCGAGGTGCTTGAGGAAAACGGCGAAAGTACGCTTGCCAACGCGCTGCCATGGCAAGAAGGGCAAACTGCCGCTGCTTTAGCGGATAGCACGGCGGGCGTGAGCGCCATCAAGCTGACACAGGCATACTCAATTGCCTTCCAACTGCTGAATATTGTTGAAGAAAACGCCGTGGTGCAGTATCGGCGGCAGTTGGAAAGCCGTGATGCCATCAACCAGCTTTCCGGCTTGTGGAGCCAGAATCTTACCGCGCTGCGCGAACAAGGGTTAAGCGGTGAGCAGGTTGCCGCCGAACTTTCGCGGGTGCATGTTGAGCCAGTGCTGACCGCACATCCGACTGAGGCGAAACGCTACACAGTCTTGGAGCAGCACCGCAACCTCTATTTGTTGATGGTGCAGCTTGAGAACCAAATGTGGACTCCGCAAGAGAAGCGTGCCGTGCGCGATGCGATCAAAACGGCGCTAGAACGCCTGTGGCGCACGGGTGAAATCTACCTTGAGAAGCCGAATGTCACCGCCGAGTTGCAGAACATCCTCTATTATCTGCGGCACATATTCCCTGAGGTGCTGGATATTCTGGATCAGCGCCTTTATCAGGCATGGGTGGAAGTTGGTTTCTCGCCCGATCTGCTAAACTATGCTGATCACCGCCCGCGCCTTGCCTTTGGGACGTGGGTGGGCGGAGATCGGGATGGGCATCCGCTAGTCACGGCTGAAACGACGCGCCAAACGCTGGCTGAACTGCGCGCCAACGCCCTGGCGCTGCACCGTGAACAGCTGACCGAACTTGCCAAAAAGCTGAGCCTTTCGCGCTTTTTGCAGCCTGTGCCAGCCATGCTCACGGAGCGCATTGGGCAGTTGGCAGAAGCACTTGGCGCGGAAGGGCAGCGTGCGCTCAGGCGCAATCCAGAAGAGCCTTGGCGGCAGTTCGTCAACTTGATGTTAGCCCGCTTGCCCGATGGTACGCCCTCTGATCAGCGCTGCGCAAACGCTGATGCTTTGGCAGATGATCTGCGCTTCCTTTACAGCAGCCTGCTGGAAGTTGGTGCGCGCCGCCTTGCCCATGCCGACGTGCTGCCCATGCTGCGGATTACCCAAACGTTCGGCTTTCATCTTGCCGTGCTGGATATTCGCCAAAACAGCCACTTTCACGATCTGGCAGTTGCCCAACTGCTGGCAGCAAGCGGCGCCAGCGATACGGACTTTCCTAATTGGGCAGAAGCCAAACGCCGTGACTTTTTGGAGGCAGAACTGCGCGTTGCGCGCCCTTTCACGCTGCCCAACACGCCGCTTGGTGCAGAGGCAGAAGCAGTGCTAACCTGCTACCGCGTGCTGGCAGATCACATCCAGCAGCACGGCGATCATGGCTTAGGCGCGCTGATTGTAAGCATGACACGCGACGTTTCCGACCTTTTGGCGGTCTATTTGCTGTGCCGTGAGGCAGGCTTGCTGATTAACACCGCAGAAGGCATGGTCTGTCGGCTGCCCATTGTGCCGCTGTTCGAGACGATTGACGATCTAGAGCGCAGCCCAAATATCTTGTTCACCTTCCTCACCCAGCCAATCACGCAGCGCAGCCTTGCCTACCAGCAGCAGCAGCGCCGCACCGAACTGCCCGTTCAGCAGGTGATGGTCGGCTATAGCGATAGCAACAAGGACGGCGGCATTTTGGCGAGCCTGTGGCAGTTGCACATGGCACAGCGCACCTTAGTGAGCGTTGGCGATACTTGCGGCGTGCGTGTGCGCTTCTTTCACGGGCGTGGTGGCTCCATCAGCCGCGGCGGCGGACCAACGCACCGCTTCATCCGCGCCTTGCAGCACGGTTCGCTGCGTGGCGATCTGCGCCTAACCGAACAAGGCGAGGTGATCGCCCGCAAATATGCCAATCGGCTGACGGCGGCAAACAACCTAGAGTTGTTCCTCTCTGGCACGCTGCGCGCCTCGATCCAAGATCGCTACACCACAGCCAGCCAGCATCCGCTAGAGCCTGTGTTAAGCCGCCTTGCAGCGCGCAGCCGCCAGCACTATCAGGATTTGCTGCATGAGGACGGTTTCATCACCTTCTATCGGCAGGCAACGCCTATTGACGTAATCGAGTCGAGTCGGATCGGATCGCGCCCATCGCGGCGGACAGGGCAGCAAACTTTGGCTGATCTGCGCGCCATCCCTTGGGTGTTCAGTTGGAGTCAGGCGCGTTTCTTGCTCTCGGGCTGGTATGGGCTTGGCACGGCGCTGCATGAGCTGCGCTCAACCGAACCGCAGACCTTTGAAGAAGTGCGCCGCCATGCCTTCGATTGGGCAATTTTGCACAGTGTCCTGAGCAGCGCTGCCACCAATATTATGCTGACCAACCGCGATCTGATGGGACACTATGCCGCGTTGGTGGCAGATTCGGTGCTGCGCGAACGCTTGATGGCGCTCATCCTGGCAGAATTGGCGCGCACAATCGAAGTGTTGGAATACATCTACGATGGTGCGCTGACCGAAAAGCGCCCGAATGTGGCGCAAGGCATTCAATTGCGTGGAACATTGCTGTATCGCCTACACATGCAGCAGATTGACCTCTTGCGCGCATGGCGTGCCAGCGGCTCGGACGAACTGCTCTCGCAACTGCTGCTCACCGTGAATGCCATCGCCAACGGGCTAGGCACCACGGGCTGATACACCGCGCTGAGTCCCGCCTTGTACGCAGGGCGGGACTTTCCAAAGTGGCTGATTTCCCACAAAGGGTTATCGTTACCTCGCCTTCACGCCGCTCACCATCTCCTTAGTTGATCAACCCGTCGCTTTGCGCTACCATTTTGCGCCTGTAATGGAGACTACCTATGACTGATCGTAATCGTGATCAAATGCCGCCCAATCCCGACGATCCACTGGCATTTGAAGAACCGTTGTTTGACCCGAACGACACACCGCCGCATGGTGTGCATGTGCCACCCTCGCCACCAACTAACCCATCACTGCTGCGCCGCCCGCAAGGATTGCCTGCCCAAGCACCTGCTAGGCGCTCGAACAACCTACTCAGTGGGCTGATGTTGATCAGCGCACTGGTGATCACCCTCTTGGCAGGTGCGCTTTACCTGCTGCCGCCAGAGCGCCCCGCGTTGCCCGTGCCGCCCACACAGAGCGCTGCTTTGCCAACGCAGCTTCCACCCACACAGGCAGCTACCCAAGCCGTGCCGACCGAAGCACCATCAACCGAGGCACCCAGCCAACCCATTCAGCCGATCCGCTATGATGGTGATGTGCCAGCCGATGTGGTAGCAGAGCTGCTTTTGCGTGCTGGCGAAGTGGTGCCACCGCCGAATACGCTTTACCGCGCCCAAAATCCGTATACAATTGCGCCTGTACGCGGACGCAGCCAAGTAATTAGCTATCGCATCCAGCCCGGCGATACGTTGGAGAAGATCGCGGCTCGCTTTGGCATCTCACAAGATACCATTGTGTGGAATAACGACGGCATTTATGTGAATCGGCTGCTGCCGGGCGATACGCTCACCATCTTGCCTGAAGATGGTGTGCTGCACCGCACGCGCCAAGAAGAATCCATTCAGGCGATTGCCGATAAGTATCGGGTTTCGCCGATCAGCATTGTGGATAGCGAGTTTAACCCGCTGCTGCGGAATGCCAGCCCAACCACGCTCATCCCGGCGGGTATTTCGATCATGGTGATCGGTGGGGTGAGCGATAAAAAGCCCGTCTATTGGAATCCGGGCATCACCATTGAAGGCGGCAGCAGCGGCGGTGGTGGTGGCACGGTCTCGTTTGGTGGTGGACCCGGCTCCTGCGGGGCGCAGCCGAACGCCGGCGGCACAGGCGCATTGGTCAACCCACTGCCGCCTAACTACACTGTCACACGCGGCTTCTCTGCTTACCACACGGGCATTGATCTCTCGGCGCCGACGGGAACAACCGTTTTCGCGGCGGATGGCGGCACAGTCATTTTTGCCGGGTGGAGCAACTGGGGTTATGGCAATACGGTTGTGTTGGCACACGGCAACCTGATCACGCTTTACGGGCATATGAGCCGCGTCAGTGTGAGCTGCGGGCAAGTGGTCAGCCGCGGCACACCAGTGGGCGCTGTGGGCAGCACGGGCAACAGCTCAGGACCGCATCTGCATTTTGAGGTGCGGATCGGCGAAGTGCCACAAAACCCAGAGGGCTATCTCGCTTTTTAGGGTCTGTACCCATGCCTCACGCCCTGAGCAACCTTTACCCCATCCCAAGTCCCGCCCTGCCTACAGAGCGGGAGCGAGGGTAGGGTAAATTCTGGTGCTGTTCTCTCAGCACCCCTCCCCAACACCCTGCCAATGCGGTACACTTAACGCCTGTACCCAACCTCCCATTTGCCCACTTCGGATTGAGGACTGCCACATGAGCGCTGATGACCTAACGCCCATGCGCCAACAATACCTTGAGATCAAGGCGCGCTATCCCGATAAGATTGTGCTGTTTCGGCTGGGCGATTTCTTCGAGGCGTTCGATTCCGATGCCGAGATCATAGCGCGTGAGCTAGAGATCGTGCTGACGGCGCGCCCAACCGCCAAAGGGCAGCGGATGCCTATGGCAGGCGTGCCGCACCGCGCCGTAGAGAGCTACGTTGCGCGCTTGGTCGAGAAGGGCTACCACGTCGTGATCGCTGATCAGGTGGAGCCGCCCGGCAAAAAGTTGGTGCGCCGTGAGGTGACGCGCATCATCACGCCCGGCACCGTGATCGAGCCGTCCATGCTTGATCAGCGCCAGAACAACTACCTGCTGGCACTTGTCCCGCTCAAACATCAGGCGGACGACAGTTGGGCGCGCTGCGGCTTGGCATATGCCGATATTTCCACCGGCGAATTTGCCGCCACCGAACTGGGCGCAGAAACAGACGAGACTGCCCTTGCCGTGCTGGAAGAGCTGGCACGCCTGAAGCCGCGTGAGGTGCTGCTGCCCAAAACGTGGGCAGAGCGCGGCATGACGCTGCCCAACGGCGCGCACCAGACGCCCTTACCCGATCACCGCTTTGAACTAGGCGCGGCGCAAAGCGCACTGCGCGCTCATTTTGAGGTGCGCGCCTTAGAAGGCTTCGGCTTGGCAGATAAACCACTTGCCCTGCGCGCTGCCGGCGCCTTGCTTGCCTACCTGCGTGAGACGCACGGCGGCAATTTGGCGCAGCTTACGACGCTCCGCAGCTATTCCACAGTCGGCTACATGGTGCTGGACGCCAATACGCGCCGTAACCTTGAACTGACCGAGACCATGCGCGGCGGCAAAGTGCAGGGATCGCTGCTCGGTGTGCTGGATCGCACCGTCACGCCGATGGGTAGCCGCCTGCTGCGCCAATGGATCGGGCAGCCGCTGCTCGATCTGGCGCGCCTGAACGCACGCCTCGACGCCGTTACAGCCCTTCATGCCGATGGCGTGCGCCGTGCCGAAGTCTTTGCCGCCCTGAAGCCAATTGCCGACCTTGAACGGCTGACCAACCGCGTGCTGAGCGGCGCTGCCCTGCCACGCGACCTGATCGCGCTGCGCTACAGCCTGGAGAGCGTGCCAGCCTTGCGCGCCGCGCTCTACGATCTGCCCGCGCTGCACAGCGTGCGCGAGCGGCTTGATCCCTGCCGTGAGGTGAGCGATCTGATTGCGGCTGCCATCGCCGAAAATCCGCCCGCCACACTGCGCGATAAAGTCGGCGTGATTCGGGCGGGCTACAGCGCCGAACTCGATCAGGTGCAGCAGGGCGTCAGCGGCGCCCGCGCTTGGCTGGATCGCCTTGAGGAAGGCGAGCGCGAACGGACGGGCATCAAATCGCTGAAGGTTGGCTATAACAAGGTGATGGGCTACTACATCGAGGTGAGCATCGGGCAGATTGCCAAAGTGCCGAGCGATTACCTTGAAAAAGCAACGCTCGCCAACGCCAAGCGCTACATCACCCCTGAGCTGAAAGAGTATGAAACGCTGCTGCTGAACGCTGATGAGCAAATGCTTGGCATTGAGGAACGCCTGTTCCGCGATGTGTGCGCGCAGATCAGCGCCTTTGGCGATAGCCTGCTGCGGACGGCGCGTGCCGTTGCCCATGCCGATACGTTCGCCGCATTGGCGGAAACTGCCGCCCGCGAAAACTATACGCGCCCAACCCTGAGTGACGATGAGCGCCTGATCATCCGCGAGGGCAGGCACCCTGTCGTAGAGCGCCTGCTGCAAGGTGAGCGCTTCACGCCCAATGACACCTATTTTGACTCCGACGAGCGCCTGCACATCCTGACGGGACCAAACATGAGCGGCAAATCTACCGCCATTCGGCAGGTGGCGCTCATCGCGCTGATGGCGCAGATCGGCAGCTTTGTGCCAGCCGCCGAGGCGCATATTGGCTTGGTGGATCGCATCTTCACGCGCATCGGCGCGCAAGATGAGATCCACGCCGCACAATCTACCTTCATGGTCGAGATGATCGAGACTGCCATGCTCTTGGCAAGCGCCACGCCGCGCTCACTGCTGATCCTTGATGAGATCGGGCGCGGCACCAGCACCTACGACGGCTTGGCGATTGCGCGTGCTGTGCTGGAATACATCCACAACCATCCGCGCCTGAATTGCCGCACGCTGTTTGCCACGCACTACCACGAACTGACCGAATTAGAGAAGATTCTGCCGCGTGTGCGGAACTATAACGTCAGCGTGCTGGAAGATGGCGAGCGCGTGGTGTTCCTGCATAAGCTGGTGCGTGGCGGCGCGGATCGCAGCTATGGCATTCATGTGGCGCAGTTGGCAGGGATGCCAAAGGCACTGGTGGCGCGTGCGCGTGAGATTCTGAAAGACCTTGAGGCAAGCGGCGCTGATTTTTCCTTCAAGGACATTCCGAGCGAGCTAAGCCGATCACGGCGGCGCATACCACAGGATCAGATGGCGCTCTTTCCAGAGGCAGAGCATCCGCTGGTGGCACTGCTGAAAGGGCTGCGCGTTGAGGAAATGAGCCCGTTGGAGGCAATGACCAAACTCTACGAGTTACAGCGCATAGCGCGGGAAGGCAACCAGGGCTAACCGTCCCGACCTTCCAAGCGTGCTGCCCATGCTGCAAAGCGTGGGCAGGCTTGCCCTGAAACCATTGTGCGATCTTGCGCTATACTTTAGCCTAGTTTAGAAGCTATTTCAAAACTTCTGTAAGGCAAAATCTTTTGCCTGTGGAGCGCGACTCACAGGCGGCGGGTTTCGAGAGGGCTTCCCTCTCAAACTTACCCTTCATTTGTTTTTTGAAATGAGTTCGAGCTTGGGATGTAAGGAGCAGTCTTCAGGGATGGAAACCAACGGACTCGTTAGCACGGCATGGCTTGCCGAACACCTTCAGGTTGCCAACTTGCGCGTTGTGGATATCCGCGGGCATGTGCTGCCCGCCACAGAGCCGCCACCGCATTACTTCAATCACCATGCCGATTATCTGATCAGCCATATTCCCAATGCTGCCTTTGTGGATTGGGTGCATGAGATTACCGATCCTGCTGATCCGCGCCATGCCCAAATCGCACCGCCAGAGCGTTTCGCCGCCGCCATGAGCAGGGCAGGCATTGGGGATGATACCTTTGTGGTGGTCTATGATGATGCGGGCGGCATGTTTGCAGCACGCCTGTGGTGGGCATTGAACTACTATGGGCATTCCCAAGTGGCAGTGCTAGATGGCGGCTGGCAAAAGTGGGTGGCAGAGGGACGTCCCATCTCGAATGGGTTGCCAACCTTCGCGCCAAGCACCTTCAACGCACGCCCTAACCCAACGTGGTATCGGGACGGCGCCCAGGTTTTGGCTGCCCTGAATAGCCCAACGCGGCTTGTGGATATGCGTGGTGCAGAAGAATTTCGTGGTGAGGCATCCCGTGCCGTTCGTAAGGGGCATATTCCCGGTGCAGTGAATCAGCCGCGCCGCGATTTATTGGGTGAGGATGGTGCGCTGCTGCCACCTGAGGTGCTGCGCGAAAAGTTCGCGGCACTTGGCGTTACGGAAGATACACAGGAAGTCATCTTCTACTGCAATGCGGGCGTTTCTGCCAGCTTTGGCTTATTGGCGCTGCGCGCAGCAGGCATTGATGCACCTGCCGCCGTCTACGATGGTTCATGGAAGGACTGGGGCAACGATCCTGAAAAGCCAATCGCTTAGCGTGGATAAGGGCGGCTTTTCTGCCGCCCTCAGGCTATTCGGGCAAGCGCAGCTTGATGCCAAGCCACACACCAACGAACACCGCACCACCAAACACCCAACCCGAAAGGGCAAAAGCAGAAATGCCCGAAAGCAGGGTGCCAACTGTGCAGCCTAGCGAGACCATCGCGCCCCAGCCCATCAACGCGCCGCCGATCAGGGCAGTGATGGCGCCGCGCAGCGTTAGCCGCGAAAGTTGGAAGCGGTTGGTAAAGAGCGCGATTGCCAATGAGCCAGCCACCAAACCGCCGATCAAGAACCCATTGTTGGTGATCGTCTCCACCACACGAGTTGCGCAGCCGGCGAAGGTATCCAAGCCCGGCAGCCGATCTGTCAAGAGACCCGCACCATTGAGTGCGGTGCGCGTCAGGCTGCCTAGCTGCGACGTGACGCCTAACGGCGAGACGCGGAAATAGGCAAACACACCCACTACGCCGACCAGCGCACCCGTCACCAACGGATTCCAGCGCGTCACAAAGAGGCTTTGATACAGCCGCTGTAAGGTGATCTGACCGCCTGCTTGGGCAGGCAGCGCAGGTGCGCGCCGCAGCAGAAAAATGCCGATCACAGTTAGGGCGGCAAGATGCACCGCCAAGCTGCCGCCATAGCCAAAGGTCTTGGGCAGCCAGGCAATCGGCGCAACCGAGAGCGCCTCCACATAGAGCGGATACCATGTGAAGAAGCCGACGCCAAAGCCGATCAGCGCGCCGAACAACGCAATCGGTGCGCGTGTGTACCCCTCACCCAGCCGATATAAATGCCCGCTGATGCACGCGCCCGAAAGCGCCATGCCAAGCCCAAAGGCAATGCCACCCACCACCAAGACCCAACTGACTGGTCCGATGTGTGCGTCCGGCGGCAAGCCCTGTGCAGCAGGATTCGGCATGAACGCGCCAAAGACAATCACATAACCAATGCCACCAACTGCCAACGCGCTGAGGATGGCGAACATGCCTGAGCTGTTGCGATGCTCAATATAATCACGCAGGATGCAGAAGAAGCAAAAACGCCCACGCTGAAAAATCACGCCGAGCGCCACGCCCACCAACAACGAAAACGACGCAGCCGCGCCGCGTCCGGGTGTATCGTGCAGGCTGAACGCCAAGGCAAGCAGCGCCGCGGCGATTAGCCCTGCCAACCCAACGCGCACTGCCGCTGTGTTGGGATTCTGTAATGAAGTGGAGGCGGCTTGCGCGCCACCTCCGAAGCTGGTCTCAGACATACAACCTATTGTTTGCCCCACACCGTGCCGGCGGGATTTTCAATCGGCACACCGACTGTGTTGCCCCACTCCGTCCACGAGCCGTCATACTGCGCCACTTTGTAGCCCAAAATCTTGCTCAGCACGAACCAGGTGTGGCTGGAGCGCTCGCCGATGCGGCAGTAGACGTAGATCGGCTTGCTGCCATCCACACCCACTGCGGCGTACAGTTCGCGCAGCTCTTCGACTGACTTGAAGGTGCCATCCTCGTTTACAGCACGTCCCCACGGCACATTGACCGCTGTTGGAATGTGACCGGCGCGGATCGCCAACTCTTGGAAGCCTTCGGGTGCAAAGATGCGCCCTTCATATTCAGCAACCGAGCGAATGTCCACGATCACGCCATCGCTTTCACCCTTCACCACTGCCAGCACATCCGGCAGGAAGGCACGCAGTTCACGGCGCAGTTCCTTCGCGGTGAAGTTGCCTTCTGGGTGGCTGGTTGGGCGCACCGAAACAGCGCGACCTTCACGCTCCCACTTGGCGCGTCCGCCATCTAGCAAGCGCACGTCCTCATGCCCGTAGATGGAGAAAATCCACGCACCCCACGCGGCAAATCAGTTGTTGTTATCGCCATACAGCACGACAGTTGTATCTTCGTTGATGCCAGCGGCGCGCACCAAGGCTTGGAATGCCTCTGGTGAAGCAATATCGCGGATGACGGGATCAACCAGATCGGTGTGCCACACGAAGTTGACTGCGCCGGGAATATGACCACGCTCGAACACGCCCGGCACCACACTCACTTCCACCACGCGCACCTTCGGATCATCAAGGCGGGCGGCAAGCCATTCAGTGCTGACGACGGCGCTTTCAGGCAGTTCAGCTTGGGCGCGCAGCGAAGGTGCAGCAAAGCCGCTCAGTACGAGCAGCGCAAGGGCGAACAAAGTCAAAATGCGACGGAAAGCCATGTGATTGTTCCTCACTTCAAAGTTAGGGTTAAGACAAGACCAATAGGACGAACTCCAACGGAACCGATAAAACGCCTTAGGCGATAAAGCCTCTTAAGGTGTGGCAAATACAGCCACTACACCATGCGTCCATAGGCAATCTCCTCTCACTTTTGGGTGTGTGCTAGGCAACAAAAAGCCCCGATTTTGGTCGGGGCGGTCTTGGCACAGCACACACAAGACACTAGGCAGCACACGCCCCGAATGCAGCACGACAACACAGCATCGCACACATACACATGGGCGTACACAGGCTGATATTTGGGATGGCGCGCTTTGCGGGCGTCATAAGCTATCAGTTTTCTCTAATGTCACTCAAGGCACGTGAACAGTTTAGATGAACTTGATGGCTTTGTCAAGCGTTTTAGTGAAAAGTTACAAATAATGAATCAAAAGGATAGGGTAGGAAAGGCACTTTCCGCCGAAACAGTGAGGATTATTGGGTTAGTTTAACTGTGTTGGGAGAGCGCCGCGAATAGGCAGCGCGTCTAGACAAGCGGCGGGTTGTAGTATGCCTCTAGGCGCATTAAGATTCGGTCGTCATGCGATTCGGCAAGCACTGCGATCAGGGCGCGGGCATTCACACCATGTGCTGTAACTAACTCCCACAGCTTGCGCGCCGACTCGATAGCGCTAATCGGCACATAGTCGAAATCGTCAGTCAGCGCCAGCAAGCCATACGGATTAAGCTGACCCGCCATCACCAAGACTAGATATTCGCTGTGCAAACCAGTGCGGATGCGGTGTAAGTCCACCACTTCTGCCAGCGCGTAAATGCCTTCAAAAATGCCGCGGTCATCATCGGCTGCCTCAAGGCGCTCTAGCATGAAGACCAGCATTGGATCAGCATCTGCCTTCAAGCGCTTGCGGACGGTGTGCGCCACCGCATCACGGGCGCGCAGAATGCGCCAATCATCAAAAGGCTTCTGTACCGACTCAGGCAGCAAGCCTGAGTCGGCAAGGGCAAGGATGCGGAGATCAGGGCGTGTTAGGTCAGGCATAGCGGCTCATGGTTGTGGCGTGCGGCTGATCAGCGCAGCGAATTCGTCAAATAGATCGAGTGCATCGTGCGAGCCGGGCGCCGCCTCTGGGTGATACTGCACGCTAAAGGCACGCAGCCGATCACAGCGCAAGCCTTCGATACACTCATCGTTCAGGTTCAGGCGAGTCACTTGCACATCGTCGGGCAGGCTGCCAACACTGACGGCAAAGCCGTGATTATGCACGGTGATCGTCACTGCGCCTTGCGGATCAATGACGGGTTGGTTGCCGCCGCGATGCCCAAAGAGCATCTTGTGCGTTTTGCCACCAAGCGCAAGTGCCAAGATTTGATGCCCTAAGCAAATGCCAAAGATCGGTACTTGCCCAAGCAGCGCCCGCGTGTTCTGAATGGCATACGTCACGGCGGCGGGATCGCCCGGTCCGTTGGAGAGGAAGACGCCATCAGGCTGCATGGCAAGCACTTCAGCGGCAGGTGTATGGGCTGGTACAACCGTTACGCGGAAGCCACGCGCTGTGAACAAGCGCAGTTGATTGTGCTTGATGCCGAAATCATAGGCGACGATGTGACCACGCGGCAGGTGCGGCGCACCTTCTGAGCCGATGTACCAATGCGCGTCGGCAGCTTCTTCCCAAACGTAGGGCGCGCTGCACGTCACTTCACGGGCAAGGTCAAGGTTAGCCATGCCTTGCCAAGCGCGTGCCTGTTCGATCAGCGCGTTGCTATCTGCGGCGGCGGCACCGTGCGCGATCACGCCGCGCATCACACCCTGAGTCCGCAGACGACGCACGAGCGCACGAGTCTCCACGCCGCTGATGCCAATCACGCCCTGATCACGCAGGTAGCCGTCTAAGGTCTGCGTGGCACGCCAATTACTGACTGTTGGGCTGAGATCGCGCACGGCAAAGCCGGCTACCCACACCCGCGCTGACTCGGAATCCTCAGCATTAATGCCGACGTTGCCAACGTGCGGCACGGTGCAAACAACGATTTGGCGGTGATAAGATGGATCAGTCAGCAGCTCTTGATAGCCCGTCATAGAGGTGTTAAAGACCACCTCACCAACCTGAGCGCCTTCCGCGCCAAAGCCTTCACCGTGATATAAACTGCCATCTTCAAGGGCAATTAGGGCTTCCAAAGTTACTCCTGTGCTTGTTCAGATGCACTATCATCCGATAGCTGCGGCAGAATTGTTTCAAGATGTTACGCGTTTATCTTGATCTTCACCTGCTTCACGCCGCGAGCATACTCACCGCGCAAGATCGCCGCGTAGTCGTCGCTGTGCGCCCATTCGTCTAGCAAGCGCGCACGCTCTACCGTGAACGGATGGTTACCCTGGCTAAAGTCTGCCAGCACACGGTAGAAATCATCCAACCTATCGCCTTCACCCGATTCATGGAAGGCGCGTGCCTGTGCTACAAAAGCGTCCACATTGAGTTCGCTCATCAGGCGATGCCCGCCGCCGGCAAGTTTGGTCAGCAGCGAAAGCACCACACGCGGCTCTTGCACCACCAAAAGCGCTGCCCGATCCGCGCTGAGTTCGGAACGCCGCCGCCATTCCATCAAGCCCGCCTCGATGCTGGCGCCCACAATGCGCCCCACGCCCAGCGTGAATTGGCTGACGATCATGATCACATCTCGAATGAGTGCCGCCATAGTATTGTACAGCACATGCCCACATTTGATATGCCCTAGCTCATGCCCGATCACCGCGAAAACCTCATCATCGTCCAGCAAATCGAGCAGCCCGCTAAAGAGCATCATATACGGCTTGTTGTGACCGAATGTGAAGGCATTCGCCACAGGATTATGGCTCACATACAATTCAGGCTGCGGCACATCAAGGATCGCGCAGGCTTCTACCAGCATTTTGTGCAGGCGCGGATACTGATCCTCACCCACGCGGACAGCACTCCCGATGTTGAATAGGTAGAGCAGCCGTTCATAGCGCAGTTCGATGAACTTTGCGACAACGCGCTCAAAGCCGAAAATGCGCCGCAGATTTTCGGTTGCCTCACGGTCTTGTGGGTGCTGGAAAGCACTCACATCTAGCCCTGGAAAAGTGAAACGCGCTGCCATAGTTGGTTTGCTCCTTGCGGCAGGTTGCCGCGCCTTGCTAAACGTTTTTCACTAGTAGCCGTTCCCGCTGGTCGGCGCGCAGCAGCCACAGCCCTACGCTGAGCAGCAAAACAGCCGCTGCCAAGACCACCCCCATACCGCCATCACGCCCGCCACCAACCTGCCCTTGCAGCAGTGGCAGCAGCGTACCGCCCAGCGTGCCAACCGCAATCAGCACGCCGGAAGCAGTGCCACGCGCTGCTGGATAGCGGTCTGTGGCGCAAGCCAGCACTGTCGGGAACAACGGACCGACGCCAAACCCAACGATCACCGCGCTGACCAAGCCTGCCGCCTGCACCGATGGCACGATGAGGATCAGCAGGACGCCCGCGATCATGATCGTTACGGTTAATACGATCATCTGTGCGTTTGAGATGCGCCGTAGAAGCCAACTTGCATTTAGCCTGCCTGCCGTCAGCCCCACCCAAAAGAGCGAGGTTGCCAAGGCAGCGATGCCTTCTGGTGCGGCAGCCGCCAAGTTCATTTGGGCAAAAATCCAACTGCTATAGCCAACTTCCGCGCCCACTTGCAGAAAGAGCATGATGAAGAAGGGCAGCAGCGCCAGCCAACGAATGTTAGCGCGCACAGCAGCGCTTGTGCCTTGCCCATCGCTCACCTGCACCGAGACAAAGAAAAATGGCACTGCCAACAGCAGCACAAAGATCGCCGTGCCACTGAAGGCAAGCGTGAAATTCTGTTGGTTCAGCGCCCAACTTACCAACTGCGGTCCGATCACGGCGCCCACACCATAAAAGACGTTTAACAGGTTGAGTGCTGCACTGGCGCGCTTTGGGTTGAGCGCCACAATCACCATGTTTGGCGCAACATCCAGCGCGCCGTAGCCCAGCCCAAGCATTCCCGCGCCAATGAGCGCCGCCTCCAACGTCTCTGCCGCGCTGATCAGCAGCAAGCCGCTGCCCATCAAAAGCGCGCCACCAGAGAGCATCCAGCGCGCATTAATGCGATCCAATATCCAGCCGAAAAGCAGCACGCCCACACTGACGCCGCCAAATTGCAGCGCCGTGAAAATGCCCGCGTCTTCCAGCGGCATTTCAAATTTGCGGGTTAGGCTTTGGAAGGTCGGACCTAAAAGCGTGCCGGAAATGCCAAGCCCAATAAAGGCAAGGTAGCAGGTCAGCGTTGCAAAGTGCGCTTTGCTCATGCACCACGCTCACTCAGAAATGCCTCTGCTTGTATGATTTGCCGACGGACTGCCTCTGGTGCAGTGCCGCCAAAGGCGCGGCGCTTGGCGATGGCAGCCTCAAAATCAAAGACTCGGTAGAGATCGGCGTCATAGATCGGGCTGATCGCCTGATAGGCTTCCAGCGGCAGCGCCGAAAGCGCCACACCTTGCTTCTGCGCAGCGCGCACCGCCGCACCAACCAAGGCGTGCGCCTCTCGGAATGGCACGCCGCGCCCCACAAGGTAATCTGCCAAATCAGTTGCCAGCATGGATTCATCTAAGGCAGCGCGCATTCGGTCAGGGTTCAGGTGCAGAGTCGCCACTGTACCGATCAGGGCAGGTAGCAGTGTTTCAAGCGTATCTGCCGCGTCAAAGAGCGGCTCTTTATCCTCTTGCAGGTCTTTGTTATAGCCCGTTGGCAAGCCTTTCAGGGTGTTAAAGAAGCCTGTCAGGTGTCCGACGAGGCGCCCTGTTTTGCCACGTACCAGCTCCAACACATCAGGGTTTTGTTTCTGCGGCATCAGGCTGCTGCCAGTGGTGTAGCGCTCATCAAGGTGCAGGTAGCCAAACTGCGGCGTGCTGAACAGAATGACATCTTCGGCAAAACGGCTGAGGTGCGTCATCAACAAGGAGGCAGCGTACAGGAAACCAACCACAAAATCACGGTCGGAGACGGCATCAAGGCTGTTGGCGGAAATATCCAAAAAGCCCATCGCATCGGCAAGGGCAAGCCGATCAATATCATAAGGCGTGCCGGCGACTGCACCAGAGCCAAGTGGGCTGATCAAGGTTGCCTCACGGGTCAGTTCAAGGCGGCGCACATCGCGGCTGAGCATCCAAAAGTAGCTGAGCAGCCAATGCGCGGCACTGATCGGCTGCGCGGTGCGGAGGTGCGTGTAGGCAGGCATTAGCGTTTCGGTGTGCGGCTTTGCTTGTTCCAGCAGCGCACGCTGAAGGGCAGTCAGCAGTTTTAGCACGCGGCTGATCATCGCAGCTTGCCAGTGGCGCGCATCGGTTGCGATTTGATCGTTGCGGCTGCGTCCAGTGTGCAGTTTGCCGCCCACCGCACCGATCAGCTCGATCAGGCGGCGCTCAACGGCGGTGTGAATGTCTTCATCGCCAAGCGCAGGCACGAAGGTGCCGTTCTCAAACTCGGCGCGCACTTGGGATAAACCACTGATGATGAGGTCTCTCTCGTCATCAGTCAGCACACCAGCGCGATGGAGTGCCTGTGCGTAGGCGATGCTGCACGCGATGTCGCTGGCATACAGGCGTTGATCGAACGGCAGTGAATCGTTCAGCCGCCGCACCGACTCGGCGGCAGCCGCTTCATAACGCCCTGCCCATAAGGTGTGGGCGGATTGTTCTGGCTGAGGCATAGCGTGTTGATCTCATTTGGCATAAATGCTTCAAACAGGTAACCATTGTAACGCACTCGGTTAAAAATATGGTGAGTTGTGCTTGCCGCCTTGCCCAAATGCCGCTACACTGAGTAAACCTACACCTGTATTGTGAGAAAAGACACCTTGCGCTCTACCACACGCACGCCCCGCCGCCTCGACCTAACTCTGCTGCGGCGTCGTTTGCGAAACAGCCTGCGGATCCTTTTTGCTCGTGGTGATTTTTCAACCCTTATCATCGCTTGTATCATGATGGTCTTACCCGTCCTAGCGATGAGCCAAACGCTCAACTTTGCCGCTGAATTTGCCGTGCAAAGCGGCGCTTGGGCAGTCAGCCTAAGCCAAGTGGTGCCAGTGGCGGCGCTCTCGGTTATCTTCGGCTTTCTGCTCTCGCGCAGCCAATATTCAGAGCTAACCTCGCTGATCCTCAGCGGCATTTACAGCATCGGTGCGGTGCTGGTGGTGCAGTTCTTCTCCGCCACAGGTGATGTGATCGCACGCATCTATGCGGTGGTGACGCGCTTTGTTGGCACACTGCAAGGCGGCTTTTCCGCCAGCATTGGCTTTGATCCGTTTCTGCTGGTGGTGCTGCTTTCGGTGCTGATCTGGTTCTTAGGGCATAACACGGCTTGGCACATCTTCCGCCTAGACCGCGTGTGGCGCGCTATTCTGCCGCCGGGCATTGTGTTGGTGCTGAACAGCGTCTATAACACTGATCCCGTCACCAGCTACGATGGCTATGTGATCCTTTACGCCTTCCTTGCCCTGCTGCTCCTGATCCGTTCGCACATTGAGGCGCGTGAGTACGATTGGTACGTCAATCGGCTTGCCTTCCGCAGCACCGTGCGAAAGTGGTTCTTTCGTCTGGGCAGCTTTGTGGCAGTTATCGCGCTGTTGCTGGCGTGGGCGCTGCCAACGGGCAACGCGCAAGAGAATGCGCGGCGCTTTCAGGACTTCCTAAACGAGGATTCGCTCTCACGCCTGATGGAGCTGATGAATCGGCTCTTTGGTTCGCTAGAAGGGCAAGGTCCCGTCACGGCGAACTATTTCGGCGGTGATGAGCTTCAGCTTGGCGGACCGATCAACTTGGGCAACCAAATCGTGATGGCGGTGGATGCACCTGCCGGTCCGCGCTACTATTGGAAGTCCAGCACCTTCGACACTTATCAGAACGGCAGATGGACGACCACAGCACGCTCTGAGCAACAGACCAGCGCCGGCGGCATCACGCTGAGCTATTCGCCCGTGCAGGCTGGCACGCGCCGCGAAGTTACACAGCGCTTTGTGATGACAATGGGCGCCTCACGCTTGGTCTATGCCGCGCCGCAACTGAAAACAATACGGCTGCCCGTCCGCATTCAGCTTGATTTTATTGATCCGGGCAGCGGTCTCTCAGACCCTTCCACCTTCTGGGCAGGCGAGCCGCTGCTGCGCGGCGCGCAGTATTCAGTCATCTCATCCATGAGTATTGCCGGCGCGGACACGCTGCGGCGCACCAGTCCGCAATATCCCGCCTGGGTGGCGGCGAAATACCTGCAAGTGCCGCCCGAGATCACGCCGCGCACCCGCGATCTTGCCCAACAGATCGTGCGGGCTGCCAACGCTCAAACGCCTTATGATAAGGCAAAGGCAATCGAGACGTGGCTGCGCCAGAACATTGCCTATCAAGAGAGCATCGGCAATCCGCCAGTTGGGCGCGATCCGGTGGATTGGATGCTCTTTGAGCGGCGCGAGGCATACTGCACCTACTACGCCTCTGCCATGATCATGATGCTGCGTTCGCAAGGTGTGGCGGCGCGCATGGCGGCAGGCTTCTCGCAAGGCTTGTATGATGCCGAGAATCAGTATTATGTGGTGCGCGAACGAGACGCGCATACGTGGGTAGAAGTTTACTTTCCTGGCGCCGGCTGGGTGGAATTTGAGCCAACCTCTGCCCAAAGTGTAATCAACCGTCCCGACACAGAGCAAATTCAGCCCTCACCCACGCCTGAGCCAACCGCTACGCCCACGCCTTCACCAACGCCTAGCCCAACACCAACCGACCCCAGCGGTAACCTGACAGAACCACTGCAAGCACCACCGCCTTTAGCAAGCGTGACGCCCTCACCGACGCCTAGCCCAACGCCTTCGCCCATGCCCACACCACCACCGCCATCGCTGCTGGATTTGCCGCCACCCGTGACTGACTTCCTGAGTGGTTTGCTTGGTGTGGCGCTGATCCTGACCGTGCTATCCTTTGGTGGTGTGGCGTTCATCTGGTGGGTGGAATATCGCGGCTTGGATCGGCTTAGCCCGATTGGGCGCGCCTACGCACGGTTAGAAAAATCGGCGCGTTGGTTGGGCGTGCCAGCCCGAACAGGTGACACTGCCCTAGAGCGCGGCAAACGGACAGCGCGCACCTTGCGTGAGGAAGGGCAGCCAATCATGACCATCACCGATGCCTACATCACAGAGCGCTACGCGCCACAGCCGCCAAACATCGCCGAAGAAAAACAGGCGGAATCGGCGTGGCGGCGCGTGCGGCGCATGGTTTTAGGGCGCTGGCTGCGCGGCGGCGTTAAAACGGACGATACCGCCAACAACTCATAAGGGCAGCGCAAGTGGGCGTGTTCTGATCGTCCGCTTGCCGAGCCATTTGCCGAATGGTATGCTTAGCGTGTTTATTTCCCAAACTCAGCCGCTTGAAAGACGCCTTGTCTAACGTAAGGACGTATTGATTATGATCACCGGACCGACCTTTGAAGAGATGCTGCATCCGCATAAGATTGCCCCTGAGATCCGCGAGCGGGCGCAGACGGCACGCCACAGCGCACCACTTGACCCAATTAATCTCTTTAACATCACATGGCGCGATCCCGAAAATCGCGTTTATCATGTGGTGCTGCCCAAAAGCCTGACCGGCATTGAAGCGGATATTGTGGTGCTGTATGGGCGCGAGTTTCCTTCAGGCAGCCACAAGGTTGGGGCGGCGTATTCCGTGCTGCTGGAGAAAGAACTGTTCGGCGAAGTTGATCCAAGCACGCACACGCTGGTGTGGCCCTCCACGGGCAATTACGGCATTGGCGGGGCGTGGGTCGGTGGGCGGATGGGCTGCCAGAGCATTGTGGTGCTGCCCGAAGGGATGAGCCGTGAGCGCTTCGAGATGATCGAGCGCTATGGTGCGCGCATTATCCGCACGGTTGGCTCTGAAAGCAACGTAAAAGAAATTTACGATATGACACACCAACTGCGCGCCTCTGACCCAAACATCCGCATCCTGAACCAATTTGAGGTGATGGGTAACTATCGCTTCCACTACCATGTGACGGGCAACACATTAGTCGAACTGGCGGCGGAATTGCAAGCACAAGGCATTGGCAGCGGACGCATTGACGCTTTCTGCTCGGCAATGGGCAGCGCCGGCACCATCGCCGCTGGCGACCGCTTAAAGCAGGTTTTCCCTGATCACCTGATTGTTGGGCTAGAGCCGACTCAGTGTCCGACACTCTATAACAACGGCTACGGCGTGCATGATATTCAAGGCATTGGCGATAAGCACGTCACCTGGATTCACAACGTGAACAACATGGACGCGCTGATGTGCATTGATGATATGACCTGCAAACGCGGCTTGCTGGCGCTCAGCGATCCAGCAGGACAAACTGTCTTGGTCAAGCGCTATGGCGTTCCTGAGGGTTTGGTAGCGCTGCTTAGCACCCTGTTTGGCATCAGCGGCATTTGCAATATTTTGGGCGCCATAAAGACGGCGAAATACTTTGGGCTTGGGCGCGGCAGCCTGATCGCCACAGTCGCCACCGATTCACTCGGCCGTTACCACAGCGTCATGGACAGTATGCGTGAGTGCTACGGCACACCCGACGAGGCGATGATGGTCGGCTTCCTTGAAAGCACCTTCCACGCTGCCGCCACAGACTGGGTGCAGCTTGGCACACGCGAGTCGCGGGCGCGCTGGCATAACCTGAAATACTACACATGGGTCGAGCAGCAGGGCAAGACCGTTGAGGAACTCGACGCGCAGCGCGACCCTGAGTGGTGGCTTGAACATCAGGCGTTGGTCAGCGAAATTGACGCGAAGTTGTTGGCGGCACGCGCTGAGCTGACTGTGTAAGATGGCTCACGCGCAGCGCGTCTGAGCAATCAGATAGGTTGCGCGTGAGAGGATTTTTGCGATGGAAGTTCAACTACAGTCGGTTATCACTTGCCCTGAGTGCGGCTTTGCCAAAGAAGAGACCATGCCCACGGACTACTGCCAATATTTCTACACTTGCACAAGCTGTAATGCGCGCTTGCGTCCAGAGCAAAGCGATTGCTGCGTGTATTGCTCATATGGCAGCGTCAAGTGTCCTTCCAAGCAGGCTGAAGCAGACGCTTAAAGCGTGATCACCTGATCAGGCGGATTGGCGCTGAGCGCCTTGTAGAGATCAGGAAAGCATCCGACTTGCACGTGCGCCACAGTGCCGTGCGGCGTGCATTTGCCGATCTCACCTTGTGCCAGACCGCGTTCAAGCGCACATTGATCGCACATCATCAGCAAGATGTTGTGTTGCTCTGCCATGCGCGAGAGCCGCTCGCCCATTGGATCGCCTTGCCGCAGCAGGTAGGTGTTGTCGTCGAAGAAAAACATGCCGATCACCTCAGCGCCGTGCGTGCCGCTCTCCAACTGCGGCAGGATCATCTTGCCCAGCTTGTAACTGCCTGTGTGACCAGAGGTGGCGAACACATACGCAACTTTCATTTCGATCTCCTCATCAAAGCTGATGGAACAATCGAAATGATATTACGTATCATTTACCTTGTCAAATCTCAGAGCGCCTTCGGATCGCTGATGACGCCTGCTACGGCGCTGGCAGCCACCACAGCAGGATTGGCGAGGTAGATCGGCGCGCTGGCAGTTCCCATGCGTCCGCGAAAGTTGCGGTTAGCGCTGCTGATGGTGACTTCATCAGGCGCGGGAATGCCCATGTGATTGCCCATGCACGGACCGCAGCCCGGCACGCCGATCATCGCGCCCGCCTCAACGAAGGTCTGGATGTAGCCGCGCTGCATTGCTGCTTTCAGCACCTCGCTTGAGGCAGGGATCACTAGCAGGCGTATGCCAGCTGCTACCTTGCGCCCTTTGAGGACGGCGGCCGCAGCGGCAAGGTCTTCAAGCCGACCGTTAGTGCAAGTGCCGATGAACGCTTGCTGCACAGGCGTGCCTGCCACAGCTGAGAGCGGCTTGACGTTATCGGGGCTATCAGGGCAGGCGATCATCGGTTCAAGGTGCGTTACATCGTAGTGATGCACGGCGGCATACACAGCGTCAGGATCGGGATAGACGGGCGTATACGGACGGCGTGCGTGCGGCGCGAGGTAATTGAAAATCGCCTGATCGGGCGGCAAATATGCCGTCTTTGCGCCAAATTCTGCCATCATGTTCGGGATCACGGCGCGGCTATCAAGGCTGAGCGCGCTGATTGCCTCACCGTGAAACTCCACCGACATATAAATGCCGCCTTCCACGCCCAAATCGCCGATCAGCTTCAAGCAAAAATCTTTGGCAGTGACGTCTGCACGCCATTCGCCTGTAACGATCACCTTCATGCTCTCAGGCACGCGCAGCCATAACTCGCCGGTTGCCCACAGTGCGGCAACTTCGCTGCGTCCGACGCCCGCGCCAAAGGCGCCGAGCCAGCCGAAATGCGTGGTGTGGCTATCTGCGCCCAAGATCAGCTCTCCCGGCAAAACGACCGCCTCTTCGCTCAAAACCTGATGACAAATGCCGCGCCCTGCCTCAAAGAAATGCTGCACGCCTTGCTCACGGACGAACTGACGCACTTCGGCGTGATTTTGGGCGTGCTGTGTGGTTGGCGCTGGCACTGCGTGATCAAGCGTGATGGCGAGCCGCTCAGGATGCTTCACACGGCTGATGCCAAGTTTTTTGAAGGTCTGATAGATAGCAGCAGTGTTATCGTGGCTTAGCACGATGTCTGGGCGTGCATCCACAATCTGACCGGCGCGCACCGAATCGAGCGCGGCGGCACGCGCCAGCACTTTTTCAGCGAAGGTATAGCCCATGCCTGTGATCCTCTCTAACCCAAGACAGCCTGAGCGCGCAGCATCTCGTCTACTTCTTCCGGCGTCACAATGCGCTCATCAGCAAGTGCTTTAATGCGCTGCGTAGCTGCCTTCACTTGATCATCGCTCAGCGCTAAGCCTAGCTCAATGGCACGGCTGCGGACGGCGTTCCAGCCGGTTAGGCGGTGGGCGATCTGGACGTGGCGCGTCAAGCCGAAGTCGCTCGGATTGATGCTCTCATAGGTTTCTGGCGCAGCAAGCACAGCTTTGGTGTGAATGCCTGCTTTGTGCGTGAAGAAGGTAGAGCCTGTGATGTAGTTATTGAATGGCACCTGCACACCGACCATCTCGGCAACTATGTGATCGATCTCATAGAGCAAGTGCAGGCGGTATTTTTGCAGCAGCAGATCGCGGTTATCGAAATAGAGGCGCGCCATCAAGCCACCAAGTGGCGTGATGCCGTTGCGCTCGCCGATGCCCAGCACTGTGGTATCTACATGCGTAGCGCCTGCTTCTAGCGCGGCGTAGGCGTTGGCAATCGCGCAGCCGCTATCGTTATGCCCATGAAACTCGACATCAAGATGAGTCAGGCGGCGCAGCAAGCTGACCAAATTATAGACCTGCTGCGGTGTCGCAATGCCAACGGTATCCGCTACGCCGAGCCGATTCAGCACACCCAGTTCGGCAACCGCAAGGTAGACGCGCAGCAAGTCCGCCTCGCTGCTGCGGAACGAATCCTCCGTGCTGAAGCGCAAAATGACGTTCGGCGCCTGACGGCGCACAAAGGTCAACACTTCTCGCGCCAGATCAATGATCTCATCAATTGTTTTGCCGTGGCTGTGCTTGCGCAGCGCCGCCGATGTGCCGATCACGATATCCAAGCCGTCTACGCCGGTATCAAGGGCGCGCAAGGCATCCTCGCGGTTGCAGCGAATGTGCGTCAAAATGCGGGCATTCAGCTTCATGCCGACGATCATGCGCACATCCGCCTCAGATTGAGGCGAAGCGACAGGCGATGAAAGTTCGAGCATCTCAACGCCGAACTCATCCAGCTTTTCGGCAATTTTCATTTTCTGAATGGGTGTAAAGTTTGCGCCGGCGAATTGCTCACCTTCGCGCAACGTTGATTCAATAATGGCGAACTGAGTAAGGGACACCAGACATCCTCCATCGCAAGGCAATCACCTAATAGTAACATTAATTGTGCGCGCTTGCTGCTTGCTACACACGGCGCGGGCGTGGTGGCGGCACACGACGCGGACGTGCTACCCCCTGATAGCTTGGCACGATGATCGCCTCTACCGTGCAGCGTGTGCGGTTGCTTAGGCGGCTGCGTAGGCGTGCATCCATTTCTTCAAGCGGTTGCAAGCTGGTAATGACCGTTGATAGGTTATAGTCGAAGCGGTGAAGCAGAATCTCGTAGAGTTTATCCCGCGCCCACACGGACATATTCCGATCCTCAATGCTCAGATCGTCAAGAATTAGCACAGGAGCGCCTTTCAGTTCCTGCAAACGCCGATCATAGCTGACGGTTGCGCCCGGATAAAAGGTGGCGCGCAGATGATTGACCAGATCAGCGGCGGTGACGAATAGGGCTGTTGGCTGCTGGGCGTTCAGCAGGTGAGCAATGGCAGCGGCAAGGTGCGTTTTGCCACTGCCGGGGCGCCCTATCAGCACCAGCCAACCCTGCGGATTTTCAGCGTAGCTGTAAGCTGCCTGTGCAGTGCCTTGCAGACGGCGCAGGCTCTCTTCAGGCAGCCCTTCGCCTTCGCGCAGATCGAACGTTTCGAAGGTCATCTCGCGGTAGCGGCTGAGATCGGTGAGGTCTGCCTCTGCCCACGTCAGCACGGGCGAACGGCGATCCGGCAAGATGAGGCGCACGCTGCGCGTTAGGTCTTGGTCTAGCAGGCGGCTGCGGATGCGCGGCTCAATCTGGGCGGGATCGCGGTTGGTGGTGATCACAGTTGGCAGGCGGTAGCGATGCCGATCATTGAAAAGCTGATAGAGTTTCTCAATTGCCCACGCAGTCGGGCTTTCTGCGCCGAGATCGTCCACGACCAGCAGCGGCGCTTTGCGGATGCGCTCAAATAACTCGTCGTAGGCGGTTTCGCTGCTAGGTCCGAAGGCGCCGCGCAGATGATCAAGCAGATCGGGCGCGGTGATGAATAAAACGGGCGCGCCGCGCTCAATGGCATGGTTGGCAATGGCAGCCGCCAGGTGCGTTTTGCCCGTACCATAACTGCCCTCAAAAAGCAGCCAGCCTTCAGGTGTTTCGGCATAGTGCAACGCAATTTCGGCGGCTGCTTTGGCGGCACGGCGTTGTGCCTCGTTCAGGCTGCTGCGGCGCGCTTCTGAAAGATCGCGGAAGATGCCGCGCAAATAGGCTTCTTCTGCCTCCAGCAGGCTGTAATCCACCTCAAAGCTGGCAAAGGTTTTGTGAGCGTATGCCTCAAGGTTGCCCAATGTGCGCAGGCGCGAGACCTCACGCGCACGGTAGGTTGCCTGCTGGCACACACAGGGGAACAGCTTGCCAAAGTTCGGGTGACCAACCGGCACATCCTCACGCACTAACCCTGTCCCTTTGCAGATTGGGCAAACTTCCGTCTCGGTGATGGGTGAAGCCACAGTTGTCATCGGCAGACCTAGCCCTCTTGCTCAAAATAAGCGCCGCGCAGATAGGGGTCCACCTCAGGCTCGGCGGCTTTAGCAGCGCGTCCGTTTGGCTTGCCATCAATTGCCCAGCGCTTGAGGATCGCCTCGACATAGCGCCAACTGCGGCGGTTATTCTCCACCGCAGCGCGGATTGCCTCTACCAGCCACTCGTAAGGATAGCTGCGCTCAGCATCGGTGAGTGCTTCGGCAAGCAGCGGCGTTAGCGCGCCGATGTTTTCTTCATAAAGTGTGAAAATGTTGGGGCGATCTTGCACAAGGCTGATCGGATGCTCGCTGCCGCCGGGCTGCCAATCGCCGCGTAGCAGCGCTTCCACGGCACGCCTGCCGCGCTCTGTGTTGACGAAATAGAGCGTTTCGCTGCCGTTGGTGGTTGGCACATCGGCTGCCAGCAGCGTTTCACGGGCAACAGCACGCGCCAACGCCGCACGGATGGAGTCTTCTGCCTCTGCTGGTGTGCTGCCCATGCCGGCGGCAAAGGTTGGGTCGTCCAGAAAATCGCGCAGGCGCAGATAGCGGTAAACGCTTTCGCGCTGTTGGAGCGCCCAAAAGCAGTAGAGCGTTAATTTAAGCTCCGCCAGGTCATCAACGTGTGGCAGCAGATCGCTGAAGAAGCGCGACGGCACAACAACTGTGGCATTTTCACCTTTGGGAAAGCCATTAAAACGGTGTTCGTTCATGCTCACCTCTTAAGCATCAGCAAGGCTGTTGTGGCTGATCTCAACATCCACAAACTGCGTCAGGTCTTTGCGGAAATAAAGCGGCACAGTGCCAGTCGGTCCGTTGCGATGCTTGGCAACAATTACATCCGCCTGATTCGGGCGCTCTGTGTTCTGGTTATACATTTCGTCCCTATACAAAAACATTACTATATCACTATCTTGCTCAATGCTTCCCGATTCTCTCAAATCCGAGAGTTGCGGACGCTTGTCGGCGCGCTGCTCGACGGCACGCGAAAGCTGCGCGGCTGCCAGCACCGGCACTTTTAGCTCACGCGCCATCTCTTTCAGGCTGCGTGAAATATAGCTGATCTCTTGCACGCGGTTGGCATCCATGCGTGCCACGCCGCTGGTCAGCAGTTGCAAATAGTCCACAATCACCAGATCAAGCCCGCCCTCTTTCTTTAGGCGGCGGCAGCGAGCGCGCACCTGCTGCACGCTGATGCCGGGCGTGTCATCAATGAAGATGGGCAGTTTGTTCAGGCGGCTGGTTGCCTCTGTGAAGCGATCCCATTCATGAGGCTCTAGTTTGCCCTCGCGCAAGCGTTGCGAGTTAATGCCCGTCTCGCTGCTGTAAAGGCGCTGCACAAGCTGCTCATTGCCCATCTCCAAGCTGAAGAAGGCTGTGCGCGCATTGGCAAAGCGTGCCGCATTCAGGGTCAAACTGAGCAGGAAGCTGGTTTTGCCCACACCGGGACGAGCCGCGACAATAATCAAGTCCGATTTTTGCAAGCCGCCAAGCAGCTTATCCAAGGCGCCAAAGCGTGTTGGCACACCCAAGATTTCCTGCTGGCTGAGGAAAAGTTCCTCAATACGGCGATAGTAATCATTCACCGCCTGTTCAATGGGAATGATCTCTTGCCGCAAGCTCTGATCGGTGACGGCGAAGAGCGCCACTTCCGCCGCGCTGATCGCCTCTTGCAGTTCACGGGCTTCATCACGGGCAAGATCGGCGATTTTACCCGCCGCTTCCATCAGGCGGCGGCGTACAGCGGCACGCTGAACCACTTGGGCATACGTCTCAGCGTAGAGGTAGGTTGGTGTGTTGTTCGCCAGCTGCGCCACATAGGCTGCCCCACCTACATCCTCTAGTTTTTGGCGGTGGCGCAGTTCTTCAGCAACGGTGAGAAGGTCTATGGCGTCGTTGCGCTCTGAAAGGGCGAGGATCGCCTCCCAAATCCAGCGGTGCTTCAGCTCATAGAAATCGTCAGGTTGCACAAGGCTGCTGAGTTCAAGCAGCACCTCAGGGTAGATCAGCACTGCGCCGATGACTGCTTCTTCCGCCTCAATAGAGTGCGGACCGAAACGTTTCTCTTCACGCGGTTGGCGCTGTTGTTGCAGCGGCGGTGATACTTGGCTATCGCTCATAGGTGGAACGCTCTTCTAACCCGTTGGGCAAGACAAAACAGAGCAGCACGGCACATGCCGCCTGCCCTGCTACAGATCAGCGGTCTCGGCTGCCGCGAGCGCGCTATTCCTTATCAGGTTCATCCTCATCAAACGAGAGGGTGTCCACAAAATCCTTGAAGATGCCGAGTTTATCTTCTTCATCTTCATCTAGCTCAACCAAAGGTGCTGCGCTCGGATCGCTTTCAATCTCTTGATCAGGCAGGATAGCAGCCCGATCCATGACCGCGTCGTTCACGTAGATCGGCACACGCACACGCACGGCTAGGGCAATGGCATCGCTTGGGCGTGCATCTACGTCCACAATGCGCCCATTGAAATCCATCACAATCCGCGCATAGTAAACATCTTCGCGCAGATCGTTGATGAAAATGTATTGTACACGCGCACCTAGTGTACCAATCAAGGACTTGAGTAAGTCGTGCGTTAATGGGCGCGGCGAGCCTTGCCCTTGCAGTTCGGCAGTAATAGCATCTGACTCGCATGGTCCAATCCAGATCGTCAGATAGCGCTCTTGCGCGGTGTCCTTCAGAATAACCAGCCGATGCGGAGACATCAAGCTGACGCGGATGCTATCAATTGTAACCTCGATCATATTGTTATCCATGCGCCACCTCTAACCCACTTGCGCTTTTGAAATAAGCCTTGATGGATAGTTTTGTTTTTTTGAGCGATGTTGAACAGTATACCAGCAAATGGCAAGCAAGTGCAATTTTAGAGAGTGCTGTGGTGAATGTTGTGGTGGTAGCCTAGGAGAGTGCTTTGCTCACGCTGCCAACGCTTGACTTACGCACGCGGGACGAGTATGATTATAAGCAGCCGTCCCCGTAGCTCAGCGGATAGAGCGTTGGCCTCCGGAGCCAGAAGCGTGGGTTCGATTCCCGCCGGGGACGCCTCTCCTGACCACCATAAGGATTTCTTTAACATGACGACAGCCGCTGAAAGGGCTGCCCTAATTGCTAAACTGCGTGCCTTGCCCGCCCGCCTTGAAGCACTCATTGCGCCGCTGACCGATGCTCAGCTTTCCGCAGCGCCAAATGGTGCCTGGAGCGCTAAGCAGAATGTCCATCACCTTGCTGATAGCCACATGAACGCCTTTATCCGTGTGAAACTGGCGCTTTTGGAAGATCAGCCAACCCTTAAACCTTATAACCAAGAGGACTGGGCAACCACACCCGACGCGCAAAACCTACCCGTCGAGAGTTCGCTTGCCATCCTACGCGGGTTGCACATCCGTTGGGCGTCCCTGTTCGAGAGCTTTAGCGAGGCTGACTTCGCCCGCGAGGCTTTTCATCCTGAAAATGGCATGATGCGCGTAATCACCTTTCTCGAATACTACGCCGCGCATGGTGAGGCGCATCTGAAGCAAATTCAAGAGGCGCTCGAAGCAACCAACACACCCGTTACATGGCTGTAGTAGGGATTCGGCTGTGATGTCCACAGCAGGCGATCAAGAGCCTGCACAGCGCAAAATGTGATGCGCTACGTTAGCGCAAAGCGCCTTTTTCAGGTACGATCTGTTCTATTAGAATCGGCTGCGTACTGAGACTGGGCGCTTTTATGTTAGAGATCAACCTGCTTGGCACATTCGTGCTAGTCACCATCGTGGTGCTTGCTAACCTTGCCGAAAAACGCTTGACTGTGCGCCCGCTGCTCTATATGCTGCTGCTTGGCAGCAACCTCCTCTTGTTTGCCACCGTCTTGCAGGCAAGAGATAACATTGCTCTCTTAGCGCTCAACCTCAGTTTGGTAGGCACTGCCACAGCCCTATTGATAGGTTCGGTGCGGCAGCGCCTTGCCCAATGGCTGCCCAAAGGCGGCTTCAAGCCTGAGTCGCCCTTGCACATGACGGCACTCATCTTTTGCATCTATTTGGTGCTTAACAGCCTGTTCACCTTTGCCTACGTCGGTAACCTAAGCGCGCTGAGCGAGAACATTCAAGCAGAAGGCGAGGTGCTAAGTTCAAGCGCGCTGTTCTCCCAAATGCTGATCTTTGTGACGTTCGGCTTTTTGGGCGTTGGCTTTGGCACGCGGCGCTCTCTCCAAGAAGTATTCCAGCGGCTTGCCCTGCGTGCGCCAACGCTGCGCGAACTCTACGTCGGACTTGGTGTGGCGTTCGCCCTGTTCTGGACCGTTCAAGGACTCATGGTGCTTTGGCAGCTTTTGCTGCCGCCCCAAGTGGTGGAGCAGCAAACCGAAGTCAGCGGCTTGATCGCCTCGAACATCAGCACGCTTGGCATGGCGTTTTGGCTGGCGTTCACGGCGGCGGTTGGCGAAGAAATTGCCTTTCGTGGCGCACTACAACCGATCTTTGGGATGTGGCTGACCAGCGCCGTTTTCGCCCTTGCCCACATGCAGTATGCCTTCACGCCGGCACTGGGCATCATTTTTCTCGTCTCGCTGGGCTTTAGCTGGGCAAGGCGACGCTATAATACCACTGTGGCAATCGTTGCCCATTTTCTGTATAACTTCGCCCTCGCTGCTATGGTTGTTTTTGCACGCTACGCGCTGGATGTGCTGGAGATGATGCCATGAGAAAGCTAACGATTGCGCGGCGTTGCGGCATTTGGCTGCTGTGCGCCCTTGCCCTAACGGGCTGCTTTGCCCGCGGCACGCGCCCACCTCCCACACCGACCCTAAACGCGCTTGCCCCTGAACTTAGCCCAGGTGCGCCGCAGCCGCAGCCCACCCTTGACCTGAACGCGACGCCAATTGTGCCGCCGACGCCTGAGTCCGTTGTGCCGACCGAGATCGCCGCACAGCCAACGCCGGCTGAACCACCGACACAGCCCGCGCCGCCACCGCCCAGCGGCGCAATCCGCCTCTTTATTGCGGAAGGTGTGCCGCCTGCCCTTGCTGCTGCCTTCACGCCGCTGATCAACAGTGGGCAGGTGGTGCTGAGCGAGGCTGCCAATGCCCAAGTGCAGTTGGCGCGCATTGCACCCAACACGCCGACTCCGCTGCTGGCGCGTTGGGTGTATGTGCCAGTTGTGCCTTACGTCTCGACGGCGGAAAACATCAGTGTGGTGGATATTCAGCGCTTTTGGCGCGGTGAAGTTGCTGCCCTTGCCGCGCTCAGCGAAGGTGGACAGCCACCCGTGCTGGTGATGACCGAAGAAGTGCGCCGTTGGCTGGTCAGCGGCTTGAACCAGCCCGCGCCCAACACACCGACGGAAGTTGTGCTGGGCGAGATTTTAGCGCCGCGCCTGTGGGAACTTCGCAGCGCGTGGTCTATTGTGCCGTTTGAGCAGTTGAACCCAACTTTGAAGGCGCTGCGCGTGGATGGCGTGAACATCCTCAGCCGTTCCGTCTCGGTTGATCAGTGGAGCATGACCGACACTTTCGGCGTGACAGGCACAGATGCCGCCGCGCTGCAAGCCGTCTCACAGGCAATTTTATCAGCAGGCTCATGGCTGCCCACCAACCGCGATCCGTCTCGGCTGACGGCAGTCATCCTAACAGGCGTTACGGCGCTCACCCGCGCCACCGCTTGGAAGATGGAAACACAGGGCATCCTCTACCCGGCGCGAGACATCGCGCCTTTTTTTACGGAGGGCGACATCATTCACACCAGTAATGAGGTCGCCTTTGCCAAGAACTGCCCCTACCCTGATCCTGCCTCGCCAAGCCTGATTTTTTGCAGCCGTGAGAAGTATTTTGACCTGCTGCGCGCTATCGGCATCAATGTGATTGAGCTGACCGGCAACCACGTGAACGATTGGGGAACAGCCGCGCTGCTGAACTCGCTGGCGATCTACGATGCCTACAGCATTCCCTACTTTGGCGGCGGCAAAAATGCCGATGATGCGCGGCGGGCTGCCATCCGTGAGCATAACGGGAATAAGATCGCCTTCATCGGCTGCAATGCGGTTGGACCAAACGGCGCTTGGGCAGCCGCAGAGCGTCCCGGCGCGGCGCGCTGTGATGATGCCTACCTGAGTCTGGAGATTGCGCGCCTTAAGACGGTTGCCGATATTGTGGTGATGACCATTCAGTATCAGGAACTTTACCAGTACAACGCGCCGCCTGCTCAAAACGCCTTCTTCCGCAAATATGCGGCGATGGGCGCCGATGTCGTCATTGGCAGTCAGGCGCACCAGCCGCAAGGCTTTGCCTTCACGGCGTGGCAAGGCGGCGCGTTCATTCACTTTGGGCTGGGCAACCTTTTTTTTGATCAGATGCAATCGCTTGGCACGCGCCAAATGTTTGCCGATAAACTGATCATCTATGAAGGCAGGCATCTCTCGACCGAACTCTACACGGGCATCATTGAAGATTACGCCCGTCCGCGCCCAATGACGCCCACAGAGCGCGCCGCCTTCCTCCAGACGATCTTCAGGGCAAGCGGCTGGTAGCGCAGGTGCTACAGGCTCCAGTCCGTTAGGATGCGTGCTGTCTCATCACGGTGACCGCTTTCATCGTTTACCATGTTCTCAAGTTGCACTTTCAAACCAACGTCGCCAAAGGCGTCGGCTTCCTCTGCCCGCTTAGAATAGCGTTGTGCTGCACCCGTCTCTGCCTCCAGCACAGCTTCCAGCATTTCGCGGTTGGTCTTGGCGGCTTTCACGGGTGCCGGGACGGTGGTTGGTTCGCCGCCCAACGCTACGATCTTGTTGGCAAGGTATTGGGCGTGCAACTGCTCATCAGGCACTTCGGCAAGGAAGAACTGCGCCAACTGCGGGCGGTAAGGCCCGGTCACCTTCGCGGCGTAGGTGAGGTATTGAATGATCGCCGAGAGTTCATGGGCAAGGTCATCGTTGAGGTGTTTAATCAGCGTTTCTTTATCCATCGTGTGGCTGCTCCAAGTCTGGTAGGGCGCAAAGTGCTGCGCCTGTGCGATTACTGTAGATTATAGTCAATCGAGCGTCATGAACAAATTGTTCAGCGATTCCGAGAGCGTGGGATGGGCGAACACACCATCGCGGATGACGGTGTATGGCACACGCCCGATCATCGCCATTTGCAGCACGCTCACAATCTCGCCACCCTCAATGCCCAGCACCGCCGCACCGAGTATCTGCCCTGTCTCGGCATCAAGGATCGCCTTCATAAAGCCGCGTGTCTCGTCCGTTTCGATGGCACGCGCTACATGCGCCATAGGCAGCTTTGCCACGCGGATGTTCAGCCCTTTAGCGCGTGCTTCGCGCTCGCTCAGCCCAACGCGCCCAAGCTGCGGATCTGTAAAGACGGTGTATGGCACCAGCCGATCTTGTGTGGTGCGCGCTGCGCCGTGCAGCAAGTTATCGCGCACGATGCGGAAATCATCATAGGCGATGTGCGTAAAGGCTGCGCCGCCGTTCACATCGCCCAGCGCATAAATGCCCGCAACGTTCGTCTCTAGCCGTTCGTTGACCTTGATGAAACCGCGTGAATCAGCCTGAATGCCCGCCGCCGCAAGGTTAAGCGTATCAGTGTTTGGCACGCGCCCTGCCGCCACCAACAAATGTGAGCCGCGCAGCGTCATGCTGGCACTTTCGGATTCCACCTCAAGGTAAATCTCGCCATCTTGCTGCCAGGTGCGCTTGGCGCTCGCATTCAGGACGATATTGATGCCTTCGCCGCGCAGCATATCGGCAAATTCGGCGGCAAGGTCAGCATCTTCGCGCCCTAAGAGCTGCTCACCGCGCTGCACAATGCTGACGTGCGCGCCAAAGCGCCGAAACGCCTGCCCAAACTCCACACCGATGTAGCCGCCGCCCAGTACGATCAAATGCTCTGGCAGGCTGTCCAGTTCCATAATGCTTGTGGAGGTAAGGTATGGCACGTCTTCAATGCCTTCCAAAGCTGGGATGGCAGCCCGTGCGCCAATGTTGAGGAAAATCTTGGGCGCGCTGAGCGTCTGCGTTGTACCGTCGTTGCGCTGAACCGTGACCTCATATGGTGCGCTGAAATGTGCCGCCCCAAAGATGAGCGTTACGCCTTCGGAGCTTTCGATGTGGCGCTGGCTGCCGCCGCGGAAGGACTCGACAACGGCGCGCTTGCGTCCGCGCACGGTTGCCAAATCCACCTGAACGGGAGCGGTCTGCACGCCATAATCGGCGGCACGGCGCGCCAAATGTGCCACCCGCGCACTGGCGATCATGGTTTTGGTAGGCGTGCAGCCTTCGTTCACGCACGTGCCGCCGACATGCGCCCGTTCAATGAGCGCGGTGCGCCAGCCGGCGCGTGCCAGTGCGGTGGAGAGTGGTCCGCCAGCTTGCCCTGCACCGATAATGATCGCGTCGAATTGGTCTGCCATACTGTACCTCTTTGTGTGGAATTTCCCTTAGGCAGAGAACAGGCGTGGCAGGTTAATCTTACAGCTAGGGGAAAAGCAAACTACCCATTAAAGGGCAGAAAGGGCAGCGGATCAACTACATCGGGGACGCTGTAGCCGCTTAGCCCATGCCCAATATGCTGCAAGGTCAGGTGCAGATGCACGCCTGACGAGAAGCCGCTGCTGCCCGCCACACCGATAGGCGCGCCCAGTGCCACAGGCTGCCCTTCGCGCACCCAAGCGCGGCTAAGATGCCCATACCACGTCACAAAGAGCTGATCAGCTTCCCAGTGATGCATGATCCGCACGAACAAGCCGTAACCATCGCGCTGAAAGCCAACGCGCACCACGACGCCGCGCTGCGCCGCCAAGACAGCCGCAGGCTGACCGTCGGCATTCAGCGCCGCAAAATCTACGCCCTCATGCTTGCCGTTGGCGTATGGGCGCGGCGCATTGAAGGGATCAGTGAGGTGTGGCGCGCACGCCAACGGGAAGGCGAGGTAAAACGCCTGATCGGCTGCCATGCTGCCGCACCTTATGGACGCAGTTTGTAGCCTAGCCGCGAGAGCATTGTTTCGTCTTGCCGCCAGTTTTTCAGCACCTTCACCCACGGCTCAAGGTAGATTTGCGTGCCGATCAGGTGTTCCAGCTCGGTGCGTGCCTCACTGGCAATCTTTTTGAGCATCGCGCCGCCGCGCCCGATCAAAATGCCCTTTTGCGAGTCGCGCTCGACGTAGATCACCACGCGAATGTAAGTGAGTTTGGCGCTACGTTCGGTGTATTCTTCCACCTCTACAGCCACCGAATGCGGCACTTCCTGCTCAAGGTTCAGCAGCACTTTTTCACGCACCACTTCCGCCGCAATATCGCGCAGCGCCGTCTCGCTGATCTGATCATCAGGATAGTACATCGGCCCCGGCGGCAGCTTCTCGATCACGCGGCGCAACAGGGACGGCACGCCATCGCCATTGGCGGCGCTCAGGCTCTCCCAGTCTGCTTCTGGCATCAGCGCACGGTATGCCTCAATATGCGGCATCACCTGATCGGCGGCGAGCAGGTCGAGCTTGTTGAGCGCTAACACCACAGGTACACCAATTGCCTCGCGCACCATTGCTGCTACTCGCGCATCATCATCTTCAGGCAAGGTGGTTAGGTCGCACACAAAAAGGATCAGATCAGCATCGTTGAGCGCGGCGCGTGCCACCTCGACCATGAAAGCGCCTAGTTTGTGGCGCGGCGCGTGAATGCCGGGCGTATCCACAAAGATCGCCTGCACATCAGGCGCGCTGTAAATGCCGATCTGCCGCAGGCGCGTGGTCTGTGGCTTTGGGCTGACGATGGCGATCTTCTCCCCTAGGATGCGGTTGAGCAGTGTAGACTTGCCAACGTTCGGCTTGCCAACGACTGCCACATAGCCGCTGTGCAGCAGCTCGTGCGCTTCGGCAGGCAGCACATCGAACTCGCCGTCTGCTTCCTCAAAGTCCTCAAAATCCTCGAAGTCGTCGTGTTCGTCGTGTTCGGCGTGATGTTCGCTCACACTTGCTCCGTTTCGGTGGGTAGCTGCTCTGGTGTGGGCATGTCGTCGCGGAAGTTGAGCGCCATCGGCACGCCGCTGCGCCGTGCGGCGGCGGCAATAGCGTGCGAGGCAATCGGCTGCACCAAGATCAGAAAGACGGCAAGGGCAATCGCACGCGGCGCGATGCCTTCCATCAGCAAGGAAGCGCCTAGCAAAATGCCCCACAAGCCCAATGTGGAAACCTTGCCTGATGCGTGCAGCCGCGTATAGACATCCGGCAGGCGCACCATGCCGATCACACCGATCACGCAGAACGCCACGCCAAAAAAGAGTGCCGCCAGACCAAGCACTTCACCCACACTCATCAGAACAACCTCCCATCGCTTAGGTAGCGTGCGATGGCAAGCGTGCCAATGAAGCTAAAGGCAGCCAGCGCAATCCCAATATCCACCACAAAAGCGACACCCTCTACCAATGCCAACACGACTACAATGCCCACCAATAGCGTTGTGAGTAAATCTACCGCTTGCAGACGCTCTGCGGCGCTGTGAGCAACCACTACACGCCACACACACGGCACCAGCAGCACCACCATAATAACCAAGGCGAGCTGAATGCCAATGTTTGCCAGTTCACTCATGGCTAATCCTTCCCTAAAATAGCGCGCAGTGCCTTCAGGCGTTTTGCCTGCTCTTGGGCGGCATCTTGCGCGCTGTCTATATCAAGGCAGTGAATGTACATTGTTTTGGCACCGTCGAAATCTACGGCAAGCTGACCGGGCGTAATGGTGATGGCGTGCGCACTCAGCGCGGCGATTGTCTCGCTCTGCTCTGCGTCTTGCGTCGGAATAGCGACAATACCCGGCTTCAGTGGCAGCTTAGGATGCAGCACACGGCGCGCCACATCAAAGCTGGCGACAGTGATATCCACAAAGGATTTAAGCGTGTAGAGGAGCAGGCTAATTGCCTGACGCGGCAAGCGACTCGGCTGCATGGTAGCTGTATCGCGTGTGCCAATCAAGACGATGATTAGTGCGCTGATCAGGAAGCCAACGCCGAAACTCTCTAAGGTTATCCGTGCCGTGATCAGCATCCATGAAATGCCGAAAAGCGCCGACACCGCCAAAATGTAGGTTAACCGTCCCATCGTGGTTTAGCCTCCTAGCACAGCGCGAATATAGAGCGATGGATCGCCCAAATCGGTAACGGTGCGTGTTGCCACCTCAATCAGCGGCGCCGCGTAGATGCCGAACAGCACGCATAAGCCGATTAGCAGCGCAGGCGCATACTGTGCATCGCCCGTCGGTTTCGCTTTCACGCCTTCATCAGGCGCCTGCTGAAAGAGCAGCGACCACGTGCCGATCATGTATTGGAGTGTGATCAAGCCCGCCGCAATTGCCAAGCCAAGCGCCAGCCAGCCTTGTGCATCAATGCCGCCTTGCACCAACGCCACTTTGCTAATGAAGCCGTTCATCGGCGGAATGCCCGCCAGCGCCATGCCGCCAAGCAGGTAGAGAATGCTGGTTAGCACCATGCCCTTGCCCACGCCACCGATCTCGCGCTTGGTGGCAGTTTTGCCGTAGGTGCGGCTGCTCACGACTCCGGTGAGCATCAGCAGCGCCGACTTGATGAAGGAATGGTTGACCGCATAGACCAGCGCACCGACCAACGCCGTCGGCGTTCCCCAGCCGATTGCCACCAAGATAAAGCCGATCTGCCCAAAGGTGGAATAGGCAAGCATCCGCTTGGCGTCGTAGGTGCGGAGCGCACCCAAGCTGCCAAAGAAAATGCCGATCACGCCGAGGATTACCAGCAAATTCTCAATTATGGCTGCCTCTTGCGTGAACATGACCGTGATCATCCGCATCAAGCCATAAATGCCAACTTTGACGACCACCGACGAAAGGACGGAATGGACAGGCGTTGGCGCAGTGGTGTGGAAATCCGGCTGCCAGAAGTGGAACGGAAAAACGGCGCTCTTGAGCAAGAAGGCGCACATCAGCATGACGGCGGCTGCCTCTGCCAACAGCGGGCGCTCACCAGTTGCCAGCTTTTGGGCGATGTCTGCAATGGTCAGCGTGCCAAAAGTGGCGTAAATGCTGCCGATAGCGATCAACAGGAACAGCGTTCCCATCGCGCTGATGAACAGGTATTTGATCGCCGCTTCCAAGCCCAAGCGGTTATCAGAGATCGCTACCAACGATACGGAAGAAATCACCATCAGCTCGATGAACACAAAGAGCGTGAAAATATCGCCCGTGTAGAGCGCGCCGTTTAGCCCAACGCCCATGCACAAGAACAGCGGCATGAAGGCGGGATAAGTTACGCATTTATCCTTGCAGCCAAGCGCATACAGCAAGCCCGCCGCCACGACAGTGGTCGCCATCACTGCAAAGACGGATGACAGTTTATCGGCAACCAGCACAATGCCAAAGGGCGGCTCCCAACCGCCCATGCGGTAGATTTGCACGCCGGACTCGAAGTTGGCAACGAGCAGCAGCACGCTGCACACCCACGCCACCACGCCGCCGCCAAAGATGAGCAAGTGCTGCAAGGTGCGGAAGCGTCCGATCAGCAGCCCGAAGGCAGCGCATAGTAACGGCACAAAGATCGTGCCGAGCAATAGCGGATTGGTCATACAGGTTTACCCTATCAGGTCGTCAATTTCATCTGAGTCAACGGTTTTGAAGCGGCGCGATGCCAACACGATAAAGCTGAGCAGCAGTGCATAGGTGCCAAAGCTGATCACAATGGCGGTCAGGATGAGCGCCTGCACCAATGGATCGCTGGGTGTGCCGCCGCTGATCACCTCATTCTGAGCATCTACATAGGCTGGCACGCTGCCTTCAAAGGCGCCCGCCGCCAAAAGGAACAAGTTGATCGCCGTGAACAGGATGTAGAAGCCGAACGAGGCTTTGATCAGATCGCGGCGCAACAATTGGTAAACGCCTAACCCAAACATGATCCCAGTGGCGATGGCAAATAAGATGTTCATAGTTTCTCCACCTCCTTCGGATGTGCGATTGCCTCCATCATGGCGCTGATGCCGCCCAACACTGCCAAGAAAATCCCAACCTCAAAGAAGGTGGTGGAGGCAAGTTTGAGGCTGGCGGGCAGCGTTAACTCCTTAAAGATGGTGATGGCGGCAAACTCGCGCCCGAAAAACAGCGGCACTGCCGCATTGACGAAGGCAAGCGCCAGCCCAACGCCGATCAGCCTGCCCGAACGCAGCCACGGCAGGCGCTTTTTGGTCTCATCGTACCCAAAGGCAACAAACCACAGCGCCACACCCAAGCCCGTCACCACGCCTGCCGTGAAACCATCGCCCGGACCTACGCCCGCATACAAAAGCTGCGCCATCGCCAGCAGGAAGGAAAAAGGCAGCACTATGGTTGCCGCAAAGCGCGTTAGCGGTGTGGAGAGGCGCGGTGTGGTATCAGCGCGCACCTCTGAGTCTTCCTCAGTCACCTGCATAGCTGTGTGCGCCTGCAAACGCCGCCATACCTTGCCCGCTGGCGGGCGCGTCAGCAGCGTATAGACCGAGATTGCCGCCAAGCCGAACACCGCAATCTCAATCATGGTATCCATCCCGCGAAAATCGGTGATGATGGCAGCCACCACATCATTCACGCCTGCTGCTGGCAGCGAGTTCTCTAAATGCCATTCCGCTACGGTCTGGCGCGAAGGGCGGTTGACGACGGCTGCCACTGCAAACAAGGTGACGATGCCGCCAACGACGGTGGCGATGATCACATCGCGTAGGTTGCTGCGGCGGGATGTGCCGCGCTGCGCCTGCTGAATAACCTTTTCGCGCTCACGGGTGCTGGTTTTGGCAAGGATCAGGATGATCAGGACGGTGGCGAGCGTTTCGACAAGGAACTGCACCAACGCCACATCAGGCGCAGGCTCTAGCAGGAACAAGCCGCCGATGCTGTAGCCCGCCATGCCCAATGCCAACGCTGCCAAAATGTGCTTGTGAAAGGCGATGCTTGCCCACGTTGCGCCCAACGAGAGCAGCAGCAGCATGATTTTCAGCACATCTGCCGCGCTCTTGATCTCGATGCGTGCGCGTGACCAATCCACCACGTTCGCCACGTTTGAAAACACCACAAACAACACCACCGCAATCAGCATCACAATCAGATAATGCCGAATCTTGCCGTTCTGCGTCTTTAAGAGCAGATCGCCGGCTGCATCTATGCTGCCAAGCACAGCGCGGTAGATTTCAGGACCGGTTGGCAGCTTGGGCAAGTTCAGCGCACGCCACCATGAGCGCGTGATGAAGATCACAAAGCCGACACCAAGCGCCAACATGCTCAACTGAAAGGCGAGGTCAATCTGCGGCGGAATCAGATACAAGCTGATCGGCGTGCCAAGCGTTAGTTGGATCAGCGGCTTGATGACGGGATCGATCAGGAAGCTGAACAGCACCGAACCAACGCCTAGCACGGCAGGCGCCAGCAGCATTGGGAAGGGCGCATCATGGTGGTGCGGCGCAGCCTCGTGTGCATCATCGCCTAGCGGATGGTGTGGATCGGGTGCATCTTTGGCAGCGGGGTGATGATTGGCTGCCGCAACACGATATTTGCCCATGAACACATCCCAAAACAGGATGAGCGCCATCGTGACGGTTAGGGCGGCGGCGGTCACCACAAACAGCACAAGGGCATTGCCAGGCGCTTTGTCCATCGCCTTCAGCAGCACTTCCTTTGCCACAAAGCCAAACAGCGGCGGCACGCCCGCCATCGAGAGTGAGGCGACCGCAGTAGCGACGGCAAAGCCGGGCATTTTCTGGCGCAAGCCGCTTAGTTCGTCAAGGTTGCGCGTGCCAGTGCTGTGATCGACCGTCCCGACGATCAGGAAGAGCGCACCTTTATACATGGCGTGTGCAATAATGCCGACTAATGCCGCCATCCGCCCGTAGCCGTTTGGCAAGCCGATCAGCGCCACCAAGGCGCCCAGCCAGCTCACTGTGGAAAATGCTAAACAGCCTTTCAAATCATTCTGGCGGATTGCCCAAAAAGCGCCGATGAACATAGTCAGCAAGCCAACTGTGAGCAAGACGCCCGTCCACAGGTCGTTATCACCTAGCACGGGATAGAAGCGCAGCAGCAGGTAAACGCCTGCTTTCACCATCGTTGCCGAATGCAGAAAGGCGCTGGCGGGCGTCGGTGCGGACATGGCGTTTGGCAGCCAGAAGTGAAAGGGAAACTGCGCGCTCTTGGTGAAGGCGCCCAGCATCAGCAGCAGCGCAATGGCAAGGAAAGCAGGATGCTCACGCAGCAGGTCGCCACTGTTCAGGATGGCTGCCATCTCATAGCTGCCCACCGCCGCACCGACCAACATCAAGCCCGCCAGCAGCGCCAAGCCGCCGCCACCCGTGATGACCAATGCCATCATCGCGCCCACGCGTGCTGCTTTATCCTTGCCTTTGAAGCCGATCAGCAAGAACGAGATGATCGAGGTCAGTTCCCACATGATGAACAGCGAGAGCAAGTTGCCCGCCAGCACCAAGCCAAGCATAGCGCCGCTAAATGCCATCATCAGCATCAGGAAGCGCCCTGCTTGGGCGGCATCCTCAAAATAGTAACCCGCGTAGAGCATCACCAACGCGCCAATGCCCGTCACGGTCAGGGCGAAGATGAGCGCCAGCCCATCAACGTAGAAGGTTAGGTTCAGGTTCAGGCTTGGCACCCATGCAATGAGCATCTCCATGGCACCCTGCGCGCTGACGGTTGGCAGATAGCCCACGAAGATTACGAAAAGCAGCGCCATGCCAGCCGCCATCAGGCTGCCCAGCGCACGTGCCGTCAGCCAACGGCTAAGCGGCATGGCACAGGCGGCAAGGGCGAACGGCGCTGCGTTCACAAGCGCAATTTCCATGTTGTTTTGCACCTTTGATGTCTGAATCTTACTCGTCAAAAAGCTCGCCCACGCTGCGCCCTTCATGGGCGCGCTGGATCACCTCAGCCAGTAGCGGCGCCACACTCAACACAGTCATGTTGGGCAGCCGCTTTTCGGGTGGAATGGGCAAGGTGTTAGTTGTCACAATCTCTTTGATGGGTAATTTTGACAAACGTTCAACGGCTTGTCCACTCAAAATGGCGTGCGTGAAGGCAACATAGACATCCCGCGCACCATTGTCCAGCACCACGTTGACAGCGTTTGCCATGCTGCCGGCGGTGTCGCACTCATCATCAATGATGATCACATCCATGCCTTCCACATCGCCGATCAGGCTCATCACCTCAGTTTTATCCTGATTGCCGATCCGCCGCTTCTCGACGACTGCCAGCGGCATATCCAGCTTTTGGGCGTAATTGCGCCCTTTCTTGGCAAAGCCAAGATCGGTGCTGACTACAGAGGCGTTGGTCAGCGCTTTCTCCACGAAATAATCGCTAATCAGGTGGAAGGCGGTCAGCGCATCGCCGGGAATGCTGAAAAAGCCTTGAATCTGCGGCGCGTGCAAGTCAATCGTAATGTAGCGATCTGCGCCTACGACTTGGATAATATCCGCGATCAGGCGGGCAGTGATCGGCACACGGGGCTGATCTTTCTTGTCGCTGCGCCCATAGCTGTAGTAGGGAATAACCACTGTGATGCGCCCGGCGGAGTCGCGCTTGAGGGCGTCAATGGTGATCAGCATCTCCATGATGTTATCACTGACCGGCGACGACATGCCCTGCACAAAATAGACATCTTGCCCGCGCACCGAGCTGCGCAGCTTCACAAAAATATTTTCGTTGGAAAAGCGCTGCACTTCGCAGGTGCCAAGCGGCACGTCTAGGTAATCTGCAATCTCTTTCCCCATGTAGGCATAGTGTGACCCTGCGTAGAGTTTAATCTCCCCGTACTGGCCGGGCGGCGTCTTACTGCCCGCCTCGGAGGGCGTGTATTTCGTGCCGGGAACTTTGCGCGATTTTGTCGTCATGGCATGTTTTGCACGGCGTTCGCACCACCTTGCGCCATCGGCACGCCGCGCTCCTTTCTGTGAGATGCCCGTATTATAGCCAACGGGCTGCACTCTCTACAAACCAAGCGCACACGGCTGAGCGCGGATGCGGCTAGTTCAGGTAAAGGATCACACGCGGTGGGAAGGTGAATTCGTGTGGGTTAGACAGCAGCCGCAGCATGGTGCGTGCCAACTTCGCATACTGCTCTGAATCTTCGCGGGCGCTTGCCTGAAGGGCATTCAGCCAGTTTTGCAGGTCACCCTGATCGCGGGTCAGTGCAAAGCGCTTGCCATAGCAGGCGGCGCGCAGCCAATGCGCCTTGCCGCGCTCATCTTCAGCAGGGATGCAGTGGGCAGCCTTCAGCCAATCTTCTGCCGCTTGCAACCAATCTCCACGTGCGGTATAGACTGCCGCACGGCGCGCATAGCCGAGCCGTCGCTCAGGGTGCAGTGGGATGGCACGGCTATAGGCACTCAGCGCTTGCTCAAGGTCTTGCAGTTTTTCCTCATAGACCCAGCCCGCCAACAGCAGTGCCTCGTAGCGGCTCGGTGTAGCGCGCACGTGCTTCTCAAGGCTGTGTAGAGTGTCAAGCGTGTTCTGATAATCTTGCAGGCGCACATACAAATGTGCCACTTCAAGGTAGCCTGCTGCCCAATCGGGACGTTCGCGCAAGCCAATTTGCAGATCGTGAATGGCATCCTCATGCAGCCCATAGCGGCTATACATGCGCGCACGGGCAAGGCGCGCCTCTGCATGGCGCGGCGCAAGGCGCACGGCGTGTTCGGCGTCATCCACCGCCATATCAAGTTGACCCATACCGGCATACAGCGCGCTGCGGACGACGAACGCGCTCATCACATCTGGCACAAGGGCAATGGCGCGGTTGGTGCAGCCGAGTGCCTCACGCAGCCGACCTAGTCTGGCAAGTTCCCGTGCCTGACGCACCAAACGGCGCGCCTCCACATGCGGACTCAGCACATGGGCAGCCATGCCGCCCATTGCCAAGCCCGCCGCAATAATCCACAAGAGCAGGCTGCCCGTCAGCATTCCGCCCAAGCAGACGGCAGCCGCTGAGAGCAGGCACAGCGTACCCAATTGATCCATGCTACGCCCGTTCAGGGTGCGGCGCAGATAGTGCTGAATAGATTGGCGTACATTCATTGAGAGACTTGTTACATCACTGGCAGTGAACGCTTTATGCTAGTTTTAGCGCATCTGCTAGGGCAGTGGCAAGTCAGGCAAATGCTCAATCGCAGCCGCAAGATCAGGGGCATCAGGTGAGCTAGCACATAGAAGCATTACAGGTTCAGCAACAGCTTTTTCCTGAGCCTGCTGAACGCAAGCGGGCTTGACGAACGCACGGACTGTTCCTCACCCGCGACGCGCCTACAGGCGTGTGGGCGCGTTTGGCGTCATGGAATGGGTACGCCTACGTGGAGGGCAATCCGACCAATTGGGTGGATTTGAGTGGGGAATGCTGGGGAAATCCACAATCATCAACGTCTAAGAAAAAGGCGTGTTATAGGCAGTTTGAGGAGTATCTGGCTCTGCTTGCACGAAGCGAAAATTATGCGTTGATGGTTAGAACGCTTTACGACATTGACACTAAACTATATGCCAACCGCAGTTGAATAGATGATAGCGATAAATTATGCTATTTCTACACGGTCGCATTTCAGTTATGAAGAATTTATTGAAAAGTGGAATAATCCTCAAATTCTATATTGTAGATTCTAACTATGAAATACCCGACTGGTCTTTAGAGGCTAGTAGAAAGTATAATAAAGAAGCTGCACGTTTTAACTTTGAGTATTGGGTTGATCTCTCATTGATGGCGATACCCGGCTTCGCAGGATTCACTATAAATAAATACAGCATTATTGGGCATGGTTATCTGCGCTGCTAGATGACTGAGGAGCAAAATCGCCGTGTCGTTGCTGACTATTCTTCAGGCGTTGGAAGCGCGCCAACGCGCTACCCATGTGCCTTACTTTGTACCCGGTTTGTGGGCGCACAGCGGCAGCCAACCCGATCACGTTGCTGCTGTGCAGGTCAATCCCTATACTTTCTACCATCAACTGCTCACATCTATCCTTCAGCGTGATCCGCAGCCTTTGGTGCAGGGCGCTGGTGGTGAATGGTCGCGCCGAGCCGTTGTTTACAGCCTCTTTCCGCGTGTGATGACTGCCTTCGACCACGATGGTGATGATCAGATCAGGATTGGTGCCAACAATGAAGGCTGGCGTGAGACAGGCACGCTGCTGAAAAGCATGGCGCTGCTGCCCTACATCCGCGAGATGGGCTTCAACACCGTCCACCTGTTGCCAATCACGGCTATTGGGAAAGATGGGCGCAAAGGTGTGCTTGGTTCGCCTTACGCTATTCGCAATCCCTACGCGCTGGATGAAAGCCTTGATGAGCCAGCCCTTGGCTTGAGCGCCTACCAACTCTTTAAGGGCTTTGTGGATGCTGCACACCGTTTAGGGTTGCGTGTGGTGACCGAGTTCGTGCTGCGAACCGCCGCCAAAGACTCGGATTGGATTCCCGAACATCCGGATTGGTTCTACTGGATTCGCGCTGATATTCCCGACCGTGCGCCGCATTTCGGGCGTACGGGCGCCTTGCACAGCTATGGGCAACCGATCTTCTCGCCCGATACGCTCAACCTAATCTTTGCCAAGGTGGGCGCTAACGACTTTCACGACCTGCCGCCGCCGCCGCATCAATTCCGCAGCATGTTCAGCGCACCGCCGCAGCCGCAGCAGGTGCGCCTTGAAGATGGGCGCTACATCGGTACGTTGGAGGATGGCACCCGTGTGCGGATCCCGGGTGCCTTCACAGATTGGCCCCCTAACGATGTGCAACCGCCTTGGTCGGATGTTACCTATTTCCGTCTCTATCACCACCCCGACTTCAATTACATGGCATATAACACGCTCCGCATGTATGATGAGCGCCTTGCCACACCCGACAACCGTAACAATCCGCTGTGGGAAGCGCTGATCGGCGTCATCCCATACTATCAGCGCGAATTTGGCATTGACGGCGTGCTAATTGATATGGGTCACGCGCTGCCCATGCCGCTCAAAGAGCGCATCATCGCCACCACTCGCGCTAACGATCCCGATTTTGCCTTCTGGGATGAGAATTTCTCGATTGACTGGCACACCCGCGAACAAGGTTATAATGCAGTGGTTGGCTATTGGCTGCTTAGCGTTCACGAGCCGCATAGCGTTCGGAATATGCTCAACCACATGGCGCACCACAGCTTTCCGATTGCCTTCTTCGGCGCGATGGAAAACCACAACACGCCGCGTGCTTTTGCCCGTTTGGGCGGCATTGCCTACGCGCACTATGCGTTGGCGCTCTCGATGGGCATTCCTGCCATTCCCTTCATCCAAAGCGGCTTTGAACTGGGCGAAACGCAGCCCATGAACACCAAGCTCGGCTTCAGCAGTGAGGAAATCCGCCGTTACCGCAGCGACGATCTGCCCTTATTCGGCATTTGTGCCTTTAACTGGTGCCGTGCCGAGAACTGGGTGCGTTCGGTGCGCCACGCGCTCAGCCTACGCCAAAGATTCGAGTCGCTGCTGAGCGACCCAACGCCAAACACCTTCCTGATCGGCTCATCGGATAATCCACATATCTTGGTTTTTTCGCGGCGGCGCGGCGACCAATGGTTGTGCTTCATCGCTAATACAGATATGGCGCATGAGCAACGCGGGCGTGCCGTCATTCATACCAAGCAAATGCGCGTGGCGGGCTACTGGGGAACCTATGCCGATGGCATGGATATTCAGCAGGAAATCGTGGTGAACGTGGCGCCGGCAGGCGGCTACGTCCTGATCATTGATGTAGCAAGCCTGCGGCAGGACTAGCGCATCAATGCGGTTAGAAACCTGTGCTTGCCAAACACGCCCTGAAGCGCTACACTATGTCATATGCCTACCTTAACCATCTGTGCCGAACAACCAATGCTCGCCCAACGCGCCCATCTGTGTATGATGGTGTGTATGTGTGCTATGAGTTGCCCTGTTTCGGGAAGCGCGGGAGTGTAGGCGTTCGCATACGCCTGAAAGATGCTCACAGCCGACCCGAATAGGTCGGCTTTTTTATTATCAGCAGCGTTCAGCAGAGGGAGAAAACGCACACCGCCTATGACGATCACACAGACAGTTAGGCTTAGCCAAGGGCTGGTTGCCCAAATCTTTGAACACCTTGAGCGCGCCTATCCCAACGAGGGCGGCGGTTTTTTGCTCGGCAGCACGCTGCCAGAGGGCGGCGTAAGCATCACGCGCATTCGCCCGATTGAGAACGTGGCAGCCCAAGAAGAACAGTACCACCGCTATGCCATGACGCCCTCTGATTGGATGCGCCTTGAAGATGAGGCGGATGCACTCGGCTTGACGTTGGTTGGCTACTACCATTCGCACCCTGATTCGCCTGCCATCCCTTCTGAGTATGATCGCGTTCACGCCCTGCCCAACTTCCGCTATCTGATCACCTCTGTGCAGGGCGCAAAAGCGGTAGAATTGCGTGGTTGGCAGTTGGCAGAAGACCGTGCCGCCTTCACCGAACTTGCCCTGACCATTCTTGAGGAATCCTAACTTTTGAGGAAAACACTAGCATGACAGATATTCTCGTTAGCACACAATGGGCAATCGAACACCTTGATGACGCTGATAAACGCTTCATTGAGGTGGACGTCGATACTGCACAATATGCGACCGGGCATTTGCGCGGCGCGGTTGCCTTTGATTGGCAATCACAGCTTCAAGACCCTGTCGCACGCGACATCATCAGCAAAGAACAGCTTGAGGCGCTCTTTAGCGCGTCAGGCATCACACCTGAGATGACACTCGTCCTCTATGGCGATAACAACAATTGGTTCGCCGCCTATGCCTTCTGGCTGTTCAAATACTACGGTCATGCTGATGTACGCCTGATCGACGGCGGACGCAAAAAGCTGCTGGCAGAAGGACATCCGCTGACGGTGGTTGTGCCAACCTATGAGCGCACCAATTATCAGGTTGGCGCAATCAATGAGGCATTCCGCGCCGACCGTGATTACGTCCGTGCGCGCTTGCGTCAGGATGGCTTCGCCCTTGTGGATGTGCGCTCGCCCGCCGAATTCGTCGGCGACATCATCGCACCGCCCGGCATGACCGAAACCGCGCAACGCGCTGGTCATATTCCCGGCGCGAAGAACGTGCCGTGGTCAACCATCGTGGCAGAGGATGGCACCTTCAAGCCCGTTGAGGAAATCCGCCGCATCTATAGTGAACTGGGCGTGACCGAGGAGAAAGATGTGGTGACTTACTGCCGCATTGGTGAGCGTTCTTCACACACCTGGTTTGCCCTCAAATATCTGCTTGGACTCCCGAACGTCCGCAACTATGACGGCTCGTGGACGGAGTGGGGCAATTTAATCGGCGCGCCCATCGTCAAAGGCGCAGAGTAAAACGCATAAGGAGACCGTATGCCAACCATCAAAATCCCAACACCACTGCGCGCCTACACGGGCGGCAACGCTGAGATCAACGTCAGCGGCGAGACAGTCGGCGCGCTGCTGACAGATTTGCTTGAACAGCACCCTGAGCTGCGCCAGCACCTTTACAATGGTGAGACGCTCCGTAACTTTGTGAACATCTTCATCGGCGAAGAGGATATCCGCTACCGCGATGGACTCGATACGCCTGTCGAGCCGACCGACAGCTTGCGGATCATCCCAAGCATCGCCGGCGGCAGCGCCCTAGAGCTGATCGCGCCGGATACTGTCGAACTCTCGCATGATGAGGTACGCCGCTACAGCCGCCACCTGATCATGCCTGAAGTTGGCATTCAGGGGCAGCGTAAACTGAAGCAGGCTAGCGTGCTGCTCATCGGCACCGGTGGCTTGGGCAGCCCTTTGGCGCTTTACCTGACGGCTGCCGGCATCGGGCGCTTAGGCTTGGTGGATTACGACGTGGTGGACGAGACGAACTTACAGCGCCAAGTCATCCACTTTGGCAGCGATGTGGGCAAGCCAAAACTGGAGAGCGCTGCTGCTAAACTCTCGGATATCAATCCCTACATCGTCATTGAGAAGCACAACACGCCGCTGACCAGCGAAAACGCGCTGGAAATCCTCAAGAACTATGACGTGATTATTGACGGCACAGATAACTTCCCAACGCGCTACTTGGTTAACGACGCCTGCGTGATCTTGGGCAAGCCGAACGTCTATGGCAGCATTTTCCGCTTTGAAGGGCAGCTTAGCGTCTTTTACGCGAAGGAAGGTCCGTGCTACCGCTGCTTGTTTCCAGAGCCGCCGCCGCCCGGACTGGTGCCAAGCTGCGCCGAAGGCGGCGTACTCGGCATTTTGCCCGGCACCATCGGCACGTTGCAGGCAACTGAGGCAATCAAGCTGATCTTGGGCATTGGGCAGCCTATGATCGGGCGCATGATGCTCTACGACGCGCTGAACATGACCTTTGATACCATCCGCCTGCGGAAGAACCCAAACTGCCCTATCTGCGGTGAGCATCCGACCATCACCGAACTGATTGACTACGAAGCATTCTGTGGCGTGCCAGCCCATGATCGCAGTGAATATAAAGAGAAGAACGCCCAACACAACGTGCGCGGCATCAATGTGCATGACCTGAAAGCACGCTTGGATGCTGGTGCCAACGTCGTGATTGTGGATGTGCGCGAACCGCACGAGTGGGAGATCAGCGCCATTGAAGGCTCGCTGCGTATTCCCAAAGGGCAGGTGGTGGCGCGTGCCGCCGAAATTCCGCGTGATGTGGAAGTGGTGGTGCAGTGCAAGACGGGCATTCGCAGCCGCGATGCCATCCTGATGCTGCAAGAACTAGGCTTCACCAACTTGGTGAATCTAGTGGGTGGCATTAATGCTTGGGCGCGGGAGATTGACCGCACACAGCCTATTTATTAATCGTCTGAAGATGCGCTCTAGGTGTGCTGCGTGCCAGAGGAGGAGATTCACAATCCTCCTCTTGTACCAAATACCCCTGAATCTCAGCCCACGCCGCCCAAATAGATCGCGCCACTGCCCATGCCTGCCTTTGCCGTGTAGGGCGTGCAGGTGCGCCCTGTCTGCGCCCTGTATGCCGCGCCGACTGCCTCTATGACGTGCGGCACAGCGGAGTCGGCAACAAGCGCAATCACCGCACCGCCAAAGCCACCGCCCATCATGCGTGCACCATAGACGCCTTCTTGCTGCTGCGCCAATGCTGCCATGCTGTCCAACTCTGGAATGCTCACCTCATACAGTTGGCTGAGGCTAGTATGGCTGGCGTTCAAAAGCGCGCCCAGCGCAACGGCATCGCCCTGCTGCATGGCTCGCACAGCCGCCAGCGTGCGGGCGTTTTCCTCCAGCACATGCTGAGCGCGGCGCGCCACCACGTCAGGCATTGCAGCGCGTTTGGCGGCGAACAACTCAGGTGTGGCATCGCGCAGGCTTGGCACACCCATTATGCGTGCAGCTTGCTCACACTGTTCGCGCCGCACGCCGTACTCGCTGCTCACTAACTCACGCCGCACGCCCGTATCTAGCGTTACCAGAGTCACACCGTTAGGCAGCGGCACTGGCGTTGCCTCAAGGCTGCGGCAATCAATCAGCAAGGCATGATTTGCTCTGCCGACCGCTGCGATCATCTGATCCATGATGCCACTGCGAATGCCGATGAAGTGATGCTCCACCTGCTGCCCAAGCAGCGCCTTCTGTGGCTGCGTGAGCGATAGCCCAAGCAGCGCACTGAGTGCCTCAAACATGGCGACCTCAACGGCGGCGGACGAACTAAAGCCTGCACCAAGCGGCACATCGCCAGCAATGGTCAGGTTCATGCCGCGCAGTCGATTCGGATTCTGCCCATGGAGCAGGGCAAGCGTGCCCGCTAGGGCGATGCAGCCGCGGATATAGCGCGTCCACGCGGGCAGAGAGTCGTCGTGCAGGCGCGCAAAAGGAAAGGTGACCTCACTCTCAAAATCGAGCGAGTGCAGCGCAATCAGATCATCATCGCGTCCGTCCGCCGCGATGTAGATCGCCTTATCAATGGCGGCGGGCAGCACAAAGCCATCGTTATAGTCGGTGTGTTCACCGATGATGTTTACCCTGCCCGGCGCGTAGGCAATGCACAGCGGCGGGCTGCCATGCCGCACAGTGAAGGCAGCCTGCACTGCTAGGCGTGGTTGCTCCACTTGCCGCATTTGAAGCGGCATCCGCGCCTTGGCAGTGCGAATTGCCCACGCTTGCAGATCGTCGAGGTCAGCAGCCATATAAATCGTCATCTCAGGGAATTGTTCTTTAAGGCGCCCTGCATGGTGCGTTACCAACTTGCGGGCGCGTTGGCTGGCGCTCTCCATCGTCTCAAGGATGCCTTTATCGCCCGCTGCTTGATCAATACGCCAGCCGCTGGGCGGTGAGGCGCTCTCCACATAGTCAGGATCAATATAGAGTCCGAGTGCTTGGTGGCGTTTCAGCGCGCTGAGGGCTGCCCAACCACTCTCTGCCAATGAGCCAACGCTAGGCGTCTCGTCGGTGATTGCCATGAGGATAACGCGAGCGTGCTGTAAGGCATCTGCCTCACGGCGGCTGGATTCTTCATTCCACTCCGGCACGACGGGATCAAAGACGCTAATGCCTTCCGCCGCGCACGCCGCCTTGATCGGCTCGCGCCACTGCGACTTGCCAACCGTCCCCATCAGGAAAATTTGTGCGTGTGTGTCCGCCATTGTTTGAACGCCTTTGGTGTGCTTAGATTAACATCAATTTCTGGTTGATCTCAACAGCCATTGCCTCTTGGCGTAGCTCTTGTTTCAGCCCTTCCACATAGTCGAGGATTTTCTGCAAGTGCGCGTCTAGATCGGCTTGCGTGGCATAGCTCCGCACAATGTGAATATCTTCACCGACGAGTCCTGCTTCTGCGCTATTCCAGACTCCGCGGGCTTGCATGGTCGTGGTCGTTGCGCCACCGAAAAGCTGTCCCAGAAAGGCTAAGGTACGGTTAACATAGAGCGTCGTATCTACGACTGTGTTGACGTCAATGGTGGTTGGGATGTAGAGACTGACCGCGTTCGTGCGCCCTAGTCGGTCTATCAGGGTGACGGCGAAGTGGCGGATTGCCTCTGGCAGATCATCAAGCGTGGTGGCAGCGTGCAGGGCAGAGTCGGCGTGGAAGGGAAGGCTGAAATCAGCGCGCAGTGTCTCGCTTTGGGCAGCCTGTTCGGGTGTAGTGTGGTTCAGCACGCTGAAAATGCCCACCTTCTCCACATTCACTTGGCGGCGCACCGCATTGTTCAAGATAGCAAGCTGTGCCAGTGATTCATGGGTCGGTGTGCTGACTAAAACAATTTGATCGGCGTAGCCTGCCAGATAGCCAATGATTTCTTCAACGTGGCTCGGCACATTGATGACCAGGTTGGCATAACGGGCAAAAAGCTGATCGAGCAGCAGCGTAGCGCGCACGGGCGGCGGCAGCATGGATGAGCCAAGCTGCGCGATCACAGCATAACCACCGCCGTGTGTGTACGTATCGCGCTCAGCATCCAGACCAAAGCGTTCAGCGAGTTGGCGCGCCTCAGGGATTTCGGTGTAGGCAACGCTCTGCCCGGATTTCGCTGCCAAAGTCAGCGCAACTGCCATGCCAATGCTGCTGGCGCCCACGCCTGCCTGTGCGCCAATGACCAGCACCACTCGCGCATGTTTTGTGCCGGCGCGCACGCCACTGTTCACCAAACGCACTGCCAGAATACGGGCTAACTCGATGGCAACGCTGGCATGTTGGTTGAGCATGGCGAGGAAATCGGCACGCTTCAGCGTTAGCGCCTGGACGTTGCTGAGGGCAGAGGCAGTGGCGCTGGCAACGCCGGATGCACCACTGATGGCGCTATATTCACCGATAATATCACCCTGCCGAATGTAGTTGAGGATTTTCTGCTCTTTGGTTTGTGCGGAATAGTGTGTAATACCAACGATGCCATTCTTAATGAAAAAGACGCGGTCGCTGCTTTTGCCTTGCCACAGCAGCACATCGCCGCGCTGATAGCGCACTTCTTCCATTTGGTCAGCAAGGGCAGCCAGTTGATCATCACTTAGACCGTTGAAAAGTGGCACACCGCGCAGAAAGCCGATCCGATCCTGATCAACGCGCTGCCAGACTTCGTCCGGCAAGCCGATGCCCGTGCGCCGCACACTGCCGTGAAAGACGACGCGGTAGCAGACTTCACCCTCGAGGATGGCTTGATGAATCAGCCCTTTTTCTAACATGGCATCCAGCATAGGCTGGACTTGATCGGCTTGGATGTTGTGCTGCGCCAAAAAAGCACTGATTTCCTCAAAGCGCGCCTGTTTGCGGCGGCGCACCCAATTAATCAACAGTTGCTGCACGGCGGGAATGTCTGAGGTGATCAGATCAAGCGGTGTTAGCCCAGTTTGCGTTGTGCTGCGTGCAGCGTTCCGTGCGGCACGTGCGGCACGCGCACTCGGACTCAGCAGATCGCTGATCAATTCTTCGCGTGCAGTTTTCATGCCTTCTGGCAGCGGCGGCAGGCTTTCGGCACGCCTTTCAGACTCATCACTGGATGGCGGCGGCGGTGGCAGGTCGTCTTTCTCGGTCATGGCATCCTCAGGTGCAATTTTTCGCCCGTGCCGCGTATTGTACAACGGTTGGCGCTTGGCGCGCTATGCCCTGTGTTTCCTTGATCAGCTTTGTGATCCTCTACTCAGGTTTTGCAGCTTGCCAATCCGCGCTACAATCTGTACATTCTTCCTGACTTGGGCTTATCGTGCGGGGCAACTTGGCTTATGGCAAACGAACAGGCGCAACAACTGCTTCAGCAGGGTATCGCCGCAGCAAAGGCAGGGCAGCGGGATGAGGCGCGCCGCCTGCTGCAAGAGGCAATTCGGCGCGAACCTGAAAATGAATCGGCGTGGCTGTGGCTTTCCGGCGTTGCCAACAACAACGACGAGCGCATCTTCTGCCTGATGAAAATTCTTGAAATTAACCCTTTTAACCAAAATGCCCTCAAAGGCTTGGCAAAATTAGGCGTACAGCCGCCCGGCACGACAGGCATCCGCCGCCTGAAAGAGCAACCGCCACCGCCCGGCTTGGAAAAGACCGTTCGCCCACCGACGAGCAACCTACAGCGCCCTGCCACCGGCGGGCTCAGCACGCCCACTCAGCCGCCTAGCAGCGGTAGGGTAGAACGCCCATCCCCCACCGCACCACAGCCACCGGTGCCACGCCTCGATGAGCGCCGCCTGATCAGCCTGAACGAACAGCTTGATCGCTTTTTAAGTGGCTATCAGGAGTTGCCAGAGACGCCCCTGCCCTTCGCCTGGACGAAAAAAGGGCGCGGGCGGATCGGCGAACTGAGCGATCAGGCGCTGCGCTTGCGGATTGGCGTGGCAATTGGCGGTGGCGCCGCCGCCTTAATCGGCGTTGTGGCGCTGATCTTTGCCTTGTTTGGCGGCGATGGCAGCGCAGGGCTTGCCCTGCTGCGCGGCACCAACACACCGACTGTCACCCAAACGCCTTCGGCAACGCCAACCTTTGGCTTAACCAGCACGCCAAGCAACACGCCACGCGCTATCCGCACCGAGACGCCGACGCCAAACGTCCCGCCTGGCAGCATTTACAGCCCAACTCTGACGCCCGCCTTCCCCGAACCACGCTCTAACCCGATGCGCCAAGCGATTGCGCTGCTTGCTGCCCAAGACTATGATGCGGCGCTCGAAATTTTGGAGAGCGAACGCAAGGCGTTGGAGCTGGCAAAGAACGATACCTACTACGAGATCATCTATTATATGGTCTCCGCCTACCTCGCTGAAAATCGCCCCGGCGAGGCTGAGCGCCTGCTGAATGCTAACCGCAATCCGGGCAATGCGGCTTTCCATGCGGCGCGTGCGCTGGTCAGCTTTGTGCGCGGCGATTTTGACACCGCCCTGACCGACGCTGTAACTGCCCAACGTGCCGATGCCCGCTGGACGCAGCCCGCTATTGTGATAGCGCGTGTGCAGGCAGCCCGTGGCAACTTTGCCGCCGCACGCGATGCCCTGCGGAACGCCATTAACGCCAATCCGCGCAATGTGGAATTGATCTTGGCACGCGCACAGATCAACCTTGAAGCTGGCACGCTTAACGATGCCCTGACCGATGCTGAACTGGCGCTGTATATTGATCCACTCAACCGCGCTGCTTACCAAACGCGCAATGAGGTGCTGCTGGCGCTTGCCGCCGCCCAAAGCGATCCTGTGACGCGCATTGAGACCTATGGACGGGCAGTGATCGGCGCGCAGGCGTACCTGATCTACTATCCCGGCGATACGGAAGCGTGGGCGCAACTTGGGCGCGCACGGCAGGGCGAAGGTAATTTTAGTGAAGCCCTGGATGCCTACACACAAGCCGTCGTCACCGATAAAACGTCTGAGACGGCGCGCCAAGTCTTCTTGGCACAAGGGGAGCTGCTGCTCCGCACGCGGCGCTACGCCGAGGCACGCGACGCCTTCGAGGCAGCCCTCGCCATCCGTGAGACCAGCGATACGCGCCGCCGCCGCCTAGAAGCAGCCAGCGCGCTGGGCGACTACACAACCGCCCTAGACGACGTGACGCTGCTGCTGCGCGATAATCCTGACGATACGACGCTGCTCAGCGCGCAGCTTGACTTGCTCATCGCGGCATGGATGCGGCGCGGCATTGATGAATCACAGTTCACCGCTGAAGGGAATCGCCTTACCGACGATGTGGTGGCAGGGCTAACGCCGCAAGCGCGCCACAGTGCCACGCTCTACCGCGGCATGGTGCGCTACTTAACAGGCAATTACTCCGGTGCGCTGAACGACCTGAATCAGGCGCTTGTGGTGCGCTCTACGGCTGCCGGTCACTACTACCGCGCCCTGACGCTGCGTGCGCTTGATCGTTGGGCAGAGGCAGCCCGCGACTTGCAATGGCTGGTCTATTTTGAGGAATTTGCCACGCTGCCACGCCTTTCGGATGTGCAACCTATCCTCGCGGCGATTGTCACCTCGCTGCCCACCGAGACCGCCACACCCACACCAACTTCAACCAGCACACCAACCATCACGCCGACGCCTTCGGCAACTTTCACGGCAACGCCTACCTTTACGCCAAGCCGCACGCCGACCATCACACCGACCTTGACGCCTTCGCGCACGCTGACGCCAAGCCGCACACCAACCTTTACGCGGACGCCGACCATCACGCGGACGCCCACTTTTACGCGCACACCAACGCTGACCATCACGCCAAGCCTGACGCGCACACCGACTCCAACCCGCACCTTCACGCCCTCGCGCACCTTTACGGCAACACCACTTGGCACACCGCAAACTGAGTAGTCGGCTGCTTAAGCACACTAAAAAAAGCCCTGCACGTGCAGGGCTTTTTGTGGCGTCCTTGGCGCTATGCAGCGCTCAGCCGCCGATGATCGGGATGACTTCGCCGCTCACGGCGCGCTCCAGAGCAGTGGTCAGCGCTTCGCGTGCCAGCAGCGCGATCATCTCGGTGCGGTAATCAGCAGTAGCGCGATACTTGCTGGTGCGCGCCTGCAAAGTTTGGCGTGCCAGCTCAGCTGCTGCTCGGAGCGTTTCGGCAGTGGCGGACTTGCCGATCAAGAATGCCTCCACCTCAGCAGCGCGGATGGGCGTCGGTGCGGTCGGCGCAATGACTAGCCGCACCGCTGTGAAGTATTCACGAGTCGCCTCCAACCGCACCCATGCCGCACAGCCGAGAATCGGCAGCGCTACACCTTGCGGACGCATAATGCGTTTGAAAGCAGATGCTTCACCCGCTGCTGCCAGCTTGAAGCGGAAGCGCGTGATTAGCTCACGAGCAGGGTTGACCCGCGATTTGCCCGCACCCAAGAACAGATCGCCAATGGGCAGCCAGATGCGCCCTTCGGCACTGGCAATTTCTGCCTGTGCGTCCAGCGCCACCAGCGAGAGCGTGCCATCCGCCGCTGGCAAGGCGTGCGCCACGTTGCCGCCAATCGTTGCCACATTCCGCACCTGCGGACCGCCCACCACGCCGCAGCTTTCGGCAAGGCAGGTTGCCCGCGCCCGAATCACCTCATGTGCCACAATGGCGTTGTGCGTGACGCCGGCGCCAAGCGTCAGTAAGTCTGCTTCAACGTGAATACTGGTTAGCTCTGGCACACGGGTAATATCCACAAGGGCGGCGGCTTTGGGATGACTGCCCTGCTGAATTTCTAGCAGTAAATCGGTACCGCCTGCCACAACTTGCGCTGCGCCGCCGTAGTCCGCCAGCCAGCCAAGCGCTTGTTCAACGCTCTCTGCCACGTGATAACGTTCCCAAAGCTGCATTAGATCACGTCCTTTTGCTTGCTAACGCCGCAAGATGTTGCGGCGCACCACATCGAAAATCAGCCACAGCGCTACGATCACAATCCCGATTACGGCAAGCTGCTGAACAGCACCCGCCAACAGCCAAGCCAGCACCAGCACCAAACCAGCCTTGATCAGTGTGGCGGTGATGCCGTTTGCCTCACGAATATCACGCCAAGCATCCGCTGCGCGCTGTGAAACGGAGCGCGGTGCAGGCAGTGCGTCCATTTCGGCAGCTGCCTCGGTTTCAGGTTGGCGTTGGCGCGCCGTGCCATGCGTTTCTGGATCGCTCATGTGCGTCTCCCTAACCTTGCCCAACAACACTGATTCTAACCACCCTGCCCAAAGGCGCTATAGCCAACTTTGGAATGGATGTGCATCTGCAAGCAGCGGTTAGGGGGTTTCTACACAATTTATCCCGCCCACTGTCCCCAGCTGTTTTGTGTTTCTTAACAATTGGTGTATGATAATTTGTATAGCATAAAGCTGAACCGTTCGACGCTGAGGTGCATGTGGGTGTATGGTTGCTGTAGTGAGTGAGATTGTTCCACCTGATCTTGATCCCATTTTCAAAAGCCAACCGAAGCTCTCGCCTGAGGAGCGTGCCTTCGTGGTGCGCGCCTACCACTTTGCGGCAGAAGCGCATGGCAACGCCGCCCGCAAGAGCGGTGAACCTTTCATCACGCACCCGGTGGCGGTTGCCCAAATCCTTGCTGACTTACACCTAGATGCACCGACGCTGGCAGCTGCCCTGCTGCATGACGTTGCTGAAGATGTGGACACTGTCGAAATAGAAGATATTGAGCGCGCCTTTGGTGCAGAGGTTGCCCAATTAGTAGATGGCGTCACCAAGCTGGCAAAACTGCCCACCGATACGACTGCCATGAAGAACGGCAAAGCGGGTGACCGTGAGGCAGAGACGCTCCGTAAAATCTTCCTCTCTATGAACAACGATATTCGCGTGGTGCTGATCAAACTGGCAGACCGCCTGCACAACATGCGGACGCTCGGCTACATGCAGCCTGAGCGCCAGATCAAGAAGGCACGCGAGACGATGGATATTTTCGCACCACTGGCGAATCGGCTTGGCATTTGGCAGATGAAGTGGGAGCTGGAAGACCTCAGCTTCCGCTATCTGAACCCAGAGAAATATAAAGAAATTGCCACACAGCTTGCTGCGCGGCGCATTGAGCGCGAGAAATACCTAGAGGCGGTGAAAGCGCGTTTAGTGAAAGAAATTAGCGCGTTGGGCATTGCCAACGTGCAGGTCAGCGCACGCCCTAAGCACATCTATAGCATCTACCGTAAGATGGAGCGTAAGCGCATTCCCTTTGACCAAGTTTACGATATTCATGCGCTGCGCGTTGTCGTGCCTGAAAAGGTGCATTGTTATCAGGTTTTAGGCGTCGTTCACAGCATTTGGCGTCCGATACCGGGCGAATTTGATGACTACATCGCCGCGCCCAAGAACAATTTCTACCAGAGCTTGCACACTGCCATCGTGGACGATCAAGGCAAGACGGTTGAGGTGCAAATCCGCACGCCGGAAATGCACGAACATGCCGAGTATGGGATTGCAGCACATTGGCGCTATAAAGAAGGCACAAGCCACGATAAACAGTTTGAGGAACGCTTGCGCTATCTGCGCCGCCTGATCGAATCGGCTGCTGAAGACGTGAGCGCTGACTCCGACGCGCAAGAATTCGTCAGCGCCATGCGTTCGGATGTCTTTCAAAACCGCGTGTATGTCTTCACACCCAAAGGCGATGTGATTGATCTGCCCAGCGGCGCCACACCGATTGACTTTGCCTATCATATTCACACCGATGTTGGGCATCGCTGCCGTGGTGCGCGTGTAAATGGCGCGCAGGTCAGCCTTGCTTATCGCCTCAAATCGGGTGATCGCGTTGAGATTCTGACCAGCAACAAGCGCGCCGGACCGAGCCTCGATTGGCTAAATCCAAGTTTGGGCTATGTGCAAACCTCGCGTGCGCGCAGCAAGGTGCAGGCATGGTTCAAGCGTGTAGATCGTGAGAAGAACATTGCACTTGGGCGAGATGTGGTAGACCGCGAACTACGGCGGTTGGGCTTGTCCAACAAGCCGCGTGAAGAGGTAGCAGCACTCTTTGGTTTTGCCAAGGTGGAAGATTTCTTCTCGCTGGTCGGCTATGGCGATATTAGCGCACCGAATATTGCTACCAAAGTGCTGGAGGTAGACCGTAAGGCACAGCGCGAGGCAGCTGCTAACGAGCTTGTGCCAACCACCGAAGCGCCCACGCGCCCTGTCAATGCCTCTGACGGCATAGATATTATGGGCGGATCAGGTATGTTGATCACGCTAGGGCGCTGTTGTAACCCGGTGCGCGGCGATCAGATCGTCGGCTATATCACACGCGGCAAGGGCGTCACCGTCCACCGTGCCGACTGTCCGAATGTCATCAACAGCCCTGAGACTGAGCGCTTCATCAATGTGAACTGGGGCAGCGCTGTGGAGAAAGCATACCCAGTGCCGATTGTGATCACCGCCTATGACCGTGAAGGCTTGATGCGTGATGTTGGCGCGGTGACTGCCAATGAGAATATCAACATCGCTGACCTGCGCGTGCAGACGCGCAACAGCATCGCTACAATCTTCCTGACCATTGAGATGGAGAACCTTGAGCAGCTTTCGCGTGTATTGGCAAAAATCGAGATGCTGCCTAACGTCATTGAAGCGCGCCGCCGTGTGAGCATGTAGCCGATGAGCAGCCTGCCACACCAACAAACCAACACTGCCGCCAGCCGCGCTAAAGGCAGCCCACTAACGCCTGCTCAGCAGCGCGCTCTTGCCCGCAAGCGCCTACGCGCTGATCAGAATGGCGTGCTAATTGCTGGTACCCTGCTCGGTGGTGGTGGTTGGTTGCTGCTCTACCGCTTGGTCGAAAGCACACCGCCACTCGCCTTTCCGCGTTGGTTATTCTTCATCCTGCTCTACCTAGCGGTCACAGGCAGCACCCTGCCCTTGATCGGCTACCTGCATCGGCGCTTCAGCCGCTACAATCCGCCCACGGGCGGCGTGATTTTGCGGCAGGGCATGTGGTTTGGCTTGTTGGCAGTCACGTTGGCATGGCTGCAAATGACCCGCGCCCTGACTTTGGCGAGCGCTGCTTTTCTCATCCTCGCCGTAGCCGTCATTGAGGCATTCTTGCGGCTGCGCGAACGCCCAAACTAGCCCACTAATCGCAGGCGCGGGCATGTTCCGCCAACGATAAGCTGAAAATGTGCCTTCCGCCGCTGTTTGGGCAGGCGCGGAAGTAGGCGAAGTTGGTGCGCTCAGGGTAGATTGCCGCCGTGATAGACGCCAAGCCGGGCGAACAGATCGGTGTTGGTGGCAAGCCTGTGTTCAGGTAAGTGTTATAGGGTGATTGCACACCGCGATAATCGGCAGGCGTTAGGCGCGCCCACCACGTTTGTGGATCACGGCTGTTGCCAAGTGCGTATTGAATGGTCGGATCAGCATCTAAGGTCATGGGAATGTTCGGATTGGGCAGATCGCGGTTGCCGTTGAACAACCGATTGAGATAGACGCCAGCAATGCGCGGACGTTCATCATCAAAGATTGCTTCCCGCTGCACGATGCTTGCCAAAGTGACTGCCTGATAGAGCGATAAGCCGCCTGCTTCGGCGGCAGCGCGCATTTGCGGCGTCACCCGCGCCTCAAAGTTTGCCAACATGCGCGCCACAAGATCGTTCAGCGTGCCACAGGATGGCAGCGTATAGGTATCGGGAAACAAGAAGCCTTCTAGCGAACGACCAACAGGCACGCCAACCTGCGCCGCAAAACTGCCTACCACGCCGGGCTGCGATCCAGCACCCATACCAACCAACGCCATAAACTCAGCACCTGTGAAGGTCAAGCCACTGGTGCGGTCAATAGCGGCGGCAATCTCTTCCAAGCGCCAGCCTTCCAAGACGCGGAAAGTGATGGTATCCGCGCTGGCATCCGTTAGCTTTTGGGCAAGCTGCGGTAAAGTCAGTGTGCGTTGCAGCGAGAAGGTGCCAGCTTGCAGGCGCGCATCAATGTTGAAATAGCGCACATAGGTGCGGAACAAATCTGCCTCCAGCGCGAAGCCTTGGGCTGCCAGTTGCTGCGCGATGGTGGTAGCATCAGCGCCGCGTGGCACCGTGAAACAGACCACTGCCGAATCCGCGCCGAGCGGACGGTTAAGCTCACTGCTGCGGAAGGTAAGCCGCAGCCGCAGCACCATCGCCTCAAGCGGATTCAGGTGCGGCGTGCTGCGTGCGGACATAAAGACCACGCCAACCAATGCCGCGCATAACAAGCCACCTATCAACAGGGCGGGAATAATCAAAGTGCGCCCTGAAATGCGTGTATCGTTTCCCATAACTATCTACGATCCCTTCACAGGTGCTTCTTGATCGCGGCGCACCAAGAGCCGCCCAATGCCCTCTGCGGCAAGGATGATCGCCACCAAGAGCCATGGCAGATAGTAGCGTTGCCAGTTCATCGGCACGATGGCAGCCGCCAAGACTGCCGAAACTGCCCACAGCAAGATCACCCACGCGATCAGGTTGCGCCGCAGTGCCTCATAGACGAGCGTCACCAAGCCAAGCGCGGCAAGCGCTGTTAAGCCCAAGCCAATTGGCACGCCCCAATCCCAACCGTTGGTGGCAGAGTTCTGATAAGTGGTGATCTGCTCATCCAAAACGCCCGCCCAGGTTGGCGCCTCAAAATATTGCGGTGCGCTCAGAAACGGCTGCGTCAGGATAGCGGCGATCCGTTCGCCAAGATTCTGATAGGCAAGCGTTGCATCCGTCGTTTGGATTGCGATCAACTCAGTGCGTGCGGTAAGCATAGCACGCAGCGTGCCAAGCGGATCACCCCAAAAATGTGGTGAGAGCGCGAACCACGTCAGCCCGCCGACCAACGCCGCAAAGCTGACCCACCACAGCGGGCGCAGTGGACGAATCGGCTTATGCCGAACAATGCCCGTCACAAGCGCAGCCGCTAGCACGGCGCCCACCACAATGACGCCGGTATGTTTAGTGGCAACCGTCAAGCCGATCAGGATTCCCAACACCGCATAGCGCACCAACGGCGGCAGTTTCACCATGAAGCCGCGTGCATTGGCGCTGTGTTCCGCCACGATGAGCGCCACCAACCAATACATGCTCAACAGCGAGAAAAAGATCAGGCTGCCTTCCATCATAGCGCGCCTGCCGTTCAACAAGATCACGGGATGCAGTGCATAAAGCAGTGCCGACGGATAGGCAAGCGCACGCAGCCGCAAATGCCAGCCCAACATAAAGATCGGCACAACTGCTAACGCCGTCAGCACCGCAGATGTCCAACGGGCAAGGTGCAGGCTTTCCGTATCTGGTACGTTGCCAGCGGTAATGTTCCATTCAAGCGGCATTGCCCAAGCGTAGATGTTTGGCAGCGTATCGGCGGTGCGTCCACTGGCTGCCAACAGCACACCAATCAAGTTCTTTTGCAGTGTGCCGTTTAGCAGCCGTAAATATTGCAGTGTATCCACTTCGAGAGGTGGTGTGAAGGCAAGCGCAGCACTGCCCTGATCGCGCAGTATGAAATAATCACGTGCCATCGCCACCTGCATATACTCATCGGCGTGCGGCGGCACTTGTGTTGTGCCATAAAGGATGTAGAGCATCAGCGCCAATAGAAAGGCAACATCGGCAAGGCGTTTGCGGCTATCGGGCATTTGGTGACCTCATACGCAGAAACAGGGCGCCCAGCCTCGCCAAACCAACGGCTGACAACAGCGCTAAGGGAAAACTTAGCGGCAGATAGTAGCGCTGCCACAGCAGTGGATTGCTGATGAACAGCGCTGCCGCCATGCCAAACAACGGGATAATGATCAACGCTGTGGCGCGCTTGTTGGGCAAACTGAATATGCCGATCAGCAGTACGGCATACACCAACGGCGCAGCCGCATACCACGCCACGCCTTGTGCGCCATTTTCATAACTGTCAATCGACTCTGCCAGCCAATCTTGCCAAGCATTGTTTGTGTCCTCAAAATATTGCGGCGCGCCGAATGGAAAGGCAACGAGCGCCACCAGACGATCCACAGCAGTTGTGTTACGCCCAAAGGCGTTCGTTTGGATGGCAAGCAGTTCGGCACGCAGGCGCAGCACTTCTCGCGGCACACCCAACGGATTAGACCACCACGCGGGATTGAGCGTCAAAAAGAGCGCACCCATCACGGCTGCGGCAAGGGCAAGTCCGCGCAGTGTCCGAATAAGGTGCTGCCTGCCAAGCCACAGCAGCGCGGCAAACATTGGCGCAATCAGCAGCAGGTTGGTATGTTTGGCGGCAAGCGCCAGACCACAGGCTGCGCCAAGCATCAGCCACGCACCCGTTCGCGTTTTGCCCGCCATTAAGCGTGCCGCTGCCAGCCAAATCAGCGCTGCGCCTAAGAGCATCACACCCTCAAAGACGGCGCGCCGACCGTTCAACAGCACGGCAGGCATTAATGCCAAGATCAGCAGGGCAAGATAAGCAGACTGCCTGCCAAGCAAACGCCGCGCCGCCCCGAAAAAACAGGCAAGGGCAAGGCACAGCATCAGTGCAGATGCCCACCGCCCGACGAATAGCACGTCCGAGCGCGGGAAATGCCCATAGTATTCATTCACCCACCAATCGGCAGCCCAATCCCACATGCCATGCAGCGCATCGGCGCCGATGCCCACCGACTGGAGCGCCGCACCGTACACAAACGGTGCAAGCGTGCCATTCAGCAAACGCAGTTCTTGCGCGCCGCGCCCTAGCGATTCGATCCGTTTCGGCTGATAGTAAAGCGCACTGACGCCTTCGTTGATCAAGCGAAACCAGTCATTCGTCATCCCTAAAATGGTAGATTCATCACCGTGAAAAGGTGCGGTTGCCACACCGAGCAAGGCATAGAGCAATAAGGCGCTCACCCAGAGCGAATCGGCAAGGCGGCGAAATGCCCGTGCATGTGTCATGGTGTTTGCTTCGGAGTCTTTCTGTTCATCACGGGCAGGGATTGTAGCTTATGCCGTGTGCGCCGCCAAATGACGCTTCACCGACGTTTGATGGGCGCTGCTGCTTGTTAAAATTTCATGATAAGCCTACACACAAGCGCAGCAATTTGATCGCAAATCTATACACTTCTAAACAATGTGATATTTGTACTATACCGACATTTGCCAAGTAGTGTAACATTATTTGTAACTCTTCTTCGCCACACGGATTGCTTTCTATCCGCAAGTCCTTATCTAAATCTTCGGACATAGTGGAGTGAAGAGAGAACATGTCGCATCAGCTTAGCCTTTACGAAGGCGCACTGAGAGTCAGGATCAATGGAGTAGGTGAGGCACAGCCGCTCTACCACGATCTGCAGAGCTTTCTAGAGAAGCAACCCGAACCTGTTACGGTCATCCTCGATCTGACGATGGCAAGCAGTTTTGGGCGCACACTCCAAGCGATGCTTTATCGTGTGTTGCAGCACCGTGCCGTAGAAAACGTCGGTATCTGTTTCACGGATATTGACCTGACGCCCGATATTCGCAGCATGGCAACCGCATTGGCGGCTGTGCGCCGCGTAAAAGTGGCACACACAGAACACGAACTGCTGGCTGCCTACGGTCTGGCGGATCCGCCTACACAACCGCACAAGCTGAATGGAATGCTTGCACGGTTGAAAAATAGTACACCCTCAACCTTGAACGACAAGGCGGTACACTAGTACACGCCAAGCGCGGGATGTAACCAACATCTCGCGTTTGCGTTTTACCCACCAACGGGTGCAGTGATGTTTACAGCCTCCCCTACCTCCCAAGTGAAGGGCTGAGCAGCACCATTGTGTAGTGCCTTCCCCGTTATTTGGCGCGTTCGATGCCTGTGATATAGGCTCGGATAGCGCGATCATGCGGCAGTGCTGGGAAGTTATTTGGGTTGAAGGGCGGCAGATCGGGTGGCGGCACGCGCAGTTCGCGCAGCACAGCACGCGCCTGTTCCACCTCCCACCAACGGCTGAAGGGCGGTCCTTCAGCCCACGCAGTGCGGTAGGCTTCTAGGGCAGCCACCTCAGCTTGTGCCGCTTCGCCCAGCATTAAGTAACATTGGGCAGCCGCAAGAGCGGGTACACCTTGCGCTAACAGCGCCCGAACTTCTTCAGCACGCCCCTGCTGTGCATAGCTGCGCGCCAAGCCGCCGCGGTAGACCGCCGCAAGGCTAGACTGGGGTGCTGTCATCCGCAGTGCCTCTTCAAAAAAGCGCTCAGCGGCATCCGGACGCTGCATAGAAGAGAGCGCAACCTCACCCCATAGCGCGTGAATCGCACGTTGTTCTGCTTTGGAGCCACTTTGTACCGCAAACTCCCATGCCAAATTGAGCGATCCGCTAGGGTCTTGCCCTTGTTCAAGCAGCATCCGTGCAACGAAGCGCTCTGCAATTGCTTGGCGGGCTGTGGTGCGGTAGCGCGCTGCGCTTGTGCTGAAGCCTTCATAAGCCTCTGTAGCAGCTGTCCACTGCCCCATCTCTACGTAGCTACGTAGCAGAAAGAGATTTGCCACTGCCCGATTTTCAATATCGCCAATGGCAACTGCCAGCTTACGCACCAACTCAAAGACGCGCACGCGCAGCGCCGCTTGATCTTCAATTAAACCGGCGTAGTTGATGAGCGCCACACACAACCATGTTGGATCGTTCAATTCGATGAACAGGGCAAAAGTTTGCCCTAAAAGATGGCGCGCTTCTTCCAAACGCCCTAAACTGCCTAGCGCCAAAGCCATTTCGTGAGCAAAATAGGCGCGGTCTTTGATTGATTCAAGGGCAGGCGGGGCATTCACGCCTTCGGGAAACAGCGGCGTAAGCAAGCGCACCACACTGCGCGCATCAGCAAGCCGTGTCAGCAGGGGCTTGCTCAGGTGGTCGCGGTAGAACTGCGCGGCAGCGGTGTACTTTTCAGCACTAACCCACGCCACATAGACTTCAGTGGCAGCCCGCAGATCGCTCTCATCATTGAGTATTTCGGGCAGATCGGCTGCCAGTGGCTCGAAAAAGCGCCACGCATCGTTGAGGGCGCCCTCGCGCTCTTTGGCAGACCATGCCGCATGAATGGCAGCCCGAATGAGTGAGTGCAGCGCGTAGCGATTCGTCGCACGATCCCAGAGCAGCAGCCCGCGTGTTTCAAGGTCAGAAAGTGTGATGTGTAAGCGTGCTTGTGCGGCGGCGCGCCGCAGCGGATATTCAGCCAACGCACGCTGGTAGATTTCCCAAGCGGCTTTAGCCTCTTCATAGTCTGGGCGCCAACGGCGTGGTTCTTCAACAGCACGTGGCGGCTCAACATAGAATAGGTTGTAGTTGGCAAGCATGGCGAAGTTTGCAGGAAAGCGCAGTGCCGCCAAATAGTGCAGCAAAGCGCGGGCATCGCTGGATAACTCGGTGATCGCCGCCTCAACTAAGAGCGCCACGCGCTCAGCGTCATCTGCGGCACGCCCTAGCGCCGCGCCATTAGCCTGCCACCAGCCACTAAAGCCGTTTGGATGGGCGTTACCACTCTCTGCAGCAAGGCAGAGCGCCAAAGGATGTTGGTTAAGCGCTGCCGCGCACAGGGCAATTTGCTCTTCTCTGCCGTGCAGCACAAGTTGTGCCAACAAGGTGCGCGCATCGGCTTCCGACAGGCAGTCCAGCCAAAAATGCTGGACACCCGCACTGTTATGCAGCGTGCTAGGCGCTAGGCGCGAAACAAGCAGCGTTTTGAGTTTGCTAAGCGAAGGGAGTGCGCTTAGGAAAGTTTGGATTTCGTCGCTGGCAGCTTGTGCCTCGCTGCGCTGTTCAGTCAAGTGCGGTGGCTCAAGCGTATCATACGTCTTCAACAATTGCTCAGCATTTTCCAACACCAACAGGGCGGGCTGGTTTGCCAAGGCGTTAAGCAGCGTCGGCAAGCGGTCAGGGCGTGGCAATGCGTCTACCACCTCAAGTGGCAAGCCATTGAAGTAAGCAAGCGCATGGCGCACAAAATTTTCAAAGCCGCCGTTGCTCTCAGCAAAGTTCCACAACAGCAGAGCCTGTTCAGGTGTGCTTAGGCAGTCTTCTAGCAGCCAGTGCCATGCCAGTGTGCTTTTGCCAACGCCACTTTTACCCTCCAGCACCAATAGCGGCGTTTGGTTGGCAAACCATGCCCGCAGCGCGCCTAACTCCGCAGTGCGCCCAACCATACGGCGCGGCAAATAGTGCGGATGTGGCAAGTAAGGTGTGGGGAAAGCAGGGATGTGATCCGTATGCGGTGGGTGTAGTCCGGAGTGTGCTAAAGGTTCGGGTGGTTGCGTTAGGGCTGCCACTTGCTGCACAACTAGGGCACCCAGTTCATCGGGCGTATTAAAGAGCAGTGCCTCGCCCATCCGCTGATAGGCTTTGGCTGCCTCTGCCGTCATAAACAGCAACGTAGGCAGTTCACGGCTAACCGCTTGGCGGAAGACCTGCTCAGCACGGCTGCTTGGTGGCTGCGTGATCACCTCAATGTAGGCTTTTGCCTCGCTCAGCAAGGGCGACGGATCGCCAAGTTCGGGCGACAAAATCGGTAAGCACCCGCAGCGCCATAAGGCATTCATGACGGCGCGTCGGTGCGAAGGGATGCCGACGGCAGTCACACCGACCAGCACTGGCGCGTCCAGCGTGAGGTTAGCTGTGGTTGGGTTAGAAGCCTTTGTGTGCGCTATCCGCTGGGACACAAGCACTCCATTAGGTCGTAAAGGCGCCATTACGTAAACACAGTGTACCACTTTTTATGTAAAACATGCGTCTATAAAGGCTTTTTTATGGCAGCACACGCTTGGTTAGCACCCTACCTGCCGAACGCCAGGCACGGAAAGTCTCCGCATAAGCAACATCTGCCTGAACACCACGAAAACTGCTCATGGCGTAGGCGTAGCGCATGAAGGGATGCTGGTTATCTATCGGCACTACGAAGTCGGGATCATATGGCTCGGTGGGCGGCATAAACTGGCTGCGGTGGCAGCGCAGCATTTGCAGCTTAACCTCGAAAACCGTGCTAATATCCACATAGTCTTCAGGTAAAAAGCCAATGCCGCGCTCGCTCTCCATAAAGTAAACGGCAACCGCGCCGCGATGTGGTGGCAGTTCTGCAGCAAAGTTGGCAGTGCGTGCCAACTGCACGGACTCAATCACAAGGCGGCTGACGGCAGTGTGATCAGGGTGATAATCCTCCGGCGGATGCGTGATGATCAACTCTGGCTTCACGCGCCGAATTAGCTCTACAAAGGGACGGCAGGTGTTTTTATCGGCAACCACCGCGCCATCAGGCATGGCAAGCCACGCCAACTCCGCGCCGATGAGGGCTGCGGATGCCGCTGCTTCTTGGTGGCGGATTGCCGCAATCTGATCAGGATCACCTTTCGGTCTGCCGCGCCCGTCAGTTACGACGCACATCGTCACAGAATCGCCACGCTGCGCGCAGAGCGCTAACGTGCCGCCACAAAAGACTTCTAAATCGTCGCCGTGTGCGCCGATAGCAAGCACATTCATAGGGGTATCTCCACAGAAAATCAGCGTGCGCGCACATCTAGTGCATCGCGCAAGCCATCGCCAAGCAAGTTGAAGCCAAGCACCACCAAAAAGATCGTCAGACCGGGATAGAAAGGCATCCACCATGCCGAACGGATGAAGGCACGGCTTTCTGCCAGCATTTTACCCCAACTTGGCGTGGTTGCATCAGCCGTGCCAAGCCCTAAGAAACTGAGCGCCGCCTCCGAAAGGATGACGCTCGCTGTGCCAAGCGTGGCAAAGACGATCAGCGGTGTTAGCAAGTTGGGCAGAATGTGCCGTAGCATGATGCCACCATCGCGCACGCCGATCAGCCGTGCCGCAGAGACATACTCTGTCTCTTTGAGCATTAAGACCTGTGCGCGCACCAAGCGCGAGACGCTGGGCCAAATGACTGCTGCCAGCCCAATGATCAAGTTGTTCTCGCCAGGGCCCAGCACTGCCACCAAAGCAATGGCGATGATCAGCAGCGGAAACGCCATAAACACATCTACAAAGCGCATGATCAAGCTGTCCACAAAGCCGCCGTAATAACCCGCCAGCAGACCAAGCACTGTGCCAACCAGCACGCCTAGCCCTTGCGAGAACAAGGCGATCTTGAGCGAGATTTGCGCGCCGTAGATAATTCGGCTGTAAATATCGCGCCCAACGTCATCCGTACCAAGTGGATGCTCAGGCGAAGGCGGCTTGACGTAAAGCCTACCCAGATCGCCCCAGTTTGCCTCGTAAGGCGCCAGGATCGGCGCAAAGAATGCACATGCCAGCGCCATTATCACAATCACCATACCGACGATTGCCAGCGGATTGGCGAAAAAGCGCCGTACCGCATCACGCCATAGGCTGCGTCGCCGCACACCTAGTCCGCTGCCTTCCAGAACGACCACATTATTTGCCATAGCGAATTCTCGGATCAATGAGTGGGTAGAGCAAATCCACCAACAGGTTCACGCCGGCGTAGAGCAGTGCCAACACGATGATCAAGCCCTGCATCAGTGGATAATCACGGGTGGTGATTGCCTGTACCAAAAGGCGACCCATGCCTGTCCAGTTGAAAATAACCTCAACCAGCAAGGTGCCAGAGAGCAAGCCCGCCAAACTGCCGCCCCAAACTGTGACAACAGGCAGCAGCGCGTTTCGTAGCGCGTGTCGCCTAGTCACAAGGCGTTCGCGCAAGCCCTTGCTGCGTGCTGTGCGGACGTAATCCTGATTGAGTTCTTCCAACATGCTGCTGCGCGTCATGCGCGTGAGCAGCGCCAACATGCCACCGCTGGCTGTGATAGCGGGCAAGATCAGATGGCGAAACTCACTAGAGCCGCTGATTGGCAGCCACTTCAGCTGTAAACCAAACAGAATTTGAAGCTGAATGCCGAGCCAGAAGACGGGAATCGAGACGCCCATAAGCGCAATCAAGCGCGAGATGTTATCCCAGAACGAATTGCGGCGCAGCGCAGCAATCACGCCCAAGGGAATGCCAACGACTACTGCGAAAAAGGTCGCAGCAAGGGCAAGCCGCAAGGTGATCGGAAAGGCAGTTGTGATCATCTGGCTAACGGGCTGCCCTGTAATGTAGCTGCGCCCAAAATCGCCACGCAAGCCATCGCCTAAGAAGCCGAGATACTGGTTGAGGAGTGGTTCGTCAAGGCGCATAATGCGGCGCAGGTTATCGACTGCCTCAGTATCATCGCGCACACCGATGATGAAGGTGGCAGGGTCGCCGGGCAACACGCGCATTAGGAAAAAGGCGAGTGTGTAAATGCCGAGTACGGTCGGCAGCAACTGAAGCAGACGGCTGATAATGTAACGAGTCATGGTGCATTGTTTGGCGATGCTAGTGTTTCGATGGGCAAGAGTGTAACGTATTACGTGAGTCGTGAAAAGTCTGCCATGTTGAAGGTGAGCAGGCGCTGGGTTGGGTTGGCAAACATGCGTTCATCCAGCCTCAGATCGCCTAGTTCTGCCAAAGGCGGTCAGTCGCTCATCTTCAAGGTGCCTGTTTCTGATAAAAAAGGGCAACGCACAACGCTGCGCGCTGCCCTGCCTAACCTTAACGTGCTTGCTTTACTTAACGCGGAAGAAGCGCAATTCGCCCTGATTATCCACCGCAGCCCGCACCACATCATTCGCCAGCAGCGAACGGCTGTAGTGAACGATGGGTAAGATCACGGCAATATCCATTGCCAGTTTCTCTGCCTCACGGTAGACGGCATCGCGCTCAGGCCCGAGCGGCATCGCACCGGCTTTGTCAATCAGCGCCTTGATAGCATCATGCCCTTCAAAGGCATCATAGCCGCAGGCAGCGCGCACGCGCGACCCTGCTGCAATCGTCACCGAGATGATGTTATCAGGATCAGGGTAATCCATACCCCAGCCGATGGTTCCCATCTGCATGTTGCAGGCAGCACGATCCTGATCGTAGACAGTGCGCTCAGTGGCGTTCACCTTCAGGCGAATGCCGGCGGCTGCCACTTGTTGGGCAACGGCTGCCATGATGCGGCGCTCCGTCTCGATTTCGCCCGTGCGAACCTCTAGGTCAACGCCATTCGGATAGCCCGCCTCCGCCAAAAGCTGCTTAGCCATATCCACATTGTAGGGCAGCGGATCGTAGCTGTCATCGCGGGCGGGCAAACCGGGCGGATAGATCGCCTTCGCTGGGCTACCTTGCCCTTGCAGGACGGTATCCACAATGGTTTGGCGGTCAATCGCCATCACGAAGGCGCGGCGCACACGCGGATCACGCATGATGGGATCGGCAAGGTTCACGCGCAAATGGAACAGCGACAGCACCGGGATGGTCAGCAACTGTGCGTTTAGCGCTGCGTCGTCGCGCAGGCGTGGCAGTTCTGCCTCTGGCACCCAGGCAGCGTCCAGATTGCCGCCTTCAAACTCGATCACCTGTAGCGATTGCTGCGGCAGCACGCGAATCTCGACGGTTTTGATCTTTGGCGCGCCACCCCAGTAGCCTTCATAGGCTTCCAGCACCAACTGCTGCTGACGAGTCCATTGGCGCACCTTGTAGGGACCGGTGCAAACAGGGTTCTCATTGAAGCCTTCGGCGTCAGCAGCTTCTTTATCCACGATGTAAGCGCCCGGCAACGTTAGCTGTTGCAAGAAGGCAGAGCGCGGCGCGTTGAGTGTAATCTCAACGGTCATGTCATCCAGCGCCTTAACGCCTTCCAATTCAGTGGCGCGGTTTTCCTGAGCGCGCATGGCGGAATAGCCTTTCACACCGCCCAACACCAAGCCCGCCGTGTAGGATGTGCCGGTATCAGGATTTCCTAAGCGCGTTAGGGTGTAGACCACATCTTCAGCAGTCAGTTGTCGCCCGCTGTGGAAGGTGACGCCCGAGCGCAGCTTGAAGGTGTAAACGGTGCTATCTGCGCTGATCGTCCACGAGTCCGCCAAGCCGGGAATGGGTGCAAGCGTCTCAGGATCATAATCTACCAAGCCTTCGCAGATGTTGCGGACGGCGAGGAAGTCATCGGTGCCGCTAGCAGCCTGCGGATCAAGGGTGCGGGCATCGTTTTCGCGGAAGGCAATTCGCACTGTCTCTTGGGCATGGGTCGGGTTGCCAAGCGGCGCCAGCGTAATAACGAGCATCGCCACGGCAACCAACAGAGAAATACGTCTCAAAGTCATCGGAAAATCTTTCTCCCTTTCTCAAATGGGCGCGCTGGTTATTATAGAAGCATACCGATAAATGCGGCAAGCAATTAGGATATTTCCCAATGAAATTAACAATTATCGGCGGTGGCGGCGTTCGCACGCCACGCTTAATCCCTTCTCTGCTGCGGCGCGCTGAACGTTTGGCATTACGCGAAGTGTGCCTGATGGACACCGACGCCGAGAAGTTGACCCTAATCGGTGGTTTGTGTGCGGCAGCCGCACGCCAGCAGAAAGCGCCCTTCACCATTACGCTGACCACCAGTGCAGAAGAGGCACTCAGCGGCGCGCAGCACATCATCACCTCGATTCGCCCTGGTGGTGAGCAAGGGCGCGCCCTTGACGAGCGGATTGCCTTTCGGCATGGCGTGCTGGGTCAGGAGACAACCGGCGCCGCTGGCTTTGCAATGGCGATGCGGAGTCTGCCCGCCATTCTAGAGTACTGCCGCATGGCAGAACGCCTTGCACCGAACGCATGGCTCTACAATTTCACCAACCCGGCGGGCTTGGTGGCGCAAGGCTTACACGATGCAGGCATTCAGCGGGTGATCGGCATTTGTGATAGCGCTAACGGCGCACAGCACGCTGCCAGCCGCTACCTACGCGTGCCGCTGGAGCAGGTGCGCCATGAAGTGTATGGGCTAAATCACCTCTCTTGGACGCGCTCTGTGCGTGTGCAGCCCGATCCTGATGGCAGCGGCGGTGAGGAAGTGCTGCCCGCGCTGCTCAGCGATCCGCACTTTATCGAGTCCACACACATGCAAATGTTTGACGCGGACTTGCGCGCCACCTATCCCACGTTTTTCAACGAATACTTGCATTACTTCTATCACCGCGATGAGGCATTAGCGGCACTGCTTGCCAAGCCCGAAACACGTGGCGAAGAAACCGCCCGCCTAACTGCGGAACTTCTGGAGCGCCTGCGCGCCGCTGATGCCAATAATCAGCCTGAGCAGGGTTTGGCAGTTTGGGCAGAGGTGATGGGCAAGCGCAGCAGTTCATACATGGCGCACGCACGCGGCGGCAAGCCACGCCCGCGCATGGAATCGGTTGGCGAGGATGACGAAGGCTATGCCGGCGTTGCGCTTGGCTGTGTAGAGGCAATCGCCACAGGCACACCGCACTATACAGGCTTAAATGTGCCAAATCATGGTGCGATTAGTGGCATGGCAGCCGATGATGTGGTCGAAGTGATTTGCCGTATTGATGGCACCGGCGTTCAGCCGCTGCCTATTGGGGAGGTGCATGAGGATCATCTGCGCCTGATGCAAAGCGTTAAGCGCTACGAACGGCTGGCGGCGCAAGCCATTTTAGAGCGCTCACGGATGCTGGCGGTTGAGGCGCTGATGATGCATCCGTTGATCGGCTCGTATCCGCTGGCAAAGAAGCTGGTTGAGGCGTTTCTGCACGCCCACCACGATCTGGTTGGCGAGTGGCAGTAGGCTTACTCATGAACCACTACGATATTTTAGTGCCGGGTAGCTACTTTTGCGATGTGATTTTCACCGATCTGCCGCGTTTCCCATCGCTTGGCACGGAAATTTACTGCGGCGGCTTAAATGTGGTGGCAGGCGGCGTGCTGAACACCGTCATCGCGCTGCACCGCTTAGGCGTAAACGTCGGCTGGATTGGCACAGTTGGCACGGATTTCTTCAGCCGCTTTGTGCTGGAAGAAGCTGAGCGCGAAGGCGTGGCAACTGATCTATTGCATCGGCTAGAGTCGCCGTTGCGCCGCCTGACGGTCTCACTTTCCAACCCTGAGGAGCGTGCCTTCATCACCTACATTGATCCGACGCCTAGCCGTGCCGAACTTGCCCTCGACGCGCTGAAGGTGGCGACCTTTGATCGAATGCACTTCACTAGTTTGGAGTGGGCAGCTGAAGTGCCACCATTGCTAGAGGCTTGCCGTCTTCGCGGCATTCAAGTGAGCATGGATTGCCAATATCGTGAAGGTGTGACGCTGGCGACGGATGGTGTGCGCGCCGTGCTGGAACGCATAGATATTTTCATGCCGAATCTACGCGAGGCGCGCCAACTGACAGGCTGCACCGATCTGGATGAAACACTGGCAAGGCTTGCCGAAATTGTGCCGCTGGTGATCGTTAAAGATGGTGCCAACGGCGCTTATGCGCGGCGCGGCACGGAAACTTTGCATGTGCCTGCCCTAAACCTCGATCAGGTGGTGGATACAACAGGTGCCGGCGATGCTTTTAATGCAGGCTTCTTGGCGGCGCTTATGGCAGGCGAACCTTTGGCGGAAGCGTTAGCATGGGGCAATTTTTGCGGCGGGATGTCCACACAGGCACATGGTGGCTCTAGCGCCGCACCAACCCGCGATCAGGTGCTGGCATGGCGTTCACAAGCCACGTAGCAGCATCTCTGCCAACGCTTCTGCCACCTGCTGCGCCGAGAGCCTGCCATTTGGCTTGTACCAATGGCGCATAGCATTCATGGCGCTGAGCAAGTGGAGTGTGGCAAGCCGTGCGTCAGCAGCGCGGCAATCGCCTGCCGTGATGCAGGCTTCCAAGAGCGCTTGGAATTGCCGTTCATAAGCGTTGCGGCGTGCCATGAACTGGCTGCGACGCGGCTCAGTCAGATGCCGCCACTCGTCAAAATAGACGGCGGCAGCGCCTAAATGCTCGGTGATGACCAGCAGATGTGCGATGATGGCGGCACGCAGTTGATCATGAGGTTCGCTTTGTGTTGCACAGGCAGTCTCCAGCGCGGCAAAAAAGGCATCGGTCGCTTCGTTGGCAATGCTCCACAGCAGGTCTTCTTTGCCCTTGATGTGCGCGTAAAGGCTGCCACCACCTTTCATGTGCATTTCATCGGCAATATCGCGCATAGAGGTTGCTAAGTAGCCTTTGTCGCGGAATAGCCGCTCGGCAACAGCGCGGATTTGATCAAGACGGCTTGTGTTTCCCTGTGTGGACATAAGCTAGACTACCTAATGAGCGTTTGTTGAGAAGGATTGTAACACATAACGGGCAAAAGGTTAGCCTGCGGCGTAGGATGTTGCTCCACTGCCCGCATAATGGCGCAGAAGTTGTTTCAAAACTTGAGCAGAGGCACGGAAGGGTCGTCTATGGAGCGTATCTGCGCGCTCCATAGACGGTCGTCTAACCTAATCCTTCATTCGTTTTGAACTGCGTTTTACCCGCTAGCGCCCTAGCGCTTGTTTCACCAACCCGCCGATCTCGGTCGGATTCATGGCAACCCGCGCACCTGCTGCGGTCAGCGCTTCGGTCTTGCCCTTTGCTGTACCCTTCCCGCGTGAGATGATCGCGCCGGCGTGTCCCATACGTTTGCCGGGAGGTGCTTCCATGCCCGCGATGTAGGCAACCACAGGCTTGCTCACATGCGCCTTGATGTACTCGGCTGCCTCTTCCTCTGCTGAGCCGCCAATCTCGCCAATCATGACGATTGCCTTAGTTTCAGGGTCGGCTTGGAATGCCTCCAGCGCATCAATGAAGCTAGTGCCGGGAACGGGATCGCCGCCGATGCCGACGCACGTTGTCTGCCCGATGCCGCTTTCCGTCAGCTCATAAAGCGCCTGATAGGCAAGCGTACCAGAACGGCTGACAATGCCCACCGGGCCTGGCATGGCGACTTCGGTTGGTGTGAAGCCGATGTTGCACTTGCCCGGCGAGAGGATGCCCGCACAGTTTGGACCAAGCAGCCGCGTGTTCGGAAAATCGTGCTTGAGGCGGTTGTAGACGCGTGCCTGATCATGCGTTGGGATGTGTTCGGTGACGCACACGATGAACGGAATACCGCCCTCAGCCGCCTCTAGGATGGAAGCGGCTGCCGCCATGGCTGGCACAATGATGAAAGCAGCGTTAGCACCCGTCTCGCGGACGGCATCAGCAACCGTTGCAAAGATCGGGATGCCTTCAACATCCGTACCCGCCTTCTTCGGATTGGTGCCTGCCACCACTTGCGTGCCGTAGGCACGGTTACGCAGCCCGTAGAACTGCCCTTGTTTGCCCGTCAGCCCTTGCACAACAACTTTGGTATGTTCATTTACGAAAACAGCCATGATTTCAGCCTACTTTCCTGCAACCTCAACCGCTCTTTGGGCGGCACTGAGCATATCGGGCAGCATGATGAGTTTTTCGGATTCGTTCGCCTTCAGGATGGCGCGCCCTTCAGCCGCATTTGTGCCATCAATGCGGGCGATGATTGGTGCGCTGAGCGTGATGCGGCTGAGCGCCTCGACAATGCCGCGTGCCACTTCGTCGCAGCGCGTGATGCCACCAAAGATGTTGATGAAAATGGCGCGCACATTCGGATCGGTGCTGATAACGGTCAGGGCATTCACCATGACCTCTGCATTGGCACCGCCGCCAATATCAAGAAAATTGGCAGGCGCACCACCGACCTGCTTCACAATGTCTACCGTGGACATTGCCAAGCCCGCACCGTTGGCAATAATACCGACGCTGCCTTCCAAACCGACGTATTGCAAGCCCTTCTCTTTGGCAAGCGCTTCGCGGCTATCGCCAGCGGCAACGGTCGCCGCCTCAAAGTCTGCCCATTCGGGGTGGCGATCACGCGCAGCGTCGTCTAGCGTGACTTTGGCGTCTAAGGCATGAACGCGCCCATCGGTGGTTAGGATCAGCGGGTTAATCTCTGCCAACTCACAATCGCCTTCGGTATAACAACGGTAGAGTGCCATCAGCACTGCAAGGGCGCCTTCACGGGCAGGTATGGGCAGGTTTGCTGCCGCAATCCAAGCGCGGCAAGCCTCTTTGCTCAGCCCAAGCATTGGATCAACGTGAATTTTGGCAATTAGCTCATCTGCTACACTTTCGATCTCCACGCCACCTTCAGCAGAGAGCATTCCTAAATATTTTTTGGCACTGCGATCCAGCGCAAAGGATGCGTAATATTCTTCTGCTTTTGGCTCACCTTTTTCGTTCAGGCGGTCAGGGCTTTGGGCAATTTCGGAGGCGCGCTCAATCCATAGGCGGCGCACCACATGCCCACGAATATCCAAACCAAGAATATTGCCAGCGTGAGAGCGCACTTCATCGGCAGTATTGGCGAGCTTAATGCCGCCCGCCTTGCCGCGCCCGCCGATCATCACCTGTGCTTTGACCACCACAGGGTAACCGATGCGTTCTGCCTGCGCGACAGCCTCATCCACAGAATCGGCAACACCACCTGCCGAGACGGGAATGCCAAAACGGGCAAAATACTGCTTGCCCTGATACTCCATTAAGTCCATAGGGAATCCCTGTTCCTCCAAAGAAAATCGTATGTGAGGTTTCACAAACATATCAATTGTGCCGCAGCGAACCACAAGTGGCAAAAGAAAGCCGTCATTCTTTGCCGAAAACAAACCATGCGCGCTATGATCGCACTTGTCAGATGAGCGGCTATGCTTATCAAAAAGCATATTGCATCGCCCTTGCCGCTTAATAAACAATCCTCTGCAGTTTTGGGTGTCCCGAAAGGATCGTGCATGTCGCAGCGGACTACAACGGATTATTTGGTAGGCAACCGCTATAGGCTGCTCAAAAAAATTGGTGAGGGCGGCATGGGATCAGTGTTTCAGGCTGAGGATCGGCTGAGTGTGAATGAGCAGCTGATTGCCCTCAAGCGTGTCAAGTTGCGCACCGCCTTAGCCCAATCTGAGACCGATCAACGCGAAGCATTTGCTCGTGAGTTTCAAATTCTTGCCGGGCTGCGCCATCCGCATATCATCAGCGTGCTGGATTTCGGCTACGATAGCGATCTGCGCCCTTATTTCACCATGCCGCTGTTGGAAGCGCCCCAGACCATCCTTGAGACGGCAGCCGCACTCTCGTTGCAGGATAAAGTGCGCCTGCTCACGGAAACGCTGCAAGCCCTAATTTACCTGCATCGGCATGGCATTCTGCACTGCGACTTAAAGCCTAACAACATCTTGGTGGAATCTAATGGACGCCTGCGCGTACTAGACTTTGGGATTGCCACCGAGTCTATTATGGTGAATAATACTGTCAATGTCAGTGGGACGCTTGAATATATTGCACCAGAAGTGCTGCGTGGCGAAAAGACAAGCCTATCCGCTGATCTGTATGCGCTGGGTGTGATTGCTTATCGGATGTTTGCAGGCAAGCATCCTTTCCAAACCGAGAGCATTGCCTCGTTAGTTCACAAGGTGCTGAACGAAGCGCCTGATGCAGAAGCTCTTGCTGCACCACCTGAGGTCTGCCAAGTTGTGCTGCGCTTGCTAGAGAAAACGCCTGAAGCGCGCTACCCAACCGCTTACGATGCCATGTTAGCCTTCTATACGGCTATTAGCGCCCTACCTAGCGAAACACCCATCTTGCGCGAGAGTGTGCTGCAATCGCCTAAGTTTGTTGGGCGCACACGCGAGCTAACGCTGTTCGAAGAAGCCCTTACCAATACGCTTAACGGCAAAGGCTCTGCTTGGCTGATCGCGGGCGAGAGCGGCGTTGGCAAAACACGCCTATTGGATGAGATTCGCATCCGCGCTTTGGTGAAAGGCGCTCTCGTAGTACGTTGGCAGTGTTCGGAAAGCGCGGGTAGCATCCATACCCTGTGGCGTGAGGTGTTGCGCCGCCTTGTGTTGTTCATTCCCATTCAAGATCATGAGGCACGCCTGTTAAAGGTGCTTGTGCCAGACCTAGAACGGCTGATCGGACGCACGGTGCCAGAAGGCAACGGCTTGCCCGATGATCTGCAATTGGCTGCTTTGTTAATTGCGTTGATTGAACGCACCAGACAGCCAATTATACTGATTATTGATGATGTTCATTGGTCGTCGGGTAGCTTGCTGCCGCTGCGCCAACTGACCAAAGCCGTTGCACGCTTGCCGCTAATCGTGATTGCCGCCTACCGCACAGATGATGATCAATATTTCTATGGCAAACTCCCTGAGATGCAGTTCATCAAGTTAGCGCGCTTTTCCGAAGATGAGGTGCGTGCGCTGACGGCTTCCGTCATCGGCGACAACGAACGCTTTGAGGAGATCATTCATTTTCTGGTTGAACACACAGAGGGCAACGCTTTTTATGTGATCGAGTCGCTGCGAACGGTCGCTCAAACCACAGGCAGCTTAGAGCATATCCGCCGTGCAGTGCTGCCCACGCAGGTTTTTTCCGAAGGGATGCTGCTGGTTGCTAAGCGGCGTTTGGCACGCCTGAAGGCAAAGTATCAAGTCCTCGTACAGATTGCGGCTGTGATTGGGCGCGAAATAGATTTCAATCTGTTGGAACGCATTGGCGGCGAGGCGAATTACGACGATTGGCTGATCAAGTGTGTGGATGTGGCGCTCGTTCGTATTCAGGATGGCAAGTGGTATTTTACACACGATAAAATTCGTGAAGGGGTGCTGCATTCGCTGAGCGCAGCAGAGCGCCAGCATTGGCATCGTGCCGTTGCCGAAGGCATAGAGGCACTCTATCCCAACCAGCCGGATTACGATTTGGCGCTGGCACTGCACTGGCGAGAGGCAGATGATCTCTCATGCGAGATGCAATACATGTGTGCTTACGCGCCACGCGCTATTGAAAGCGGCAGTCCTGCGGCGGTGCGCGCACACCTAGAGATTACCTTACAGCGTGCTAGCCAAGCGGCATCTTTTGATGCGCGCCTTATCTGCCTTCACATGCTGCTTGGGCAATGCTACGAGCAAGGTGCGAATCCTGTGCAAGCCGAACAGCATTTCCTAGAGGCATACAACCTTGCCCTGACATTTGGGAACATCTCAGCACAGGCTGAGGCATTGTACCGTATTGGTGAGGTCAAGCGCATACAGAGCAATTTCCGCGCCGCCCAGGAAACATTGCAGGGTGCTTTGCAGCTTTATCAACAGCTTGGGGATGGATTGGGAACAGCCAAGACCTTGAACGCACTTGCCTATGTATATCGCTTGCAAGCAGTGCTAGACCTTGCCGAGCAACACTATCAGGTTGCCGCGCAAATTGCCCAACACAGCCAAGACTTAACAGTGCTGGCTGAGTCACAGCTTGGCTTAGGTGATGTAGCCTATCACCGTAAAGATTTTTTCACTGCTGAGCAGCACACACGGTTGGCGTTAGAATACCTTAGCAACGCCAACGACGAGCGCTTGCTAAGCCACTGTCTCAGCCGTCTCAGCCTCATCTTGCTGGAAGAAAAACATTACGAGGAGGCGCTGGTGATGGCAGAACAGAGCATTGCCATGAGCCAGCGGCTAGGCGATGCTCAAAAGATGCTGGCGACCATTGGCAACACAGGCTTTGTGCTAGCACAACAAGGGCGCTATGCCGAATGCCGCCCATATTTTGAGCGCAGCATCGCCCTTGCCCAAGAGATGAATAACTTGAACTCGCTTGCGAACCGCCTTGCTGCCCTTGCACAGGTAGACGTGCATCTAGGCGATTGGGAAGCCGTGCGCCGTAGCCTTTACGAATGGCTGCAAATCGCCTTCAGCATTGATAACATGCGTGGGTTATTGCACGGCTTTTATGCGCTGTGTGACCTTGCCCTACACGAAAACAATGCGGCACAAGCCGCAGAGTGGATCGGTGTGATCGAAGCCAATGCGGTGCCCAATCACCTCGATCCGAACGAGTTGGCACGGCTGCGCGCTCTGTGCGCGGCTGCCCTTGGCGCAGCAGAAGCCGATGAGGCTATCGCCTACGGCAGAACACTAGACCTCAACACCTTAGCACAAAACCTGCTCAATGATGTTGAGGGCATTTTTGCACGCCTGATTATGCACAAAGGTGTATGATCAGACTAAATCATGCTTCAAGGCAAGCACCACTGCCTCCGAACGGTTGCTAACGCCTAGCTTTGCCAAAATGCTGCTGATGTGGTACTTGACGGTGGAGCGGCTGATCACAAGCCGTTCGGCGATCTCAGGGTTGTTCAAACCGTCTGCCAACAGTGCCAGCACTTCTTGTTCGCGCTCCGTCAGGCGGAATTCAGGTTCGGGCGGGCGTGTGGCAGCATTGATGAGTGCTTGGGTGGCTTCTGGTGAAAGGGTGCGCTGCCCGCGTTGTGCAGCGCGAATAGCGTTCGCCAGTTGGTCATCAGATACGTTTTTCAAAAGGTAGCTGGTTGCACCAGCTTGCATGGTTGCCGTCACGCTGCGCGTATCACCCGAACTCGAGAGTGCCACAATCGCCATGTTCGGAAAGCGTTCGCGCAGGGTGCGTGTTGCCTCAATGCCGTTCACCTCCGGCATCACAATATCCATCAGCACCACATCAGGCTGTTGTGCCTCGCAAACTTGAAGTGCTTCCGCACCGTTGGCTGCTTCGCCCACCACCTCCAGATCACTGAAGCCGCGCAGGAACAGGCTCAGCCCGCGCCGCACCATCTCGTGATCATCCACGATCACTACACGAACAGGTCTTTTCTCGCTCATTGTGACTCCTTCACTTGCCAAACAGCGCTTAAGCGCGTCCCTTCATTTGGTTTGCTTGTAAGCGTGAGCTGAATGCCTGCTTCACGCGCTCGTTCTTGCATAATGCGGATGCCCATACGGTCGCCTGCCACTGCCGTTGGCTCAAAGCCGCGCCCGTCATCCTGCACAGTGAGTTCGACGTGGCGGGCTGTGCGAACCAAGTGTAGTTTCACATGCTGCGCTCGTGCGTGCTTCAAAACGTTGTTGAGCGCCTCTTGTGCAAGGCGGAAAAAGGCTACATGCACTGTAGGTGGCAGTTGAAAACTGCCCTCTGATTGATAGATAACGTGCAGTTTAGAGCGCCCTTTGACTGTCTCGGTCAGTTGGCGCAGCAGATCGTTAAGATCAGCCTCTAAGGGCGCATTTGGGCGTAGCTCCAAGAGCAGGGTACGCATTTCGGCAAGTGCGCCCTGCGTGAGGTCGCGCAGTTCGCGCAGTTCTGCGCCAATGCTGGCAGGATCATCTTTCCAGCGCCTGATAATGACAGTGGAGACGACCGAAGCAGCGAAAAGCGTCTGCGTTACCGAGTCGTGCAGATCGCGGGCAAGGCGCTGGCGTTCTTCAAGGGCTGCCAATGCCTGCGCCTTTTGGTAGAGATGTGCGTTCTCAATGGCGGTGGCTGCCTGATTGACGAAAGCGCTAAGGCGCTCGGCATGGGTTACTGTGAAATGGTGCGGCGTCAGGCTATCAAGGTGCAGAAAGCCGATCACCTGCTCACCAACACAAAGTGGTGCGGCAAGGTAAGAACGCGGCGCACGTACATGCGGAATGTCTACCCAACTGCTCAGCGCAGAAACATCTGGTATGATGCAGAATTTGCGCGTGTGATACATCAAATTGAGGTGATCGATCTCGGCGATGTTTAAGACGACAGAGGACAAGATAGCAGCTTCTTCAGGCTGCCAGCCAACGGCTTGCACAATGCGCGCCTGTGTGCCTTCCAGAAGCATAATGCTGGCTGCATCGTGCGGAATGATGCGCTTAACGTTCTCCAGCAGGCGCTTAAGGATTTCATCAAGCTCTAAGGTGCTGTTTAGGGCAGCGGCTGTATCGCGCAGCATTTCGATCAGCGCACGCTGATCAGCGGCTAGGCGCTGGTTAACGCTGTGGCGCACGGCGTGCGCAATTGAAGCAGGCAGGCGTTCAAGGTAGCTGTTGGCTTCATCTTGCAGCAGATAGTCGGCGGCGCCTGCCTTCATCACTTCAATGGCTGTTTCTATATCACGGTTGCGGGTGATGACGATAATTGGTGTGGTTGGCTGCTGGCTGAGCAGATCAAGAACTGTGCCATCGGGCAGCATGTAATCGGAGAGGATGACATCGAACGGATATTTTTGCAGGCGATCTAGTGCAGCAGAAAGGCTTGCCTCCAACACGCACAGGTAGGGCAGTTGTGCTGCGTCCACGTAGTGGGTAAACACACGCTGATCATCGGGATCATCTTCTACGAACAGCAGCACAATAGTTGGTTGGTTCACATGCAATAACCTTAAAGGCAAAAGGTATACGCCCCATTTTGCCTAATTGTAATCAGAGATGGCGCACTATGGCGATCCGTTCTTTGCCTAGTTTTGCGGCACAGCCTTAGCCTAGCCATATGGCTAGGCTGGGTGGCAACAAAAGATTAGACAAACGCATAATGGATTTACGGAGTTTTTGCTTGTATGCTGCTAAAGTATAGAAACATGGGAACTGACTCGGCACGCGTTCTAAGTTTCTAATCTGACCAACAATCCAACGATGAGTTAGGAATTGCTATGCGCCCTAAACAACAAACACCATTGCGGTTGCGCTTCCGCTTGAAAATCCGCCAGCAGCTCATGATCATGTTTTCGGTCTTGCTGTTTATCATTTTAGCGGCGTCTTTTCTAGTTGTTTATTCGTTGTTTGAAGAAGCGGAAAATCGTTTGTGGGCAGGCAGGCAACGCGATGCTGCCCAAAGTGCCGCCTCTCAGGTGCGTGCTTTGGTCGATCAAATACAGGGCGCGCTTCAAGCTGTTGCGGACTTATCGCCGCTTGCCTTCACCTTCGACACGTTACAACCTATCCTACAGGTTAACCCCACACTCTTGGAGTTAGCGGTTATCTCACCCAATGGGCGGATCATTGCTAGGGCTTTCCGCACAGTCGATGCCTTTTTCGCTAATACCAACGATGTTAGTTCTACGGAGTGGTTCGAAGAAGCCCGCGAAACTCCTATAGGCTTCTTCTATCTGGGCGAGTTATCTTTCCTCTCCAATGGTAAACCTTATCTCACCCTAGCGACGCCCACAGCCAATGGTTCAGTCGTTGCGGCACTGCTGAATATGGAATCGATCAGCGAGATCATGGGGCGTGTACGTTTTGGTGAAACTGGCACTGCCTACATTGCTGAAGCTGAAGGTCCAGTTATTGCTCACAGTGATCCGAACTTGCTGGCACAAAGTTATAACCTGGTGGGAAGACCTGAACTGCCCCTTGTAGAGGATCAGGAATTGGTTGGACGGCTGGGCGATGCATTCAACAGGGGTGATGAGATTGTGCATACTAGCGATTACACCAACTTTCAAGGCAAGCTAGTGCTTGGCACAACCAAAGTGTTGCGTGGCACAGACGTTATCATCTTTGTGGAGTCTGCACAAGAAGAAATTCATGCTGCTCAGCACCGCGCTTTCCGCATTTTGGCGTTTCTGATGGGCGGTATAGCCATAGTGACAATATTTATTGTGCGCCAAACGATCAAACGCGGTATTGAAACGCCAATTGAGCGTCTACGGATGGGTGCCCGCGAAGTGGCTGAGGGTAACCTAACGCACCAAGTGCCGATCAGCTACCGTGATGAGATTGGCGAAGTGACCGAAGCCTTCAATGCCATGACGCGCCAACTGCGCGAACGCACCCTCCAAAAAGCGCGCCAGGATATTCGGCTGCGGGCGCTCTATGAGGTGGTGGCAAGCAGCGCGGATGTGGATGTGCAGTTGAGTGAGGCACTTCGCATTGGCACAGAACTGCTTGGTTTAGAGGTCGGTATCATCAGCCGCATTGAAGGCGATACCTACACAGTGCTGTATGCCCACACGCCGGATGGCTCGCTGAAGCGCGGGCAGAAGTTCGCCTTCAGCCAAACCTATTGCGATCTCACCTATCAGGCAAACGGCTTGGTGAGCATTGAAAACATGGGAACGTCCGACTATAAAGGGCATCCTTGCTACACTGCCTTCGGCTTGGAGTCTTACCTTGGTGTGCCGCTGACAGTTAGCGGCAAACGGTTTGGCACGCTCAACTTCTCTAGCAGCAAGCCGCGTGCCGAGCAGTTTGCTGCCTTCGACAAAGACTTCTTCTTGCTGATGGGACAGTGGGTGGGCAGCCTGCTGGAGCGTCGGCAGAGTGAGTCAGCACTCGTGCGGCGGGATGCCATTCTCTCCGCGGTCTCGTTCACGGCGCAGAAACTGCTTGCCAGCTTGGAGTGGGAAAACAGCATTGAAGAGATTTTGGCGCAGTTGGGCGCGGCTACTGCCGCCAGCCGCGTATATATCTTCCAGAACCAACCCACGCTGCGCGATGGGCAGTGGTTCACCGATCAGCGCTACGAGTGGGTGGCAGAAGGCATTAAACCTGAGATTGATAATCCCGATCTGCAAAACCTGAATTTGTCTGAGGCGTTCCCGCGCTGGGTGGCTGAACTTTCCGAAGGGCGCCCAATCAGCGGCGTGGTGCGCACTTTTCCCGACAGCGAACGCGACGTGCTTGAGGCGCAAGATATTATTTCAATCGTCGTGCTGCCGATCATTGTGAATGGGCAGTGGTGGGGCTTCATTGGCTTTGATGAATGCCTTGGCGAGCGCATTTGGGATGCGCTTGAGCTAGATTTGCTGCGCGCTGTGGCAAGCGACTTGGGCGCTGCAATCGCACGCCAGCAGAGCGAACTAGCACTTCTGCGGCGTGATGCACTGCTGGTGTCCGTTTCGCTTTCGCAGCAGCAATTGCTGAGCAACACCCGTTGGGAAGATGTGCTGCCGCAAATCTTGGCACGCTTGGGCGGTTCTCTGAGCGCCAGCCGCGCCTATATCTTCCAAAAATTGCCCTACACACCCGAAGGCAAAACATTGGTGGATATGCGCTATGAATGGGTGGCAGAAAATATTCCCGCATTCATTGATGCGCCTGACATGCGCGAACTGCCCATCTCGGATATTTTCCCTGACTGGCTGGCAGATTTCAAAGCAGGGCGGACGGTGAGCTGCTCAGCAAAAACGCTTACAGGCTCCGCTCGTGATATGCTGGACTCGCAGGGCATTATTTCGCTGGCAGCCGTCCCAATTTTTGTGGACGGGCAGTGGTGGGGCTTGCTAGGCTTTGATGAATGCCTTGGCGAGCGCGTTTGGGACGAACTCGAACTTGAACTGTTGGGAACGATGGCAGCCAACCTTGGCGCAGCCATTGCCCGCCAAAAGCAAGAGGTCATTGTGCGTGAAAGCCGTGAGCGCTTGCTGCAAATTGCCAATGGCTTGAAAGGCGCCATCTACGAGTTCTTTGTAGACGGCGATCAATGGCGCATCGGCTATATCAGTCAAGGTATTTACGCCGTCTCCGGCGTGACGGCGGAAGAAGTGATGGCTGACCTTGGCACGCTTATTCAGCATTTCCATCCACAGGACATTCAGCCGTTCGTCGATTCGGTCAATGCTGTCCTCATAGATCGCAGCAATTGGCAGTTTGAAGGACGGCTCTATCACAAAGAGACGGGTGAATTACGCTGGTGGCGTGGTGAGTCTGTGCCAACTTTCACAGAGGATGGGCGCGTCATCTTCAAGGGCATCTTCTTGGATGTGACTGAACGGCGCCAAGCACAGGAACAGGTGCAGTCTCAGAATGAGGCGTTGGTGAAGGCGAACCGCGAACTGGCTGTGGCACGCCGCCAGGCGGAAGTTGCCAGCAAGCTGAAAAGCCAGTTCCTCGCCACCATGTCGCACGAGTTACGCACACCGCTCAACGCCGTGATTGGCTATGCACAGTTGCAATTGGCAGGCATGGTTGGCGAGCTGACGCCCGATCAGTTTGCCTACCAAGAGCGCATCTTGGTGAACGCACAGCACCTGCTCCACCTGATCAACGAGGTGCTAGACCTCTCTAAGATCGAAGCTGGGCGCTTGGAACTTTCCGAAAAGCCTTTCAATGTGCGCGCTTGCCTGGGCGAGGTGATGACTCAGAACAAGGTGCTGGCAGATAACAAAGGGCTTGTCTTCACCCTAGAAGTGGATGAACGCTTGCCCGAAACGTTGGTGGGCGACTATGGGCGCATCAAGCAAATCGTCATCAACCTTGTCTCAAACGCCATCAAGTTCACCGATCAAGGCAGTGTGACTGTTGCTGCCACACTGCAAGACGAGTCAACCTGGCGCATCAACGTGACGGATAGCGGCTCAGGCATTCCGCCACACCTGCAAGAGGTGATCTTTGATGAGTTTCATCAGGCTGAAAACGGCTTGGACCGCGGCGGCACGGGCTTGGGGCTGGCAATCGTCCGCAAACTTGTGCTGATGATGCGCGGTAACATTCGTTTGAGCAGTGAAGTTGGGCGTGGCAGCACCTTTACCGTTACACTACCTTTGGTCACCGAAGTTAACAAGGCTGAGGCGCTTTCATCAAGCCTAGAAGGGTAACAGCGCACCATGTTTCGCACACCAGAACCAATCCGCGGCGAAATTCGCAACTGGACGATCCTAATCGTTGATGATACACCTGATAACCTGATGGTGGCACGTGCAGCGATGAATCATTTTGGCATCCAAGCACATACTGCCCATAACGGTGAAGAAGGCTTGGCGCTAGCGCGCCAGATCAAGCCCAATGTCATCCTGCTGGATATCAAGATGCCGAAGATGACAGGTTGGGATGTGTTGAAAGTCATCCGCAGCGATCCAGAGCTTGCGGCAACGCCCGTCATTGCCATCACTGCTTATGCGATGGATACCGACCGCCAAGAGGTGATGGAGGCAGGCTTTGACGGATACATCAGCAAACCGTTTGATTTGTTCACCTTTGTAGCAGAAGTTGAGCGGATCGCCCTACAATGTATGAGTCTTTGAAAACCCACAAAGGAGCGTTTCCATATGTCTGCTACCAATTGGAAAGTGATCGTTGTTGAAGATACGTTCGACGATCAACAGCTTGTTTCGCGTGTGCTAGAACACTACGGCATTCAGGTTTACCTTGCCAAAAACGGTGACGAATGCCTGCAACTGCTCACCGAAATTGAACCAACTGTCATCGTAACTGACCTTGCCATGCCCGGCAAAGATGGCTGGCAGACGTTGGTTGGCGTACGTTCTAACCCTGCTACCGCGCATATCCCGGTGATCGCCATCACTGCCTACCACTCAGCCGATGTGGCAGAAGATGCGATCAAGGCAGGCTTTGATGGCTACTTCCCGAAGCCGATCAATCCACAGACCTTCGTCGCTCGCATTCAGGAAATCCTAGGCATCTCGCTGTAGAATCAGCTATGGCGCAGGTGATTGCGTTCGCCTGCGCCGCCTTCTAAACCGCCAAAATCCGCCTTTAGTCCCATGCCATGCTTGCCTGCTTGCTGCTAAACTTTACAGGTGTGTTGTAACATCACCTAAGGTTGATCCATAGTGAGCCGTTGCTACACGCACAAAAGTTCGCTATACTTAGCGAATCGTCGTTGATCGTCCGCACCTTCCGCATTCCAACCAATGCCTTGATAGGAGTCTCCGAATGCAAGTGAGCAGCGAGTCGCGCTCCGCCGCTGGCAAAGCCAGCAATTTTGCCTTGTGGCAGCGCATCATGGGCTATCTGCGCCCCTACCGCAAATTGGCGATCTTCGCCTTCATCGGGCTGATCCTCAGCAGTGCTTTAGCTGTCCTCATTCCGCGTGTGCTGCGCGAGGTGATTGATAACGGCATCAAAGCAGGCGATAACAGCTTTCTGTTGGCAGCCGGGCTGCTAATTGTTGGGCTTGGTCTGCTGCGTGGTGTAGCTGGCTTTGTGTTCCGCTATTTTGGTGAGCGCCTTTCGCACTACATCACCTACGACATGCGGAATCAGCTCTACGATAAGGTGCAAAATTTGCCGTTCAGCTACCACGACAAGGCGCAGACTGGCACTTTGATCACGGTGGCGATCAGCGATGTGGACGAAGTGCAGCGCTACTTCGCCTACGGTTTGATTGACGGTTTGAATACCATACTGCTGATCATTGGTGCAGCAGCTTTGATGCTGACCGCAAACGTGCCGCTGACTATTGTTGCCTTTGTACCGCTTATTCCGTTAGCATTCCTCTCGTTCAAGTTTGTCAATGAAGTTGATCCGCGTTGGCGTGCCATTATGGAGCGTCTGCAAAAGTTGGGCAACCAACTGCAAGAAAGCGTCATCGGCGCGCAAGTGGTGCGTGCCTTTGCCCGCGAACGCCATGAAGTGCAGAAATTCGGCGCACAGAACGACCAGCTGTATGAGGAACAGATCAGCCTTGTGCGGCGTTGGGCGCTCTTTCTGCCACTAAGTGCTTATTTCGTCACGCTCTCGCTCGGCGCAGTGCTGTTGGTGGGCGGCTTGCTGGCTGAGGCAGGCATGGCGGGTGTTACCGTTGGCTTGATTGTCTCGTTCAATGCCTATGTGCTGCTGCTTGGGCAGCCGATTCGCTTCATCGGCTTTGTGATTATCCTGACCACACAAGCGATCACCAGCAGCCGCCGCATTTTTGAGATCATGGATGCACCGATCACAATCAGCGATGCGCCTGATGCAAAGCCAATGCCGCCGATCAAGGGCGACGTGCGCTTTGAAAAGGTTAGCTTTCGCTATGAGCCAGACCTACCCCTCGCGCTCAAGAACATCAGCCTAGAGGCGAAAAGCGGTGAAGTGGTTGCACTGCTCGGTCTAACAGGCTCAGGCAAAAGCACACTGGTCAGCCTGATTCCGCGCTTCTACGATGTGAGCGAAGGGCGGGTGACCATTGACGGCATAGATGTGCGCTCTGTGCAGTTGGATAGCCTGCGCCGTCAGATTGGCATTGTGTTGCAAGAATCTCTTTTGTTTTCCGCCAGCATTCGGGAAAACATCGCCTACGGGCGCCCTGAGGCAAGCCTTGAAGAAGTGATCGCAGCAGCCAAAGCTGCCAACGCACACGACTTTATCACCGAATTTCCTGATGGCTACGAGACTCGCGTTGGTGAGCGCGGTGTAACGGTTAGTGGTGGGCAGCGGCAGCGCATTGCCATTGCGCGTGCCTTGCTGATTGACCCACGTATCCTCATCCTGGATGACTCGACCAGCAGTGTGGATACGCGCACCGAATTTCTGATCCAAGAGGCGTTAGAGCGCCTGATGCAGGGGCGCACGACGTTCATCATCGCACAGCGCCTAACGACTGTGCAGAAAGCTGATCAGATTGTGGTGATTGATAATGGCGAGATCGTAGAGCGTGGCACACACACCGATCTGTTGGCAAAAGGCGGGCGCTATGCCGAAATTTACCGCTTGCAGTTGCAAGATCAAGAGCGTATGCGCCACGAAATGCTGGCTACCGGCGGCTTGGTGGAGCAGAAAGGACACTAGGGGCTATGGGCATGATGGGTGCCGCACTGGCTGAGGCGGATAAGGTTTTTGATTGGGCAGTTACCAAGCGGTTGCTAAGCTATCTTTCGCCCTATGGGCATAATGTACGGATTGCGCTGGGCGGCGCACTGCTAACTGTGGTTGGCTATATTGCCGGACCGCCGCTGATTGGTTTTGCAGTGGACGAAGGCATTCTGAAGGGCAATTTGCACTATGTGCTGCTCGGCGTGATCGCCTACCTGTTGCTGGATGGCGCGGCACAGCTCGGCTTCCGCATACAGGTGATGAATATGTCTTTTGCGGGACAGCGCATCATTCAAAAGCTGCGTGATGAGCTGTTCTCGCACATTCAGCACCTTTCACTCTCGTTCTTCAGCAGCTACGAGACAGGCAAGCTGATCGCCCGTGTAATCGGCGATGTGAACGTGCTGCGCGAGGCGATCACCTTCGCGGTAGTCGGCGCTGTGCGCGATATCCTGATCCTGTTTGGGATCATCATCGCCATGCTTTTTATCAGCCTGCCGCTGACGCTGATCGCGTTGGTGGTGGTGGCTGTCGTCACCATTATGGCGAACTACTGGCGCATTTACGCACGCAAGGCATATAACTTGCAACGCGAGACGAATTCCGCCAACAATGCCGAACTCTCAGAGGCGTTTAACGCAATCCGCGTTACACAGGCATATGCGCGGCAAAGGCAAAACTATCGCCGTTTTGCCGAGCAGATCAACCACGCACACCTCAAATCCAGCTTGCGGGCGGCGTGGGTTGCCAGCTTGTTCTTTCCCGGCATCGAGCTGGTGGGCGGTGTGGCGCTTGGCACATTGGTGTATGTAGGTGGTTCGCTGGTGCTGGATGAAGCGATCAGTGTGGCAACCTTGCTCACCTTCGTGCTGTATATCGAGCAGCTTTTCTTCCCGATCCGCATGTTGGCACAGCGCTATAACATCTTCCAAGCGGTGATGGCAGCCGGTGGCAAAATTTTCACCCTGATGGACACACCGCTGGATATTCAAGACGCGCCTGATGCAGCCGAACTGCCAACCATTCAAGGGCATGTGCGCTTTGAGGATGTCTCGTTTGCTTACCCGCCGATGAAAGCCTCTGAACGCTACGGGCAGAACCGCACACATGGCAAGAACGGCAGCAACGGGCAGAGGCATGACCATTCAGGCAGCCTGAGCGATAACAATACGCCGCCTGCCGTCCTGAAGCATGTGTCGCTGGATGTGCCTGCTGGTGCAACAGTGGCGCTCGTCGGGCATACCGGTGCGGGTAAAACGAGCATCGTGAAATTGCTCTCACGCTTCTATGAAGTTAGCGAGGGGCGCATCACGATTGATGGGTACGACATCCGTAAAGTGACGCAAGAAAGTTTGCGGCGGCAGATGGGCGTCGTCGTTCAAGAGACGCACTTGTTCAGCGGCACGGTGATGGATAACATCCGCTATGGGCGTTTGGATGCCTCTGATGAAGAAGTGATCACGGCGGCAAAGGCAGTCGGTGCGGATGCTTTCATCAGCAAGCTGGAGAATGGCTACTACACCGAAGTGCGTGAAGGCGGCGCGATCCTTTCAGCAGGGCAAAAGCAGCTGATCGCGTTTGCGCGTGCCTTGCTTGCCGATCCGCGCATTCTGATCCTCGATGAGGCAACCAGCAGCATTGATACGCAGACCGAGAAAATCATCCAGGATGCCTTGAAGCGGCTGCTCAAAGGGCGCACCAGCTTTGTGATCGCCCATCGGCTTAGCACAATCACCAATGCTGATCTGATCGTGGTGATGGATCACGGCATGATTATAGAGCAAGGCTCGCATCAGGCGCTCTTGGCGCAGGGCGGTGCCTACCGCGATTTGTATACGATGGCATATGCACGCCCGCTAGAGGCAACCTCGCTGCACCATAGCGCGAACTGAGAATCTCGGTAGACTTGACGGCGTGGCAGCACTGTGATACAGCAACTGCCGCGCCGTTTGTGTTTAACACATTTCAAAAACGGATAGTAAGTTTGAGGGGGAAGCTCTCTCGAAAGCAAAAACCTACAACCCTGCTCAAATTTTTTAGGGAAAGGAGATCACATGGATGAAACGCTGAATGTGCTGGTTCTGGTAGATTTCAACGATGCGATCATGAATCGCCTGAAAAGCCTCTCGCCGCGCCTGAAGTTCACGCGCAGCTTGGCGCGCACTGCCAACGAGATTCCGCGTGAGGTGTGGGCAAACACAGATATTCTCTACACGGCGCGGCTGTTGCCCGAACCTGATCAAGCGCTGCGTTTGCGGTGGATTCAACTGCACTTTGCCGGCATTGACTCGGTGATCGAATCACCTGTGATTCAGAACCAAAACGTGATCCTGACCACTGCCAGCGGCATTCACGCCTCCACCATTGCCGAATACGCCTTTGCAATGATGTTGGCACATGCGCGCAAGATTCCGCTGATGCTGCGCCATCAGGCACGTGCCGAATGGTCAGAAAAGCGCTTTGAGTTGTTCCTGCCGCGTGAACTGCGCGATTCAACGCTTGGCATTGTTGGTTATGGCAGCATTGGGCGCGCCATAGCACGCCTTGCCAAAGCCTTCGGCATGACGGTGCTTGCCACCAAGCGTAACGTGATGCAGCCTGCCAGCCGCAATGAATACGAGGAAGAAGGCGTTGGTGATCCGCAGGGCGAATTTGTGGATCGCCTCTATCCGCCAGAGGCAATTCGTTCGATGGTCGGCGCTTGCGATTTCGTGGTGGTCACCTTGCCGCTGACGCCGCAGACACGCGGCTATATGGATGCTCGTGTTTTTGCGGCGATGCAGCCGCACGCTATTTTCATCAACGTTGGGCGAGGTGGCGTTGTGGATGAGGAGGCGCTGATCGCCGCCTTGAAAGCGGGCAAACTGGGCGGCGCGGCACTGGATGTCTTCGCCCGTGAGCCGCTGCCGCAATCGAGCCCCTTGTGGAGCATGGAGAATGTCATCATCAGCCCGCACCTTGCTGGCAACACTGCCCGCTACCATGAACGCGCTGCTGACCTGTTCGTTGAGAATTTAGAGCGCTATCTAGAGAAGAAAGACCTGCTCAACCGCGTTGATTTGAGCAGCGGCTACTAGGGCGGTTAAGGTGCATGGATCGGGCGATCCCGACCCATGCACGAAGGCGAGTCGCCTCACCCTTTGCCGCCCGCCAGCCGCCGCTGCATGTTATCCAGCAGGCTGTAGACGATTGGCACGACCAACAGCGTTAAGAACGTGCTGCTGAACAGCCCACCAATCACGACAGTGCCAAGTTCGGTAGCGATGATGGCACCCTTTGAGAGTCCGAGCGCCAGCGGCGAAAGCGCCACCATTGTCGCAATTGCCGTCATCAGGATTGGGCGCAGGCGCGTGCGCCCTGCCTCTAGCAGCGCCTCAGAAGGACTCATGCCCTTCTCTTTGCGGTTCAACTGCACGCGATCCAGCAGCACGATAGCGTTCGTCACCACAATCCCGATCAACATCAGCATACCGACCAGTGCCGAGATGCCGACCACGCGATCCGTGATGGTGAGCAGCAGTGCCGCGCCAACCACTGCCAGCGGTAAGCTGAACAGGATGGCGAATGGATAGACGAACGAGCCAAAGGTGACGAACATCACGGCATACACAGCAAGGATTGCAATGCCCATCGCGCCGAAGGTCTGGCTAAAGCCTTCGGTCTGCTGCTGGCTTTGGAAGCCTTCGCTGATGCTGATGCTGGCGGGCAAGTTCGGAATAGCGCGCACTGCTTCAATTGCCTTGCGCGTTACGCCGAGCGTATCGGTCACTTCCAGTTCAGCGCTGTACTGCACGGCAGAGCGTTGCGCCACACGCAAGTAAGATTGGGCGTCGCCCACGCGCTCCAGCGAGCTGGTGATGTTCGTTAAGCCTTCCACGCTGCTCAATGCCTTGATGATTTCGGCATCGGCAGCGCGTAGGTCAGCCTCATCCCCGCTGGCAACCACCGCAAAGCCACCAAAGCCCTGCTCGCTAACCGACGCCCGTGAGACGGTCACATTCTCCACACCGAAGATGTCGCCCGCCTTCTGACGCACTTCCGCCGTCAGCGTGCTGAGCGCCTCACCGCTCACCTCCACACCAGCAGTGATGGCAGCCCGTGCGCCATTCACGCCGCCCCCACCGCCAATGGCAGCCGCAATATCGCCAAAGCCGCCACCACCGCCCACATTCACCTGATAACGGCTAATGCCACGCTCTGCCTTGTGCAGTTCCTCAAGATATGCCTCGAATTCGCGCACCAGCAGATCGGTTTGGGCGATGGGCGTGTTGGCGGGCATGGTCACATCAATGGTGATTTGCGGCTCGCCCAGCGCAGGCAAGAAGGTTGTAGGGCGACTGGCAAAGAGCGCAATGCCGATCACCAATGAAACAGTTGCTAAGCCCAGCACCACCAAGCGGTTTTTAAGCGACCATTTCAGCACAGGCACATAGAGCCGCGCCAAGAAGCCTTCCTTTTCCTCAGGCATATCCTGGGGACGGATGAACATGAACGCCATGACTGGCACTGTGGTGATCGCTACCACGAACGAAGCTGCCAAAGCGTAAGTGACTGCCAAGCCAAAGGGCAAGAAAAACTCACCAATGACGCCACCCGTCAAGCCGATGGGCAAAAACACCACAATTGTGGTGAGCGTGGCGGCAAAAATAGCAAGGCTTACATCCCGCGTGCCTTTGATGACTGCCTCTTTAGCGTCCATGCCTTTTTGCAATTGGCGGTAGATGTTTTCTAACACCACGATGGAGTCATCCACCACACGCCCAATGGCAACCGTTAAGCCGCTCAGCGTCATGATGTTGAGCGTGATATTGGCGGGGAACAAACGCAGCAAAAAGGTGCCAACACCGCCTTCAGGTAAACTCTGCAAAATGCTGTTTGCTGACTCCGGCAGCCAGCGCATTAGGATCAGTGCAGCGGCGATGGAGGTCGGGATCGAAACAGCGGCAACCAACGTACTCCGCACGCTGAAATTCAAGAAAACCAGGATCATCAGCACTGCGCCGATGGCACCCAAGCCACCTTCGCGCACCACACCCTCGATAGACTCGCGGATGAAGCCTGCTGTCTCAAACACAGTGTTGATCTGCAACTCAGGGTGCTTTGCTTGCACTTCGCGGTAGATTTCTTCAACGCGATCCGAGATAACAACCGTGTTGGCATCCTGACTCTTGATGACGATCACATTCAGGCTTTCGCGCTGATTGGTGCGTGTCACGCTGCGCGTTGGCGTGAAATCTTGCGTGCGTGCCTGCACTGCTGGCGGCAAGGCAGCAAGGGTTTCAGGGCTGAACATCTTGATTGTAGTGCTAGTCAGCTCATCGAAAAACTTCGGGTCGCGTGCCTGCACATAGTTCAAAATGTCGGGCGTTAGCGAGGCGATCAGCGAGGCGCCACCTTGTGGTGAGGCAGCGACCGCGTTCAGGAAGGCGCCAGCACTAAAGCCAAACGGCTTCTTCAGCAGGTCATCCGCTTGCCGCAAGCTGGCACCTGGCACATTTTGCCATACGGCTGCCAATTCGGGCGCGTTCGGATCATCGGCAAAGGTTTCAGTTTCCGTGCCACTTGACAATTCTGCGGCAGCGGACTTGCTCGGATTGGCGATGATCGCCTCAAGGTCAGTGCGCAAGGCAGCATCGCTCAGAGCGCTGATAAACCCTTCGGGTAGTGCTGCCAAGGCTGCGGACGACATAAAGCGCAGCACTTGCGGCGAGAGCGCCGCGGGCAAAGTTGGCTCAAGGCGCACCAACACACGAATCGCCTCTGGCGAGAGCGCATCAGCAAGGCGCACAGCAAAAGTGCGTAGTTCAGCGGGCGTTTCGGCAACCACTGCGTTGATCGTCTCAGCCGCACTGCCCTTGATGCGGGCGAGGTCGGCAAGGCTGCGGACGCTGCTGAAGCCGCTTTGCCCGCGCAGCTGCGCCCACGCGCCGTTGTACAAGACTGAATCGGCAATAGCATTGAGGGCAGGGTCGCTTAGCTCAGCGCTGAAGTTAGGCGCCTCGGCGCGCCAATAGGCAAGGATTTCAGGCGTTAGGGAGCGAAGGTAGCCCACGCCGTTGGCAACATCTGCCACACGGTTCAGGGCATCCGCCAAGCTGAGTGCCTTGCCATCCTGATCCTGCAAGGTGAGCAGATCAGCGGCTGTGCGAAGCTGTGCCTTAATGCCGAAGCGCTGTTCCAGTAAGGTACCAACCGGATTAGGCAGCGGCAGCGGCGAGGCAGTTAGCCAATTGGCGGGCAGGCTTGGCGCGCTAGGAACTTGGCTGCCTTCACCACTTTCGGCGGGCGGCTGCACAACGGGTGTGCCGGGTTCACCCACACCGCCGTTACCAATCTCCTCACGTTGAGCAAGGGCGCGTCGGGCAGCCTCCAGCACTTCGGGCGGAATTTGCTGACCTCCATTCAAGCGGACGTTGGCAACGCCTTCGGTCTGGTTCAGGGCAGCGATTAGCTCAGTCTCCACCAATTCGCGCAGTTGTTCTGGGGTGATATCGGCGCGTGTGCTGGAGACGCTGGAGGTGATGACGGGAATATCGCTTAAGCTGAAGTTGATGATGCGCGGGATATTGGCGCCTTCGCCCTCAGTCACGATGCGCCACGCAGCGGGCAGGCGCACAGGCTCAACAGCTGTGCTGACGCCACTCACAGCACTGCCCACGCGGGCTGCCGCCAACTGATCGCGGGCGAGCAAATCGAGCTGATCGGCAAAAGCGGGATCAAGCGCAAAGGCAGCGTCCAACACTTCAGATGGCATGGCAAGCAGGTGGCGGCTTTCAAAGTGCTTGAACATGCTCGGCGCCTTGCTCAGCACTTTGGTCATGATCTCAGGCGTCAGGTCGGCAGTAGTTTCCAAGCCAACTGGCACACCATCCGCCACCACCTGATTGATAGCAGCGAGCAGCTGCTCGCGCAAGCGGTCTACTTTCACACCATAGTCATTCCGCACTGTTAGAAAAGAGACGGGCGCAGTGGTGGTTGACTCCAACCCTTCCGGCAGCACGCCATTAATTTGGCTAAAGGCGCGCTCCAGCGGAATGGTGATCAGATCGCGCAAGTCTTCGCTGCTAGCACCTGGTCGTAGTGTGACAACGAACGTTTGTGGAAATTCAATGTTGGGCAGAAATTCTTGGTTGAGCTGAACGGCAGCAACCACACCAAGCACCAATGCTACCACCGTAACTAGGATGGTGATCCACTTAAAGCGCAGCGAAAGGCGCGTGATGGCGGTAAAAAACGACCTTAACAGCATAAGAAGCCCTCGTGGAGACAGAGTGTATCGGTTCGTGAACACAGGAAAGCCCTGCCACACTGAGCAGAGCTAAAGCGTCCTTAATCATTGTAGGGTCAAAAGTAACTTTGTGTCAACTATCACAAATAAAAGAGTTGTCTCATAATCTTCTAATCACAAACAGTGAGGCGGACATGCCGCCCGCCTCGCAAGGTTAGCTCAGTTGTTCAGAAGTAGAGCGGTGCTTTACTGCTTAGGTCCGAGGGTGCCATCCATGAGCCACAACACGATGTAGCTATCCTGCCCAAAGGCGTTGATGTAGAGCGGATCATCGAGTGATGGCACGCCCTCAAGCGCCTCGGTGAGCAGTGGTGTGTTGCCCAAGCGCTCTACGAGCGGCACGATTGGCAGCAGCTTGTTGAAGCTGACGGCAAGTTTGGTGACTGCTTCACGCTGTGGCGCAAAGTCAATGCCCTGACCCGATGCGGTGATCAGGGCGCTGAAATCGTATTCTTCGCCATCTACCGTCTGCACCAACGGGATAGAAGCACCCTTTTCATCTGGCGACTTGCCAACGGTGTTGGTGATGTACATATTGCGGTAAGCATAGAAGGGGTGCGGATTCGGGAAGCCCCACAGCAAAATGCTCATATCGAAGGCGCCAGCGCGCACATCTGCCACCTGCTGCGTGCGCGGCGTGCCACGCACTGTCGTGCGGATGCCAAAGGCGGTCAGCTGTTCAGCAGCGTTCTCACCAGCGGGCACCCAGTCGGTGAAGTCGGAAGGCACAAGCAGTTCAACCTCAAAGGCAGCCCCATCCTTCGTCCAGACGTCACCTTCTTTGGTGTAGCCCGCCTCTTGCATCAGTTGGTTTGCTGTTTCAAGGTTGTAGTCGTAGGTGTTCAGGCTGGCGAGCACATCCTGCGGCAGCCAGTTCGGCACGGCGCTGTCGCTGATGCCGACCATATACCGTGCTGGGTTACCACTCAGATCACCGTAAGAGACCGCACCCACTTCGGCGCGGTTGATGGCGTAGGCAATCGCTTGGCGCACGCGCACATCTTGGAAGGCAGGCACTTTCTCATAATTGAAGAACAAGCCGGGCCCGGAATAGGTGGGCGAACGCAGGATGGTAAAGCCAGCATCCAGCATAGCGCGCTCGGAGGGCTGTGGGAAGAAGTATGTGCCGTAGTAAATTTCTTTAGCAAGGAACAGCGGCGTCACAGCCTCGGTCTCGCCGTTATACAACACGACCTTATCGAACTTGGCTTCTTTGAAGATGCTGAACTCGTTACGGCGCAGGGTGAGCTGTGCATCGGTCACATCTGCCAGATCAAGCGTATAGGGTCCGCTGCTCAGCAGTTTTTCGGGGCGATAATCGTTGATCTCGGCAACGATAGCATCCCATTCTGCCTTGTCAGCGTCGGCACGGTCTTTGCCTGCCTCTAGAAACGCCTCGACTTTTTCGGCAATGGCCCCATAGGTGCCAGCTGCACGGATGCGAGTACGCAGCAGCAAGCGCTCTACGAGGGTGGAAGGATTCTTCAGCTTGAACTCAACCGTCAGATCGTCGCGCTGCGAGACCGTATCTACATAAGTGTAATCGGCAAAGTTACGCAGACGCCCAATGGCATAGGTGACGACCACATCGCGGGCGGTGACAGGGCTGCCATCGCTCCACATGGCGCCGCTCTTGAGCCGCACCACATAGGTATCGTTGCCTTCAAAGCCCCACGATTCGGCAAGCAAGCCACGGTAAGAATCTTGCGCCCACACGAACATCGCCAACGAAGGCTCTAGCAGGTCTTGGTAGATGCCAAGCGCCAGACCATCTGGCACAAAAGTGTTCAGGTGACCTTTCGGCGGCACACTGTAGGGCCACCCACCGTAGAAGGTATCAGGATCGGTAGCCTGAGCGCTGTTATTGGGCGCGGCAAAGCCCGCCAACACCAACGCAACAAGGGTTAGGGCAATGCCCAAACGGGTGAATAAACGCTTCATTTTTGGAAACTCCTTAAAACAAAAGTGGCTCACAGGAAGCGCGCAGCGAACGCGACCAACGCCATCAGCACCACACCGATACAGACGCTCAGCACGGTTACGACGTACTCAGCAGTATCGGGCTGCTGCACTATCAATAATAACACCGATCCGACGGTGATCAACATTCCTAAACGGAAATAGGCTTGCAGAGCATTTTGGTTCATAGGCGCGAGGGTTCTCTTGGTGGGTAAAGCATAAGGGCGAGACTTTCCCGCCCTTTGCCTGCCTTTACGAGGCTAAACTTCGCAAAGACGAACGATGCACAAGATCATAGAGCGCCGAGAGCGTATCAATATCGTGTTCGAGGGCGAAACTCTCGTGGTAGCGCTGCCAGACCTGCTCCACATCGGTGGTGGCAGCCGCAGCAAGGTAGTGAAGATAGTTGGCGTTTGCCTGTTCGATCAGGTCGCTGATCATGCCTGCGAAATTATCCGAACGTTCACCGAGGCGGTTGAAAAAGTCGAGTCCGGGTAGAATGGACATTGTGTAGCAGTGCGCCTCCTACATAGATTTATTCATGGTGATTATAGCACAAATCATCTCGCAAGTGCGTTACAAATTAAATTCAATAGCGGCGAGCAATCTGTGCGCTTTGCTAACCCACAAATCCGCAAATGCGCTATAATGCGGCGCGGTTAAGCCTTGCACTTGTAAAGATTGCCTATGTCGTCAATGTCATCCGCACACCGCGAAGTTGCCAGCATCCCACTGCTTGAACAGGCTGCCATGCGCGTTGCACGTCTGCCGTGGTGGGCAATTATTATCGTGGTCGGCTTGGTACTGATCTTTTATTCGTTCTTCACCAGCCCACTTTACCGCCGCGCCCTGATCTTTGTGACCGATGATCCACGCCTGACCACCACGCGCTTTGCAAATGTTACCTACGACGTTCGCGCCGAAGATGGCAGCACGCAGCGCGTTGAAGGTGTGCTTGTTGGGCAAACAGGCGATTTGCTGACCATCGAGACAAAACGGCAGGTGACCATCAATGTGCCACGCGCAGATATTGCCACCCTAACTTGTGATCCGCCCGCAACGGCAGCCGATGACTGCACGGTTGAAGCCACCATTACGCTTTTACGCGCCCAAATCAGTGGCGCGCTCACCTTTGAGGATTTAGGACGCTTTCGCATCGTGACCGATGATGGCGAACGCCAAGAGGTACAGAAAATCAACGTTTTGGTGGATGAGGTTACGCGCATTCCTGAGGGTTGTGCGCCTAGCCCTGAGGGACGCTGCCGTGTTGTGCTGCCTTTGAAGCCTGAGCGTCCCGTTAACACCTTAAGCGGCGTTGTCTTAGAGGCAACAACCGATGCCTTTTTGGTAGAACTGGAACCCGAAGTGGTGGTGCAAGTGCGCGAGAGAGACATCCTGACGGTGCTGCGCTATGCCCCGGCTGAATGCGCTCTGAACAACCTGTCCGGCTGTGACTCAGGTATTTTCCTGACGCTGTTTGTGGCGATTGTTTCGTTTGCGGTTGCCGTCATGATTGGTTTGGTGGCAGGCTTGATGCGTATCTCCAGCAACCCGATCCTCTTCAACGCCTCCACCATCTATGTAGAAGTGCTGCGCGGCGTGCCACTGCTGGTGACTTTGCTCTTTGTCAACTTTGCGCTTTACACTTGGCTGCGCGATGATTTTCCGCAGCTTGCGCCGCTGCTTCAATTGGGCGTTGGCGCCTTGGCGGCGATCATCGCCCTAACGGGAGCTTGGAATCGGCGTGCGCTGATCCGAACCGAGCCAGCTGCCTTCTGGCAGCCAATTGTCGCGGCGTTGGTGATGGGATCAACCTTCATCCTCATCATTGGCACCTTTGCCGCCAACAGCGATCTGCCGCCGCTGGCACGTGGTATTCTCGGCTTGGCAATCTGTTATGGCGCTTACCTTGCCGAACTGTTCCGTGCGGGCATTCAGAGCATTGGGCGCGGGCAGATGGAAGCGGCGCGCAGTCTAGGCATGAGCTATCTGCAAGCCATGCGCTATATTATCCTGCCGCAGGCATTCCGTGTGGTGCTGCCGCCGCTGGGCAACGAATTCATCGCTATGCTGAAAGATACAGCGCTGCTAACTGTGATCGCCCTGCCAGAGATGACGCAGCGGGCGCGCCTATTCGCGGCGGATACCTTCCGCGTTTTCGAGCCATACATCACCATTGGCGCGCTCTACCTGTGCATGACGCTCTTTCTTTCCGTGTTGGTGCGCGCCGCCGAACGCCGCTTGGCACTGCCGCACTAACCAACAAGGATTTCAAAATGGCTGAGACATCCATTATTTCTATCCAGAAGATTAACAAGTATTTCCGCACCCCACGCGGCGTTGTTCATGCCCTGCGCGATGTGAGCCTTGAGGTCTACCCGCGTGAGGTGATCACCATCATTGGACCCAGCGGATCGGGCAAATCTACGCTGCTGCGCTGCATCAATCGGCTGGAGAATTTCGATAGTGGCGAGATCATCGTAGATGGTATCGAGCTGGACTCGGCAGCCAACATCAACAAGGTGCGTGCCGAAGTTGGCATGGTCTTTCAGAGCTTTAACCTGTTCCCACACTGCACCGCGCTGGAAAATATCTGCCTCGCACAGCGCGTCATCCGCAAGCGCAGCCGCAAAGAGGCAGCCGAGATCGCTCATGCGTTGCTGGCAAAGGTTGGTATTCCCGAAAAAGCAGATTCGTTTCCCGGCCAGCTCAGCGGCGGGCAACAGCAGCGTGTGGCAATTGCGCGTGCGCTTGCCATGCAGCCGAAGATCATGCTCTTTGATGAGCCAACCAGCGCCCTAGACCCAGAGATGATCAAAGAGGTGCTGGATGTGATGCTCGATTTGGCAAACGAAGGCATGACGATGCTCGTCGTCAGCCATGAGATGGGCTTTGCGCGGGCAGCCGCCAGCCGTGCCATCTTCATGGATCAGGGAGAGATTGTGGAGCAGGGCAGACCTGAGACGCTGTTTACCGCACCTGAAACAGACCGAATGCGCGCCTTCCTCAGTAAGATCATCAAGCACTAGGTGCGACGCGGCAGCCGTAAAATCGGGATGCGTGGGCGTGTATCGCGCATGGATTCGGGTTCGACTTCAGCATCCATGCGCGGAATTTGCACTATAAAGGTGGAACCTTTGCCCACTTCGCTCTCTGCCCAAATGCGCCCATGATGCGATTCGACAATCCACTTGGCAATGGATAGCCCTAAGCCGGCACCGCCCATCTGGCGCGCCCGCGCCTTGTCCACGCGATAGAAGCGCTCAAAGATGTAGGGCAAATCTTCTTTGGGAATGCCAATACCCGTATCGCTGACGCGGATGAAGGCATAGCCGCCCTCCACCGTCAGGCTGATGACGACCTCGCCACCTTCCGGCGTATACTTAATGCCATTCGTCACGAGGTTAAGCAAGACCTGCTTCAAGCGATCCGCGTCGCCCGTCACGCGGACTGGCTCAGGCGGCTCTAGGCGCACCGTCACCGTTTCGCTCAGAAGTCTGGTCTGGCGGTAAACTTCCAGCACCAGCGTATCCAGGTCTACACTTTCCTCAATCAGCGGTAGGCGTCCGCTATCTGCCTGTGCCAGCAGCAGCAAATCACCCACAAGGCGCGTCATGCGCTTCAGTTCGCTCTCCATCGCCTCTAGCGAAACAGGATCAAGCCCAAAGCGCTTCATCAGGTCAAGGTTGCCTTGCAGCGTGGTGAGCGGCGTCCGCAATTCATGGGAAACATCCGCCACAAAGCGCCGCTGCGTCACGAACAGGCGCTCTAGGCGCTCCAGCGTCGTGTTAAAGGTGAGTGTAAGTTGCCCTAGCTCGTCCATCGGTCCAGCATAGGGAATGCGCTTACTCAGATCGTCGGCAGCGGTGATTTGCTTGGCGGCAAGGTTGATCGTCTCAATAGGCTGAAGGGCTTGGGCGGCGATCACCGAACCAACCATGAAAGATAACACCAACGCTACCACACCCACACCAATCATGACGCGCAGCAGGCGGTCAGTGGCAGCTTCTAGCGTGGTGAGTGGCGAAAGAATCTGCACTGTGCCAAGAAACATCCCATTCACGGTGTAGATCGGCAGCGTGGAGACTAGGGCGTGAATATCTTCGGCGGGCAGGTGAATATCGCGGGTGATTTCGGTGCGGCTGCCAATGTAATCTTTGTCGAACGCCTCGCCATAGTCTGCCACGTTATCCGTTGCGGCGATCAGCTTGCCATCGTGCCGCCAGACCTGCACCGCAAAAGTGAAGTAGGGCATCCGCGAAAGCTGCTTGCGAATGGCAGGCTGCGCTTGCGTATCCATCACTTCATCAAAGCGGATCAGATCGATCACTTGCTGCGCCACAAAGCGCATACTCTCTTGCAGTTGGCTGTGCCATGCCCAATTGAGCAGGCTGAACAGCGAAATGCCAAAGACGAGGATGACCGTTGCCAAAAGTGCAGAATACCACAGCGTGAGGCGTGTACGGATGGTCATAAAGAAGACTAGGCTCAGCTTTTGCAAACTTTTCCTTCAATTCTAGTCGGCAAAGCTAAGCCTAACATGAGAAAAGCCTGAGCAAAGATCGGGCAAAGGCGTTATTCCTCGCGCAGCACGTAGCCAACGCCGCGTACCGTATGCAGCAAGCGCTGCTCGCCCTCAGCTTCGGTTTTTTGGCGCAGATAGCGCACATAGACCTCGATGATGTTGCTTTCACCGCCAAAATCGTAGTTCCAGACGCGGTCAAAGATCGTCTCACGAGTCAGCACTTGTCGCGGATGGCGCATGAACAGCTCTAGCAGCTCGTATTCCTTCGCCGTCAGGTCAATAGGACGGTTATTGCGTGTGGCGCGGTGCGTGCCAGTATCTAGCTCCAGATCGGCAAAGCGCAGCACTTCCGGCTTCGAGGTGACTGTGGAGCGCCGAAAGAGCGCCCGAATGCGCGCCATCAACTCATCAAACGAGAACGGCTTGACCAGGTAATCATCTGCACCGACATCCAAGCCTGTCACGCGGTCTTGCACTTCATCTTTGGCGGAGAGCATCAAGATCGGCACGTTTGAGGCGTTCCGCAAGCGCTTGCAGACCTCAATGCCATCCATGCCGGGCAGCATCCAGTCGAGGATCACCAGATCCGGGGGATTATCACGCGCCATGGCTAAGCCGCTACGCCCATCATAGGCAACATCCACGCGGAAGCCCTCAAAAATCAAGCCGCGCTCGATAAATTGTGCAATACGTTGTTCATCTTCAACAACCAAAATACGTTCTGCCATTGGCTCACCTTACCCACAGGAACTGTCCGACGGCGCGCACGTTTTGCAGGGCAACAGCGCGTCCGTTGGTGGTATCCAAAAAGACCAGTTGATCTATTTTACCACTTCTGCCGCGCACCTGCCCGATGGCAAAGCGCGCCGAAGGTGAGAATTGGCTGTAGGCGAGCGCATAGGGCGGGCTTTCGACGCGCACCTGATCAGGATTGCCTGTGGTGGCAGCACGCTGCAAAGCAGGCACACCCGCCCAGCCCACCTGCCGCCAAAAGATCGCCTGCTGATCAGCGGCACGGCTTGCCGCGCCAAGTGGCTGCACTGCCGTGATCGGGTAGGGCGAACGGGCAAGCACAGCCTCGCTCTGCCCATCGTAGGCGCTCAGCAGCCACACATCGCCCTCACGCTTAACGATAAAGAGCGCGTTCACGCCCCAGACTGCCAATTCCGCACGGAAATTGAGCAAGCGCCAGCCGCTTTCTATCAGGGGTGCAACGGCAAATTCGCGGCTGCCATCGCTCAGCACGGCAGACATCAACAGCGAGCGGCTATCCGCGCTGAAGCGTACCCAATCGTAGCGGCGATCCAACGTGCTAGGCGCAATGGTCAGCGTGGGCGGCAGCACAATACCCTCACTATTTGCCTCGACCACAAAGGCGCCGTCGGTATCCACAAAGGCGATCAGGCGTCCGTCGGCGCTCCAATCTACGCTTGCCAGCGTCGTGCCGCGAAGGCGCGCCACCAAGCGCGAATTGGGCGGGTTGGGCAGGCTCAGCGGACTAGGCGTTGCGGTGGCGCGCCTGCCCAAGGGCGTTGGTGTGGCGGCAGCTGCTAGTTCTGCCGCATTTAGGGCGGGAACGACCACCAAATCTTGCCCACTCATCACCACCATTTGGCGGCGGTCAGGGCTGAGCGCAAAGGCGCGCACGCCTTCGGGCAAGCTGGAAAGCTGTTCGGCGGCACGCTGACCATCGCCAAACAGCCGCCACACTTGCGGCACGCCGTCCTCTTGCAGGCGGTACGCCTCTGTGTTCTCCACGCCATCCATTGCCAGGAAGTACAGATCAGCATCGAGGGCAAGGTTCGAGATGCGCTGAAAGGTTGGCATTGCCCAAGCCACATTTGCCACCCGTTGCAGTGGCAAGGCATCTTCTGCGCCTGATTCTGGCACGACCACAATGGGCGTGCCGCTGGTCACATAGACCAAGCGCCGCCCATTGGCAAGCCACGTCATCAAAGTATCCACGCGCCGTTCGCCAAAGGGCGTTGCCACACCATCCGCACCGATGGTCACCAAAACACCTTCGGGCGTGCCGCTAACGCGCTGCATGGCGCGCAGTGTGCCGTCGAAGGCACTCACCAAGCGTGTGTAGTGGTTCTCAGCAGTGCGCCACGCCTCTGTGATCAGCGTGCGGTCAGGCGTATCCACCACATTTAGGCGCAGCAAGCCACCGCTCAGTGGCGCAAGGATCAGGCTGTTGTCATCCAGCCATGCCGCCTCTGCGGGCGAGTCAAAGCTACCAATGCGGGCGAGTCCGCGCCGCACGTCGTTTTCGGTGGTCAGCGTGAAAAGCGTCCAGCCGCCCAAATGATCCTGTGCTGCCAAGCGCGCACCAAACGGTGAAAAGCGCAGCGTGATGTACTGCCGTTCGTTATGTGCCACAGTGTGCGGTATGCCGTTCAGGGTTGGGAAGGCAGCGCGGAAACCATCTGTCGTTAGGTAGGCAAGCGTTACACCATCGGGCGACCATGCAAGGCTTTCCGCCTCAGATGGCAGCAGTGCAGGCAGCAAGGCATCGGAGTCAATCAGGATCGGGCGTGGATTTTCTAAGGGCGTGATCAGGATGCGCCCGTCTTCGGTGCGGTAGAGCAGTGCCTCAGCATCTGGTGAAAGCGCAAAGGTGACCACGCGATCTTCGCTGGGCGTGATGAAGCGCGGTGCAGCGCTCAGCACGTCATAACAGACGATGCGGGCGGCGGTCAGCGCGCAAATTGGTGCGGGTAAGGCATAGCGCGTGGGCGGCTGTGCGCTTGCAGAACTGACCAATACGGCGCTGAACAGGCTAAGCAAGACGAAGATTAGGCGGCGCATGGTTCGTAAGGCGCTACTCAGTTGGTGCGGCTGAATCGGTCGGTGTTGAGTCGGGCAGGATCAGCGGACGCAGCTTATTAAGCAATTCATCTAGCTTTTTTTTGATCTTACCAGCATCTCGCTCGTCGCGGTGATGTCCTAAATGTGCTACTGTGTTGCGTAACTGAGTGATAGAATCCCACACTCCTTGCAATCCAGTTGTAGGATTTCGCGGCACAGTAAATGTAGTGAGTCCAACCAACTCTTTGACGCCATCAGGTAGCGTGTCAAGCGTTTGTGATAGCTCTGCTGCTAATTGGACAAGTTTGCCCAGCTCTTTGTTGTTTTTGCTTGCTTCGTTTAACCGATCTTCAGTAGTTTTACGAATCTCTTTATCCTCAAAGATATCCTTGACATTTCTAGTGCTGAACTCAGGCGTTTGGCTGGCTGCGAAAGAGATCACCCATTCGTCCAAAAGCAAAGTTGCTTGCATGTAGTAATCATTGTTTGTATACCACTCGATCAGCCTAAACTGAGCAATAAGCCACTTACGTACATCTGGCTCATCCATGGAGATTTGAAAATGCTCTAATTGCGCCAATACTTCATCAATTTGGCTGACGAATGGCTTTGCCTTGCGTTGGGCTGAGATACGCACCTTGTCAGCAAGGCGGCGAATTTCTCGGACAGGTCGGGCAATATCGCGCAAACGCCCTAGCTCCAATGCCTCGGTTAAATCTCTCATTTGCTTAGCTATAGTTGGTAATTCTTCTTTAACACCGCCCATATTACGTGATGACGTTTTATCACCTTTCAGCAAAGCCGCCATTTGCCGCAAGTCTCCGCCATCTTTGAAGACCTTGACCGCGTTAGCCCACGCAAACAAGGTCAGCATCGGTGTAAGATCAACCGCCTGTGCTTGCGGTTGCCCAAGAATATAGGCGCCATAATAGACTGCTTCAAGCGCGAATCTATTAGAGGTGTTGAAATAGGCGCAGGATAACAACATCACCAGCGGCAGGGAGCGAAAACCATGTGTGATGTCAAGTGTAACGCTGGCATCCTGTGGAATATGTGCGCCAATTGCATCAAAAATTTCCCATATCTCCTGTTCGTTATTGCCGTTGGGAATATCAACGGTAATGATTTCTATACCGCGTTCTTTAAGCAGCTTCTCCAAGCCTTCAGTGCCAAGCCAGTTCACGTGTGTTTTCGCCTCAGCAGTCAGCAAAACCACCGCCTTTTGGATAGGTTTACCGACTTCCCTCAAGGCGTCACAAAGCAGCACCGAGAAAAACTTGCCTCTCTTTGGTAAAGCAAATTCAAAATGATACTCAGCCTCTCTATAGGTGATTTCACCTGGCTTACCCGCACCAATCGTCGTTAGCAAGACGTGCTTTGCAGCTTCTTGGGTCATGCTGTAATCCTATCATGCTCTGTCAACGGCTCACACGCCATTCTACCACGTTTGGGCAAAGGCACGGTATACTTGTGCGCGATGAGTGACCTAACCGACGCGCCGCACAATCCCTACACGCCCGATCAGCCCATCCGCACGCCGTCGCAGTTTTTCGGGCGTGCGGAAACCTTCGCCTTTGTGCGCCAAACGCTGCTCAGTGGTAGGCACGACCAAGCACCGATCCTGATTGGTGCGCCGTGCATGGGCAAGACATCCATTTTGTGGCAATTGCCGCTGCATGTGGAAGCGCGTTATGTGCTGGCATACCTTGACCTTGCCGCGCCACAGGCAACCCACAACCTCACCGAGTTCATCCTTGCCCTAATTGATGCAGCACGCGCTGCGCTGCACCTTGCCGAACCGTCGCTCTACCTGCCCGACCTGCCCGCTGAACAGACCGCCGCTGCCTTGTGGACATGGTTTGCCGAAACGCACCTGACGCCTGTCTTTGATGTAATGCGCCGCTTTCAGCGCTTGATCTTCTGCTTTGATAATGCTCAGCACTTGTTGGAAGCTGTGCAGCAGGGCAGCTTGCCCGTTGATTTCATCGAGTCACTCGGCGTGCTGATGACCGATGATCCGCGCATTGGTATGATCTTCGCCTTTGATGCCGCTGCCGAGCCGCACCTTGCCGATTATCCGCTGTTCAGCGAGCCGCTGATGCAGCACCGCCTGCCGCCGCTGAGCGATTCTGAAGCGAGCGCGCTGATTAGCCAACCAAGCGCACCCTTTTACAGCCTTCCCGCTGAGGTGAACGAAACACTGCTCGCCCAAAGCGGCGGACACCCTAGCCTGCTGCAATGGCTGTGTGCGCTGCTTTGGGAACGTTCCGCAGCCCGTAAGCACAGTATGCCGATCAGCATAGAGGATGTGGCAGCCATCCTGCCGCAGGCAGTGCTGAAGGCTGCCCCGATCTTTGAGGCGATCTGGGAAGATGCCACGCCCAACGAGCAGGCAGCCTTGGCAGCCCTTGCCGCCCTGACCACGGCACGGCGCGGCTTGCCCGTCAGCCTGAGCGAGATACGCGCATGGCTGATCCGCGAGAGCGAGAATGCACCACACGAGACGACGCTTGCCGCCACGCTGCGCCGCCTGGAATATCGCGGTGCAGTCCGTGCGACACACGCAGCTACTTACACCTTTAGCAGCGGCTTGTTGTATCAGTGGTTGCAATCACAAGCAGACTTGCCAAGCCCTGCGCCTGACTCCACCGAACGCACGCCGCTGCGCCGTGCTGTGCTACCTGTCCTGCTGGCTGTGATCGCCACGCTTGGCGCGCTTGGACTGATCAGCGCTGTGGCAAGCGGCGGCATACCGTCTAATGCTGCCAACAATGGCACCCTTCAACCAACCGAGACGCTCGCCCTGAATTTGGAAGGCACGCAGCGCGCCGTCGCTTTGACGCAGACCTTTGCCGCACTGCCAACTGCCACAGCGACGCCTACTGCGACTTTCACGCTGACCTTCACCTTCACACCGACCCTCACACCAACACCGACCCATACAGCGACCATCACGCCAACACCGACTCAGACACAGACAGCCACTGCCACCGCCACCGACACTGCCACGCCGACGGTAACACCGACTACGACCGCCTCACCAACGCCCAGCGCCACGCCAACGC
>DAOTVQ010000010.1:0-28795 GCA_034436355.1 Anaerolineae bacterium
ACAATCCGCCGAAGGCATTCGCGGGCTGCTGAACAGCCTTCAGCGGCAGATGGATGTCCTTTCGAGTGGCGCGTGGCGCGGGCGCGGCGCGGACGCCTTCTACGCCGAGCTGAAGGACTTCGTGCTGCCGTCGGTGGGTCGGTTGGCGGCAGCGCTGGAAGAAGCCTGCCGCTGCACAGGGACGATTGCCGAGCGCTTTCAGGCAGCAGAGCGCGAGGCAGGCGCGCTGTTCGTGGGTGGCGATGAGGGTGAAGTGCGCTTTGGTACACTGACCGACCAGTTCGTCCGTTTCAGCCCAACCGACTCACAAAAGACAGCACAGAGCAGATCTGTTCATTGTTCGGGCGATCATGTAGCACTTCCTTATTCCATGATAGATGATATCAGGGCAGAAATAGGTGACCTAGTATGGTCTGTTGAGCCGCCCGCCTATGGGGCGCCGGCGTTCGGTGAACCGCCGCCTGCCATAGGTTGTATACCGCTTAGTATTTGGCACAGTTACTTGCAAAAGCTGGGTATTGTACGCACACCTGACGAGCAGAATGCCAACTATAACGCCCAGATTTCTGCGCTTGCAACCATTGCCTTAAAGTAGGTAATGGCACAGCGCTCCTAGACGGACCGCAGCCCGGACCGCTTGACATAGCAGGACTGGTAGCAGCCGGTGTGATTCTTGTTAGCGGCTGGCTGTTGCTCAGTAGCAGGAGCAGCAACATCGTCTATGTCAGTACGGCTGAGTTAACGGAACAAATCAGACGAAAACTTAGGAATATAGGAGAAGAAGAATTAGATGATAGAACTCTTGAAGCGGCTAGAAGAGAACGGGAAGGGGGAAGCGTAGGTCATGAGCATCCTAGCGGCAGACCTTGGGATCATGAGCAGAAAGTTAGGCAAGGTATCACTGGTCTTGAGAATCTAAGAAGAAAAATTGAAGCCAAACTCGAACACCACGATAAGTATGACAAAGCAGGGTTGTCAGAAGAGGAAGAAAAGGAGTTAAGGGGTCTATTGCAGGAAATTAATGAATTGCTGAGAAAAGCCAAAAGAGCAATAGGTGAAGATAGTCCAACTGATGAAGGATCATCGAGTGATGCTCAGTGACGAATTATTCAAAGAACTACGCGACCGTGCCAAGTGGCAGCATAACCTGACCCAAGAAGAAGTGGACTTCGTAGCGCAAACGTTGCGTGAGACTGGCATGACGCGCCTGACCGCTCGGCTGATCTGTATACTAGGTTGGTCATATCCCTCTGCTACGTGCTACCGACCGCTTATTGAGAAATTTCTTGAGTACCCGACGGACGACGAGTATATTGCACGGGCAGCGCTAGAGACCTTGTGTGAAATGTGGGGGGAGTTTGAACCCCATCTGTCTCACATTATCGCTTATGTGAAGGGCAAGCCATGGGATGATCTTGAGATGGCGCGCTACGAGGCGTTGGCTTGTGCAGGCGAGTATCTACGAGAACATGCTCACCCTGAGTTGTTATGCATGATGCTCACTATCTGCGAAAACCAAGGTGATATTGCCAGCGCGGATGAGCAAGAGATTGCCTCTTCGGAACTGGCAAAAGCGCTTGGCTTGGTGCAAAAAGCCTCTGAGTGGAAGGGGTCAGCCGCACAGATTATTGCAGCAGCACGTATGCGGCTTGCACATGAAACAGGTGGGCAATTGCCAAGACTAACCGAACAATTCTGGCGCGTGCGCCGCCTCGGGCGACTTTTGTATCGCCTTAACCATGAATATCCGTCAGTAAGTAGGGAAGACTTGCAGGCTGCGGTAGCCATACTTTCTGGAAACAACCTTGATCACGATACAAGCTACCTCATTCTTGAAATCATAGGTATGCTTGGCAACCGCTTGGGTCTGTCACAAGAGCTGACGGGCTATATCGTTCCCTACCTTGAAAGCACGGAATGGATGCTGGCAAAGCAAGCGCTGATGGTGTTGTGCTATCTGTGGGGCAAGGCGGCTGACTATCTGCCCCACCTTGAACGCTTTATCGCGGGCGTGCCATACGATGTATGGGGTGAACTGCGCCGAACAGCGCTCGCGCTGGCAGGCAATTATTTGCGCCAAGACAGCGCCTCTACGCTGCTGCAAGCCATGCTCGCTTACTACGAGAATCCGCAGCTGCACCAGTGGGAGCGCGAGTGTGTGCATAAAGCCTTAGCAAAGGCACTTAAGATGAGGGCTGAGGAAGTTTCTCAGGCAGCACTGATCGAGGCGGTGCAGGAGCGCCTAGAACGCGAACGCCACATGAATGGGTAATGTGTTTTTCTATAGGGAATATCTGTTATGGGCGGCATTATCACAATTCGCAACGCGAAGGACTCTCAGGAAAAATCACTGGTTTATGTCAGCAGGGAATATATCTCTGATTTGGCAAGAATACTACTTGATGTAGCCCCTACAGAAATTATGGTCTATGGCGGTGAACCGCTTCCTGAATTTGAGATGGAGGTTATGAAAAGCGATGCTATAGGTTATGTTGACATGACCAATTGGTCTGCTGAATGGTTTGACCATTTTTTAGAGGCAGCTGGGCAAATGCGCTCTCAAGACTTCATCGGGCGAGAGGATGCCCACCTGCCTTATGCTATTCTGATAGATGCATGTTTGATCGCTCTGATGCAACTTGACCCACGCAGCGGCATCACGCATTTTCCAACGCGCACAATTCGCGTTAACGATGACTGGATTTGGAACACACCACAGTGGCTGTTTGAGATGACTCTCTCCGTTTGGGCAAGTGCCATTAAGCCTTTTGTGCCACCTCTAGCAGAACAGTGGTTCACACTTGGCACAACAGTGGGTGAGGAAACCGTCGATCTTGAACAGATTCAGCGTGATCTACCTACAGAAACTTTCACCAAAGCGCTGCGTTCTGTGCAGTATTACATGGCGCATATATGCGTAAAAGTCTGTCACAACATGGCTTTTGTGTTACGTGATCCGCGTTTTTATGCTGAAGCGCCATTACCGCTGCTGCGGCTGTATTCGATGCTTGATCTGGTTGTACCGCGGGAGCGCCCTGAAACTGATCTATAATTCAACCCCTAAGGGGAGCGGAAAAAGTGGTAACACCAACCCACCTTGCGGATGCCTTCTACGCCGAGATGAAGGACTTCGTGCTGCCGTCGGTGGGTCGGTTGGTGGCAGCGCTGGAAGAAGCCTGCCGCTGAAAACATGCAAACCTATTCAGGAGATTTTATGCTGTGCAAGAGCGTGTTTGGATTAAATTCACCGAACTGAGCGCTGATGGAGAGCTGCCGCTACCGCATAAGTCGCAGCTTCACGCGCTGCTATATGTTTTCGTCTCACAACATAAGCCCTTCCTTTTCCGCATGTACTTCAAACCCTTCAAGCACGCTCCTACTCTTGAAGAACTGCTAGAATACTGGACACGGGTACAGAAGCCGTACAAATTAGCGTCAGAACTTATCGTTAGCAATTCAAGCTCAGTGATGTTCGGCTTTTCCAAAGACGACCGCGACTGGCTGCATATAATCCTCGCAAACATCCCCGTTAACTCTGCCAAGAGTTTACCCGATGACTATAAAGCCGTCGTCCGTGCTTTTAAGGATTGGCTTGCCGCCAATCAACGCCATCTGGTTGAGTCAGAGGATGTCATCCGTGCCGTTTGGGAGTGGTTGTGCCATGATCGCAACGGTAAATTCTGGTGTAGCTTCTTAAACGTCTCATCTTTTCTAAGCAAAAACTTGGTAGATAAATTAATAAAGCGCTTGCCAGCAGGCAATTTACGAAACAAACTGCAAGAATTTTCAGATGCAGAAGAACGCTAGGTTGCGCGCCGATCCTGAACACACTTTATCTGAAAATGCGGCGCAAGCCTGCTCATGCTGCCAAGAAATGCATGCGCTGCCTGCCCATTTCCCCTCAGGCACATTCGCGGCTACAATACACGGTTATGAAAAGGTTTGCGCGCTGAAGGGAGTCTGCCGTGACCGTTTACAATGGCAAAGTGGCTGTTTGGTATGTGCATGGACGCACCGTTGCCGAAAACACCATTGATGAGATTATCGGTGTGCTGCAAGAGTATGCGCCGGCAGTCGAGGCTGTGTGGGTGAAAATTGGCGAGGCAAACGAGTGGATGGGCAACATCGGGCGCGGTGATCCCAAGCCTGATCTCGCCATTCGCGGTGTGGCGGATATTGACCGTTGGGTGAGCAAACTAGCGGCTTCCAACCTCGAATTTCACGCCTGGTATATTCCCAAAGGCATTAACCCAACGGCTGAGGCAGATTTGGTGGTGCAAGCCTGCAACCGCCCCGGTGTGCGCTCCCTGATCATGGATGTGGAGCCGTTCACGGGCTATTGGGTCGGTGGGCGTAGCAATGTGCGTCCCTTCATGACGCGCCTGCGCGCTGGCGTGCCAGCCAGCTTTCACATTGGCATGAGCGTAGACCCGCGCCCATGGCATTTCAACAGCATCTTCCCGCAGGAATGGCGTCCCTACATCAACAGCATTCACCCACAAACCTACTGGGGCGATTTTAGCCAGACGCCTGATGCCTCGCTGCAAATGGTCTACAATACGTGGGGCAGCTACGGGTTGCCGATTATCCCCGTTTTGCAGGGCTACCAAGGTCCTGGCAACCGCCTAACCCGTGAAGATATGGATCGGGCGCGGGTGGTTGCCACGGTCACTTATAAAGCGCCGGGCTTAAGTTGGTTCCGCTTTGGCACGCTCAACCGCACCTGGTTCCCGGCGGTCAACGTTAAGATGACGGGCGAAGTGCCAAGCGGCGGCGGTGGCAAGCCCACCAATGGACGCTATGGTGCAGAAATTGTCATCAAGCCGGGCGAGAACGGTTATGCCGAAGGCACTTATGATGGCTCACCCAACCCGTTGCAGAGCTTCCAAAATGAGGAAGGCTGGACAAGCCGCTATCTTGCCACCAGCGATTCCTTCAGCCGCGTTTGGGTGCGCTGGGCGCCGCGCTTGCCTGCCAGCGGCTGGTATGAAATTTCTGCCTATGTGCCTTCGCAGCACGGCTCCACACGCAACGCACGCTATAAGGTGAACGGCATTGTTGGGCAAATGACCGATTTCGAGGTGCGCGTTTCGCAAGTGGTCGTTGATTCGCTGTGGGTGCCGCTGGGTGTCTATCAGTTTGATGTAAACAATCCTAATGCCGGCGTGATCTTCCTGAACGATTTGACTGGTGAACGCGGACGCGAGATCGCCTTTGATGCCATTCGCTGGCGCCAGGTACTCGGCTGGAGCCAACCGCCGCGCTACCTTGCTGATGGCTTCGATTCGCCCGTCGGCTCGCCGCAAGAACGCCAAACGCCCGGTGGCACAACGTGGCCCGATACGTGGTATTCCTCCAATCCGTATAAGAACCGTTACTCGCTGCTTGGCACGCCAACCATCCACACCGGCGATGATCTGCTGGTGAAGCGTGGCGGCACCTTTGGGCAACCGATCTACGCCACAGCAAGCGGCATCGTGACGAATGCCAAGCGGTTAGCGGGCAGCTGGGGTGATGTCATCGTAATTCGGCACGATCCATTGGTTGGCACAGGGCAAGTTGTCTACAGCCGCTACGGGCATGTGGGCGATATGCTGGTGCGTGTCGGTGATCGTGTGGTGCGCGGTCAGCGCATCGCCACAATCAGCGACGCCTACGGCGTATTCCGCTCTGTGCCGCACCTGCACTTTGATATTAGCCCAACGCGCATCTTGGAGAGTTCGCCCGGCGATTGGCCCGGCATGGATATGACGCGCATTGAGCGTGATTACGACAATCCGCGCACTTTCATCTATGGCAACCGCCCGGTGAAGCCGTAGGCACAAAAAAGCCTGTGGGTCAGTTAATACAGACCCACAGGCTTCATGGCTGCTGATTTTACGCGCTTACTTCTGGAAAGTGCCGCGTAAGCCGTTTAGGATGTCGTTAAGCCACGTGATCACGAAGTCGGCAAGGCGCAACGGCCACGGCGGATTTTTGAGCGGCTCAGGCTTCATTTCCTTTGCGGTGTTCACCTCACGGTTGGTATAGCGCATCAGCAGCGCCAAGCCAATCGCAAGGCTTGCCACTGCACCAATGACCACCACAGCAATCACGATGAAGGTGATCAGCTTATCGCCTGTTACAGCGACGGCGGAGGCTGCCTCATTGGTGGTTTGCAGGCGGCTGACTGGCACAATTGGGTTGGTGGCGATCATGAAGATGATAAATACCAACCCAAGTGTAACTGCCACTGCCACGCCAATGGGCTGAAGCATTGGGCGAAACGTCTCGACCAGCGGCGGGATGACCTTACGGACAAGCGCGATGGCGTCCCGCACGCGGAAGCGCGGCTTTTGCGCTGCCTCAACAGCCGCCCAATAGGTCGGACCCTCGTGAGCAGAGGCGCCGGGCGCCATAGCACCCATCCCCCACAAAAAGCCGACCGTCGCGCCAAAGCCCGCTATGATCAGCAGTGAGCCTTGCACAATGCCACCGCCCGGCGCCAGTGGAAACGCCACAAGGAAGGTGACATAGGCAGGCACAACCAGAACCGCCACAATGCCCACGCCCACAAAACGCTTAAGCAAGAAGCCGTGCGTGATCATGCCGCCCGGCACTAAGGCAAGGTAGACCACCAGTGCTACAAGGATGGTGCCGAAATCGGCAGTTTGCGGCGGCACCGGCCAATGCAGCAGCAAGTGGACTGGCACATGCAGGATCAAGCCGAGCAGCAAGCCCTTTACGCCGCCAAACAGCAGACCGAAGATCGCCATGCACAGCAGCGCCACAATATATTTTTCACCGAGTGCCAGCCCCGCATAAGCTGCGCCAGCCACCACGCCGCCCAAGATCATCCCGTTCACCGCACGGATGAAGCCGGGACGGATCAGAAAGCCGGGAATCGGTAAGACCATGTTTTGTTGCCTCTCTGCGTTGTAAAGTAAAATGTGCTTATAGCACGTAAATAAAGGCGAAGAAGAACAGCCACATAGCGTCTACAAAATGCCAAAAGACGACGGCTGCCTCCACACCCCAGTGCTTTTCCGCCGAATATTGCCCGCGCCGCACGCGCAGCAGCACCACACCTAAGAGCAGCGCTGCCACCACCACGTGCAGCCCATGAAAGGTGTTCATTGCCAGCACAATCGAGCTGTAGGCACCACTGGGCGGCACTTGCGCCGAAGCTGCCAACAAGCCTACAAAGAATACCACACCTAGCGCAAGCGTTGCCAGCCCAAAGCGCAGCGTGGTGTTAAGCTGGCTGGCGCGGATTGCCTTCAAGGTGCGCGAGGCGGTGAAGCCGCTCAGCAAGATCACGGCAGTGATCAGGATAGGCAGCCCTACTTCAAGGCGTTCCACGCCGGGCGGAGGCCACGAAGGCTGGACATTCCGCATCAGCAGGTTGGCAAACACAAAAAAGACGAACGCCATGCCGTTGGCGAAGCGCCACAGCAGCAAGCCTAAACGGGCATTCTTAAGCGCTTGTGACTGCTGAAGCTGATCGTGATCAAATGCAGTCTGCATTTTGGCAAAATTTGCCGTCATAATGTGCGGCTACCTCATAAACTCAACACTGCTCAACGATACACTACAAAAGTTATGCAAAGGGCGGGATGTTTGCCCGCCCTGCGCTCACTCCAGATTAATCGCCAGTCGCGGGACGCTCAATTGGCTGATCGCCGTGTCCATGCCCGTGAGCGCCCACAGGCAACGCCACTTTGCCGCCGCTGGCAAGGTAGGCAGCGCCTTCCGGTGTGCCATAGCCATACGGATCGCTGGCAGGGATTGGCGGCTCGTCAAAGTTGAGTTCCGGCGGCGGCGAGCTGGTCATCCACTCTAGGCTGAGCGCACGCCACGGATTGTTGCCCGCAGGCTTGCCCGCCACAAGCGAAACTACCACATTGACCAAGAACGGCACGACTGCAACTGCCATAATCAATGCGCCAATGGTCGAAAGCGCGTTCAGCGCCTCGTACTTTGGATCATAGGTGTAGATGCGGCGCGGCATCCCTTCCAAGCCCAAGAAGTGCATTGGGAAGAAGGTGAGGAAGAAGCCAACATAGGTGAGCGCAAAGTGAATTCTGCCCAAGCCTTCATTCAGCATTCGCCCTGTCATCTTGGGGAACCAGTGATAGATGCCGCCAAAAATCGCCAAGACCGAGCCGCCAAACAGCACAAAGTGGAAGTGTGCCACCACAAAGTAGGTGTCGTGCAGATGAATATCCACTGGAATCGAGGCGAGGAACACGCCCGTAATGCCACCTAGCACAAACATCGAAAGGAAGCCCAGCGAGAATAGCATCGCACTAGTGAAGCGAATTTTGCCGCCCCACAATGTGCCGATCCAGCTAAACATCTTCACGCCCGTTGGCACCGCGATCAGCATGGTGGTGAGCATGAACGGAATGCGCGCCCAAGATGCCAACGAGGTGAACATATGATGCCCCCACACAATGCAGCCCAAGAAGCCAATGGCAAGGCTGCTCATGGCGATGAAGCGGTAGCCAAACACAGGCTTACGCGCATGAACCGACAGCACATCCGAGAGGATGCCCATTGCAGGCAACACCATGATGTAGACCGCTGGATGCGAGTAAAACCAGAAAACGTTCTGCCACAGCAATGGATCGCCGCCCGTTGCCGGCGAGAAAAAACTAGTGCCAGCTAAGCGGTCAAAGAGCATTAAGGTCAAGCCGCCGGCTAGGAAAGGCGTCGCCACAAGGATGATGATCGAGGTGGCGAAGATTGACCACACAAAAAGCGGCATCTGCCACATGCTCATGCCCACAGGGCGCATGTTTAGGATAGTCACAATGAAATTGACCGCGCCCAAAATGGACGAAGCGCCGATCAGGTGCAAGCTGATCGCCCACAGCGTCTGCCCGTCAAAGGGGCTGTACTGCGGACCTGAGAGCGGGAAGTAGCTCGTCCAGCCTGCTTGTGCCGGTCCGACCAGCCAACCCGCCAACATCACCAAGCCTGCTGGCGGCAGCATCCAGAAGGCGAGCGCGTTCAGCCATGGGAACGCCATATCCTTCTGCCCAAGCATCAGCGGCACAAGGTAGTTGCCAAAGCCCGCCAACATCGGCACAACGAACAAGAAGATCATGATCGTGCCGTGCATGGTGAACAGTGTGTTATAAGCGCCACCATCCACCATCAGGCTGGCGGCGGGCGTCAGCAGCTCAATGCGGATGAGCTCTGCCAGCAAGCCGCCCACAAGAAAGAAGAAAAAAGAGGTGACGATATACTGAATGCCGATGACCTTGTGATCAATACTCCACACAAGGTATTTACCAATGCCACGCGGCTTAGGGACTGCGGCGGCTGTTGGTTTAACTGTGGTTGCCATAATTTAACGCCTCTCTTGTTCCCGCCATCTGTTGTGAGTTATTCATCTTTGATGGTCAACAAATAGTTAACGATTGCCTCAAGGTCATCTTCGCTCATCACGTTTGGATTACCATAATTCTGAGGCATAATGCCTGCTGCATAGCCAGGCACAAGATACAGGTTTGGATTGACAATCGAGCCGCGAATGTAAGCGGCTGCATCTGTGCCACCCACCAAGCCTTCACCGCGTTCAGCGTGACCTTCAGCGCGTGTTGCAATGCCATTCAGGCTCGGACCGATGTTGCCCGCCAACCCGACATCATCCAAAATGTGGCAAGCGCCGCACGCATATTTGTTCACAATAAGTTGCCTGCCAACTTCCGGCGAGCGTGGATCGCTGGCGGTTTCTTTCGCCTTTGCGTAAAGGGTGGCGATGTAGTCATCAAATTCATTCTGCTCGATGACGACCACTTTGTTGATCTGCGACATGGCAGCATGACCGACGCCACACAGTTCCGCGCAAACCACCCACCACTCGCCCTTCTCAATCGGCGTGAAGTAGGCTTCCGTTACCCGTCCGGGCGTGGCATCCTGCTTGATGCGAAATTCGGGAATATAGAAGGAGTGGATCACATCTTGCGATTCGATGATAGCGCGCACAGGGCGGTTCAAGGGCAAGTAGAGCGTTGAATCGAGCATGTACTGCTGGATTTTCTCGCGCAGTTCAGGCGTCACTTCGGGATCGCCATCTTCGGGCATCTCGTAGGTAAATTTCCAGGCGAATTGCTGCCCTATCACGCCGACGCGCACTTCATTATCTTTCGGCTCAGGGTTGCGAATAGTCACATAGACCTGATACGAATAGATCGAGAGGACGAACACAATCACGGCAGGGATGGCAGTCCAAGTGATTTCAAGTGCTGTGTTGCCATGAATGGGCGCACCGTCCGTCTCATCGCCTGCACGGCGGCGGAAGCGGATGATCGAGTAGATGATGCCGCCTTCCACAATCAGGAAGACCACCACAGCAATGGCGAGCATGAAGTTAAAGAGCGAGTCCACAGCGGCGGCTTCGGCGGAAGCGGCAACAGGAAAGACGCGAGCAGTTAGCCCGACAAACACACCTATCGCAATGAAGACCGCGCCCACAATGAGGTAGATCGCAAACCGATTGAGCTTCACGGCTATTCAGGCACTCCGTTATAACTATTTACGCGGATATTGTGAAGGCTTTCATTAATTAATCTGATTATACCCCTTCTCTGCAAAATAGGCTAATGCAAATTGACCGAAGGGTAAATTTTGCTCAGCACACATTAGATTTGCCTTAAAACAGAAAGCACAGCAAAGCTGTTTGCTAAAATCTGTGGCAGCTCGGTAAATGACTCGTGAGGTATAGTTCAGATGAAGCAACAGCGCATACCGCCCGCCCCTGGTCAGGAATCCGTCTGGGACTATCCGCGCCCGCCGCGCTTAGAGCCAACTGAAAAACACATTCGCGTCGTGTTCGGCGGCGTCCTCATCGCTGAAACGCGCCGCGCCCTACGCATCCTAGAGACCAGCCATCCGCCCACCTACTACATCCCACCGCAAGATATTCAAATGCAGTATTTGCAGCCGATTGACCGCCGCACTTTCTGCGAATACAAAGGTGCAGCATCTTACTACACCGTCAGCGTCGGCGAAAAGCGCGCCCCTGCCGCCGCATGGTACTATAGCGCCCCGAACGCTGCTTATGCCGCACTCAAGGACTATGTTGCCTTTTATGCCAGCCGCATGGACGCCTGCTATGTGAATGATGAGCAAGTACAAGCCCAAGCGGGCGATTTCTACGGCGGTTGGATCACGAGCGATATTGTCGGACCGTTCAAGGGCGCGCAAGGCACCTGGCACTGGTAGGCTAGGTGATCTGCCGCAGCCGCCGCACACCAATGACAAAGGCTGTGCCGCCTATCAGCGCAGGCAAGCCGATCACGGTCAGCGCCAGAACCGCCGTCTGCTGTGCATAAACAGCCGCAGCCGATGGCGGGAAGGCTGCCACCACTAACGGAGTCCAATGCCCAAATGGCACCAACAGGCTTGCCAGCACACCAATCGGCGAATTGAAGGTGAGCCACAGGCTACACAGCGCATTCAAACCGCACACGCCCAGCCCTAAGGCTATGTAAGCATACAGCTTTGCCCAGAGCGCTTGTTGCACCAAGACCGCGATCAGCAGGCTGATACCCGCCACCATGAATGCCTCTGTGAAAGGTTGCAGCAGGAACATAAGCACACTGAGCAGATCAAACCCGCCAATCAGGCTGATCTCACGGTTGCGTTGTGCGGCAAAGGCGACGGGCAGTGCCAGCAAAGCGCTAAAGCGCAGCGCAAATAGCACGCGCAGCAACCCAAACCACGCCCTACCGACTGTCAGCACCTTCGTGATTGCCAACTCGTCTGCCACATAAGGCGTCAGGCGCAGCACGCGCCATGTCTGCGCCTCCAGTTCGCGCCCAAAGCTATAAGTCATCTGGTTAGCGATGCCGATCAGCAGCGCCCAATACAGCACTGAGTGCAACACCACCAAGATGATCGGCGTGCCAAACGGCGTCAAGAAGGGTGCCATCAACGGCACAAGCGCTGTGTTGGGCATGTGGTAGAGCAACACCGCCAGAAAGAACAACCCGCCGTGAATCAGCGCGGCAAAACCAACCAACGCCCAGAAATTCGTGAAGCGGCGCACCCACTGGGGCATGGCATTGGGCATAAAGTGGGCATCGCGCAGCGCTACGGGATGCCGTGCATCGAGCATAGGAAAGCGCAGCAGCACTCGCGCCCAATCAGTTTGCCTCATCACACACCTAACCTATTTGCAACTAATCTGCGTAACGGACAATCCCTTCCGCTGTGATGAGCAGGTGCCTGTCGCAATGTAAGCACACGAGTGCGCTTAAGGCATCCGCCCGAAAGCCGATCTTTTGGCAAGCGGGGCAGCACAGTGCTGCTTGCCAAGCCCGCACCTGCCGACTCGGTGGCGTTCCTGCTTTCATCGCCCAGATCAGGTCATACTCCATCTGCCAAGCCTCAACCACCACCTGCACCAACCCGATTTTTTCCCGCAGCCACGCCGCAAATTGCGCGCTTGGTTGGATTTTGCCGGGCATCAGGCGTGCATGGAAGCCTCGCCGATTGGTGAGCAGGATCGGTGCGCCTGCCCGCGCCACACGCACAATCTCAGTTAGTGTGGCAGTCGGATTCGGCAGAAATTCAAGCGCCTCCAAGCAAGCAACCGCATCAAAGGTTTCATCAGCAAAGGGCAGGCGCGTTGCATCCTGATAGAGCAGCGCCACACGCGGCGTCTTGCCAAGTTTTTCCGCTGCCACACGCAGCATCCGCCAGCTATAATCCAAACCAAGCAGCGTGCCATCAAAGTTAGGTGCTTGGCACAGCAAAAGCGGTAAGCGCGCTGTGCCGGTCGCCACATCAAGGATCAGCGGCTGCGGCAGGTGGCTGAGTGCTTCGGCAAGCGGCGTGCCTAAGGTCAGCGCTTCCCACTCGGTGTCGAATTGCTTAATGCTATCATAGCGGCGTGCATAAAGATCATACAAACTAATTACAACGCGCCGCCCTAAATAGATGCCCTCCGTCGCAATCAGCAGATACCACAGCAAGCTGCCGCCTAGCACAAAGGTAATTGCCAGCAGCAGAGCGCTCATGGTGTGGCTGCCTAACGGATCACAACTGGGCTGCTGGCAGTCGTTGCCGATTGCCCAAGACTATTGATCGCCTGCGCCCAAATCAAGCCACGCGGCACGCTGGCAAAGGGCGTCGTGTTGAAGATGATGCCAATGCCGTCGTTAAAGTTGGTGTCCTCACCCAACAAGATCGGCGCATTGCCAGGACGCTCATCCACAAAATAGAACAGCACTTTGGTGGCGTTGCTGGCTGTGTTCACCGTCAGCAGCACCTGACCAATGGGCAGTACGCGCAAGGCAGGGTTGGTTGAGTCGGGCTGGGCTGGCGTAATGGTCAGTGTACCGATGGTTGGCGCAAAGCCCGCCTCTGAAAAAACCACCAACTTAGGGCTTTCCGCTGTCTGATTATTGGCGGCAATTGCCACTGCCCATAGCTGTGCAGTTAGATTGCCCGCCGTGACCAACCACTGCACAGCAAAAGCATTCTGCGGATTGGTGCCTTCGCCGATAGCAACGGGCGCACCTGAACCGATCTGCTGTAGGTAGTAGACGACGCGCACTGCACCGCTCACGCCGTTAGCGCGCAACGTAACCGTGCCGGGCGCCACTTGAAACTGCCCAACACCGCGTTGAATGGATGGGTCAAGCGAAATGCCACTGATGCTTGGTCCAATCGGCGTGGGTGGTTGTGCGCTGGTCGGCGTGATAATGACAGGCTGACGTGGCACACGCAGCCCTTGCCCAACCACGATCACGTCAGGGTTGGCAAGGCAGTTTGCCTGCACCAAAGCGGCAACTGTCGTGCCGCTGCGTGAGGCAATATTTGCTAATGTATCGCCAGCACGCACAAAGTAAATTTGCCAAGAGGTGTTTGGTACGCAGAACGACTGAGTCGGAGCGATGACTGCCGGTGTGTTGGTGGCAAAGCTAATGGTCGGTGTGGCAGTCACTACGATTACGGGTGGTGTTATGAATACAAAGGGCGTCGGTGTGGGTGCTGTAGAAACGCCAAGATTACATGCCAACGCCGCTATGCCGAGCGCTAAAAGTGCGATCAGTTCGCGTGTGTGCCGAAAAAAGTGGTGAAAAGGCGAAACGCGCAGCATAGTCCCTCACTTGCTTACTTGATTACCATGTTCGTCAATTCGCTAGACTCAGGTGGACGGCTGCGCCGCAGCCACGTTTCTGTGCGGCGCATTCCTTCTGCAAGGCTGGTGCTTGACTGCCAACCGAGCAGGTCTGCCGCACGCGCCATGCTATAGGTGGCGCGGTGTCCCCATACACGCAAAAAGCCCACTACGTCAAAGGGTGTGCCGCGTAAGCGCGTCAGCGCCGTGATGAGTGGTGCAGCGGCGTTCAACACTGGCAGCGGCAGCTCAAAGCTGGTCGTCCTGCCTGCCATGCGCGCATAGTAGCCCAAAAATTCTGCCCACGTCGGCGCAGGATCAGGCGCAGCATTAAAAGCGTTACCCACCCCTTGCGGATGTTCCGCCGCATGAATCAGCAGATCGCAGACATCCTCAATGTAGATCGGGTGTGCATGACCGCGCCCACCATCCACCAATGGCATTGGGAAACGAGCGCACAAATCATAGAGCGCTTGCGACCAAAAGGTAGAGCCTTCGCCATAGACGAACGCTGGGCGAATGACGGTTGTGGGCAAACCTGTGCGCGCCGCATATGCCCACACAAGGCGCTCACCGTGCATCTTGGTGATTGAATAGTAGTCGTTGAGGGAAGGCTGCTGCGGATGATCTTCAGTTACACTGCCCGTGACGTTAAACCCATAGACCGCCACCGTGCTAACGTGAACGAAGCGCGTCGCGCCTGCCTTGTGCGCCGCCTCAGCAGCGTTCTGAGCGCCTAGCACATTCACATTGTAGGTGTAGGCAGCGCTGCCCATGACGGCTGCTACGTGGAAAAAAGCATCACAGCCCTTGGCAAGATTGGTTAGGCGTGGCAAATCTTGCACATCACCGCGCACCACCTCTGCACCGTCTTGGGCAAGCCTTGCGCCCTTGTGCGGTGTGCGGCAGACTGCCCGCACCGCAGTGCCGCGCTTCAGCAGGGCGCGGGTGAGCGCCGATCCAATAAAGCCGTTTGCACCTGTCACCAGCGCTGTGTGGATGGTCATAAGCGCGCCACTTTACCAAAACCAACCTTAGCCTAAGTTTACCACAGCCAATGCCAATTGCGGTATTGTAGGTGGATATTCTTGAGGGATGGTGGTGAACACACTAGATTTTGGCAGTGCGCTTCGTGGCGAGCCATACACACAGCAAGGGCAGTGTTCAAGTAGTCTGCCCTTGCTGATGTGTTCGGCACTTAGTTCACTTCGATCACGAACGACTCAAGCATCTCGGCGAGGATTGGCATCACTTCAGCCTGACGGTCAAGGGCGCAGGTTGTGGTCAGCGTAAACAGCACTTCGTTGGCGATGTAGAAAGTTTGTGATTGCAGCACTTCAACCTTGCTCTCTTCGTTAAACCAGGTGTAGAACTGAAAGCGCCCTTCGACGGCACGCCCAGTAACCATGCCTTCATCTTGCAGGGCAAAACGTGGGTATTCCTGCTGTTGGGTGCGGCGTGCATTTTGCAGCACAGCATCTACAGTCACATCAGGCTGCACGGCTTGCAGCGTGATAATTAGATTAGAGCGCAGTTGATTCTCGCCGCGCGGCGGTTCAACAATCATCGCCTGAATTTCAGGCGTGGCATTCACGAACCAATTAGATGGCACACGCAGAGAGAAAATCGGACCTTGAAAATTGACCCACATTGGCGTAGACAAGGGATAGGCTCCTTAGAAAGCATTTCAAGAGACGAAGTATAGGGATCGAACCCACAGATAAAACCCTGTAGCCCTGCTCAAATTTTATTAGATTAAGCAGCGCTACAGAACACAAAACAGGGCGGAAACCCTCCGCCCTGCTGACTGTAGCAATTAGAACAGGAAACGGACAATATCAACGGCACCTCTGCCGAAATCAACGATGTTACGCCCAGCGTTTTGCACTGATTGCACGCCTTTATCCACCAGACCTTTAGCGTCTACCGTAAAGTCAAATTTGACGCCCGCGCCCACGCCCCATGTCGCGCCGAAGGCACCCCCAAACTTGATCTTGCCATCATCATAGCCCGCCTTAAAATCAGCTTGAACGCCTGCCCCGTAGCTCACATAGCCGCCGACGCCACCGCTCACCTTCAAGCCGTCCATGACCTGATGGGTGTATTTGACGTTACCTTCGGCTTTGCCGCCGATAAATGCCTCGCCACCGGCACCCACATATGCTTGCCCTGGACGCAGCACAGCGCCAACTTCACCCTGCACTTGTGCGCCGAGATATGCCTGCCCCGCCGCTTGCAAACCACCATACTCAGCGGTCGCACCGACACGCGCTAAGTACGCACCTGCATAGCCGGAGGCGCCAACCTTCACGCCGTCGCGCCCAACAGAGGCTTCCCACTTAGCGGCGGTGTCGTAACTCATCAACTCGCCATAGCCGCTGCCCTTGAAATCACCCGATTTGAATTGTAGATCGCCCCGCGCCAGCGCGCCTTTTTCGTGCCACAAATCGCCGCCCGCTAAGACGATTTTGCCGTCAACGCTGCGGTTAATGAACTTTTTATCTGCCCCATTTTTGTATTCGCCCAACATGTGCCGCTTGCTGAAATCTGAGCCAAATTTGAACTCACGCTTATAGGTCTTCCCATCAGCGCCCACATATTCCACTGGGTTGCGCCCGATGTAGTTTTTGAACATTTTGAGTGGGAAGAGTGGCTTGCCTTCGGGTGTGACCTTTAAGCCAAGCGAGCCGCTGAGTGTGCCGTTGCTAATCGCTCTGCCAATGGCACCACCAATCGCTGCCCCAGCCGATCCGCCAAAGATGCCGCCCACGATAGTGCCAATCGCCTCTGCCGAAAGCCCGGATGGCGCGATTGCGCTGCCTGCCTCACCACCAAAGAAAAGCCGCCCTGCTTCTTCTTCGGCGGCTGCCAGCAACTGTGCTACGCGCTCTGTTTGTGCGCCGCCTGTGTTCAGCGCTTTCATTAGGCGCTCTAAGGCGGGTAGCACTTGATCATCCATCTCGGCATAAAAGCGATCCGCTCCCACACCGCGCCAGCCGCCGTCTTTCAACTGCGACATACACCCGTAAACTTGCCGTCCCAGTGCTAGGGTGCGATCTCCATGTTGGGCAAACTGCCCCGCTATGTCCTTAAGCTGTGCGTAGTCCGCTTGAATTTTTGCTGCGTTTGCCATTCCTAAACGCTCCCACCTTGCTCCGAACTCCGCTCGCTGATTGTAAGCCCAACGTAGAATCTGAGGCAACTGTAACGCGCAAAAACGCCCTTCTCGTGTGTGCTTCTATATGCTGTTTATATAATCTCTTTACAAGTTTTTTATTAGCCGTTAAGGCAGGCGATCTTGGAGAAATTGCATAAATTGCGCCGCGCTTTCAGGCTGGCGGGCAAGCGTTGTGATGCGCCGTTCAGTGGTCAGGATCAGCACGTCAATTGGCACGCCACGCTCTGCTTGCCGCACAACTTCGGCGGCGCTCATAAAGCGCAGTTCCACGCGGATAGTTGGTTGTTCCGCCTCGAAAGCCTGTGCCAATGCGCTAAGTGATTCGCGCAGCGACTCATCAGCATAGACCGACAAAGTGATGTATGGCGCACCCTGATTGCTCACGATCAGGAAGGCGATCAGCGGCAGCAGCAGCAGCGCGATCACGGCAAGCGCGAAAAAAAGCCGTTCAACAGGTGAGAGTGTGCGTAAAGGTTTGTTAGTCATAGCCTGTAATTATGACGCTTGCCCATTGAATACGCCACCCAAAACGGTTAAAATGGGCGCGTGGATGGCGCTTGAAAAGTTTTGCCGCACGGCTACCCTATGACCAATTTTGACCACTTATTCACGCCGTGGCGCTACAGCTACCTGAGTGGAGAAAAGAAGAAGCCCGAAGTGGACTGCATCTTTTGTGCCAAAATCGGCGCGGATGACGCTGCCGAACACATCGTTTACCGCTCGGCGCATGTCTACGTTACGCTGAACCTCTACCCATATAACAATGGTCATTTGATGATCATCCCTTACGCGCACGTCGCCAGCATCGAAAACATGGCAACCGATGCACTCACCGACTTGATGCTAACCACTAATGCGGCAATTGCAGCCCTGCGGCGCGTTTATAATCCGCAAGCCTTTAATGTGGGCGCCAACTTGGGAGAGGCAGCCGGCGCCGGCGTGGCAGGGCATTTTCACCTGCATGTGGTGCCACGTTGGGCAGGCGATACCAACTTTATGTCGGTGGTGGGCAGCACACGGGTCATTCCCGACGAACTGGATCAGACTTGGCGCAAACTGCGTGAAGCATGGCAATCGCCCAACGGCGGCTAGTTTTTCTAAAAGGACGTAAAAAGTTATGGCAACTAATGGTAAACACGCAACAGATGTTGTGATCGTGGGCGGCGCACGCCTGCCACAAGGGAAATTCTTAGGCGCACTGAAGCCTTTCAGCGCAGTTCAGCTTGGCAGCATGGCGGTGAGCGCAGCCATACAACGCAGCGGGTTGCCCGCGGAGTCGATCAGCGAGGTGATCTTTGGGCAGGTGGTGCCAGCCGGTTCAGGGCAAGCTGTGCCGCGCCAAATCTGGGTTGGGGCGGGCTTACCAGAGCGCGTTAGCGGCACGGCAGTGAACAAAGCGTGCGGCAGCAGCCTGAAAGCGGTCATGCTGGCTGCCAGCGCCATCAAAGCCGATGATGGCAGCGCCTATGTGGCGGGCGGCACAGAGAGCATGAGCAATGCACCTTACCTTGATATGGCAGCGCGCAGCGGCGCACGCTATGGGCATGTGGAGCTGAAAGACAGCCTGCAATTCGATGGTCTGTTCTGCTCCATGACTAATCAGATCATGGGCAGCGCCGCCGAGTTCATTGCCAACCAACTTGAGGTGAGCCGCGAAGAAATGGATGAGTTCGCCCTGAGCAGCCATCAAAAAGCGGCAGCCGCCACCGAAGCAGGCAAATTTAAGCATGAGATCGCGCCGATCACGCTCAAAGATAAGAAAGGTGATCTGATCATGGATCGGGATGAGCCGATCCGTGCCGACACAACTTTAGAAGGGCTTGCCAAGCTAAAGCCCGCTTTTGATCCGAATGGGCGCGTGACGGCGGGGAATGCCCCCGGCTTGAACGATGGCGCGGCTGCCCTTGTGGTGGCGCGCCGTGATTTTGCCGATCAGCACGGCGCGCAGCCGTTGGCACGCATTGTGGGCTATGGGCAGGCAGCCCTTGATCCGCGCTGGATTTTCTACGCGCCGGTCAAGGCAATCCCGATTGCGCTTCAGCGAGCGGGCTGGCAAATGGCAGAGGTAGACCTGTTCGAGATCAACGAGGCGTTTGCGGCACAAGTGCTGGCTGATGTGCGCGGTTTGGCGCGTGAGGGCTACGAACTGCCCATGCACAAGCTGAATGTGAACGGCGGTGCCATTGCACTGGGGCATCCGATTGGTGCGAGTGGTGCGCGGGTGCTGCTGACCTTGATCTACGCCCTGAAAGATCGCGGGTTGAAGCGCGGTGTGGCAGCCTTATGCTTGGGCGGCGGGGAAGCGGTTGCTATGGCGGTCGAAGTCGAGTAGAGTACAGCGCGGCAACGGCTTCCCACAACGCGCCGAATCGCCAAAACGGTGCGTTGTGGGCATAATTGGCAGCAAGGTTAACCGCACTTCCACACGGAGACTGCTTCATGCTAAATCTGCTCTACATTTTGGCTGTTTTGGTTGCAGTGCCTTTTTGGGCATTGATGATCCTCTTTCCACGCCAGCGCCTTGCCCAACAAGCGATGGAGAGCTACGGGGGCATTCTGGTGCTAGGCGGCATGTATGTGTTGGCACTCTTTGGCGCATTGGTGGGTGGCATTGGGCGCATTCAGCTTGATTTTAGCTCGCCAACAGGCTTCGCCACGCTGTTGGCTGATCCTGCCATTGCACTGGTCATTTGGCTGCACATTTGGGCGGTGGATACAGCCGTTGGCTATTGGATTTACAGCGATGGGTTGAAACGCAACAAATCCACGCGCCTGATTTTGGTATTGACGCTGTTCATCGCGCCGCTCGGCTTGTTTGTCTACTTTATGAGCCGTCTGTTTGGGCGTGCCGCAGAGGCAGCCCTGCGCCAAAGCAGCGAGTCGTCTGTGATATTGCAGTAGCCGTGCCGCCTTCCGAACTTGCCGCCTTGCGCGGCGAACCAAGCTATGTGTGGCGCAGTGGGCAAGAACGCCGCTTACAGATGATCGCGGCGGCAGCACACTTGCAAGGTGCTACCGTCTTAGTGGATGGCTGCGGCGTAGGCAGTTATGCCGCACAGATCGGGCGGCGCTTTAACGCGCATGTGGAAGCGATGGACGTTGAGCCAGAGCGCGTTGCCGCCGCACAGCGCCAAACGCCACGCGCCCTGATCGCAGCGGCGGAACACCTGCCCTATCCTGCAAATACCTTCGATATGGTGCTTTCCAACGAGGTGCTAGAGCATGTGCAAGATGATCGCGCCGCAGCGCGTGAGATGGTGCGTGTGACCAAGCCCAGCGGTGTGATCATCGTCTTCTGCCCAAACCGTTGGTACCCCTTTGAGACGCATGGGCATTATTGGCGCGGCAAGTATCACTTCGGCAACACGCCGCTGATCAACTACTTGCCGAATGTGCTGCGGAATCGGCTGGCGCCACACGTGCGCGCCTATACAGCGCGTGGTGTGCGGCGGCTTTTTGAAGGCTTGCCTGTGCGTGTGGTGAAACACACACGCATCTTCGGCGGCTACGATAACATCGCACGCCGCGCACCCAACCTTGCCAGAATCATCCGCGCTGTCCTGTATGTGGCAGAAAATACGCCGCTGCGCGTCTTCGGTTTATCGCATTTTGTAGTGCTGCATAAGCAGAAGTAAACAAACAGGGACGCCGCAAAGCGTCCCCGTTGATTATCCATAGGTTGTGCTGTTTAGAAGCCAAGTGTTTGAGCAATCATCCATATGATGACTGCACAATTGGCTGCCATTAACACCTGAAGCTGCACACTGCCGCTAATATCGGCAGCCGTGCCGCCGCGTGCATCGGCGCGGCTGCGGAATAGGTAGATCAAAGGGATGCTGATCACCACAATGCCGATGATCCACAATGGGATAAGCCCGATGAGCAATGCATAGATGAGTAAGGCTGCGGCTGCGATGAGCGCTGCATACATCAGCACGTAGGTGATGCGCTTGCCAAACATGATCGTTGTGTTGTATAAACCCGCCGCACGATCCATGTCGTAATCACGCATTTGGTTGTAAAGCTGCCCATAGCTAGAGACGAGTGTCATCGCCAGCACGATTGACCATACCGCACCCAGATCACTGTGGTAGCAGAAGTAGCCAACCACCAGCAGCAAGCCGCTGAGCATCAGCGAATGCGAGACAATATCCGTCACAGGGTAAGCCTTCAAGCGAACAGGTTTCCACGAGTAGAAATGCGAGAGAGCAAGCGTAATACCGCCGGTGATCAGTGCAGGCAAGCCAAGCATTGCATAGAGCAACATCGCGGCAATTGCCACCAAGCCTGAGACGAACCAGCCTTCCAAAATGCTGATCTCGCCACTGGTGACTGGGTTACGGGCGGCGCGTTCTGCTTCAAGGGCGTCATCTGGCGCGTCCACAATGTCGTTAATCATGAAGGCATAGGCAACCACCAGAGTGTTGGCTGCAATAGCGATCAACAGCCGCCAATCCAGTGCTTCGCCGCTGGCACGCAGCGCCAGCATTGCACCGAAGGCGGTTAGTGGCGTAACGTAGGTTACGTATTCTTTCCAGCGCGTCAACCGCAGAATGCCCCGCGTTTTTTGCCTAATGAGTGGTACAACAGTCACAAGCCAACTACCCTTCTAATATGGATCAAGCCGAACTAGCAAACTAAAACCCATTACGCTGAAAAAAGTTGCATAGTTTCGCACATTGCAGCTTTTTTGCCCAACGCGGGCAAAGTCTACACTGCCTTACGCATAGTCGCAAGGGTTTGCAGCTATGCCGCTAAAAGCGCCTTTGCTTTGGCAAAACGCCCTATTTTGGGTAATCTCCTCAGCGCATTGGTAAACAATGCTAACTTCGGTTAGCGCTTGTAAGCTAAGGAACCTCAGAAGATTATGAAACGTGAACCTAGCGCGCTGCGCGGACGCACACGCGACAGTAGCTGGCAGTGGTTGATGATTGGGATTGTGTTGGGCTTGGGCTGCGCCAGCGTCTTTTGTTTGGCTGCCTATGCCGCCAACCTGCTGGCAATCAATATTCCCGGGCAGGGCGTGGCATTTGCGCCGAACATCACGCCGACCATTATTGAGCGTGAAGTGACTCGCATCGTCGTGGTAACGCCCGATGTGCCGCCGACACAAGCCGTGGCTGAGACGCCCGTGCCGCCCATCGTCAGCGGTCCGCCAACTATCACGCCTTACATTGCAGTGCAACCCACGCCATCAGGCGGCATTTCGCCAATTGCTACCCCCACCAGCGCGGGCATCTTGATTACTACGCCTATCGCAACTGATTTTGCGCCCGGCGTAGCGCCGCCCGTCGTCGGTGTAACGCTGCCTGCTATCGTGCCGACCAGCGCCAGCGCCTTTTTGCCCACCGAATTGGTGACTATTCCCGGCGGCACTTTCAGCATGGGGACGGATTTGGCAGAGGCAACCCGTGCCATTGACGACTGCCGCGACCGTGACGGCGGCACCGGCTGCGATATTGGGCTGACCACCGACTCTTTTCCGCCACACAGCGTCACCGTGAATAGCTTTTCCCTAGAGCGCTATGAAGTCTCCTATCGGCAGTATGTAGACTTTCTAAATGCGCTCGGTCCACGCAGCCACCTGAACGGCTGTGGCGGTCAGCCTTGTGCGGCTGTGGCAGGGCAAGGCACAGGCGAACGTCCCAACAGCTTCATTCGTTTTGATGGCACGCGCTATTCAATCGGCTCTGAATTGTATATTGACCGTCCGGTAGCCTATGTCACCTGGTATGGCGCTGACGCTTATTGCAAGTCCATTGGGCGGCGCTTGCCCACAGAGGCAGAATGGGAATATGCGGCACGCCGCCCTGATGGACGCTTATATCCGTGGGGCAATGCTTGGGATGCTACTCGCGCCCGCACTTCACGCCCGCAAAACATGCTCGGACCTGAGGCTGTCAACGCCTTCCCTAACGGTATTAGCGCTGATGGAATCTATAACCTTGCTGGCAATGTTGCCGAGTGGGTGCAGGATTGGTATGGTGCCACTTACTATGGCGAACAAGCAACCAACCCCGGCGTGATCGATCCACAAGGACCACCCTCTGGCACGCTGAAGGTGCATCGCGGCGGACATTGGGACGCGCTGCCACTCTTTGCGCGCACCGTCCACCGCGGCGACCAAGACCCACTCGATCCGCGCCTCTCCATTGGTTTCCGCTGTGCAGCAGCACCGCAGGCAACTGCGCCTGCGGCACCCGTTGGGCAGCCGACCATCGCCTTGCCTGCCACTGCTATTCCATCAGGTGCGGGCAACTAGCCGATTACCCTTCTAGCGGACGCACACATGAGGCGTCCGCTGTGAAATGCCGTGCTTTGCCCAATGCGCGCTCTTGCGCGTCGGAATGAATTGAAAGGATTCACTATTCATGACGGAAACAACCGCTTCCCTAGAAACACTGGCTGTCAATACAATCCGCTTTTTGGCAGTAGATGCTGTCCAAAAGGCAAATTCAGGGCATCCCGGCTTGCCGCTTGGCGCTGCGCCTATGGCGTATACGCTCTGGACGCGCTACCTGCGCCACAATCCGCGCAACCCAAAATGGGTAAATCGTGATCGGTTCGTCCTCTCCGCCGGGCATGGCTCCATGCTCCTGTATGCCTTGCTGCACCTGACGGGCTACGACCTTTCGCTGGAGGAAATCAAGAATTTTCGGCAGTGGGGCAGCCAAACGCCCGGACATCCTGAGGTACACCTCACAGCAGGTGTCGAGACGACAACCGGTCCGCTTGGGCAGGGCTTTGCCAACGCCGTTGGCATGGCAATCGCAGAGGCGTTCCTTGCTGCGACCTTCAACCGCCCTGATTTTCCCATCGTCGATCATTACACCTATGTGCTGGCAGGTGATGGCGATCTGATGGAAGGCGTGTCGGCGGAGGCGGCTTCGCTGGCGGGGCATTTGAAGTTGGGTAAGCTGATCGTGTTGTATGACGATAACAAAGTGATGCTCTCTAACAGCACTGCCGCTGCCTTCACTGAGGATGTGCCAGCGCGCTTCGCCGCCTACGGCTGGCAGACGCTCAGTGTTGCTGATGGCAATGATCTCGCCGCCATCGCACAGGCAATTGAGACAGCCACCGCCGATCAGACGCGCCCAAGCCTCATCGCTGTGCGGACGGTGATCGGCTACGGCAGCCCTAATAAGCAAGGCACACACAAAGCACACGGCGAGCCACTTGGTGAAGAAGAGGTGCGCTTGACCAAACAAGCGCTGGGCTGGACGGCAAGTGAGCCGTTCACTATCCCTGGCGAGGCGCTTGAACACTTCCGCGAGGCGCTCGAACACGGCGCACACTTTGAGGCAGAGTGGAAGGCGCTCTTTACGGCATGGGCTACCCAATATCCTGAACTTGCCCAGCTGTGGGAACAAGCACACGCTGAGGCACTGCCCAACGGTTGGGATGCCGATCTGCCTGTCTATGGTGCGGATGCTAAACCGATGGCAACCCGCGATGCTAACGGTGCGGCGCTCAATGCCATTGCCAAACACTTGCCAACCATGATCGGCGGCGATGCTGACCTGAGCAGCAGCACCAAAACCTTGATCAATGGCAGCCCACTGTTCAGCGCAGCGGATCGGGTGGCGCGCAACCTGCAATTTGGTGTGCGTGAACATGCAATGGGCGCCGCCATTAACGGTATGGCACTGCATGGCGGCATTCGCAAACCTTATACCGCTACCTTCATGACCTTTAGCGACTACATGCGCCCTGCCATTCGGTTGGCGGCAATCATGGAGATTGCGCCGATCTTCATCTTCACCCACGATAGCATCGGCGTTGGTGAGGACGGTCCCACGCACCAGCCCATTGAACACCTCGCGGCACTGCGCGCCATTCCGCACCTGACGGTCATCCGCCCTGCGGACGCTAACGAGACCAGCGCAGCGTGGCGCGTTGCCATGCTAAATAAGCTGCCGACGGTGCTTGTCTTCACCCGCCAAAAGCTGCCTGTTTATGCACCTGATGGTGTGCGCGAAGGCGTTGCACGTGGGGCATATATCAAGGCAGAAGCAGTTGGCGGCACACCAGAGGTGATCCTGATCGCCAGCGGCTCGGAGGTCAGCCTGATCATGGCGGCACACAAGGCGCTCAACGAGGCGGGCATCCGTGCGCGTGCAGTGAGTATGCCCTCGTTTGAGCTGTTCGAGGTGCAAGACGCCGCCTACAAGGAGTCGGTGCTGCCAAGTAGCATCACGGCGCGGGTGGCGATTGAGGCAGGCGTGCCGTTCGGTTGGCACCGCTACGTAGGCGCAGCGGGCAAGATCATCGCGCTGGAGCGTTTCGGCGCCTCGGCGCCGCAAGAGGTGATCTTCAAAGAACTCGGTTTGACTGCTGAGGCGGTCATTAGTGCAGCACGGGCAACCTTAGGTAACCCCTAAAAGGCACTTAACGTAGCGCACAGCCGCCTGAGCCTATGCGCCGATTCCGCCCTCATGGTTGTGTATCAGTGAGGCTGGCGCTTTCCTCATGCAGGAAAGCGCCGACTGCCATCGTGCTGGTGACGGCTTGGACAAGGTTAGAACTCATTTCAAAAATGAAGAAAGGGTAAGCAGAGGGAAGCCCTCTCGAAAACCATAGGAAAAACCTACACACAACAATCGCGTCATGTGAGTGGCGGGGTTTAGCTCGATCATGTGTAACTGTCCGCATTGCTCTGCCTTTTGGGCTTCCCCATGCTTGACAATCTACCTCACACCTCTAGAATAGGCTACAATATCGAAGAATGCAATCCACAAGCCTGTTGAGGATGTTAGACAATGCCTTCTACTCAGGAGCAAATCACCGCACAGCGTGATGCAAAGGTGCGCGAAACGCTTGGCGAACTCGCACCAATTTGGTTGGTTCATGAGGAATTCCGCCCGCGTGAGGATGCGATCATCTTCAACCTTGTCTATAACGATCCATCCTATGGCTGGATGAATCGCCGCTTTAAGTATGATGGCTTTAACAATGTGCTGTATCACATGGGCTGGCGCTTGCTGAGCGAGGCAGAACAGCTTGAGATTTTAGAGCAGACGCCCTATCTGGATGGCGAACTTGCTGTGCATGTGAAGAATGCACCACAGCACCGCGCCAGCGGCACAACGTTGGTGCAGCGCTAGAGCAGCACTTGCAACACGCGGTCTAGGGCGGCGCCATCTTGATGCAAACTGATCTGCGCGCCCTGTGGGAAGGCGGCGTGCGCGGCAGCGAGTGCGGCGTCGCCCTGATCGGCACCAATTTCCAGCAGCAGGATGCTGGGCTTTGCCAAACGGCTTGGCGCTTGTTGCAGCAAGCGCCGTATCAATGCCAAGCCGTCGTTACCGCCATCTAGGGCGATGGCTGGCTCAAACTTGGCAACTTCCAGCACGTCTAGCTCTGCTGTGGCAATGTAGGGCAGGTTGGCGCACATCACGTCGAACTGACCGCCAATGCCTGCCAACAAATCGCCCTGCATAAAGCGTACATTCCGCAAATCACGCCCATTGTGCTGTGCTACCTGCAACGCCGCCGCCGAAAGGTCAGTTGCCAGCACCCGCGCCGCAGGCAAGCGCGCCGCCAAACTGAGCGCGATCACGCCGCTACCCGTGCCAACATCCACCACGCGCAGGAGCGGATCAGACTGCCTGCCTTGCGCTTGCACCCATGCGATTGCCTTCTCGACAATCAGTTCTGTTTCAGGGCGCGGAATCAGGACGTGCGATGTGACTGTAAACTCACGCTCAAAAAAGGCGCGCTTGCCCAAGATATAGGCAATGGGCATCCCACGCGCCCGTAAACCAACCAGTTTTGCGTAAGCAGCCGCTTGCTCAGTGCTCAGCGCTGCCTCATCATGTGCGATTAAGTGTTCGCGGCTCACATTGAGCAAATGGGCAAGGATCAACTGCGCGTCTAGGCGTGGCGCACCGCTGTGACCCATCAGAATGCCCGTTGCGGCGGTTAGTGCTGCCGCTATGGTGCGTGCTGCCGCTGGATCATTCATCGTCAGCGGCGCTGACAGGCTGAGCGCCCATGCCAAGTTTCTCTGCCTGCTCACGCAGGGCAAGTTCGTCTATAAAATCGTCAATATCACCATCCATGAAAGCAGTTAGGTTGTATATCGTCTTGCCGATGCGATGATCGGTGACACGGTTTTGCGGATAGTTATAGGTGCGGATTTTCTCGCTGCGCTCGCCGCTGCCAACTTGGCTGCGCCGCGTGGATTCTTGCTCTAGCCGTTGGCGTTCCACTTCCATCTCGTACAGGCGCGCCCGCAAAATGTTCATCGCCTTAATGCGATTTTGAAGCTGCTTGCGCTCATCTTGCACATCCACCACAATGCCGGTTGGCACATGCGTCAGGCGCACTGCTGAGTCGGTGGTGTTGACGGATTGCCCGCCCGCCCCTTGTGAACGACGCACCTCAAGAATCACGTCTTTGGGATCAATATGCACATCCACCTCATCCATTTCAGCCAGCACCGCTACCGTTGCGGTGGAAGTGTGAATGCGCCCTTGACTCTCGGTGGCTGGCACGCGCTGCACCCGATGCACGCCGGACTCATATTTCAGGCGGGAAAAGGCGCCGCGCCCTTTGACAAAGACCGTCACTGTACTATAACCGCCAATGCCCGACTCATTAGCACTCATGATCTCAGTTTCCCAACGCTGGCTCTCTGCGTAGCGCATATACATGCGGAGTAGGTCGGCGGCGAAGAGCCCCGCCTCATCACCACCCGTGCCAGAACGGATTTCTAGGATCACGTTCTTATCATCGCGTGGGTCTTTAGGCAGCAGCAGGCGCGTTAACTCCGCCTCTAGCTCCTCGATCTGTGCCTCAAGGCGCTCTAATTCTTCACGCGCCATGGCACGCAGTTCGGGATCGCGCTCTGCCTCCCACATGCTCTGCACCTCAATGCGCTGCTGCTTGGCGCGCTGATAAAGGCGATAGGCATCTACAATTGGCACAAGTTCGGCGCGCTCTTGGGCAAGGGCGGTCACTTTATTGTAGTCACTCAAGATTGCATTATCCGCCAACAAGCGTTCAATCTCTTGATAGCGTGCTTCAATACCATTCAGCTTATCAAACATGGATATCCCATTGGAAAAGGGTCTGTGCGTACCTATATTGTAGCGGTTAACGGCTATTTTGTACACTTCTAGGGCTGTAGAAGGTGATGGAGATTATAGCTGTGGAGACAAGGGACACTTCCAGGTGGCGTGATGGGCGCTTGCTATACGCTCGCCCTACGGTGGGTTGACAGGTTTTGGCAAGCGGTGTATGCTCGTTAGTGGGTGCAGTTTTTAGAAAGTAGGCGCGCCACCATGCACAGACGGCTACCAGTTGCATTTAGCATTCTCTTAATGTTGCTAACGATGGGGTAATTCCGTTGCTAATGCAGGCAGGCGCACCGATTGCCGCCCAAGCCGACGATCCCTGCTCGACGCCGAACGTCGCACCGACCTTCCTCCCACGCGACAGTCACAGCACACCACAGCCCACGCGGACGCCGCTGCCCTACGATCCGTGCGCGC
>DAOTVQ010000011.1:0-63955 GCA_034436355.1 Anaerolineae bacterium
TCTGGCGCACGGCGGGCAGTTCGTGTGGATTGTTTATCCTGATGAGCAAATCGTAGACGTTTGGCAGGCACAGCCTGATGGCGCGCTGCGCGTCGAGTCCTTTGATAAAGGGCAAACTTTACGCGCAGGCGATCTTTTGCCCGAATTTTCCTTGTCCATCGCTGATTTGTTCGATGGACTCGCTTAACACAACAGTGGAGTAACACACATGACAAATGGAACACCCAACACTTTTGATCCGCGTGGCGTGCTAAAACCCTCACAGCCTGTTGGCATCATTGGCTATGGCGCCTATGTGCCGCGCTATCGCTTGGCGGGGAGCGAAGTTGCCCGCGTCTGGACGAACGGGCTTGGCGGCTCACCTGTCAAAGAGAAGGCAGTTGCCGGGCTGGATGAGGATGTGATCACGATGGCGATTGAGGCAGCGCGCAATGCTCTAGCTCGCGCCCAGATTACACCGACTGCGCTACGCGCTGTGTGGGTCGGCTCGGAGAGCCACCCTTACGCGGTGAAACCGACCAGCACCATTGTGGCGGAGGCAATCGGTGCGGTGCCGGGCGTGCAGGCTGCTGACTGGGAGTTTGCCTGCAAAGCTGGCTCGGAAGCGCTACAAGCCTCCATCGGCTTTGTGGGCAGCGGTATGGCAGCTTACGCCATGAGCATCGGCATGGACACGGCGCAAGGGCGCCCTGGCGACGCGCTTGAGTACACAGCAGCCAGTGGCGGCGCAGCCTACATCGTTGGTGCGGCAGACAATGCCATCGCCATCTTCAACGGCTCGTACAGCTACGTGACCGATACGCCGGATTTCTGGCGGCGCGCTGAGGTTAAATATCCCTCGCACGGCGACCGCTTCACCGGCGAACCTGCCTACTTCGCGCATACACAGCAAGCGGCGGAGGCGCTGCTGCGCCTGATGGGTACACAGGCAAGCGACTATACCTACGCCGTCTTTCATCAGCCGAACGTGAAGTTTCCAGAGCGTGCTGCCAAATCGCTCGGCTTCACCGACGCGCAGATCAAAACGGGCTTGCTGGCGAATGAGGTTGGCAACGTCTACGCTGGCTCGTGCCTGCTTGGCTTGAGCGCCGTGCTGGATGAGGCAAAGCCCGGTGATCGCATTCTGTGCGTCAGCTATGGCAGCGGCGCCGGCTCGGATGCTTTTGACCTCACCGTGACCAATAAAATCCTTGAACGGCAGCGCCTTGCGCCGCTAACGCGCACCTACATCGCACGCCGCACCGCCATTGATTACGCCGTCTATACGCGCTATCGCAACAAGCTGCACGTCGAGTAATTAGGAGTAAACACGATGCAGAACGTCTCTATCATTGGGCTTGGGCAAACACCAACCGGTGAGCATTGGGAAACTTCGCTGCGCCATTTGAGCCTTCAGGCAATTGAGGCGGCGGTGCAGGACGCGGGCATTCCAGCGGAAACGCTGGACGGGCTGGTGATCGGCAACGCACTTAGCGGCGCGATCAGCGATCAGCACCACCTTGGTGCGTTGGTTGCCGACTTTGCAGGGCTGCGCGGCATTGAGGCCTTCCGCGTGGAAGGCGCGGACGCCAGCGGCGCCTTGGCATTGCGGCAAGGCGCGCTGATGGTTGCCAGCGGCGCGGCGCAGACGGTGCTTGTGCTAGGTGTGGAGAAGGTGACCGACATTGTGGGCAGCCAGCGCACAGCAGCGCTCTCTACCTTTCTGGATAGCGAGTATGAGGCGGCGCAAGGCGCAACGCCAGTGGCGATCATGGCGATGCTGATGCGCCGCTATATGAGCCAGTATGGCGTGAGCGTGGCGGATTTCGCCAATTTCAGCGTGAACGCGCACGCCAACGGCAGCAAGAATCCGAATGCCATGTACCGCAACCTGATCAAGGCGGATCGCTTTGCCTCGGCGCCGTTGGTTGCGGAGCCGATCAACCTGTTCGATGTGGCGCCAGAGGCAGATGGCGCAGCCGCTGTAATCCTGACCACCAGCGAGCGCGCTGCCGACCTTGTGCCGCAGCCGATCCGCCTGTTGGCAAGCGCCGTTAGCACCGATGCGCTTGCCGTGCATGATCGTGCCAACCCGCTTTTCCTGCGTGCAGTGCAGCACGCCGTGGCAAAAGCGCTGCAAAGCGCGGGGCTTTCGCAGAGCGAGATTGACGTGCTGGAGCTGCACGATTCGGCAACGATCATGACGACCTTAGCGCTAGAGGCAAGCGGTTTTGCCGCCGTTGGCGAAGGCTGGCGCCTCGCTGCCGAGAACAAGATCGGGCTGACGGGCGAACTGCCCATCAGCACCTTTGGCGGCTTGAAGGCACGCGGTAACGCGCTGGGCGCTACGGGCATTTATCAGGCGGTTGAGGTCGGGTTGCAGTTGCGCGGCAAGGCGGGCGCTAATCAAGTGCCAGAGGCGCGAGTCGGCATGACGCAGACGCTGGGCGGCTTGGGCGGCACAGCCGTTGTGCATATTCTGAGCGTGTAGCACCTCACAAGTGTGGGACGGGCAAATCCGACCTCTAGAAGACATTGGTTTATGTGTAGGACGGGGTAACTCCCGTTCTACTTTTTCGTGCAAAGCACAGCGCTTTGCGCTAAACTTGTTGCACCGCCAATTCGTGTGAATGTGTGTAAGGAACAAGGTTGCCTATGCCCGCTATGGCTCAGCGTGTTGCCGCTTTTGGCACGACCATTTTCGCAGAGATCAACAGCCTTGCGCGCCAGCATAACGCTGTGAACCTTGGGCAAGGTGCGCCCGATTTCGATGCACCACCATCCGTCCTTGAGGCAGCCGTGCGCGCCGTGAACAGCCAGTTGAACCAATATGCGCCTAACATCGGCTTGCCACAGGTGCGGGAGGCAATTGCGCTGCACGCCGAGCGCTTTTATGGGCAGCGCCTAACGCCTGAGCAAGTGCTGATCACGGCAGGCGCCACAGAGGCGATGTTTGCTGCCATCCTCGGCTTGAGCGATGCGGGCGATGAGATCATCGTCTTTCAGCCCGTCTACGATAGCTATGTGCCAAATATGCGGATGGCAGGCGTCACGCCGCGCTATGTGAACCTCTACGCGCCACACTGGACGTTTGATCCTGCTGAGCTGGCAGCCGCCTTCACGCCGCGCACAAAGGCGATCATCATCAACACGCCGCACAATCCAACGGGCAAGTGCTACTCGCGCCAAGAGTTGGAGATCATCGCGGAACTGTGCCTGCGCCATAACGTGATCGCCATTACGGATGAGGTTTACGAACACATCACCTACGATGGCACGCTGCACACGCGCCTAGCAACCCTGCACGGCATGGAAGATCGGACCCTCACCATCAGTAGTTTGGGCAAAACATTCAGCGCCACAGGCTGGAAAATTGGCTGGGCAATAGGCGCGCCCGAACTGGTCGAAAGCGTGAACCGCGCTCACCAATTCATCACCTATTCTGTGGCAACGCCGCTGCAAGCCGCCGCCGTCACCGCGCTTGCCATGCCTTCGGAATATTTCGAATCGCTGCAAGCTGAGTATCAACGCAAGCGCGATTGGCTGCTGACCATGCTGCGCGGCGCCGGCTTTCAGCCCCTCACACCGCAAGGCGGCTATTTCATCATGGCAGATTGGCGCGGTGTGGCGCCAGAGCATGTGCAGAACGACATCCAGTTTGCCGAATGGCTGATCCGTGAGGTTGGCGTGGCTTCTATTCCGCCGAGCGCCTTCTACCGCGCTGAGGATAAGCACCGCGTTGCCCATCTAACGCGCTTTGCCATCTGCAAGCGGGATGAAACCTTACAGGCAGCCGCAGATAGGTTGGCAACTCTCCGCGTTGGTGGGGATTGACCAGTGCGCTAAGCGTGGGCAGATTGGTCTGAGCCGCACCATGTGGGCGGCGCTTTGAATCGCCCACCCCAAAGCACGTTCGGTTAGAAATTCAGAACAACTTTGATATAATTTAACGTCTTCACACCTTGTACACTATAAGGCTATGGGATGATCACGCCGCGCCTACATTGATGGAGAGACAGAACGCTATGGCAGAAAATAAACGCACGCCCATTGAGCCGATTGAGGCGCATGTTTTGGTAGTGGAAGACAACATGCGTAACTTCGTGCTGATTGCACGCCTGCTTGCCCATATGGGGGTGCAGCGCTGCGAGTGGAAAACTTCGGGTTGGCAGGTGGCACAATTTGCAGATACGCTGCCGCGTGTAGACCTAATCCTGATGGATATTCATCTGCCTTATGAAGATGGTTATCAGGCTTTGCAGAAGGTGCGCGCCAGCCCACGCTTGCGGAACACACTCATCATTGCGGTAACGGCGGACGCCAGCGAAGAGCAATTGCGCCGTGCGCGGGCAGCCGGCTTTGATGGCTTTTTGGGCAAGCCCATTGATCCTGATCGCTTTCCGGAGCAGATCAAGCGTATTTTGAACGGGGAAGGCGTCTGGGAATATATGTAAGGAGGTATGCGCTAGTGCATACCTGCCTCACCACCTAGCGCCAACTCCAAATGCCGATCACACCATCCGCCACTTTACGCACTGCACCGCCATCCCGCACTTCGGCAAGGCGCACTTCAGCCAGATCGCGTGTGCTATCGAAAGCAGCGTAGGCAAGGTAGCGCCCATCTGGCGACCAAAAGGTGTGGCTGCGGGCAAACTGCTCGAAAAAGTTCAGAAAATAGATCATCTCGCGGGTGGGGTTGAAGCTATCCAGCGCGAATTCGTCCCCTGTTGCCACATCCAGCACATACCAAGTTAACGGCTGCGCCTGTGCTTGCTGAAACAGGCTGCCCTCGCCATGCCCATTGCTGCTGAGGTAAGTTTGCCCAACCAAATTCGGGCGGCGCAGGCTCAGGTAGGCAACTTTATCGCCGTGTGGTGACCAAAAATGCGCGACGATCTGCCCAAACTGGCTGCGGGCAAGCTCTTCGCTGCTGGCTGCATCCAGCACTTTGAGCGCACCAAAGGCGGAAGTCACCGCAACCTGTGTGGCATCCGCATTCCAGGCAAAGGCAAGCGGCGCGGGCTGATCGGCAAGCAGCGTCAGGCGCGAGTCGCCTTCGGCGATCACCAAATCGCTGTTTTGTGGATTATCTGCATTCTGCACAGCAAAGAGCAAGCGGTCATCGCCTACCACTGGTGACCACATCGGCGCTTGAAAGGTGCCCGGCACATCCAAGAGCGTGCTTTCAATGCTATTCGATGCCACATCGTACAGTTCTAAGCGCCGCCCAAAGCGGTGCCAGAGCATTCGCTTGCCATCGGGCGCAAAGCTGTAATAGAAGGGCGCGCCGCGCTCCACATCAACCTCGCTGAAGGTGCCGCCGTTATCCCGTATTAGCTTGACGGCAAGCAGATTGCCGCTGGCAGGCGTATAGAGCAGTGCCAGATCGCGGCAGTTGCCCAATGGGCAGGCATTCGGCGACCAATAGGCATAAGTCAGCACTTCTTCTTGTGAGGTGTAAGCGGTGGCATAGGTAGCACCTGCTTTCACCTCCTGCACCACAAACATCCGCAGGGAGTAGGGATCAGATGGATCGAGGCTGACGCCGAAAAATGCCAAGCGCCCGTCGGTAGCCCACGTCGGCATCTGATAGATGCGCCGCTGGATGTCGGCGTCGGTTGTGATTGGGAACGGATTCCTGCCCTCTGCATCATAGATGCTCACATTGCGATCCATCCCGATGACGGCCAACATACCGCCCGATCCTTCCTGTGCGCCTGCCGCCAGAGGCAGCAGCAACGCCACCAGCAGACCAATCACCAACCCGTTTAGGTATTTTCGCATATGCCACACTCACTTTGCCTGAAGCCGATGTTTAGATATTCGCGGTAATGGCGCGTTGTGGCAAATGGTGTTGGTTGGCTTAGGTGCGGTAATGCCCATTGATGCTCACATAATCGTGGCTCAGGTCGCACGTCCAGATGACTGCCTCAGCCGCGCCTGCGCCCAAGTCAAGGCGCACTGTGATCTCTGCCTGCTGCGCGTGCAGTTTGGCGCGTGCCTCATCATAGTTGAGTGGTGTGCCGTCCGCCACCAGTTGCAAATCATTATACCAGAGCGCGAGGCGCATCGGATCAAGGGCAACGCCTGAACGTCCTGCCGCTGCCAAGATTCTGCCCCAGTTTGGATCGCCGCCATAGAAGGCAGTTTTCACCAGCGGCGAGGTAGCAATGGCGTTCCCGATCTGGCGTGCCTCAGCACTGCTGCGCGCACCGCTAATGTACAAGGTGATGAATTTAGTGACGCCTTCACCATCGCGCACGATTGCCTGCGCCAACACCGTGCAGAGTTCGGTGAGCGCTGCCTCAAAATGCCTTGCGTTGGTTTCGTCAATCAGAACGCCGCTTGCGCCGTTTGCCAAGATGAGCAGCGTATCGTTGGTGCTCATATCGCCATCCACCACAATGCGGTTGAAAGATTGCTCGGCAGCGCAGCGGAGCATGTCTTGCAGCAGCGGCGGCGCAACCTGAGCATCTGTAGCAATAATGCTGAGCATGGTCGCCATGTTGGGTGCGATCATGCCGGCACCTTTGGCAATGCCGATCAGCGCCGCGCCGTTATAGGTGCTGTGGGCAAGTTTAGGCTTGGTATCGGTGGTCATGATCGCCTTGGCGGCGGCCTGCCAGTGGTCAGGTGTGCTGCCAAGCTGCGGCACAAGCTGCACGATGCCCTGCTGCATACGCGGCATGGGCAGCTGAGTGCCGATCACGCCGGTAGACATGACCAAGACCTGTGCCTCAGCGCAGCCAAGTGCCGCTGCTGCCCACGCCGCCGATTGCAGGGCATTGGCATAGCCGCGTTCGCCGGTGCAGGCATTGGCAGTAGCAGTGTTGATCAGCACGGCGCGGATAGCCTGTGGGTTAGCGGCAAGGCGTGCCTGATCAAGCAGCACAGGGGCTGCCTTCACCAAGTTGGTTGTGAAAACGGCGGCAGCCGCGCAGGGCGTTTCGCTAGTGATCAGCGTTAGATCAGGGCGGGTAGGTTTGCCAAAATGGGCGTAAAGCCCTGCATCCAGCGCGCCAAGCCGAAAGGCGCGCAGGGTGGGCAGATCAGCGCTTTCAGTGTAGACAGGCATGGTTGATCCTATTCGATGTCAATGCGCTTCACATCGCCAACGTTGATGCTGCGGTTGCGCTCTAGGATGGAAGTGAGGATCAGTTTAGCAAAGCGGAAGAAGTCTTTCATTTGGTCAATGCGCCCAACGTAGTAATTGGCAAGCGCTTGATCGGCTTGATCCATGTTAGGAATAGCCTCGCGCAGGTGCTGAATGTTGCCGTCAAGCACTTCCAAGGCCTGATTCACATCGCGCAGTTCGCGTGCGCCCAACACATTCGTCAGGATTTTCCAGAAATCGGACTCTGCCTCATAGAACTTACGGCGATCACCGCGCACCCATACTTCACGCACGATGCCCAAGTTCTCCAACATCCGCATATTCATGCTGACGCTTGCCTTAGAAACACTCAGGTGATCGACCAGATCATCAAGGCTCATCGGCTGTGGGCTAAGCAGCAGCGCGCCATACATCTTGCCGATCACGCGATTATAGCCGAAGTAATCGGCAAGCTGCCCTAAGCCCTCTAGCATACTATCGTTGACAGCTTGCAGGATCGGATGCCGCCCCACCACATCCGATGGCGTGCTGTAGGTAGGTTCGTCGCTGCTTGCGTAGCCGTTTAGAGAGTCGCTCATGGTTATTCCGCCCTTTAACAATCCATCCCAAACGCTAAAGAGCGTAGCACGCCAAAGGCGGGGCGGCAAGTACGAGTTAGTGCTTAGCGCGCATTAGCGACTGCACGTAGCTTTGGCTGAAACCACCCATATCGCTGGCAACAATAACGCCCGAAAGTTTGGTGATGACCACTTCGCCATAGTGGTTAATGGCACGCTGCACTTGATCGGCAAGCACATTAATGAAATCTTCCCAGATCACGCCGCGTGGCAGGGTTGGCTCACGCAGGGCGCGGGTGCTGTTCACATAGTCCACAAGGGGCTGCACGCTAGGGAAAATAAAGGCGCTGGGCAGATCGTGGCGCGCCACTGCAAAGAAATGGCGTGCGGCAAGGCGTGGCGCATCTTCTAAATAGAAACGCGCTTCCGGGTCGGCGGTGAGCGTATCAGTGCGTGCGCGCACGCCCAACAACCCAAAGACGCGCTTATAGAGGCTCTCCAGCTCCGGCATGTTGACCATGCTGTTGGTGGATGCCAGCAACACGCCGCTCGGCTTTAGCACACGGTGAATCTCGGCGAGGGCGCGCTCTAGGTTTGGCACATGAAAGAGCATGTGGTTTGCCAGCACCACATCAAAGGTGTGTTTGGGGAAAGGCAGACGTTCGGCATCCATGTTCAGCACATAGCCAGAGGCGGGATGGGCGGCGGCACTGCGCGCCATGCCCATCGAAAGATCGCCGGCGATCAGCTCACCGTGCGGAATACGCATCCGCACCTGCTCAAAGTAGGCGCCTTGCCCTGCCCCTAAATCCAACACTTGCTCATCCCCGCGCCATGCCGTGCGGCTCAACACCCATTCGATGAAGTTGATGGGTGGAAAGCTGTATTGATCATGAATGCGTTGGCGCGTTACCAAACCATCTTCACTGGCATATGCCAGCTGCACAACGTTACGGTCTGTTCCCGAAAGGTGAGTCATGGGTGAGTCTGCTTTCAATAAATGCTACTACACTATAGTATAGCGTGATTTAGGTTTGTATTAGAGACTAAACGCAAATCATGTATAAATTTTCTGTGAAAAAATTTGATCCGATTTAGGCGGGGCTAGACTTACGGGCAGTTTCGCGTGTGCTGATGAAGCATTCCGCTTCAGCAGTCCGCCGTATTTGCGAAAATACTCACAAAGCGAGATAATCTAGCTTACAAACCGTAAATGCTGAATTGCCCCTATGCCCAGAAAGGTTTTGAAGCGCATGATCATCAAGCACGCGCCAATTCTCTTGGCGGCTCTGCTGATGGCAGCCCTTGCCGCGTGCGGCACGCCTGCCACCCCTGCTCCTGAGTTTCCACCTACCTTAGAGCTGCCCAGCCGCGTGCCTGTGCTGCCAACGGCAGATAGCCGCGTTGAGGCAACAGCGCCCACCGTGCCGACTGTCGTCGCAGTGGAACCGACCCGCCCGCCAACCCGCGCCCGCCCTTCCGCCACACCGACCATCACGCTCATCCCGCCGACTAGCACACCTATCCCGCCCACTGAAACGCCCACGCCAAGCGCCACGCCGCAGCCCGACCCCGAACGCGGTGCGCTGCTGTTCGCCAACGGCATCCCGGGCAAGCCCGAAGTGCCAACCTGCGCCTCTTGCCACCATGTAGAGCCTGTAGCAGTCAATGATTTGGTCGGTCCGGCGATGCACGGCATTGCAGATCGCGCTGCCCGCCGCGATCCGAACGAATTGAGCGCGGCAGCCTATCTGCGGAACTCGATCATCTTGCCCAACAAGTATCTTGTGCCGAATGAAGGTGACAAAATCTATGCGGTGGGCGGCATGAGCCTGATGCACCAGACCTATGCCGACGAATTGACGCCTGATCAGATCAATGATTTAGTGGCATATATGCTGACGCTGCGCGCTCAGTAACTGTAGAAGCTATTTCAAATTTGAGCAGGATTATAGGTTTTTTGCCTGTGGAGCGCGCATTGCGCGCTCCACAGACGGTGGTTTCGAGAGGGCTTCCCTCTCAAACTTACCCTTTATTCGTTTTTGAAATGAGTTCTACTCATGAAGATCGGGTGATCCTTCACGCCTCAGCTTCATTAATGCCCAAATGCTGCACGATCTTAGCATAGGCAGTGTTGATTGCCTGCATACGCTCAGTAGCATCCTCTGCCTTGTTATAGTCGGGATGGAACTGAAGCGCCAGCCGCCGATACGCACGCTTGACCGTCTCTAGGTCAGCATCGTAGGGGACGCCCAACAGGTCGTAGTAAGCGAAAATGGCGGCGCGGGTGCTGCGCGGCGGCTCACGGTGATGTTTGCCCGTGTGTTGGCGGCGTTCGCGGTGTGGGGCAGGCTCATCGCTGAAGGTGGCAATGCGCCACGCGCCGTTTAAGAAGCCGCCTTCCGTGTGGATGGTTTGGCAGCGCAATGCCGCCATATCCACCGCCTCGCCGTAGCGCACGTTGCGCCACAAGCTGCCAATTTCTGGCTCAAAATGGATAGGGAACAACCACGCATTCTGCCCGTAGTTTTCAAAGGCATAGATTTTATCGCCGTAAATATCCAGCAGGGCGCTCATCCAGTCGTAGGGCAGGTAGCGCTCGCCATGTTCAGGCAGCAGCATGGCGCTCCATAAGAAAAAGAGCGTATAGCGCCCGTGTGCGGCGTTTTCATCCAACACTGCCTGAATCACCGATACATCTATATCGCGCTCGATCAGGTGAATGGCAACTTGTTCGCCGCCCAATAAATTGATCAAGACAATGTCAAAGCCATCGTGCAGCACGCTATCCACAATTGGCGCGCTGTAGAGTTCTTCGATCAGATGTTGGTTGACCCAATTTAGGTTGATTCGCATAGACAATCCGCTACAAACGCCCTGCCAACACTTCCGCCACATGGTAAACGCGCACTGCGCTGCCGTGCCTGCTTAAGCCGCCGTTGATCTGCGTTAGGCAGCTTGCATCACAGGTCACGATGGCATCTGCGCCGCTGGCAGCGATATGCCTAACTTTCTCGTCCAGCATGGCGGTGCTGACCTCAGGCATTTTCACGGCGAAAAGCCCGCCAAAGCCGCAGCACTGATCGGCGCCGCTCAGCTCGATCACCGTCAGGTTTTGCACGTTTGCCAGCAACGCACGCGGTTGGCGCTGAATGCCTAGCCCGCGCAAGCCGTGGCAGGCGTCGTGCAGGGCGACAGTGCGCGGCTGCCGCAGCGAGATGCCTAAATCCGTCACGCCCAAGCCATCCACCAAAAATTCGGTCAGTTCCCAGGTGATGCTGGCGGCATGTTCAGCGCGTTGGCGCCATTCAAGGTCATCGGCGAACAGTTCAGGGTAGGAATGGCGCACCATCGTGGCGCACGAACCGCTGGGCGTCACGATCACTTCAGCATCAGCAAAGGCGCGCAGAAATTGGCGTGCTACTTGGCGCGCCTCAGGGCGGTAGCCGCCGTTAAAGCCCATTTGCCCACAACACGTCTGGGCGGCGGGAAAATCCACCGAGACGCCCACCCGTTCCAAGACTTCAACGGCTGCCATGCCGCTGTGCGGATAGATCATATCCACAATACAGGTGACGAAAAACGAAACGCGCTTGCCGCGCACGTCGGCACGGGGGGCATGATCACTTTGGCTCATCACGGGCTTGCCTTTGTAAAGCACTTTAAGCTAGGTAGAGTCTAGACCTATCACGGTCTTTCGGCAAGCCATGCGCAAGCCCAGATTCATGGAATAGCTTGCCGCACCGCCGCCTGATCGCCTATAATCCGCCCTGAACAAACCCAAAGAGCGTGCAGTGCTGCATTAGGTGGAGAGATTTCTATGAACATGAGCAGTACAATCAGCGTGCTGGTAGCAACCCAGATCAGCTCTATGGTGCGCTACCGTGAACACCTTGCCAAAGAAGCCAGCCTCAAGGTGACCTATGCCACTGCCTTAGAAAACGCCCGCGAATTCTTGCGCGATGCTACTAAGCATTTTGATGTCTTTGTGCTGGATAACGCACTGGGCGATACTTACGACCTGATCCGTGCCGTGCGCCTTGAAAAGCCGCGCTTGCTGATCCTAACGGTGGATGAGGAAGCTGATTTCAGCACGCCCGGTCGCGCTGATGATGTTTCAACCGATCCCTTTAAGGACAACGAGCTGATCCGTAAGATTAAGCGGCTGGCTGAAGAACGCCGCTTAGAAACTGTCCGTGCCGACGCCCTGCCGCCGATCCGCACCTTTGCAAAGGCGATTGCGAAGGCGACCAAAGGCTTGGGCAAGCAGCAGGCTGCCGTCAGCGCCGTGATGGACTTGGGCTATGATCATGTGGCGTTCTACACTATCGAGGCAGGCAGTACATCGCTAGTGCTTGCCGCCCAAATGGGCAACAATGCCGTGATGAGCGCCATGCCACAGCGCACCGACTATAACGGCTTGCTCGGCGTAGTGGCGCAGAGCGGCAAAAGCCAGATTGCCGCACCCGGCGATGAGCGCTCGCACTTTCTGCTGGAAAAAGGGCGCTTTGGCGCAGCGGTTGCCGTTGCGGTTGGGCAGACCATGCGCTTTGGCGTCATGCTTGCCTTCCGCGAGCCACCCGGCAGCATTAGCCAAGAGCATGTGATTATGTTGGAGTTGGTCTGCGCGCAGCTTGCCTCTGCTTTGGCAAAGGAACAGCGCGAATAGCCACCATGCCAACCCTACGTCGTTTGCTCAGCCTGATTACGCCTTACCGCCGCTGGATCAGCCTTTCGGTGCTGCTCGGCTTCCTGACAGTTGCCAGCAGCGTTGGCTTGTTGGCAACCTCAGCGTGGATCATCTCGCGTGCGGCAGAGCGTCCGAGCATTGCGGCTCTGTCGGTGGCGGTTGTTGGTGTGCGCTTTTTCGGCATCACACGCGGCGTTTTCCGCTACCTAGAGCGTTTGGTCTCCCACGAGACGACCTTTCACATCTTGGCGGGCTTGCGCGTTTGGTTTTACGGCAAAATTGCGCCCTTAGCCCCTGCGCGCCTGATGGGGTTTCGCAGTGGTGATTTGCTCAGCCGCGCCATTGGCAACATCGAAACCTTGCAAGAGTTCTACGTGCGCGCTGTGGCGCCGCCTTTGGTGGCGTTGCTCATCGCGCTGCTGATGGCAGTCTTCTTCGGCGCCTTTGACGTGATCCTTGCCGTCACCGTGATCAGCTTTATGCTGGCGGCATCGGTTGGTGTGGCGTGGCTGGCAGGGCGGCTCACACGCGAGAGCGGCGCGGCAGCCGTGGCAGCGCGCAGCGCGCTCAACGCGAATGTGGTGGATATGGCACAGGGCATGGCAGATGTGGTCGCCTTTAATGGCGAAGCGCGCCAGACCGCCAAAATTCAGGCTAACGCGGAAGCGTTGAGCGCCGCACACCACCACATAGGACGAGTCGGCGCCTTGCAAACAGCGCTGATCAGCTTGCTCATCAATTTGTGCGCGCTCGCCGTCCTGATTTTGGCTGCGCCGCGCACTGAAGGCATCCTGCTGGCAACGCTTGTGTTGGCAGCCATTGCCAGCTTTGAGGCAATTGCGCCGCTGCCGATGGCTGCCGCACAGCTTGGCACGCACCTCAGTGCAGCGCGGGCGCTCTATGCGGTGGTAGATGCCGATCCGGTCGTCAGCGATCCGCCGCAGCCGCAGCCGATGCCAAGCGATTGCACGCTGCATGTTGAGGCACTGCGCTTTCGCTATGCCGAAAGCGACCCTTACGCGCTGGACGGCATCACTTTTAGCCTGCCAGAAGGTGGCGCCTTTGCCATTGTCGGCGCCAGCGGCGGCGGCAAAACGACGTTGGTGAACTTGCTGCTGCGCTTTTGGGACTTTCAGGAAGGGCAGATCAGGCTGGGCGGCGTGGATATTCGCCAACTGGCGGCGGCGGACGTGCGGCAACGCATTGGCGTGGTGACGCAGCAAACCTACCTTTTCAACACCAGCATCCGTGAGAATTTGCTGATCGCCAAGCGCGATGCAACCGAGGCGCAGATCATCGCCGCGACGCAGCGCGCCCAGCTCCACGAGTTCATCCTGCGCCTGCCGCAAGGCTATGAGACGCATGTCGGGGAGTTTGGCGTGAACCTGAGCGGCGGCGAGCGCCAACGGCTTGCCATTGCACGCGCCTTGCTCAAAGATGCACCGCTGCTGGTGCTGGATGAGCCAACCGCCAACCTAGACGCGCAGACGGAACGCAGCGTGCTGGCGGCGATTCGTGCGCTGATGGCAGGGCGCACCACACTCCTGATCACGCACCGTTTGGTCGGCTTGGATCAGGTTGACCAGATTTTGGTGCTGCAAGGTGGCAAGATCATAGAGCGCGGCACACAGGCGGAACTTTTGGCGCGGCGCGGCGTTTATCAGCACCTCTACAGCGCGCAGCGCGAATGGATCAGTTAGGTTTCTGCCGGCGGCGGAAAGGCGGCGTGCGGATTATCGGCAAGTTGGTGAAAGATGTAGTCCTGCACGGGCTTGCCGCCGCGCAGATGTTCCTCCACAATGCGGGCTAGTTTTTCTTCGTTCAGGTCGTAATACCACACGCCTTCAGGATAAACCACGGCGATCACGCCGCCGCTGCACACGCCTAAACAGGGCGTTTTGCCGCGTTTGACGCGCAGCGCGCTGTGATAATCGGTCAGGTCGCCGAGCAGGTCTTTGAGTTTATTATAGAGTTTTTTGCCGCGTGCCTTGTGATCGCACGAGTCGCCGGTGCAGATGAAGATGTGCCGCGCATAGGGCGACATTTCAGGGGATCGGGGCATGGTTGGTGTGCAAACCGCCTTTCGGGAAAGACCATAGCACTGAACGAGATCAGGGGAAGCATACCACGTTTTGTCGGGTGAAGCATTGCCCAAGGCTCGCCCTAATTCCGCCAACTGATCGGGAAGGCGCCGCTTGCCAACTCTTGGCGTGCGCCGCTGAGCGCATCCAGCACAAAATTGCGAATGATGCCGTCTGCTTGGCGAGTCTGCACATAGAGCGCCCGCCGACTCGGACTCCACTCGGCACGGATAACCTCACCTTCCAGCGGTTGGCTAAGCTGATACGGGCGTTCCGTTCCGTAGCCCGCATAGAGGCTTAGGTTGTTCCCGCCTTCATAATTGCGCCCATCGGGCGCGGGTCTGCCCAAGAAGGCGTAGCGCCCGTCCGGCAGGCGTGCGCCATCTTGCAGCCACAGCCCAAGCGCCGCGCCATCAAAGACGGGCGTGAAGGCGGCGGTATAGCGATCCACAATGCCAAGCTGCACGCCGCGCTCAAGGGTAGGCAGCGTGGTGGCAACCCAGCCGACTCCGTTCGGCAGCCATGCCGTGCCGTTGAAAGGCAGCACCGCAAACAAGCCGTCCATGCGTTCGTTGGCAAAGCGGCTGCGCCCAGTCAGGATGCTTGCCGCGATGCCGCCGCCTGCCGTCACGTTGATCAGCAGCGCATCTTGATCATCTGCCCAAGCCAAACTGCGCGCCACACGGAAGGGAAATTCATTAGAGCCTTCCACATAGTGATTCCGCAGCACATGGCGCGGCTCGCCGCCGAGCGCCACCACCCAAACGCCGTCATCATTGGCGCGGATTGGGTCAAAGCGCAGTGCCTCAGCGTTAGGCGTCTCCACCACATAGGCGAGATACGCACCATCCGCCGACCAGCGCGCCGCCACAAAGCGCTGATTGGCGTGTTTGCCGCCGCCGTTATAGAGCGCACCATCAATAAACAGGCGTCCGTCCTGATCAATCAGGGCGCGCCGCCCTGTCGCGCTCACATCGAAAGCACGGGCGGTCTCGCTAGGCGGCAGCAGCAGCGTATCGCCGCCGATGATGGCAAACTCGCCCTCGCTGCGTGCAATCACAAAGGGCGTGGGCGGTGCGGCAGTGGCGGGCGGCTGCTCAAATGGCACGGGCAGCGGCGTGCCAGTGCTGAGCGGCGCGGCAGTTGGCAAAAAGGCGATGATGGTCGGTGGCGGCGTGTCGGTGATGGGCAGAGTCGGCGGCGGCAAGATAATCAGCAGCGCAGTGGGCGAGGGTGAAGCAGTCTGTGTGGGCGGTGGTGTGGCAGTCACAAGGCGGACTGTCGCTGTCAAGGTCGCCGTTGGCGCAAGGGTGGGCGTCTGTGTTGCGGAAAGGGTCAGGCTTGCCGTTGGCGTGGCTGTATTGGATGGTATGGCGGTTGGTGTGGGCGTGGTGGTTTGGGTCAGCGTGGGAGTGGTGGTGAAGGTGGCTGTATCGGTTGGGCTTGGTGTGGCGGTGCGCGTCGGCGGGTCAGTGGGCAGATCGGTGAGTGTGGCAGTCGGCGTTAGGGTCGGCGTCAGCGTGTGCGTTGGTGTGGCGCTTGGCAGATTGGTAGGGCTGGCAGTCGGTGTATGGGTGAGGGTAGCGCTTGGCGTATGGCTTGGGCTTGGTTGCAGGGCGATGGCGGTTGGGCTTGGGGTGTGGGTGCGCGACGGGCGCAGCGTGGGTGCAATGGTCGGTGTGATGGGAATGCCGGGCGTTAGGTTGCAGGCGAGTGCTGCTAGGCACAGCGCACTCAGCACAAGCCCGAGCGCGCTGCGCGTAGGCGCCTTAGGCGTCTTGCGGCTCATGCTGTGGGTAAGGTTCTTCAGTAACGATCTCTGCCTCAATTTGCGCCAAAACTTGCTCATAGAAAGCCAATCGCTGCGCGCCGATGCGCTGTCCGGTCGGTGTGACAAGCGTTTGATACCACAGCCGCGCACGCTCTAGGGGAAAGCCGCTCACCAACTCGCGGGCGGCGTCGTTCACTTGCCTGTTGCCTGCTCTGCCCAGCGTCAGCAGCGATTGCAGGATGTTGCTGACGCCGATCTTATCGAGCGTCTCAGCGTCCATCAACAAGCGTGCCTCGTTGCCAGCGTTAGCGATGATATAGCGCATTTGCTCGGCAATGGGTATATCATCTTCCAATTCGTAGTGGTGGCGGCGCACAGCTTCTGCCACACGCTCCACAAACTGCGGTGCATAGCCTTCTTCTGTCAAGAATTTGGTGGCAGTTTCTGCGCCGCGCAAGCCATGATATTCATAATCTACCGTATAATGATCCACATCATGGAACAGGGCGGCAAGATCGCAAACCGCACGGGAATCCAACGGGATCCCTTCGCCATCGGCAAGGGCGCGGATGTTCTTTTGAACATTCAGGCTGTGCTGCCAGCGGTTCTCGGCACGGAAGGCGGCGTTGTGGGGCGAGTCGCATTCGGCGGTGCGGCGAAGGTAGCCGCGCACGAAATCGGCGGCGCGCTGCATCTGCTGATCAGTAAGGCGCATCTCAAAAAGCCCTCAAAAAGAAGATTTTGTATGTATTTATAGATTGTAGCGTGCGGCAGCGCCCAAAAGCAAGAAGTTCAGTTCAAGGATGGATACCCTAACGCAGGCGCGAAAGCTGGGGTGAATGTGATCACAGGCAGCTCACATAGGTGTGGCAGCCGATAGCCATACGTTGCACCGCGCCACCTTTGCACCGCCACGCGAAAAAGCCGCACGATAGTGTTACAATGAAGACGATTTTCTGATCACAAGGGAAAATTAAAGATGAAACGCATTGTCATTACTGGGATGGGCATGGTGACGCCACTGGGCTTGAATGTGGCAGAGACATGGGCAAACATCCGTGCGGGCAAATCGGGTGTGGCACACATCACCCGCTTTGATAGCTCACCAGTGGATACGCATATTGGCGCGGAAGTGAAGGGCTTTGATGCCGGCAAGTGGTTGGGCAACAAAGAGGCGCGCCGCATGGATCGCTACGCACAGTTTGCCGTGGTGGCTGCCCTTGAAGCCTGTGAGCAAGCAAATTATCAGGTGACGCCCGAAAACACTTTCGAGACCGGCGTGATTGTCGGTGCGGGCTTTGGCGGCACTGAAACGCTGCAAGAGGGCATTGATGTGCTTTACACACGCGGCGCAAAAAAGGTTAGCCCTTTCACCTTTCCAATGGTGCTGAACAACATGGGATCGGCGCAGGTTGCCATGCGGCTTGGCATTCGTGGCACAAACTTCACCGTCTCGGCGGCTTGTGCCACAGGTGCGGTTGCCATCGGCGAGGGGGCGGAACTCATTCGGCGTGGCGAGGTGAATGCGGTGATCGCGGGCGGCTCTGAGGCAAATTTCGCACTGTTCAGCTTGGCAGGGCTAAACGCAATGCGTGCGCTCTCTACCCGCAACGACTCACCCGAAACTGCCAGCCGTCCCTTTGATGCCACCCGCGATGGCTTCGTGCCATCTGAGGCGGCTGCCGTCGTGCTGCTGGAAAGCCTAGAGAGCGCCCAAGCGCGCGGCGCAACCATCCTTGCCGAATTGGTGGGCTATGGCTGCACCTGCGATGCAAACCATGTCAGCGCACCTGATCCTGAAGGGACTGCCATCATCAAGGCGATGGAGCGCGCTATTCAACGGGCAGGCATCACCATTCACGAGATTGATTACATCAACGCGCACGGCACCAGCACACCTCTGAACGATGCCAACGAAACGCGCATGATCAAGAAGGTCTTTGGCGAACGCGCCTACCAAATCCCGATCAGCTCCACCAAATCCATGATCGGACACGCCATGAGTTCCTCTGGCAGCATGGAGGCGATCTTCAGCATCCTAGCCCTGCGCGATGGTTTCATCCCCGCCACCATCAACTACGAACATCCTGATCCAGAATGCGACCTTGACTATGTGCCAAACACGCCGCGCACTGCCAACCTGCGTTATGTCATGTCTAATTCATTTGGCTTTGGCGGTCAGAATGCTGTTTTGGTCTTTAAGCGGTGGGAAGACGAAGGGCAAACGGCACGCACCCTGAATGGTGGCAGTGTTTAATAGTCAGTGAGCATTGGCTTTACCCAAAAGGGAGCATCAAATGGCAGGTCAAACTTTTCGTGTTGTGAACGCGCCGTTAAACATCCGCAACGCGCCAGGGACGACTGGCACAACGGTGATTGGCACTTTTGCTACGGGGGAAACCTTCACGCAGATTGGCGAGCCGCGTGAAGTGGAGGGCTTTCGCTGGCTGCAACATGAGCGCGGTTGGTCGGCAGAGCGCAGCCTGAACGATGGGCGTGTGTTTGTGGAAGTGGTTGTGCCGAGCGATGACTCGCGCCCGAGCGGTGGTGAAGGCGGCGCGCCCGCCGTTGTGCGCCGCACGCTGCGCGTGGTCACGCCCTTCCTGAACATTCGGAGCGCGCCGAGCCTGAGCGGTGCCTTAGTGGGCGCCCTGCTCAGCGGTGAGAGCCTGACTGAGATCGGCGATCCGCGTGAGGCAGACGGCTTCCGCTGGGTGCAGCACGCCCGCGGTTGGTCAGCCGAGCGCAGCCTTGACTCAGCGCTGATCTTCGCCCTAGAAGGGCAGGCGAGCGCACCGATCAGCACGCCAGAGCGCGTTGAACTGCCCAATGGCAGCACCTTCATCCCCTCGGAGTTGTTCACCCGTCCGCCGGTGGCACTGGCACAGACGCACTGGGTGCAATATTTTGGCAACTCGCGCTTTGCCTTCAACCTCAGCACAGATCGGAACGCACAGCGCCGCCGCGCCTACCTATACGCGCAAGGCTTACACGGCGGCTTGGATTTCGGCAACGCCAATCCGAATGTGCCAGTTTTTGCAGGCATGAACGGGCGTGTGAGCGCTGTGCGCTTGAATACAGATAGCTACGCCCCAAATTTTGTGACGGTCGTCAGTGGGGCTTACAGCGTTATCTACGGGCATCTGGCGGATGTGGCTGTGACACTTGGTCAGGTGGTAACGCCCGAGACGCGCCTTGCGAACATTGATGTCGTCCAGAATGGCAGCAATGGGCATTTGCATTTAGAGGTGCGCTATCAAGGGACGTGGATTGTTAATCCGCTGCTCTTCATGCGTGCTGACCTGCGTCAGGCGCTCATCAATAAGTTCAGCAACTTCCCATTGGAGTTCCAACCGTTCGAGAAGTGGCAAACACCGCTTGATCAGCCTGTTTTGAAGCTCTCCAACCCGCTGGAAGCAGTTGTGATCGGGCCGGCAGCCCACGGCTGATGTGGGCAGTCAGTCAGCCGTCGTTTCTTGGCAAGCCCTCTCTAAACGTTTTTAGGGAGGGCAGCGCCTTTCGGCTTTGGTCTGCATATTCACCCACACGCCGCGTGTGCGTGTTGGGTGAGGTGCCCTCCCCCACAGTTGACTGCTTCCCCTTGTGCTATAATTAGCGCGTGAACCGAAACGGCTTTGCAGATGTGGTTTGCAGGGTGTGCTAAAGGAGTGTTAGCACGTGAGAGAACTAATCATTGGGGAGTTGATCGCCTCTGGCTTTGTGCTGCTCATCGCCATGACGATCCATGAGTTTGCACATAACTACGTTGGCTACCGCATGGGCGACCCGACGCCGCGCGATCTGGGACGTCTAACGCTCAACCCGATGGTGCATATCAACTGGATCGGCTGGGCGATGTGGGTGGTGATCGGGTTTGGTATCCTCGGCTCTGCACCCATTAACGAATGGCGCATGCGGGATAGGCGCTGGGGCTTCTTTTGGGCGGTGGCGGCGGGTCCGCTCTCCAATTTGGCGCTGGCTGCCTTTGCGGCCTTGCTCTATCGGTTCGGCATTTGGCAGTTTGAAATCTTCCAGCGCACCGATTTCTTATTCGACTTTAACCAATTCATGACGCTCTTCTTCAGCCTGAACCTGCTGCTATTCGTGTTCAATTTGCTGCCCTTCTTCCCCTTTGATGGCTGGCACATGCTGCGGAAGCTGCTGCCGCCGCGTGAAGCAAGCCTCCTAGAGCGCTACCAACAAGAGAGCTTCTATATCTTTTTGGGCTTGCTGATCTTGTCCTTCGTTGGGCTGCCGATCTTGAGTTCGATCTACCTGCCGCCCTTCAACTTCTTGGTGCGTATTCTGCTTGGTATTTAGGGTGCTATGACCGCCGTCTCGCGTTTCAAACAGGGCGTGCGCGTGCTGCTCTCGTGGACGCGCCGCGTAGACGATGAGCTTGCCGCGCAAATTCTGCCGCCCAATTTGCTGCCGCTGTTCATGAAGATGCGGCGCGCCGAACGCCTGCACAGCCTGAGCGTGCTGCGCGCTTTGCAGAATGGCGGCTGCACACACCGCGCAGCGTGGCAAGCCGCCCTGCTGCACGATTACGGCAAGACGCGTTATCCGTTCCCGCTCTGGCAGCGGGCGATGGTGGTCATCATCGGTGGCATTTGGCGCAAACGCGCCGTACAATGGGGCAAAGGCGCACCAAACGGCTGGCGGCGCCCGTTCGCCATTCGGCAGCAGCATCCGCAGTGGAGCGCCGAAGCGGTGGAGGCACTCGGCGGCGATCCGTTGGTGGTGCGCCTGATCGCCAACCACGCCGAAAAATTGCAGGGCGCGCCGCGTGATGACTATGAACGGCTGTTGCAGGCACTGCAAGCTGCCGATAATGCGAATTGAGAGTAGGAAACGAGACGTATGGCAACTGTAAATGTCACAATCATTGGGATGAATCGGCTTGGCACGTCGTTCGGCTTGGCAATCAAAGCCCTGAACGGCAAGCCTGATCACAAACATACCTTCAGCGTGGCAGGCTGGGACAAAAACAGCGAAAACGTCCGCAAGGCAGCGCGGCACGGCGCCCTAGACGCCGAACATTTCGACGTTATAGCCGCCGTCCAGAACGCGGATTTGGTCATTGTGTGCGCCCCGTACAGCGAGACAGAAGCAACCCTAGAGGTGATCGGCGGCGCCTTAAAGCCCGGCGCGGTGGTGCTGGATAGCGCACCGCTCAAACTGCCGTCCATCCAATGGGCAGAGCGCTACCTCTTGCGCGACTCGGACGGCGATCAGCAGGCATACTTGGTTGGCATCACGCCGATCTTGAATCCAACTTACCTCAGCCTGCCCGAAGAAGCGCCTGAAAGCGGACGCGCCGATTTGTTCACGGATGGTGTGATGATCGTCTCGCCCGCGCCAAACTGCCCGCCCGACGCCGTGCAACTGATCAGCGATCTGAGCGATCTGCTTGGCGTGAAGGTGCATTTCACTGATCCTGCTGAACACGACAGCATCGCTGCTGGCATGGAAGGCTTGCCACTGCTGCTGCAATTGGCGCTCTTCAAGGCGCTGCACAGCTCACCAACGTGGGATGACGCACAGTGGTTTGGCAATCCGTCTTTTGTGTTGGCAACCTACCGCCTGATCGAGAGCGATCCAGAAGCCCTTGGCGCGCTGCTCTATCGCAATCGGCAAAATATGATCCACCGCCTTGATGCATTGACGGAACAGTTGGCACGCCTGCGCGAACTGCTGCAAGTGGATGACGATCTGCTGTTGGGCGAACTGTTCCAAGCGGCGATGGAGGATTATGCCGAATGGCAGACGGCACGCCTGCGGAACAGGTTCAGCACCGAGCCAGATATGAGCGAGGCAACTGCCCAAGCCCGCGGATCGCTCTCGCTGTTTGGTGCCTTCGTGCCGAATTTCCGCCCACGCGGCAAAGAGAAAAAGGGACGCAAATGATCCGTGCTGTTATCTTTGATTTTGGCGGTGTGTTAGTCCGTACACAGGATGACTCTGGTAGGCGCGCTTGGGAAAGCCGCCTTGACCTTGCTCACGGTGAGCTGGAGCGCCTTGTGCATGGCAGCAGCCTGTGGATGGAAGCCCAGCGCGGCAGCCTTTCGCCTGAACTCTACTGGTATGCCATTGGCACACAGCTTGGCATTGAAGGTGCCGACCTTGACCTGCTGCGCCATGACTATTTCAAGGGCGATGTGCTGGATGAATCGCTTGTGGCGCTGATTGACCGTTTGCGTGCGCGTGGGCTGCGTGTGGGCTTGCTCAGCAATGACTCCTCAGCGTTGGCAGAAAAGTTAACGGCGCTCGATCTCTACCGCCATTTTGACGCGGTGCTTATTTCGGCACAGATCGGCGCGCTAAAACCTGAGCCAGAGGCGTTCCGCGCTGTGGCAGAGGCACTTGAGGTGAGCCTGCCCGAATGCCTGTTCATTGACGATAACACCGCCAATGTGGACGGCGCCAACAGCCTTGGGATGCACGGTATCCGCTACACCGAAAGCATGGACGTTGAGGCGGCAATCTTGCCACTGCTAGACGATCCGCGTGCGACGACGAAGGTCATCATCTTCGACTTTGGCAACGTGCTGGATATTCCTGAAGACTGGGAGGCATGGCTGGCACAGCGCGATGAGATCGCCGCGCCGTTTGGCATGAGTGGCGAGGCGCTCTGGCAGTTGATCTACCACAGCGAGGCGTGGCAGCAGGTGAAGGTGGGTGCGATTGACTACGAAACATACCTTGATCAAGCGTTGGCGCCGCTCAACCTGCCTGATCACGCCGCACGCGTTGCCCTCATGGCGCGCCTGTTTGCAGGGCGCGAAAAAATTCACCCGCAGATGATGGCGATCCTGCATGAATTAAAGCCGCACTACCGCTTGGCACTGCTGAGCAACGCCCACCAAACCGATGTGCCGCGCTGGATGGCTGCCGTTGAGCTAGAGCGCATGTTCGAGGTGGCGATCAGTTCCGCTGTGGTGCGCCTTGCCAAACCTGATCCAAGCATCTATCACCTGATCCTACAGCAGCTTGACGTGAAGCCTGCTGAAGCGCTTTTTGTGGATGACCTGACGCGCAACACCCACGTGGCAGAGGCAATCGGGCTGCCGTGCATCGTCTTTCGGTCGCCACAGCAGTTGCGGGCTGCCTTAGCGTGGCGCGGCATTCTATCGGTGAGAAGTGAGGTGTGAAGCAATGATCATCCGTGCCTATCAGCCTGAAGATTGTCAGATGGCGCTGACCGTGATCAACACGGCGGCTGAGGCTGACCGCACACGGCGCATGTCTGCCGAGGCGCTGCTGCATATGCTGCCGCAAGATGGTGCGGTGATCGCCCTGACTGCCAACGGCACGGCGGCAGCCTTTGCGTGGTGGCGGCTGCAAGGTGAGCAAGTGTTGGCAGTGGAGGGCTGGGTGCAGCCTGCTTTTCGGCGGCGTGGCTATGGTGGCGGCTTGCTGACTGCGGCGGAGGTTTATCTGCGGCAGCAAGGTGGTGGCGTGGTGCGCGGGCGCGCCTATGAGGATATTGCGGGCGTGAAGGAACTTTTTGCCCGCAAAGGCTACCGCGTCGAACGGCGCTTTTACACCATGCGAACTGCCCTAACGCCCGAACGCACCTTTGATCTCTCGCTGCCGACGGGCATCAGCATCCGCACCTTTGAGCGCGGCGACTTAGAGGCGTTGGTGGAGGCGGATAACGACATCTTTGCCGATCACTGGGGATCAGCGCCGCGTGACCTGCTGACGTGGGAACAGCAGATGATCCTGAGCCGCCCACACAACCCCTCGCTGTGGATTGTGGCGTGGCGCGGTGAGGAAGTGGTTGGCGAATGCCTGTGTGGCGCCAGCCAACAAGGCGGCGAACACGACGGGTATGTTTCGGTGGTGGGCGTGCGGCGCTCGTGGCGCGGCTACGGGCTAGGGCGCGCACTCTTGGCGCACGGCTTGCAGGCGCTGCGCGATCACGGCTTCACTTCGGCAAGCCTGCATGTGGATGCTGAGAACAGCACCGCCGTGAACCTCTACCGCAGCCTTGAAATGGATGTGGTGCGAACGCGGCTGCATTTTGCCAAGCCCGTGCACACCTAGTTGCCCGCATCTGAGGCAAGCGGTGCATCCAGTTGGTAGTATGCCTCCACGAGGCGGCGCGCCAGTGGCGCGGCAACGCCTGATCCTTCGCCGCCACGTTCGACCATCACCACAATGGCAATTTCAGGTGCGTCGGCAGTTTTGCCGGCAAAGGCGGTAAACCAAGCGTGCGTGCCGCCGGTCGGCGTTTCGGCGGTGCCAGTCTTGCCGCAGACTACCGCGCCGCGCAGCCCTTGAAAGACAAAGGTCGCCGTACCGATGGTTGGGTTAACGGTCACTTCGCACATAGCATCCCGAATGGCTGCTAGGGTCTCAGGCTTGAAGTCCAGCTTATCCACCACTTCGGGCTGCGCCACAAAAGACGGCTCGCTGATGATGCCGATCTTCTCCACCACATAGGGCTTGTAGAGATAGCCGCCATTGGCAACGGCTGCCGTCATGCGCGCCACTTGCAGCGGCGTGACGACCACATCACCCTGCCCGATCACCGCGTTCAGCGCGTCCGAGTTACGCCATCTGCGCCCAACCAACTGCTCATAGCGGGCGGGATCGGGCAGTAAGCCAACCGCTTCGGCAAGGTCGGTCATGCCGCTTGGTTTGCCAAAGCCCATCTGGCGGGCAATCTTGGGCAGGATTTCGGGATCGGCGTTGCTGAGCGTCCAGCCGACGTGCCAAAAATAGATGTTGCACGAGCCAGTGAGGGCCTGTTTGAGGGTGATGGAGCCGTGCCTGCCGGCGGCGGTGCTGGCGATCCAGTCGGTGCGGGTGCGGTCGCCAAGCGGGGTGCCATTCCATACACCGCCGCAGTAGTAGCGCGTGTTAGGCGTGAACAAGCCGCTTTCAATGGCAGCCGCCATGCTGACGATCTTAAAGACTGAGCCGGGCGGATATTGCCCAAGCGTGGCGCGGTTAAAGGTCGGCTTGCGCGGATCGTTTGCCCACTGCTGAATGAGCGCTTGCGCGTTGGGCAGCGAGCTATTCGGATTGAACGCCTCCACATTGAAATCGGGATAGCTGGCTATGGTGAGGATCGCGCCCGTTTTCACGTCAAGGATCACGACAGCCGCGCCAGGCGAGATTCCGCCCAGACCGCCTGTGGTGAACGCCTCGCGCAGAATTTGCTGCGTTGCCTCTTGCATCCGCCGATCCAACGTCAGGTAGACGCTCTGGCTTGCCACGCCGGGACGCTCGGCGAGCGTCCGCACGATGACGCCATTTTGCCGCAAGACGAGCGACGCTTTGCCCTGCCCTGAAAGCGCGCTTTCCAACTGCCGTTCGACGCCATCAATGCCGATGACCGCATCCCGCGGATAGCCGCGGCTCTCCCAAAAGTCCACCTGTTCGGCGGGAATGGCGCCAATATAACCAACCACGTGCGGCGCAACGCCACCCATCAGATAGCGGCGCGTTGGGCGAGTCTCGTAGCTGAGCGTGCAGTGGCGCTCTAGGGCTGCCTGTTCCTCTAAGAAGCGCTCTTGGGCAATCACACCGATCTCGTAGGCAAAATCGCGCCCTGTGTTGCCGCCGAAAAGCTGTGCAAGCGTCTCGGCGGAGCGTGCGGGGAAAACACGGGCAAGCTCGGCAAAGCAGGCGGTCGGATTATTCGTTGGGTAGCTGCGCGTCAGCAGCGTCACAGCAAGGCTGACGCCATTCATATCGGCGATGACCTCACCTTCGCGGTCATAGATGTTGCCGCGTGTCAGGCGGGCTTGGGTCACATCCAGCACGGCGCCGTTCGCCATTTCTGCGAATAGATCGCCCCGCGACCACGCCACACGCCAGCCTTCTTCAGTGTTCACAAGGCGCAGCAAGCGGTTGGTATCCTCAAAGCTGCCAAAGTAGCTTGTCTCAAAGCGTAGATCATAGGCAATGGCTGCCTCTGCGGCACGCAGGATGGCGTTGGCAAAGCTGTAGCGTAAGCCTTCAGGCTTCAGGGTCAGCCGTGTGTGTGCGGCGCGGTAGAACGCCTCGAATTCGGGCAGCGGGTTGGCATCACGGCTGTTGAGCGCCAGCAGATTGTGCATTGCGCTGAAGTTCTCTAAGCGCCAGGCATTCAAAAAGTCGGCGGCAATGCGCTGTGCGTCGCGCAGGGCGCCGCTGTTGGGCGGGGTGGGTGTGGCATTTTGAGGGGCGGGCGCGGCGGTGCCGCTGCGGCAAGCCGTTAGCAGCAAAGCAAACAGGGCAAGCAAGGCAAGGCGTTTCATGGTGCGCTTCTCGTCGTTTGGCAATGGGAAGATTATAACGCACTTTCGCGCCCTACCCTTTGCCGCCGTTCTTGGCTATACTCTGCGACACTTTTGTCGCGGCAGATACTCAACACACTTCTGAGAAAGGATTTGTGAGCATGACCAAGAGCAAAGGCGTTCGCACCGACTTCACCGAGTTTGATGAGCGCGTTGGCAAGGCATGGAGCCTGCACACCAGCGGGCAAGATAGCGCTGCCATTCAGGAATTTAGGCGGCTGGTGGACGAATGGCAAGATCACCTAGATGCTAACTTTGGCTTAGCACTTGCCTATAAAACATCGGGGCAGCGCGACCAAGCACGCACGCAATTCCAAAAGACGCTGCAACACATCGAGGCTGAGCTGGCGAAGAACGTCGGCAGCGATACCTCGCGCTTCCAAATGTTGAAGCGCATGGTTGAGCAACATCTTGCCATGCTCGCCTAAGATCGGTATCTCACAGCATGAGCAAACGCGCACGCTTGGAACGCGCACTCAGCGGCGAATTGCCTGACCGCGTACCTGTTGCGCTGTGGCGGCATTTTCCCGGTGATGATCAGCGCCCCGCCGACTTTGTGGAGTCGGTGCTTGCCTTTCAGCGCCAATACGACTGGGACTTGATCAAAGTGACGCCTGCCAGCAGCTATTGTTTGGCAGACTATGGCGCGCAAGATGAGTGGGTTGGCTCGTTGGAAGGCACCAACCACTATACACGGCGCGTGGTGCAGCGCTCTGCCGATTGGCTCGATCTGCGCCCACTGGATCCCACACGCGGCACGCTCTCAACCCAAGTTGCCGCGCTGCGGATGCTCAAAGAGGCACTGGGCAGTGAGGATGTGCCATATCTGATGACCATTTACAGCCCGCTGGCACAGGCAAAAAACCTTGCAGGCATCGAGACGCTGATCACACACCTTCGCAGTGCGCCTGAGCGCCTGCACACCGGGCTGAACACGCTCACCGAAAGCACGCTGCGCTTCATCGAGGCGATTCGGCGCAGCAAGCCCAGCGGCATTTTCTACGCGGCGCAGCTTGCCAGCTATGCCCACCTGAGCGCGGCAGAATACCGTGAGTTCGGGCAGCCTTACGATCTACGCATCCTGAGCGCGCTGCCCAACGATTGGTGGCTGAATGTGCTGCATATTCATGGCGAAGCGCCCATGTTCGATCTGTTCACGGACTACCCGATACAAGTCATCAATTGGCACGACCGTGAGAGCAGCACCGACTTAGCGACAGGCAAGTTGAAGTTTCAGGGCGCGGTGTGCGGTGGCATTGGGCAGTGGAAGCCGTTGCACAACGGCACACCCACCGAGATACGGGCGATGGCGCGTGAGGCACTTGATCAGACCACAGGCAGGCGCTTCATCCTCTCCACCGGGTGCGTGATGCCGATCACAACGCCGCTTGCGAACATTCGAGCGGTGCGCCAAGCGGTTGAAGCAGCGCGCTAGGGAAAGCAAACAGGCAATGTCTATTCGTGTGATTGGTGGTGTGGCAAAAGGGCGTAAACTCAAGCAGGTGCCGGGCGATGGCACCCGCCCGATCATGGATCGGGTGAAAGAAGCGCTCTTTAACATCTTGGGCAGCCGTGTGCTGGAAGCGCGCTTTCTTGATCTGTATGCCGGGACGGGCAGCGTTGGCATTGAGGCGATCAGCCGCGGTGCGACGCATGTGACCTTTGTGGAGAACGCGAAAGCCGCCCTCCAAACCATTGAGGCGAACCTGCTGCACGTTGGCTTTGATGGCTTTGCCGAGATCGTGCGCGCCGACGTGCGCGACTATCTGCGCGCTGCGCCGCGTGAGTGCTTTGAGCTGATCTACGCTGCACCGCCGCAATATCGCGGTCTATGGCTGGAAACACTCACGCTGTTGGATGCTAACACAGATCATCTGTGCGCCGATGGCTGGACAATCATCCAAATTGACCCGCAAGAGCAGCAGGCGGTAAACTTGCAAAACCTGCGCCCAATAGATGCGCGCAAGTATGGCAATACCTTACTTTGGTTTTTTGAGCGCCCAAGCGCGTAGTTGTTGCTGGAGCCGTGCAAGATGCCCGAACCAACCTCTGAAGTGTTGACGCTCTTTGAGCGTGTGGTTGCCGATCTGATGGCAGCCTTTGATGTAGAGCGCCCACCGGTGCCAATCGAGCTGATGCTGCAACGCCCACGCCCAGCTATGTGGCGTGAAGTAAATCTCAGCGAACTCTCATTATCGTTCATCAGCGTCGAGCAACCCTTCAGCCCACGCATGTCTGTGGCGCGGCTGTTGGCACGCCACATGTGCCGCTGTGCATGGGGCGCCGAGCGTGGCTTAGCGCCTTATGCTGATGACGATGATGCCCTACGTGCCTTAGCACGGACGATTGCTATGCCGCGCCACATGCTGGAGGAAGTGCCTGAGACGCAGCGCACCGCTCTGAACCTCAGCATACGCTTTGAGGTGCCGGAAAAGGATGCCGTGCGGCGCCTGAATGAGTTGGGCTTAGCAAAGACCGAGTGACGCGGGCAGGCAGAGCGCTCTGCCCACGCCGTTGGCTAGACGCCTGCTTGAAGGGTGGCTGCGAAGAAAGTCCAAGCCACCACCAAGAGCGCTACAGCAACCACAGCCGCCACAAGGCGCGGTGGAATGCGCCGTCCCTTACGTTCTACAGGCACTTCCCCAAATTTCGTCCGCAGTTCTTTGGCAAAGGTGCGCACATCTTTATGGCGGCGGGTGGGCGACTTATCAATCGCCTGTGTCACGATCATGTTGATGTCGCTGCTCAGGTCGGTACGGTCAAGCGGCGGCGGTGAGATCGTCCGCACTTCTTGGCGCACATCCTCAGGGCGGCGCAAGCGGAAGATGTAGGGCGGACGCCCTTTGAGCATTTCATAAAGCAGCACACCCAGCCCATAGACATCCGTCTGGGCGCCATATTGCCCTTTGGTCCCGTCAATCAGCAGTTCGGGTGCAATGTAGGCAGCCATGCTGTAGCGCTCGAGCTGCTCAAAATCAATGGCGTTCGGATCGCTGGCAAGGCTTAAATCCATCAGCAGTGGGCGCGGAATGCCGTCGCGGTCGTAGCGCACCATGATCGTATCTGGGCTAAGGTTGAGGATCAGGTGCTGCGCCTTGACGTGAACGAAGGCAGTCACATCCGCCATGTTGATGGTGAGCCAAGCGGCGTGCTGATACCACGGCTGTGGGTTCTTGATGAGCAGATCGCGCAGGAACTCGCCCTCAGCGAAATTGTAAACAATGTAGTATTTGGTTTCGTTCCCAAAGACTGTTTTGCCATAGGGGCGCTGTTTAGCGTTGGCATCGCCCACCAGATAGGGCGGTTGCAGCACAGGCAACATCGGGTGACCGCCGGCACTGGTCAGTTTTGCCATCAAGGCCGCCTCGCGCTTGATGATTTCCTCACAGCCGTTGTGGGCAACCTTGATCAAAATCGGGACGGGCTTGTTCTTCACCTTGCGGCGTGCCTCGTAGAGCGCTGCCGTCCTCAGCACACGCACCAGGCGCACGATCTCGATATCGCCCAAGAATTCACCGTAATCTAAAATGACCGAAAGCTCGCCCGCCTCCGAAATGCGAGAAGACCCCCACATGCTGAATAAGGGCGTGATAGTATCACTTTTAGGACAGTAGCGTTTCATAGCTCACTTTGCCTCGTTTTGCCCACCGAAGTCCAAACCACTGTTTGACAAATAGCGCCATTTGCGCCATGATAGGGTATCTATTATGCACCCATTCCAACTTAATGCCGAATCCGTGTTGTGTCAAGCCGTGAGCAGATGTCTGGGGAGAAGTTAACCCATGCCGGAATATATTAATCGTCCGCCGCGTATTCAGCCAGAGCTGCCCTCTGGCGAGATAGACATCCCACAGCCGCCACCCTTACAGAACACCTCCGCGCAGCAAACGCTGATCACTGTTGCCATCCCACTGATCACCATCTTGGGCTACTTGGTGGTGAGCGGTAGTGGCGGTCGGGGTGGCAGTGTGCTGTTTGTGCTGCCGATGGCGCTTTCTGTGATGGCAACCAGCGTGCTGGCTGTTTTCACCTGGCTGCGCGAACGCCGCCTTGATAAAGAGCGCCAAGCCGCTTATGCCCGCCGCCTGATCGAGATGCGGCGGCAAATGATTATTTCCCATGATAAGCAACGCGCCTTCTACCTCCACAACAATCCTGATATGGATACGATTGTGGCGATGGTGGGCGGCGGCGAAGGCGCAGACGAATCACGCTTGTGGGAACGCCGTGTGGATGACAACGATTTTGGCGCCATTCGCTTGGGCATGGGGTCTATGCCTTCAACGGTTGTCTATCGGGTGGATGCCCAAGATGCCAGCGCGCCACAAACGCCGGATGCCGTCAAGCTGGCGGAGGATTCCGAAATCGTCCACGACATCCCGATCACCATCACTCTGCGCCCGCGCTTAGGCGATGATGATCCAAGCGCGCTCGATGATAAAACGACTGCTCTCGGCATTAAAATTCCTTCGGTCGGGCGCTATGCCATTGGCGTGGCAGGCGCGGATGTAGAGCGCACCAGCGATTTTGTGCGCGCCATGATCGTCAGCTATACCGCCTTCCATTCGCCCAACGATACACGAGTGTACGTGATCGGCGGCAGCGACCGCCAAAAAGCGTGGGACTGGGCGCGCTGGCTGCCGCACTGTAACACCAGCCGTAACGACTCGGGCAAAGGTGACCTGCTCGCCTTCGATCCGCGCAAGACGCGCCGCATGTGGGATTTGCTGCAAGGTGAACTGCAACGCCGCGCCCTACGCGCCGAAGACGAGGACGCCGGCGACGTGACGCTGCCCTTTATGGTGGTAGTCATTGACGCCCTCTCTCAGGCGGAAGACTCGCCGCTGCACAGCCTTAGCACCGAAGCGGCAGTTGCCCTCCTGCTGACGCGTGGCGCACGGCTGGGCGCCGCCGTCATTTTCGTCGTGCCAGAACGTGACCAAATTCCCAGCGAGTGCCGTGCCATCGTCGAGATGGAGATGGTCGACGACACACCCGCCTTCCGCTATGCCGAAATCGGCTTGAACTCGATGCGCTACGACGGCAGGGCAGACTTGATCGAAGAGCGCACTGCCGACGATAAATTTGCCCGTAAACTTGCCTCCAAGATGGTGCGCGCCACCTTCGGCGCAGACGTGGCAACCTCCGTCAACCTCTTGGAATTGTTCACCCTGCTTGAAGACGGCAAGCGCAGCTATGACAGCCCAAATGCGTTCCCGTTGCTGGAATGGTGGCGCGATAGCCGCAAGCCGGATAAAGCAGAATGGCTGCGCGTGCCGATTGGCTTGATGGCGGGCAACAAAGTCCGCTCGCTAACCTATGCCGCCGATGTTGACGGCGTGCATGGCATGATCGCCGGCACGACTGGTTCAGGTAAATCCGAACTGTTGATCACCATCGTGGTTGGCTTGGCGATGCGCTACGATCCAAGCGTGGTGAACTTTGTGCTGGCAGACTATAAAGGTGGTACGGCATTCGATCCGTTCAAACCACTGCCCCACGCCGTAGACGTGCTGAGCAGCTTGAACGGCTTGGCAGGCGTCCGCACCTTCACCGCCACCAAAGCCGAGATGAATCGGCGCAGCAAGATGCTGGCGGACACCAACACCAAGCACATTGTTCACTACCGCCAGAAGAACCTGCACGAAACACGCGAACCCTTCCCGTTCCTGTTCATCATCGTGGACGAGTTCGCCGAAATGGTGAAGGAAAATCCCGATTTCAAGGGCTACCTCGACTCGATCACGCGCTTGGGGCGTGCGCTCGGCGTAATGCTGATCCTGGCGACGCAACGCCCGGCTGGTGTGGTGACCGATCAAATGCGCTCCAACATCAAGTGGCGCGTCTGCTTGCGCGTGGAGACGGCGGAGGACTCGCGTGAGCTGCTCAAGCGCTCCGACGCCGCCTTCTTGCCCAACAATATCCCCGGACGTGGCTATTTGCAGGTCGGTAACGAGAACGTCGAACTACTGCAATTGGCACGTGCGGGTGCGCCCTACACTGGCGACCAAGAAGCGGCTGATCCGCCCGTGATTTGGCGTTCGCGCAGCAGCCTGAGCGGCGTGATTGATGTGGCAGCCGCCGCAGCTGCCCGCAGTGCTGCCGCTGAAGTGCCAACCATCTCTGACCTGTTGGTGGCGCGTATGGCACGCCTTGCCGCCGATAATGATGATGTGGTGCCACAGAAAAAACCGTGGCCTGATCCGCTGCCCGTCAAGCTCTCCCTGGATATGGAGCGTTTGCCCGGCGATATTAAGCCCAACCCGAACCTGCCCCTCAACGGCGCCGTGATTGACTGGATGGAAGAAGAAGAACCCGATTGGCGAAATGCCATTGACTGGCGTGAGCGCGCTATGCGTGCGCGCATCGGGCTGATCGACAACCCTGCCAACGCCGAACAACTGCCCCTGACCCTAGACTTCAATCGCGGTCATGCCATCGTCTTTGGCGGCAGCGGCTGGGGTAAAACCGTCCTGCTTCGCACGCTGATCACCTCGTTGGCTGCCACCCATTCACCCGCCGAGCTGCACATTTACATCTTCGACTTCGGCGGCAAGGGCTTGGATGTGGTGCGTGACCTGCCGCACGTTGCCTCCTATGCGCTGCCCAGCCAAGATGAGCGCGTTACAGCCATTATGCGCCGTATTCAGGACGAACTGGAACAGCGTAAGGCGCTGCTGAGCCAAACGCGCACCGATAACATCGCTGAATACAACATCGCACACCCTGAAAAGCCCGTGCCAGCCATGTTGGTGGTCATTGATAACTTCATGGAACTGCGCGAGTCCTACGAGTCGTTGCTGCCTGAATTGACGACCTACCTGCGCGATGGGCGCGCCAACGGCGTCTATTTCATCTTCACCTCGCAACAGCCAAACGCTATCGCCAACAAGATGTTCAACATGATCACCGAGCGCATGACCTTCCGCCTGCCCGATGTGAGCGATTATTCGGGCGTGGTTGGGCGTGTTGGCTCACAGCTTCCGGATGTCGGTGGGCGTGGCTTCATCCAATATGAGGGTGAGGCGCTTGAAATGCAGATCGCCATGCCCATCAGCCTGACGGTGGAAGATGAGCAAGCCGGCTTGGATAACACCAAGAAGCTGGCGCTCTTGGTAGACCGCATGAACAAAGCCTGGGGCGACCGTCCGCGCCCGCAGAGCGTTGACCTCGTCAAGGCGCTCTCGCTGATGGAACTCTTTGAACTGCTGGATAAGCGTGAGTACAAGACTGTGCTGGAGTTCCCCATCCTAGAGTGGTGGCGCGAAAGCCGCAAGGCAAGCAAGGCCGAGTGGCCTAAGGCGCCCATCGGCTTGGTGACGGGCAACAAAGTCCGCTCGCTCATCTTTGACCAGAACATTGACGGTGTGCATGGCATGATTGCCGGCACGACGGGCTCCGGTAAATCCGAACTGCTGCTCACGTTGGTGGCAGGCGTTGCCATGCGCTACGATCCCAGCGTGGTCAACTTCATCTTGGCAGACTACAAAGGTGGGAGCGCCTTCACCCCTGTCGAGGCACTGCCGCACGCCGTAGATATTGTGACCAACCTGCAAGGCATGGCAGGGGCGCGTACGTTCATCGCCATGCGTGCCGAGATGAACCGCCGTTCGGCGCTCTTGGCAGTCACCTCCACCAAACATATTGTGGAATATCGCCAGAAGAACCTGCACGAAACACGCGAGCCGTTCCCGTTCCTCTTTGTGATTGTGGACGAATTCGCCGAAATGGTGAAGGAAAATCCTGAGTTCAAGGGCAACCTCGACTCGATCACGCGCTTGGGACGTGCGCTCGGTCTGTTCCTGATCTTGGCAACGCAGCGCCCAGCAGGCGTGGTGACCGACCAAATGCGCTCCAACATGAAATGGCGCGTCTGCCTGCGCGTGGAAACCGCACCCGACTCGCGTGAACTGCTCAAACGCGATGACGCCGCTTACCTGCCCAACACCGTTCCCGGCCGTGGCTATGTGCAGGTCGGTAACGATAACATCGAACTGATGCAGGTGGCACGTGCGGGCGGTCCTTACAGTGGCGCCCTGCCCGACTATTTGCGGGAACAGTACAGTGGTGATGTGCCTGCGCTCACCGATGTGCTTTCCTATATGATGCGCCACATGATGAACACCAACCCGGATGTGGTAGAGCAGAAGAAGCCCTATCCTGATCCGCTGCCCAAGTTGGTCACCCTTGATCAACGCCGTTTGGAGAAGGATTTTGAGGATAATCCCCTCATGCCGCTCAGCCGCGCACTTGCCGAGTGGATGGCAGGGCGTGGCAAGTGGAACGGCATTGATTGGGCGCGCAACGGAATGCGTGCCTCCGTCGGCTTGATTGATAATCCGGCGCGTGCTGAGCAGTTGGCGCTCATCTTCAACTTCAATCGCGGTCATGCGGTGGTAGCGGGCGCCAGCGGCTCAGGCAAGACCGTGCTGCTCCGCACGGTTGCCGCGGCGCTGGCTGCCACGCACTCGCCCAAAGAACTGCACATCTACATGATGGATTTCGGCGGCAAGGGCTTGGATGTGCTGCTTGATCTGCCGCACGTTGCCTGTTCGATCTACCCTTCCGAAGATGACCGCGTGGCGGCTTTGCTGCGCCGCCTCTCTGATGAGCTAGAGCAGCGCAAGGCGTTGCTGAGCCAAGCCCGCGCCGACGATCTGGCGATCTTCAATGCGCAGTACCCTGACAAGGCATTGCCTGCCATCTTGGTGATGATTGATAACTTTGCCGAGTTCCGCGAGAACTATGAGAACCTGCTGCCCGAACTGACTGCTATCGTGCGCGATGCACGCGCCAACGGCATTCACTTCCTAGTGACCACCCAGCAGATCGGCGCGCTGCCCAGCAAACTCTACAATATGTTTGCAACACGGCTGACCTTCAAGCTGACGGATGCCTCTGAATATGGCATGATCGTTGGGCGCAACATGCCAAACCTGCCCGATATTCCGGGCCGTGGCTTCATCCCTGTGGAGAACGAACCGCTGGAAATGCAGGTGGCGCAGCCGCTCAGCGTTAGTGAGGAAGAAGCCAAGCAGGGCTTGGATGCGACCAAGAAGCTGGCAAAGGTCGTGGCGATTATGCGAGAGGCGTGGGGCGAGCGCCCTGTGCCGCAAAGCGTTGATCTTGTGCGCCAGCTCTCGCTGATGCAGCTTTTCGAGTTCCTTGATAAGCGCGAATACAAATCCGTGCTGGATTTCCCGATCCTAGAGTGGTGGCGCGAAAGCCGCAAACCAGAAAACGCTGAATGGTTGAAGGCGCCGGTTGGCTTGGTGACGGGCAACAAAGTCCGCTCGCTCATCTTTGACCAGCAGATTGACGGCGTGCATGGCATGGTGGCTGGTACGACCGGCTCCGGTAAATCCGAACTGCTGCTCACGGTTGTGGCGGGGCTTGCCATGCGCTACGATCCGAGTGTGGTCAATTTCATCCTAGCAGACTATAAAGGTGGTAGCGCCTTTGACCCGTTCAATGGCTTGCCACACGCCGTAGACATCGTGACGAACCTGCAAGGCTTGGCAGGCGCCCGCACCTTCACCGCCATGAAGGCGGAAATGAACCGCCGTTCGGCGCTGCTGGCTGTTACGCAGACCAAACACATTGTGGATTACCGCCGCCGTAACCTGCATGAGCGCCGTGAGCCGTTCCCCTTCCTGTTCGTGATCGTGGACGAATTCGCCGAAATGGTCAAGGAAAACCCTGAGTTCAAGGGCAACCTCGACTCGATCACGCGCTTGGGACGTGCGCTCGGTGTCTGCCTGATCTTGGCAACGCAGCGACCTGCCGGCGTGGTGACTGACCAAATGCGCTCCAACATCAAATGGCGCATTTGCTTGCGCGTGGAGACTGGTGACGACTCTAAAGAACTGCTCAAGCGTGCCGATGCTGCCTTCTTGCCCAATAACATCCCCGGGCGTGCCTTCTTGCAGGTCGGTAACGATAACCTTGAACTGATGCAAGTTGCCCGTGCTGGTGGCCCTTACGACGGCACGCTGCCAGATTATCTGGCGCACGAGCGCGAGGAAAAAGACGCCGCTGACGAGCTGTTCCTCTCCAACATCCTCACTGCCATCATGAAGCATATGGCAGAGGAACATGAGGACATTAAGCCGCAGCCCAAGCCCTACCCGGATCCGCTGCCGATCCGCCTCACCCTTGACCAAACCGGCTTAGAGGGTGAGCGCAAGCCGAACCCGCTGCTGCCGCTCAGCCCTGCCATGATCGAATGGCTGGACGGGCGCGGTGACTGGAAAGGCATTGATTGGAAGCACGACGGAATGCGCGCCAACATCGGCTTAGTAGACAATCCGCTGGAGGCATCGCAGCTGCCGCTCCACCTTGATCTCACCAAAGGGCATGTTGTGGTCATCGGCGCCTCGGGCATGGGCAAGACCTTCTTCCTCCGCACCGTTGTGATGGCACTGGCTGCCACGCACTCGCCCGAAGAACTGCACATCTATGTGATGGACTTGGGCGGCAAGGGCTTGAGCGTGCTGAATGAACTACCGCACGTCAGCGCGCCAACCATCAACTCCGGCGAAGATGAGCGCATTCAGCGCTTGCTGCGGCGTGCCGCCAGCGAGATTGAGCGCCGCCGCGATGTGCTGAGCAAGGCTCGCGCCGATAGCATCCTAGACTACAACGCCGCCAACCCTGATCGGATCATCCCCGCCATGCTGATCGTCCTTGATAACTTTGCCGAGTTCCGTGAGAACTACGAGCCGCTGCTGCCCGATCTGATCAGCGTCATCCGTGACGGGCGCGCCAATGGCGTCTACTTTGTCGTCACGGCGGACGCTTCGGGCGTTTTCACAACCAAGCTCTTCAACCTGTTCACCGAACGCTACGCGCTGAAGGTGAACGACGCTTCCGAGTACATGAACGTCATTGGGCGTGTGCAGGGCGTGCCGCAAGACCCAGGCCGCGGCTTCCTCGTTCACAACAAGCAAATCCTCGAAATGCAGATCGCCGTGCCGATGAGCCTGACCCAAGAAGATCGGGAAGTGCATAAGCTGGACGACAGCAAGAAGCTGGCGAAGGTGATCGAGGGCATGGCGAACAAGTGGGCAGCCCGCCCGCGCCCTGCAGGCATCGACATCCTGCGTAAGGCGATCCCGCTCAGCACGGTGCTGCCAGATCGCCCGCGCGCTCTGGCAACCGAGGCGCTGATCGGCATTGAGGATACTAACCTTGAGCCAGCCGCCTTCGATCTGCAAGCACGCGGTCCGCACTTCGTGATCATCGGACCGCCGCTCAGCGGCAAGACGACAGCCCTGCGGACGTGGGCGCTTGCCACCGCCGCGCTCTATAACCCTTCAGAGGTGATGCTGGTGCTGGTGGACTTGCGCCAACGCCTATTCCGTTATGGCGGCAGGCAGAGCAAGCATAGCCTTGCCGAGCTACCGCACGTGGTGGCAACCGTCTCCACGCCGGAGGAGATGGCACAGACCATCGCCAACCTGCGCGTGGAGTTTGAGACGCCCGAAGAAAAGCGCGAAGGGCATCCGCTGCGTGAAGTCTTCTTCATCGCCGATAACTACGACGATTTCGGCAGCACCTTCAGCCGCGGCAGCATCCTCAGCGATCTGGCAACCTTGGCGAACAAGTACGGTCCGGATGGCTTCCATGCGGTGCTGTGCGGCTCGTCCAGCATCATGCGCGGTCAGGATGACTTCCTGCGCCGTGCGCTGGAATCGCGCTATGCGCTCGGCTTGGATAGCGGTGAGTCGGCAAACTCGCTCGGTGCGCGCCTGCGCTCCAGCACGGAGGAATTCCCGCCCGGACGCGGCTATATCGTCCGCAGCAATCGTGCCATCCTGATGCAAGTGGCCACACCGCAAGATGATAGCGACGCCACGATGGAAGAGGCGCTGGATCGCTGGGTGGAGCTGATCTGCGCGAAGTACAGCGCTGTACCACGCGCTCAGTGGCTGGCTGACCTGGTACCCGAACTGCGCCAAAAGGCTGAGGCGCAGCCTGTGGCAGCCACCCTAGCCGCTGTGGCAGCCAACCTTGCTATCACCGCCGACGAGCTGGCACGCCGCGCTGCCCAAGCGCCGGATGTTGACCTTGCTCAGTTGGAGAAGGATCGTGTTGCGTCTGTCGCCGCTGCCGTCAGTGCTGAAAAGAGCGTTGAAGACTTGGAGAAGGAACTGGAGGCGGCTGCGACCGCTGCACCGAAGCCAGTGGCAGTCAAACTGACGCAAGAGGAAATTGATCGCCGCAAGGCAGAGGCAGAGGCAAAGAAGCGAGCTGCGGCAGGTGGGAATGGCAGCGGTGGGAATGGCGCTGAAGGCGCACCGGCTGCCCCTGAGACCGTCGCAAAACCGCAGAGCGGCGACTAGATCGCTTGGGCGGTGAGCAAACGCTCACCGCCCAGCCTACGGCTTATGCAAACTGAACCAACCCTTGAAAGGCGAAATGAGAATCGGCTATGACACGCTTAGTAGTGACGATTTCTTCCGACTTGTTCGATAACGCCGAGCAGGAAGCCTCTGTGCGTGAAAACTTGCCCGTGCGGACGTTGATAGAAGAAACGCTCAAAGAGTTCAACCTGCCCGAAGATGCCCTCTATGCCTTGCGGATTGAGAGCAGCGGCAGGGTGCTGGATGGCGAAAAAACCTTAGAGCAACAAGGGGTGAAGACGGGTGAGCGCCTCACTTTCTCCCGCGAGCGCCGTGCGCCGCGCCGTGAGGCGGTGATTGGCGGCGGCGCCTCGCGCATTTTGTTCACCACCAACAAGCGCCCATACTTGCGCGAAGATTCACGCGGTGAGATGTTCAACATCGAGTTTCAGCCGGCGATCATCGGGCGCCCTGATCACACCAACCCCGCCAGCCGTGAACTGCTGGCAGTCAACCTAGAAAGCTACGAAGGCGCCAAGAGCGTCTCGCGCTATCATGCGCGGGTGACGGAAGAGCGGGGGGAGTTTTACATCGAAAGCCTTGCCGAGCATAACCCGGCTTACCTGAATGGCAGCATTGTGCGTTTCGGCGAAAAGCGCGTGATGTACCCCGGCGATAAAATCCGCGTTGGGCAGATCACGCTCACCTTTGGCGTGCGGACTGGCATGACGCAAAGCGTGCCGAACGCGCCGCAAGGGCAAACCATCATAGACCCGACCTATAATCAATGACGGCACGCCGCCTAGCCAACCTGTTGCGGCGTGCGCCGTGGTTGGTGCATCTTCCACTGCGCTTCACGCGCATCTTTCACGCCCATGTGACCGTTGGCGCAGTCGGTGCTGTGTTCAACGCACATGGGCAGCTTTTGCTGGTAGAGCATGTCTTTCACCCCAAAACGCCGTGGGGCTTGCCCGGCGGTGGCATGGATCGCGGCGAAACGCCTGATGAGACCGTCCGCCGCGAACTGCTGGAAGAAACAGCACTGCCCGTGCAGATCATTCAGCCATTGGTGATCGCCCGTTCGCACCTGCTGCCACACCACCTTGATGTCGCCTACTTGTGCCGTTTGCCTGAAGGTGATCACACGATCCGCCTGAGTGGGGAACTGCTGGATTACCGCTGGGTTGCCCCTGATGCGCCGCTGCCGCCGCTCTCGCGCTTTCACACCGAAGTGGTGCGCCTTGCACGCGCTGCGGCTGCCACCCTAGCGATTTTGGATTGACCAGTCAAAGCCGATGTCGGGATCGTCAAAGGCGATGCGCTGTTCATCGGGCGCAGCGGCGTTGTAGCTGTGCGTGACGGTGTAAAACAGCAGCACGGGCTGGTTGCCCAGCACCTGATAGCCATGCGCCACACCACACGGAATCAGGATCGAGACGGGATTATCCTCGCCAGCATAGACGACCATCGTCTCTTTGTAGGTGGGCGATTCGGGGCGGCGATCATACATCACCACACGCGCCATGCCGCTTGCCACATACCAAATGTCATCTTGCTGCTGATGCCAGTGGAATGCCTTGATCACGCCCGGATAAGTCTTGGTGACGGTGGTCTGCCCAAAGTGGCGCAGCAGATTGTCGTCTTCGCGCAGCACTTCGCGCAGATAGCCGCGATCATCGCTGTGCGTAATTAGCTTCTTCACCACCACATCATGAATTTTACCCATGTGCGGGAAATGCTCCTTGTCTGCCTTGTCTTGAAAGTTGCCCCTCAAGCATACCGCACTTTAGGCAAGTGGTGAAGGTGTGGACGTGCGCCGCTAGGCGTTGTGCAGATCAGGCTGCACAGCCCCACCACCTAGCCCCGATACTTGACCTGTTTTTCAAAAAAGATTAGACTGAGGATGGATCAAAGATGAGGTTGGTAGTCTTTAGGAGGCGGATGTGCGCCGCATCGTTCGGTTGGTAACACTTTTAATTGTCGTTCTCCCTGCTCTCTTACTTGCCACGCCCGGCTTGGCATAGGGCGGTGACCCCATCGTTGTGGGTTACACCATTTCCGATAAACAGGTGGTTGTTAGCTATCCCCGTCAAGCGACTGAGTTTCGGGGTGATCCCGAAGTGCTACGCATAGCGCTCACCCGTGCCGAGTCCGGTTATGAGCGGCTGTTCGGCCCCACGCGCATGAAGATATTCGTTGAGTTCGTCAGCAGGCAGCACCCAGACGGTGACGATGTCTATGCTGAGGCGGGCAAACAAACAGTGGATGTGCCCAGACCGGGCAGCGACCGTAAGAACCGCGAAACGGTCTGCCATATCATCATTTATAATGCACCAGGGAACGAAATACCTGAACTCCTCTCGATCAATGTCGTCCACGAATTAGTTCATTGCTACCAAGGTTTTAACATACGCGAAGACCCGCCGCGGCTTGGTATGAAGGCGCGTCTTTGGTGGATCGAAGGGTCTGCTGAATGGCTGGCGCAGAAAGTGTACCCTGAATTCGGCGCGGCACCTGATGTGACGAATTGGCAGGCCGACTTCATCCGCAATTTAGGCGAAAGCCTGCTGAACGGCAACTACTCCTACGATGCAATGTATTTCTGGCACGCCCTCGAACGCTATACCAACGTTACTCGCGCTATGGAATTTCTTAAACAGCTCCTGCGCGACCCCGATCCTGAAAGAGCCGTATTCATTTTGGAGGGCCTGCCTAATGTTCATCAATTGTTTGCCGCATATGGCAAAATGATGGCGCATGATGCCATTCCCTACCAACCGAATTCATCCCGCTTGTACAAGCCTGAAAACACGGAGGTGATCGACACGCTGCCCTTCAACCTGAGCTTGTACTCCGATACGTTCGCTTTCACGCCTTATCTTGTGCGGGTCACCGTGCCAAACACCAAAGGCGTGTTGGTCAGAATTACGGGGCAGACCGCTAATGACCAAATTGTGTATTCGCCCCACACACTCGAAGAAGTCCCTGATGGCGGCACGATCTCTCTGTGCGGGTTCACCGAATTTCCCCTGATTGTCTCTCGCGGAAAGTTCAAAGTAGACGGTACGGGTTCAGTCCAAGTCGAGGTTACGGGCTTTGATTGCACACCCGGCGCACCGCCGCCTGCCTGTTTAGTGGGCAACTGGAGGCTCGTCAATTGGCCTGGCACACCCAGTCCTGCGGATGGTGAGGTGCTTACCTTTGGCACAAGCGGCATGGAGGTTGATTCTAAAGGCATGTTCACCCTCCGTCTAGATGGCATCAAGGTGGCGATCGGCGCCCCAGAAAACCGCACAGTGCAACTGCGATTAAACGGCGTCATCTACAAAGGAGTAGTTGTGTTCGCTGACCTCGGCGACGGCAAGTACAAGGCAGCTAGCGGCAAGGCGGAACTGGTCGGCATTCCGGAAGCCACGATGCAAATTAGTGGTGTCCCAGGCATACGCGATGTGGGCGAGTCGCTGCGGCGATTCTTGCCATCGTCGGGTGGGATGGGCGAGTCAAATGTTGTTTTTGTCTGCACCAGCCCCACCACGATGGAATACCAGATTAGCGTCTCTGGGCAGGTTGTGACATACAAATTCGCCAAATAAACGCACGCGCCGTGCCATTCTCACAGTCGGGGCGGCTCTTATTGCTGCCCCGACGCCTTTCGCACAAATCTCTTTCTCCATCATAGGTTTCAAAGGCGGTTATAGGCGCCTGCCAGATTTGTGTGCGGCACTTTTGCCGCACCTTCGCAACTCGTGCTACAATCACCTTATAAGCAGGCTATGCGTATAGGCATTTGCACCTAAGGCACCATGATTCCCTCATCCGTTGGCAGACATCCCTTTGCCCACGCCATTTTCACGTGGTTTGAATAGGAGTCCCTATGTTTAACGATACCCGTGCGGTGATCACCGCGCTTGGGCAGCAGCAGTACATCGCCTCTGATGAAATTGCGACCGTGCTGTTTTTGGCAGAAAAGCTCGGCAAGCCCGTCCTTTCTGAAGGGCCGGCTGGCGTGGGCAAAACAGAGCTGGGCAAGGCGTGGGCAAAAGCGACCAACCGCCGCCTGATCCGCTTGCAGTGCTACGAAGGCTTGGATGAAAAGAAGGCACTCTATGAGTGGGAATATGCCAAGCAGATGCTCTATACCCAACTGCTGCGCGATAAGCTGCAAGACCTGCTGCGCGATGCAGGCAGCCTGACCGAAGCCGCTGATCGGCTTGCTGCTGAGGAAGATGTGTTCTTCTCGGATCGCTTCCTGCTGCCGCGCCCACTCTTAGACGCTATCGTTTCGCCTGAGCCTGCCCTGCTGCTGATTGATGAAATTGACCGCGCTGATGCCGAATTTGAGGCGTTCCTGCTCGAAGTGCTGAGCGATTTTCAAGTCTCCATCCCTGAACTTGGCACGCTGACCGCCACACATCAGCCGATGGTGATCCTGACCAGCAACAACACCCGTGAACTCTCTGAAGCGCTCAAGCGCCGCTGCCTGTACCTCTCGATCAATTATCCCGCCCATGAGGAGGAACTCAGCATTGTGCGGATGCGCGTGCCAGAGCTAAACGGGCGCATCGCACAGCAGGTGGTGGATGTGGTGCAGAACTTGCGCCATATGGACTTGAAAAAGCACCCTAGCGTGGCAGAAACTTTGGACTGGGCAAAGGCGCTCGTCATGCTCAATGCCGACTCGCTCGATGAACACACCCTTGAGACAACGCTCACCGTCCTGCTCAAGCACGAATCGGATGTGCAGCGCGCACGGCGTGAAGGTGGTAACCTAATGCGGCGCGGCGGCACTGGCTCGCAAGGACGCCCTTTGCCGCCCAACCTCAGCGGCAACCGACCACGCGGCGGACGTTACTAGTATGCCTGACGCGAAGCACTGGCACGTCCTAGATAAGCGCCTCGTGGCAGACCGTTCGCCGTTCGCCCGCGCTTATGATCTCGATCTGCGCTTGCCCGATGGGCGCGTGATCACCAATTGGCTGCAAGTCGACCTGCCGCCGTCCGTGATCACCTTCCCCGTGTTGGCGGATGGCGGCGTGGTCTTTGTGCGGCAGTATCGCCCGATCATCGGGGATTACGCCCTTGAGCTAACCGCTGGTCACATCGAAGGCGATGAACTGCCACAGGCTGCCGCCGCCCGCGAACTGCTGGAAGAAGGTGGCGCCGTGGCTGAACGCTGGCAGTGCTTAGGGCGCTATGTGATGGATGCCAACCGCGGCTGTGGTTGGGCGCACGTCTTTTTGGCGCAGGGCGCACAGATTGTGGCGCCCTCAAACTCTGGCGATGTGAGCGAGATGAGCGTTCACGTACTGCCTATGATAGAAGTGCGCCAACGTTGGCAGGCGGGTGAGTTCGTCAGCGCACCAACGGCACTTGCCATTGGATTGGCACTTGGTGCGCTTGGCAGCTAGGGCTGCGCCTTGCGCCCACCGACCACCTGCAAATCGGCAACGATTGCCTCATAGGCATGTCCGGAAGCATAGACGCGCAACCGTAGGATGCTCTCCGGCTTGCGGTTAGCAGGCAGCAACCTGAACAGATCGCCCGAATCGTAGATGTACCACGTATCGGCGTTGATCTTCTCATGTTCTTGCAAACAGGTGTCGCAACTGGTCGGATTCTCGTCAGTGGGCGGGCGCAGCGTATAGAAGCCATGCCGCCACACCTGCGGGCTTTCCGGTGCGTTATTTTCGCCCAAATAGTCAAGTTGGATCATGATTGGGCATTCCGAGCCTTGAATGCCGCACGTCGTCACATCTTGGGCGCGAATGCGGACGCGGGCGCGGATGATCAGCGAGTCGTAGCCCTTCAGGCTGCGGCGCGGGATGGTCAGCAGGGTGCCATTTTCTTCACTGAAGGTGTATTGGCAGCTTGTCTCGGCGTGATCTAAGCCCTGCCCTCTACGCTGCATGTTGAGCGCCACCTGATAATCGTAGAGGAGGCGCACAAAGTTGCCTTGCGGTTCATTGGGGCGGTTAGCGCGGCTGGTACATGCCCAACCAAACGGCAGCGCCGGGTTGCTGCCGATATCGCTGCTATCGCCAAAGTCGGCATTCAGCAGTTCAAAGTGGCTCACCCGCCTGATGAGCGTGCCAACGCTGCGCGGCTCGCGCAGCAGCGTGCCGATCTGCCCCGCGCTGATCACGCTCTGCTCGCCGCTTGGCGCATTCAGTGTGGCAGTCCCGCTATCAGCGTGTAAGTCCATCTGTTGGCTGCTGCTGTAGAGGCGGAAGTTTCCCGTTGCGCTGAAATGTGCTACGCCGGCTTCCGATTCAACCTCTAGGATGATTGCCCGCGTCACATCCGGCGGAATATCCACATAAAAGCGCCCAACAGCATTCCGCAGACGGATCGTATACGGTGCGGCGCTCCACTCAAAGCGTGGACGGGCAGCGCGCTCAATGGTCAGGCTGCTGCCCTGCATCAAAAAGACAGTGGCGATCAACTGCTTGGAATAGTTATCCTCAAAGGTCAAATAGCCTTGCGAGGCGCTATCCACCTGCACCACTGCGTTTGCCTCAGGGAAGTCTTGCCGTGCGGCGCTGGCAGGGCTGCCATCGGGCAGGGTGAGGTCAACGCGCCCTTTGCTGACCGTCAGACGGATGGTCATCTCGACTTGGGATTCAAAGAGGAACCAATGCGCGCCGGCGGTGCCAACTGCCACAATCAGGCACAGTGCCGCAAAACTGCTGAGCAGGACTGCCCAAGCGACAGCCTGTGGGTTGCGAAGGGTGTGTGAGCGTGTGCCATATGCCATAGTTGCCTGTAAATCCTGACCTATCTTATGCACCCTGAGCATAGCGTGTGCTGCGTTCAGGCGCAAGCCGCGCTATACTTTTCCATATGATGCCCAAACGCCTTTTCATCAGCCTGTGCGCCCTGATCGCCTTCACTGCTTGCGATCCCTTAGCGCCTGACCCAACCGCCGCAGCCTTGCAGCGTGCTGCCCGTGTGCCTTCCGCTACGCCGGTGCCGCCGACGGCGGTGCCCTCCCTAACGCCGACTGCCACCGCTACACCGACCATCACGCCCACACCCACGCCCACCTTCCCGCCGACGGCAACGCCCTACGTCTGCACTGATCAGCGTGGTCAAACTGTTGATCTAACCTTCTTCAGCGAGATCGCCCGCCGCGATTTTCCTTATCGCGTCTATTTGCCGCCCTGCTATGCCGAGACTCAGCGACGTTATCCGTTCGTGGTGCTGCTGCACGGGCAAGGCGGCGATCACCGTGACTGGACAGCCTTTGGCGTGCAGCGCGCCTATGAATCTGCGCTGCGAGCAGGCGAAGTGCCACCCATGATCCTGATCATGCCCGGCGGTGCAGCGTTGGCAGATGCCGATATTTTCGCAGCAGCGCGCTCTTGGGAAAGCGTGATCCTTGACGACCTGCTGCCAACCGTCGAAAAGAACTTCTGCACCTGGAATGCCCGCGAAGGGCGCGCTATTGGCGGCTTTTCACGCGGTGCGTTTTGGGCGCTCAGCATCGCTTTTCGGAATCCGAGCGTGTTCAGCGCCGTTGGCGCGCACAGCCCAGCACTCTATGAAGATAACGCACCCCCTAGCGTAAATCCGCTGGCATTGGCGCGCAGCGTCGCCTTTCCGCCGGGCGCGCAGCCGCGCATTTGGGTGGATGTAGGCAGGCAGGATAGCGCCTGGGAAGCGACCACCGAATTTGTCGATAGGCTGATCGAACGCGGCATCTATGTCAATTTTACATTACAGCCCGTCGGAGATCACGATATTTCGTACTGGACGGAACACACCGCAGCTTACCTTGCTTTTTATGGGCAATCATGGGCGCGGGAGGTGCGCGATCTGCCAAGCTGCTTGGAGTGAGGCACTCTGGCGTGTGCCTCACGCTTCCGTAGCTGCACCAAACTGAGGAATATGCTAAGCACCTTGTGCCACAATTGCCCGAATCCAAGGCGTGTGTTCGTCGTAATGCTCAAAGGTGTTGCCCACGATCAAATAAAAGACGGGATCATCACGCTGCGAACCGGTCACATAGTACCGATAGGGCAGCATCAGATCAGCCTCCGAGATCACCTCTAGCGTTGCCAACAGCCGTGTATGCACCTCTTGAAAGGTGCGTAGCACATCTGCCAGCGGCAAGCCGCTAAAGCGTTGTTGAATGCGTGCGTTGATCTCGTCCGTGGGCAGCCACACTTCCGAATCAACGCCCATCGCCGCTAAACGCGGTTGCCGATTCAGCACCGCATTGGCGCCGTTTTCCCACATGGCAAGGTGCATGATGTGATCTTTCACCGTCCAGCCTGCAAGGTCGGTTGGCACAGTCAGATCATGGTCACTGAGTGTGGCAAGGTAGCTTGTAAAATCATCCCAACCTTCTGCAATAAAGCGCAGCAAGTTGGCTTTGGTGGGTGGTGTGTTTGGTGGCACACGGGTCATCTTAAAACTTCCTCACGGGGTTGCTAAATGCAACCTTTATCTTAGCACATCTAGGGCGCTTTGAATGCAGGTTGGGCAAACTGCTTTTTCTGCGCTAGAGTTATGTGCGGCAGTGGCACACCAGTATGGCACCTATGAGCGATCCCAACCCTGATCTAGACGATCTCAGCCTGATTGCAGGCGCACAGCGCGGCGATGTGCAGGCATTCAACAGCCTTGTGCTGCGCTATCAGACGGGTATGTATAACCTTGCTTTTCGCCTGCTCGGCGATGCTGCGGCTGCCGCCGATGTTACACAAGAGGCGTTTATCTCTGCCTTTAAGCACTTACAGCAATTTCGCGGCAGTAATTTTCGGGCGTGGTTGGCGCGCATTGTGACCAATGCTTGCTACGACGGGCTGCGCCGTCGACGGCGTGCGGCGCTCTCGCTCGATGAGCTTGCCGACGGGCGCGCTGATGCCGATGATCAGCCCGCGCTGGTGAGCGACCCTGAGGATAGCCCTGAACAAGTGGCGCTGCGCCAGGCGTTAAGCACTGCCATTCAGGATTGCCTGAACCAACTGCCGCCCACCTTCCGAACGGTGGCAATTATGAGCGACGTGCAAGACTACGCTTATGACGAAATTGCCATCGCGCTTAACTTATCACTTGGCACGGTGAAATCGCGCCTGAGCCGTGCGCGCCACAAACTGCGCGACTGTCTGCGCGCCGTGCGGGAACTTTTGCCCAACGCCAACCGTCTTTTTGAGCAGAAGGACGAAGCCGAGACGCCATGATGCCGCCACAACCGCCTGAAGAATTTGATCTGCTCTCTGCCTACCTTGACGGTGCGCTTTCGGCACGCCAGCGCGAGGCTTTTGAGGCACAACTTGCCCAGTCGCCTGCTTTGCGCGCTCAGCTTGATGATCTGCGTGCGCTGCGTGCTACCTTGCGCGCTGCACCCGTCCTTCAGCCGCCGCGCAATTTTACGCTAGACCCTGCCCTGTATGCCCGTAAGGCATGGTGGTCTCGCGCTGGTGTGCTGCGTACCATAGGCAGCCTGAGCGCCGCCGCCGCTGCGCTGTTGATCTTCTTTGGCGTACTGCTCAGCGCGCCGCCCGAATCGCCTGCCAGCAGCGGCGTTGCCCTGCAACCGACCATCATCCTGCGCGATGCTGCCACACCCACCCTTGCTGCCTTGCAACTGGCAGAGCCAAGCACCACCGCCAGCCCTATTTCGCCCGCCGCAGCACCGCCTGTGCTTGCTACCGATGAGCCGTTAGGCGTCACTGCTGAGGCATTCAGTGCTATACCCACACAGCAACCAACGCAAGCGGCTCTAACGCAGACAGCAACGGCTATGGTTGCCCTTATGATGGCAACTGAAACGTCTGCCGCAAATGCCGCACAAGAAGCATCGGACGTAGCAGGCGCCAGTGAGCCAGCCCTACCAACTGCCACTAGCAGCCCGACGCAGCGCCCTGCCGCCGAAGCACCAGCGGTCACACCGACGCCTTCAGAGGTGATCTCGCCAACAGCGCGCCTGATTATTGTGGTGGGCATCATCCTGCTGATCATCGGCGGCGTGCTGTACCTGATCGGCACATTCAAGGCGCGCCTATGAGCGATCTCTCCCAGCCATGCTACTGTCGGCGTTGTGGCACGCTGATGCGCCTCCGCGAAGTCTTTGGCAAACAGCGCTTCACTTGCCCTGCTTGTGCCTATGTGCAGTTCGATGATCCGAAAGTAGCGGTGGCAGTCTTGGTGCGGCAGGGCGACCAGGTGCTGTTGGTGCTGCGCGGCGGCGAGCCTGAGCGCGGCAAATGGGCGTTGCCCGCTGGCTTCGTGGATCGCGGCGAAGACCCAAAGGCTGCCGCTGTGCGCGAAGTGCAGGAAGAAAGCGGCTTGCAAGTGCAGATCACGCGCTTGCTGGATGTGCTTTATGACAACGCCATCGTGATCATCTATGAGGCAAGCGTGATCGGTGGCGACCTCTGTGCGGCGGACGATGCCGACGACGCGCAGTGGTTCACGCGCCACACCTTGCCCGAAGTTGCCTTCCGCAGCACACGGGAAATTCTGAGCGCGTGGCTTGCCAACCCCTAGCGCCGAAAATGCGGGATCACTTCACGCCCAACCAGTTCAATCATCTTGTAGGGATCATCGCTGAGCGGCGGCCCTAAACTCAAATGGCGCACGCCAAGCGCCACCAAGCCTTCTAAGCGCTCAATCAGATCGTGCGCGCCGCCCAGAATGCCGATCCGCAGCATCGGCGGCGTGACCAACGCGGCTGCCTTTTTCAAATCGCCCTCGACCATTGCCGCTTGCTCAATCGGCGCGAAATCGGCAGCCTGCACGCCAAGCGCCTCCCAAATCAACGGGCTGAGCGCGTGTCCGTAATAGGCGATCTTCTCGCGCAGGGCATCCTCAGCCGCCGCCCGATTCTCACTAATGCTGCACCACACACAGGCAGCCAAATCAAGGCTTTCGAGCGTCCGCCCGCCCTGATCCAAGCCCTCTTGCACATAGGGCAGGATGTTGGCATAGTGTTCGGGCGGAAAAAGCAGCGGCAAGCCGCCATCGGCAAGTTCACCGGTCAGGCGCAGCATGTTCGGGCTAAGGGCGCCCACATAAATCGGGATGTGGCGGCGCGGCGGCACAAAGCGCAGATACGCCTCATCTGTCCAGTGCAAAAACTGCCCATCCAGCGCGGCGCGCTCACCACGAAAGAGCAAGCGCAGGGCGTGAATCGTCTCGCGCAGGGCGGCAAGCGGGCGTGTTTGCTCAATGCCCACCCATTTGAGGAATTGCGCCGCACCCGCTGCGATGCCTAGATTAAAGCGCCCGCCTGAAAGTTCATCAAGCGTGGCAGCCATCATTGCCATTTCTGCGGCGTGCAGCGTGTAGGGATTGACAATGCAGGTGCCGATTTGAATGCGCTGCGTGGCAACTGCCACCGCCGAGAGGATCACCGACGCAGCGCGCAGAAACAGATCATCGCTCACCCAAAACTGATCGAAATCGGCTGCCTCAGCAGCGCGGGCAAGGCGCACGTATTCACGCACGGGCAGATCGTTATTCAGGCGAAGGCTAAAGCGCAGCATGATCCCAACTTTTGGAAAGGCAACACGCCGAAGTATACCCCAAAACAGCGTGAGCGAGGCAATCCCTCGCTCACACCAGACCTAGCCTTGGAAGTGTTATTTGCCAACGCACGGCGGATAGATTGGGAAGCCGGGCTGCCCGTATGCCTCTGGCACATCAAGGGTGTTTGCCAACGAAACCCAACCACCCTGCTGATAGAGCTGCCCCCATCTGCCATCTGCGCTGACTGCCACCACAAATTCGGTCTTGCAGACAAGTGGATATATCCAAGCGAGCGTGTGCCTGCCCTCTAGCCGCTGGCTTGGCTGAGGTACGCCTCTGCCTCAATTTCGACTAGATATTCGCTACCGATCAGGGCTGCCACCACCACAAGTGTGTTAGTCGGGCGGATTTCCCCGAAAAATTCGGCGTGGGCGCGTGCCACTGCCTGCCAATCGGCTTGATTGGTGAGGTAAATGCGCGTGCGGACGACATCCCGCAAGCTGCCGCCGCCTTGCTGCAAGGCGCGCTCAATCTTTTGAAAGATGTAGCGCGCTTGCCCATAGGCATCGCCTATGGCAACAGGGTGCGTATTTTCATCGCTGGCAGTGGTGCCACTGATCCATAAATGGCGACCAATCCTCACTGCACGGGCATAGCCTGCTAAAGATTCCCAGAGGCTGCCAGAAGAAATGATTTGTCGGTTCATGCTGGTGTGTTTCCTTGATTAGCGGTGGTGTATTGATAGTTTCGGCAGCGCTGTTGCCAAAGCGCGGTGTTTGGGTTGGGCGCGGCGGGCGCGTTGGAAAAATTGGGTTGGGCGTGCCACCTTGCAAGGCACGCCACGTTTGGGTGATCGGACGGGCAGTGTTCAAGGGGTTGAATACATCGGCATCCGCACTGAGCGAAAAGAACAAGCAGGCGAAGAGCAGCACAATCAGCACCACCAAGCCAACCACGCGCTCTTGGGGGGTGCTTGCACGTGGCGGTGCTGGGGGTGGGCTGAAATCACTCGGGGCGAACACAGGTGCTTACTCGCCTTCTGGCTCAGCATCAAGATCAACCTCAGAGTCGGCGTCATCATCGCTGAAGTCGTCCTCAAAGTCTTCTTCGATGCCCTCCAGATCATCCATATCGGCAGCATCGCCATTCAGCGAAAGCGCTAACGCAGCGTCGGCTTGTGGCAGGCTGGCGTCGGTTGCCGCGTCAGGTGCTGCACCATGACCATTGGCTGCCACCTTGAGCGCGGCTGTCTCTAGGTCGGCAGAGGCAGCTTTCAGAATGGCAACGCTCACCACCATATCACCGCTGCCCAAGCGGACAACACGCACGCCTTGCGCGCCACGTCCCGTCAGGCGGATGGACTCGGCACGGGTGCGGAGCGCCATACCATCACGGGTGATGAGCGTGATCTCGTCGTTCGGGCGCAGCATGTTGGCAGAGACGATCACGCCAAACTTGCTGATCGCCTTTGTGCTGATCGTCCGCACGCCCATACCTGACCGCCGCTTCAACGGATATTCAGAGATGGAAACGCGCTTGCTGTAGCCGCGTGCCGTCACGATCAGCAGTTCGGTCACTTCATTGTTGATGACATCCACGCCGGCAAGATAATCACCTTCTTGCAGGCGCATAGCACGCACGCCTGCCGCAGTGCGCCCTAGCGGACGCACATCGTTCTCATCAAAGTGCAGCGCACGCCCATGCGCCGTGACGAGGATCAGACGATCTGAGCCCGAGGTGCGGCGCACCCACTGAAGCCGATCATCTTCCTCTAGCGACATGGCGATCAAGCCGTTGGCGCGCACCGTCGCAAAGTCCGAAATCTTGACGCGCTTGATCTTGCCATTGCGCGTACACAGCACAAAGAAGCCGCTCTCAAAATTATCCACACAGGTGACTGCCGTCACACGCTCATCTTCACCAAGCGCCAACAAGTTCGTCAGCAGCATTCCTTTGCCCGCCCGATCTGCTTCGGGCAGTTGAAAGGTGCGCTGTGCATACACCTTGCCGTGATTGGTGAAAAAGAGCAGGTGTGCCAACGAGTTAGCGCTGATCAGATGCTCAACGTTGTCCTCCTCACGGGTGGTCATGCCTGTCACGCCACGCCCGCCGCGCCCTTGCGAGCGGTAGAGCGCAGTCGGTGAGCGCTTCACGTAGCCGCGCTGTGTGATGGCGATCAGCACCTCTTCATCACGGATGAGGTCTGCCTCGTCAAAGTCAGCGCTGGCAGTCATATCCAGGCGCGTGCGGCGCTCATCGCCAAAGGTCTCAGCCACTTCGTTCAGGTCAGTTTTGATGAGCGCCAGCACCTTCACAGGGTGCGCCAACAAATCTTCAAGGTAGGCGATCCGTGCGCGCACTTGCTCATGTTCCTCAACGATCTTTTGGTGTTCAAGGGCAGCCAAGCGGCGCAGTTGTAACTCTAGGATGGCGCGTGCCTGCGCCTCGCTGAACTCGAAGAGGATGACGAGCGCTTCACGAGCAGACTCGGTGTCCTGCGCCTCCCGAATGGTCTTGATGATCTCATCAATGGCGTTCAGCGCCTTTAGGTAGCCTTCTAAGATGTGGGCGCGGGCGCGCATTTTGTCTAGCTCAAACTCGGAACGGCGTGTGATGACCTCACGGCGATGTTCGATATAGATTTGCAGCGCACGCTTCAAGCTGATCGTGCGCGGCTCGCCTTCCACAAGGGCGAGGATTTGCACGCCAAAGGTGCTTTGAAGCTGCGTATATTTGTAGAACTGGTTGAGTGCTTTGCGCGGCTGCGCGCTGCGCTTTAGCTCGATGACAATCCGCATACCGTGCCGATCTGACTCGTCGCGCAGATCGCTGATGGCATCGAGGCGCCCTTCTTTTGCCAACTGCGCCAAGCGCTCGATGATGGCAGTCTTGCTGATTTGGTAGGGAATCTCGGTAACGATGACTGCCTGCCTGCCGCCTTTCAGTTCTTCGATCTCGCAGGTGGCGCGCACCGTGAGTTTGCCGCGCCCTGTGGCGTAGACTTCACGGAGTGCCTCGCCGCCGATGATCGTCGCGCCGGTTGGAAAATCAGGCGCGGTAATGAATTGCATCAGGTCATCTACGCTTACATTCTCCAGATCGTCGTAGTGATCGATCATGTAGGCAACGGCAGCCGCCACTTCGCGCAGGTTGTGCGGCGGAATATTGGTTGCCATGCCTACGGCAATGCCGCTGGCACCATTCACGAGGAGGTTGGGCAAGCGCGCCGGCAGCACGCTTGGCTCTTGCAGGCTGCCGTCGAAGTTGTCCGTCCAGTCTACGGTGTTCATGTTCAGGTCGAGCAGCATTTCCTCCGCAATGCGCGCAAGGCGTGCTTCGGTATAGCGCATCGCAGCGGGACTATCGCCATCAATGCTGCCGAAATTGCCCTGTCCATCCACCAGCGGATAGCGCATGGAGAAATCTTGGGCAAGGCGTGCCATTGCCTCATAGATAGCGCTATCGCCGTGCGGGTGATATTTGCCAAGCACTTCACCCACGATACGGGCGCTCTTTTTATAGGCGGAATTCGGGCGCAAGCCCATATCGTGCATCACATAGAGGATGCGGCGGTGAACAGGCTTCAGACCGTCGCGGGCATCGGGCAGGGCGCGTGCCACAATCACGCTCATCGCGTAATCAAGGTAGCTATCGCGCATCTGCTCATCAATGGCAACGGGGCGAATCGTACCAATATTCATAGTCGCTAATTTCCCAGTGTACATCACTCACAGCGGCATTTTAACTGTTCACGCTGCGCCCTTTATTATACCGCATTTTTGCAGGCTTTGCGAGAGGCTGAATCGCTAGGATTCATCACGTCAAAACAGGAATTTTCACACAAGGGCAGAAGGCGGTTTTCTACAAGTAATTGTTGAGTGGTATGTAAGCCAGTTGGTAGCCATCCGCCACATAGCCCAAGCGTTGGTAGAGGGGCATTCCCATCGCAGAGGAGGCTAGGGCAGTGCCGCGGTAGCCTTCCGCACGGGCGCGCTGGTGGAGCGCTTGCATCATGGTGGCAGCAATGCCCTGCCGCCGTGCAAAGGGCAGCGTTGTGACGTTATAAACGCCTGCTACGCCGCCGCTTAGCACCACGCTGCCAGCGCCAGCCGGTTGGTTACCAAGCCAAGCCACCACATGCCGCCCTTCGGGCAGCTTGAGCAGCACCTCAAGGAACTGCTCGGCAGAATCGCCCACCATATCGAACCCTTCTAAGACCAAGCGCGCATAGAGCGCCTGATCGTCGGCTGTTTCCACAAATTGCACGCGCACCGTCGGGTTGATCAGCGGCATCTCGAGATCGGTCTCACACAGCATGAGCGGATCGCACAGCAGTTCGGTGAAACGCGCCGCCGATAAAAGCCTTGCTTGCGGCGGCGTGGGGCTGGGCGCGCAGAATTGAATGGAGTAGGGCAAGCGCAGCGCGGCAAAGGGCGCTGCATAAGTGTGGATGAGCGCCGCATCGAGCCTATCAGCGCTCTCCAGCACGGCACCATTAAAAACAGCCAGATGCCAACCTGTACGCACCATTAACGCCTGTTCTTTACGCCAGGTATAGGCGCTTGGCAAGTGATGGGCAATCTGCGTCAGCAAGCCAATCCAGTTGCGGTGAAATGCCATCGTCGGTGTTTGAACAGCAGTCATAAGCCTAAATTTGCAGCAGTGCGGCGCGCTAAGGTAGACGGAAGACGTTTATAAAGCGGGTTTGCGCGCAAAGGTGCCGCGCCTGTTTTGCCCGCGCTGTGCCTAGCGGCACGCGCAGAATTAGTAACAGGCGGCGGGTGCTGCCCGATGTTGAAGCCGAATAGGTTGATCAGCCCCCGAAGAAAGTTGCTCATAGACACAGTAAAGCATACTTTGGGCTGAATGCCAAGTGGGTAGCCGGGGATAGCCTGATGAAACACCGTTCAGGAGCGCACCTTGATGTGGCGGCGAACGCGCCTGCGGGCAGAGCTGATCCGCCCCTTCGCCCTTCTCAGCACACCCTTCCCAACAACGCTGTGCAACCCCTGCCATTTGATGGCATAATTAGAGTATGTTCGCATAACACACAAGATCGGCACGCATCTTTATCAGAAACGGTGCGTAAATGCTGACACAACACGCCTTTTACCCGCCTCTGAGGTGATACGCCGTACATCTGGTGTAACGATACAAAATTAAAGGTATCCACAACATGGCATATATTCCACACACCGATGCTGATCGCGCTGCGATGCTCGCCGCCATCGGCATTACCAAGCTAGAGGAACTCTTTGAAGCCGTTCCCGCCGAACATCGTTTCCCATCCCTTGATATTCCTGAGGCGCTCAGCGAGATGGAAGCGCTGTGGGAATTGCAGGCACTTGCCAGCGCGAACGCTGCTGGTGCTGAATACGCCATCTTTTTAGGCGCTGGCGCTTATAACCACTATTCACCAAGCGTCATTAACCACCTCCTGCTGCGCGGCGAGTTCTACACTGCCTACACGCCCTATCAGCCGGAGATGAGCCAAGGCACCCTGCAAGCTACCTATGAATGGCAGAGCATGATCGCGCACCTGACCGGCATGGATGCTGCCAATGCCAGCCACTACGACGGCGCCACGAGCTTTGCTGAGGCAGTGACCGTTGCCCTGACGCACCACAAGGGCAAGCGCAATAAGATCATCCTTAGCCCGAACATTCACCCGCAGTACCGCGCTGTGGCGCGCACCTATCATCAAGGTAACGGCGTGCGTTTCGTGGGTGATAAAAGCGGGCGCGCCACGCTTGATGATCTGCTCGACCTGCTTGACGACAACACGGCGCTCTTTGCCGTGCAGTATCCGAACTTCTTCGGGCAGATCGAAGACTTTCGCGGCTTAGCGGAAAAGGTTCACGCCGCTGGCGCGCTCTTGTGCATCATCACCACGCCGATAGCGCTTGGCTTGCTCAAGCCGCCCGGCGCGCTCGGTGCGGATATTGTGGTGGGTGAAGGGCAGTCGCTCGGCGTCCCGCTCAGCTATGGCGGACCGTATCTCGGCTTTTTTGCCGTGAAGAACGACTACGTGCGGAAGATTGCCGGACGCATTGTGGGCGAGACGGTAGACGGTGACGGACGCCGCGCCTACGTGATGACGCTGCGCCCACGTGAGCAGGACATCCGCCGTGAAAAGGCGACCAGCAACATCTGCACCAATCAGGGCTTGATGGCGCTGGCAGGCTGCATCTACCTTGCGCTGATGGGCAAGCAGGGCTTGCGCCGTGTGGCGGAGGTCTGCTATCACAAAGCGCACTACGCCGCCGAAAACATCACCGATTTGCCCGGCTACCAAGTGGCGAATCGGCTGCCCTTCTTCAACGAATTTGTGGTGACTTGCCCACGCCCAGTCGCCGAGATTAACCGCTTCCTCTATGAGGAATACAATATCATCGGCGGCTACGATCTGACTCAAGATTACCCTGATCGTGAGCATCAGATGTTGGTCGCCGTCACCGAGATGAACACCCGTGCCGAGATTGATGCGTTGGTCGAAGCGCTGGACGCTGCCAACGGTGCCTAGCCCAAGAAAGAGATGTGCTGATGACCACCCAGACTGTTCAAGCCAAAGTTCTTGAGCCACTTATCTATGAGCTTAGCTCAAGCGGACGCAAAGCCGATACACTCTTACCTAAGCTGGATGTGCCAGAGGCAGAGCCGCTGCCCGACCATCTGCTGCGCGATTCGCTCGATCTGCCCGAAGTTTCCGAGCTAGATGTGGTGCGCCATTTTGTGCGCCTTAGCCAACTGAACTACGCCATAGACAAGGGCTTTTATCCGCTTGGCTCTTGCACCATGAAATACAACCCAAAGATTGACGAGGATACGGCGCGGTTGGCAGGCTTTGCCCAATTGCATCCGCTGCAAGCACCAGAGACTGCACAAGGCGCGCTGGCGCTCATGTACACGCTGCAAAAATGGCTGAGCGAGATCAGCGGCTTTGCAGGGTGCAGCCTTCAGCCCGCGGCAGGCGCGCAGGGCGAGTATGCCGGCATCCTGATGATCCGTGCCTATCACCTTGATCGCGGCGATACCAAACGCACCAAAATCCTTGTGCCAGACAGCGCACACGGCACGAATCCTGCCACCTCTGCCATGGCGGGCTACACCGTTGTGAACTTGCCCTCTGATGCGCGTGGCGATGTTGATCTGGCTGCCTTGCGCGCTGCTGCCGACGAGACCGTCGCCGGCATGATGATCACCGTGCCGAGTACGTTGGGCGTCTTTGATGAGAACATCAAAGAGATCGTCAGGATTGTGCATGAGTGCGGCGGCTTGATGTACATGGATGGTGCTAACATGAACGCCATGCTCGGCATCATCAAGCCCGGCGAACTCGGCTTTGACGTGATGCATTACAACCTGCACAAGACCTTCAGCACGCCGCACGGCGGTGGCGGGCCCGGCTCAGGGCCGGTAGCCGTCAACGAGAAACTGCTGCCCTTCTTACCCGGTCCGATTGTGGCAGTGATCGAGGAAGCACCCTCTGAGGATGGCGCGCCGCTCTACGGCTTTGTGATGCCCGAAAAGAGCATCGGGCGCCTGAAGGCGTTTCACGGCAACTTTGGGATGCATGTGCGCGCTTACACTTACATTGCGCTGCACGGCGCGGCGGGCTTGCGTGCCATCAGTGAACACGCGGTGCTGAATGCTAACTATGTGCGCGTGCGCCTTGCTGACGCCTATAAAGTGCCATACAACCGCATGTGTGGGCATGAGTTTGTGCTGGAAGGGCGCTTTGAAGGCGTGCCAGACATCCACGCGCTGGATATTTCCAAGCGCCTGATGGACTATGGCATTCATCCGCCAACGAACTACTTCCCGCTGATTGTGCCAGAGGCGCTGCTGATTGAGCCGACCGAAAGCGAGAGCAAACAGACGCTAGATCGCTTCATCGCCGCCATGCACGCCATTGCCCAAGAAGCGCGTGAGACGCCTGATCTGCTGCACAGCGCGCCGCACACCATGCCGGTCAGCCGTGTGGATGAAGTCTACGCCGCCAAAAACCTGATGTTGTGCTGCCAAGTGCCAAGCGCCGAATAAAAGCGCAACACGGCACGGAATCAAACGACTCCGTGCCGTGCGTTTTACTGTTCCTGTGCCTTCTTCTCTGCTTCTGCTGCCAGTTGGTTTTGGCGCACGTAATAGCCGCCGACGATCAGAATTGCCGTGATGCCCAACACCAAAATCAGCAAGCCGATGCCTGCGGGCGTGCTGGCTTTGGCGTCCTCAGCGGCAAGGGCGGCGTTCGGTGCTGCCAGCAGCAGCACGATCATACCGAATAGGCTTAGCCAATGCTTCATAGCGCTTCACTCCTATGATTTTTTTCCTGTGGTCTCTCTGTTTTGCTTAATTGTGGCGCGTGCAGGGCTGCACGGCAAGTTTTGGGCGCGCTGAAGATTGCAGGGATGCGGCTTAACACGGCAATTGGCAGCCTAACACAGTCCGCCCGCAAAGCGCCGCTTGCCGTTTGGCGCAAAGTGTGGCATAACTAGGCATATGACCAGACAAACAGGCACCCTACGAATGCGGATAACACTTAGGCAGGCTTTCGCCACACGCCGCCACGCACGCTGAGCGTTGGTCGCTGTGCGCGCCCTGACTGCCTGCCAACCGCTGATCTACTCGGCGGTTTTTCGTTTCTTAGGCGCTTGAAAAATCGGCTCGAAAGGAAAATTCACCTTGCCAGAACATATTCACGTTTCGGTAGCTTGGCCCTACGCCAATGGCGACCTGCATGTTGGGCATATGGCAGGTGCGTATATCCCTGCCGATATTTTCGCCCGTTACCACCGCTTGAAGGGCAACCATGTGCTGATGGTCAGCGGCTCGGATTCGCACGGCACACCGATCCTGATCGAGGCAGATAAGCGCGGCATGACGGCGCGGGCGCTCTTTGAGCATTATCACCTGCGCTTTTTGCAGACCTTGAAGGCGTGCGGCATCAGCTACGATCTGTTCACACACACCGATACCGAGACCCATCATCGTGTGGCGCAGGATATTTTCCGCACGCTGAACGAACATGGCTACCTCTACCGCGAAACGCAGCGGCAGCTCTACAGCGAGAGCGAAAAGCGCTTCTTGCCCGACCGCTTTGTGGAAGGCACTTGCCCAAAGTGCGGCTTTCCCAACGCACGCGGCGATCAGTGCGACAACTGCGGCAGCCTGCTCGATGCGCTCGATCTGATCAATCCGCGCAGCAAGACCGACGGCAGCACGCCCATCGTGCGCGAGACCGAACACTACTTCCTGAACCTTGCCGCCTTCATTCCGCAGTTGCAGGCATACTTGGCTGCCGATAAGGATCATTGGCGCCCGAATGTGTTGGCGCTCTCGCGCAATAAGGTGGCGGATTTGGTGGGACGCCCGATCACACGCGATATTGACTGGGGCATCGCCGTGCCTGTCGAAGGCTACGAGGCGAAGCGTATGTACGTCTGGTTTGAGGCAGTCATGGGCTATTTCACCGCCAGCATCGAATGGGCGCACAACACGGGTCAGCCTGAGGCATGGCGGCAGTGGTGGTATAACGCCAGCGCCAAGAGCTTCTACTTCATGGGCAAGGATAACATCGAGTTCCACACCATCATTTGGCCCTCAGAGTTGCTCGGCATCAGCGGGCTGTACGCCGCTGAGGGCGATCCAACGCCGATCAACTTGCCCTACGATGTGCCAGCCAACGAATTCATGAACATTGAAGGGCAGAAGTTCAGCAAAAGCCGCAATTGGGCAGTTTGGATGCCTGATATTTTGGCGCGCTATGACGCAGACGCTATCCGCTACGCGATCAGCACGGCGCTGCCTGAAAGCAAAGACGCTGATTGGAGCTGGGCAGACTTTGTAACGCGCAACAACAACGAATTGGTGGCAGCCTGGGGCAATCTGGTGAACCGTATGCTTGGCTTTGCGCGCAAGCACTTTGAGAACGCCGTGCCGCAGCCGAATGCCTTCACCGAAGACGATCAGGCGATCTTGGCGCTCTCAGAGTCGGCGTTTGAGCGCGTAGGCAGCCTGTTAGAGGCAGTCAAGCTGCGCGCCGCGCTCGGCGAGGCGATGGCGCTTGTGCGCGAGACGAACGCCTACCTTGATCGGCGGGCGCCGTGGAAGCGCATCAAAGAAGATAAGGATGACACCGCTACCGCCGTCTATACTGTGTTGCGCGTCATTGATAACCTGAAAGTGCTGCTGGCGCCCTTTTTGCCGTTCAGCGCGCAACGCCTGCACACCTATCTGGGCTATGACGGGCAGCTTTTCGGCGAACTGCTCATCCGTGAGTATGCCGAATCCGAGCGGACGCACGCCGCGCTCACCTATGATGGCGCCGCCGCCATTGGGCATTGGCAGCCAAGCCAACTGCCTGTTGGTCAGGCGCTGCGCGAACCAGCGCCGCTGTTCAAGAAGCTCGGTGCAACGCCCGCCGAAGAAGCGGCGCTCATCGAGGCAGAGCGCGCCCGTCTTGGGCAACCTTACGAAGAAACGCCAATAGAGATCAACTGAGGTGCTATGTCGTTTTTCAATCAGTTTTCATTCTTGCTGCTGGCAGGCGGCTTGCTGGTGTGCCGCCCAACGGAACGTCTCACGTATAAGCGCTGAGGTAGCAAGAGACGGATCCGTTCTTTGTGGACATGACTTGGCATGTTCGTCTGTGTAGCTTACGGACGCGCCTTGGCGCGTCCGCAGGTTCTCGGTAAGCTAAGCTATCATCACGTACTTCAGCACTCTCCGAGCAGGCGTGGTGAATTTTGTGATGATTCCCAGCCTTTCTAGCGTTCTCCTTTACCCCTATCCCTAGCCCTTCCCCACCCGCAAGCAAGGGAAGCAGAGGTGATCTGCAAAGTCCCGCCTTGCCTTCGTGGGCGTGAGGGTGAGGCTTAGTGGGTGATTCACACACTTTGAGCAGCACACCATCACCACTCCCCCAAGCGAGACGCTTGACAACCTAAAATGGCTTGCGATATATTTAACATATTCCCTTCGATCCGTGGAAGATACTGAAACGAGATCAGCGGCTTGGCGGATGTCGAGGCGCGGCTTAGTTGCAACTCACTTCGACCCGTGGAGGGTACTGAAACGCTACCATGTTTGGCGCCCTTGCAAGGCGCGGGTGATGGTCACAGCGTCGGCATACTCCAGATCAGCGCCGCTGGGCAAGCCGCGGGCAAGGCGCGTCAGGCGTGGGCTAAGGTTGGCGGCTGCCAGCTCACTTTTGATGTACATGGCGGTGGCGTCGCCTTCCAAGCCGGGATTGGTGCTGATGATCAACTCGGCAACGACGCCTTCCTTCACACGCTGGATCAGCTCACGGATTTTCAACTGCTCCGGTCCAATCCCTTCACGCGGCGAGATGACGCCGTGCAGCACGTGGTAGCGTCCGTTGAAACTAGCCGTGCGCTCCAATGCCAGCACGTCCAGCGGTTCTTCGACGACGGCGATCAGGCTGGCGTCGCGCTGCGGATCGGCGCAAATGGCGCACGGCTCATCTTCGGTGATGTTATAGCAGATCGGGCAGAGGCGTGTCTTGGTCTTTAGATCGGCAATTGCCTGCGCCAAATTCTCCGAAAGGCTGGCAGGCGCACGCAGCAAAAAATAGGTGAGGCGTGAGGCAGTTTTATTCCCCACGCCCGGCAACTGTGCCAATGCCTCAATCAGGCGCGTGACAGGCGCGGGAATCGCTTTGCTCATGGTTTAGGCGCTCAGCCGCCCAGCAAGCCGCCCAAGCCACCCGGCAGCATATTGCCTATGCCGCCGCTGACAGCTTCCATGCGTTCGGCGGCGCGCTGCTGGCTCTGTTCAATCGCCTGATTAACGGCAACCACCAGCAAATCTTGCAGATCGGTTGCCCATTCAGGGTCGCTCGTATCCAGCAACTCAGGCTTAATGGTGATCGCCTTCACGCGCTGATGCCCACTGATCACAACCGTGATGGCACCACCAACTGCTTGCACTTCCAATGTTTCTTCGGCAAGTGCCTCTTGCGCCTTCACCATATCTTCCTGCATCTTCTGAAACTGTTTCAGCATGGCGTTTGGATTTGCGCCCATACCGGGTCCGCCGAAGCTACCACTACCGCGTCTCTTAGACATACCTAGTCATCTCCTTCGGTTTCATCAATTGCTAAAGCGCCGGTCTTTACATGGTCACCGACGATGGGATCATCTTCCATTATAGCATGTTCGCCGCTGGCTGTGCTGTCCGCCACCGTGATTTTGACGCTGACGGGTGTGTTGAGTGCATCGCCAAGCGTCTTTGCCAACATTCGCAGCTTGGTTGGGTCGCTTTCAATATTGCCTTTTGCCCACGCCTCTTTCACGCTGATGGTGACAAGTTTGCCTTCCACGCGGCGCGGGGAGGCTTCCATTTGCTCTAGCAGCTTGCCAAGCGGGATCAGCTCACGGTTAATCTGGGCAAGGACGCTCTGCCACACGGCACGGACGCTGGTAAGCGTCAGGGTAACGAGGGGCGGCGGTTCGGTTGGCGGCGCAGCGTCATCGCCGTTATCGCCGTCGGCATCGTCGGGTGGCGGCGGTGGGGCGGGCTTGGCGCGCTTGGCAGGCGGCGGCGCGACGGGTGCGCTTTCGGCGGGCAGCGGGCGCGTACTCTCAATAAGTGCCAATTCAAGCGGCAGTTGTGGCTGCCAACCGCTGCGAAGCTCGCCCAGTGCGCCATTGAAGGCACGCACGGCGCGCAGCAGCAGATCGCGGCTGGCAGTGGCAGCCTGCTTGGTCAGCAGGGCGCGCCGTTCGTCGCTGGTCTCGATCAGGTCTGCGCCGCCGACTTGTGTCAGCAGCAATTGGCGCAGATACTCCACAATCTGCCGCCCAAACTGAGCAGGATCAGCGCCTTCTGCGATGGCAGTAGCGATCACATCCAAGCCATCCGCAGGGTTGTTATCGAGGATCGCCTGTGCGAGCTTGCTCACCAAGCGGCTGCCGGCGGTGCCAAGCATTTGCTCTGCCATCTCCAGCGTGATCTGCTCGTTGGGCGCGGCGATCAGTTGGTCAAGCAGGCTGATGCTATCGCGCACGCTGCCGGTGCCTTGCTGCGCCACTAGCTCTAGGGCGGCACGCTCGATCTGCACGTTTTCAGAGGCGGCGATCTTGGCAAGGCGCTCTACCACATCGTTGAGCGAGACGCGCCGAAATTCAAAGGTGAGCGAACGGCTGCGAATGGTGGGCGGCACTTTGTCCAGTTCGGTGGTTGCCAGTACAAAGATCACGTGCGGCGGCGGCTCTTCCAGCGTTTTGAGCAGGGCATCGAAGGCAGCGCCGGAAAAACGATGCACTTCATCCACAATGTAGACTTTATAGCGCCCTTCGCTGGGCGCAAAGGCAACTTTTTCGCGCAGGTCGCGCACGTCGTCCACGCCATTGTTGCTGGCAGCGTCAATCTCGATCAGGTCGAGGAAGCGCCCTTCGTTAATGGCGATGCAGTGGCGGCATTCGTTGCAGGGGCGCTCCAGCGGATCGGCGTGCAGGCAGTTGACCGCCTTCGCCAAAATGCGCGCCATGGTGGTTTTGCCAGTGCCGCGTGGTCCGTTGAACAGGTAGGCGTGCCGCAAGCGGTCTTGGGCAAGCGTGTTCCGCAAGGTGCGCGTGATGTGCGTTTGCCCGATCACCTCGTCAAAGCCACGCGGGCGCCATTTCAGG
>DAOTVQ010000012.1:0-15359 GCA_034436355.1 Anaerolineae bacterium
ATTCCGCGTTGGGCAAATGATGAGCTGGGTGAATTGGCAGATGCCTTCAACGCGATGACCGCTGCCCTTGCTCGCGCCGCCCAAGACCGTGCTGCCCAAGATGAACTGCGCGCCCAGTATGTTGGTGGCATCATCGCCGCCCAAGAGGAAGAACGTAAGCGCATCGCCCGCGAGCTGCATGATAGCACCAGCCAGGCGCTCTCCTCGCTGCTGCTTGGGCTGCGTGCGCTGAGTGCCGCCCCGGACAATGTGGCGCAGCGCGCCGAAGACCTGCGCGAAATTGCCGCACATACCCTTGATGAAGTGCATACGCTGGCATTGCAGTTGCGCCCAAGCGTGCTGGATGATCTGGGCTTGGCGGCTGCCCTAGAGCGCCACGTGAACGACTGCCGCCGCCGCACTGCCCTGCACATTGACCTCGCCCTGACAGGCTTTGAGCAAGGGCGTTTGCCCGCACACATTGAAACAGCGCTCTACCGCATTGTGCAGGAGTCACTCACTAACATCATTCGCCATGCCCAAGCCCAAACCGCCAGCATCTTCATCGAACGGCGCGATCAGAGCGTGCGCGCTATCATTGAAGATGATGGCATCGGATTTGTCCCGGAGCGTGCCGCGCAAAAAGAAGGGCATCTGGGCTTGTATGGCATTCGTGAGCGGGCGGAACTGCTTGGTGGTCGGCTCACAATCGAGTCTGCACCGCAGGCAGGCAGCAGCCTATTTGTGGAGATTCCACTAGATGGGAAAGGTAAATTGGCATGTCTTACACCAAAATTCTGCTCGCCGACGACCACGCCATTCTACGGGCTGGATTGCGCCTCGTGCTTGGCGCACAGCCTGACTTAGTGGTTGTGGGTGAGGCAAGCAGCGGCGCAGAGGCACTGGCGCTGGCAGAGCAAACGCAGCCGAACTTGATCCTGCTCGATCTCGCCATGCCCGCTTTGGGCGGCTTGGAAGCGCTGCCGCTGCTGCGAAAAATGCTGCCCGATTGCCGAATTTTGGTGCTGACCATGCACGATGATGAGGGCTATCTGCGGCAGGCATTACGCAGCGGCGCCGCTGGCTATGTGCTGAAAAAAGCAGTGGATAGCGAGTTAATTTCAGCAGTGCGCGCCGTGCTGCGCGGCGAGATTTATGTGCATCCTGCCATGACACGCCTGTTGTTAGAGGACGTCTTGCCGCCTGCCAGCACGCCTGACTCCGATCCGTGGGCAGCCCTGAGCGACCGCGAGCGCGAAGTGCTGATCCTCGTTGCCCGCGGCTACACTTCCGCCGAGATCGCCGAGCGCCTGAACCTTAGCCCGAAAACTGTCGAGACCTATCGCGGGCGTGGCATGGAAAAGCTGAACCTGCGTTCGCGGGCAGCGTTGGTGCAGTTTGCCCTTGCCCATAATCTGCTGAACGACTCCTGAAAACCTGTCAGGAAAAACCTGACACGCCACCCACCACAATAAGGGCTTTTCCTGCTGAATAGGGAAGCGCCTTTCTGCTACAGTTAGGCTACTTCAAAAAATAGTCGCCCTCGACATCTTGTCGAGATGAGGAAGGGCTATATGACCGAACAGGAAAGCCTTACAGCACAGCCACCCACCACCAGCGAAGTGAGCCGCCGTAATTTTTTGGGCGCGCTTGCTACGGCTGGCGGTGCTGCTTTGGCGGTTGCCGCGCTCGATCAGTTTGCGGCAAACCCACAGGCTGCACTTGCCGCCTATGAAGAACAAATTGTACACAGCACCTTGACTCAGGGGCAGAGCAGCGCTGACCTAAAGGCGCTGGACGTGCTGGAGCGGATGCGCCTTGAACTGCTGCGCGCCTTGCAAAAGCAGCCCGGCGAGCGCCGCTGGGTGATGGTCATTGATCTGCGGAAGTGCATTGGCTGCCATGCCTGCACCATTGGCTGCGTGGCAGAAAACAAGCTGCCGCCCGGCGTCGTCTACCGCCCGGTGATCGAAGAAGAATACGGCAGTTATCCGAATGTGGCACGCCGCTTCATTCCGCGCCCCTGTATGCAGTGCGAAAATCCGCCGTGCGTGCCAGTTTGCCCAGTACGCGCCACCTTCACGAATGCAGAAGGCATTGTGGAGATGGATTACGAGCGCTGCATTGGCTGCCGCTATTGCCTAACGGCCTGCCCATATTCGGCGCGTGTTTCCGATTTTGGCTTCACCTACACTGAAGAAATCCCCGTTATTCAGGGCTTGGTTGGCACAGAAGCTGCCGACGACTACGAGCGCGCACCCAACTTTGAATATGGCAAACAGTATGCGCGCCAAGGGCGCAGTTCACCCGTTGGCAACGCCCGCAAATGCCACTTCTGCCAGCACCGCATTATGGAAGGCGTGCTGCCGGCGTGCGTCACAACCTGCATTGGGCGTGCCACGCTCTTTGGCGATGCGAACGATCCTGAAAGCCTCGTCGCAGAGCTGATCGCCAGCCCCAACGTCCTACGCTTGCGCGAAGAACTCGGCACTGAGCCGCGCGTTTACTACCTGAAATAGGAGGCACTCATGGCACAGATGGTTTCTACTGCTGAAAAGCGCCCGCGTTTTACGCTGCGCCTAACAGATTTAATTTGGATCGTGGGTGCAATCGCCCTGCTAATCGGTGCGGTGGGCATGTTGGATCGGCTGCGTTTCGGCTTAGCGCCGGCAGCCATCGGCAGCTACGTGCCGTGGGGCTTGTGGGTTGGCTTCTACGATTATCTGGTTTGGCTAGAAGTTGGCAGCTTGATGCTCTTTTCGGGGCTGGTTTACCTTGCTGATAACCACAGGCTGGCAAAGATTAAGCCGCTGGTGCTGTTTACCGGCTTTGTGGTGCTGCTGATGGCGCTCATCCTCGTCGCTATGGACTTGGGGCATTTTGAGCGCTTCTGGCACGTCTTGGTCTACGCTGATTTCGGCTCGATGATCACGTGGATGGTCTGGCTGCACTCGGCATACCTCGTCTTGCTGGTGGTGGAACTGTTCCTAGCGCTGCGCGGCACGGCAAAAGGGTTGCTCAAGGTGTTGGGCATCCTCAGCTTGCCGCTTGGCTTGATGCTGATCTTGGTCAGCGGCTCGATCTTTGGTGTGGTAGCCGCCCGTCCGTTGTGGAACACCTCGAACCTACCGCTGATGTTCTTCATTTCTGCCTTAGCGGCTGGCGCCAGCTTGCTGCTGCTGTTGGTCGTTGTTTTCTGGGCAGATAAGCGCTCTGAGGAATACACCCAACTGACGCAGCGCTTGGCACAAATCGCCGGCTGGCTAACGTTAGGGGGCACCTTCGTCGCCGGCGTACTCGCCTTCACGATCTTGTATCAAGGCGGTGGCAATCCGCAGCGCGCCGCAGCCCTTCAGCTCATCCTAACCGGGCCCTTCTGGTGGAGCTTCTGGATCATGCACATTCTGCTGGGCGTGATTGTGCCTGTGGTGATCTACTTCCTGTTCTACAAAAGCCGCTGGCTGCTGCTAATCGGCGCAGCGTTGAGTGCAATTACCTTCGTGGCGGTCACCTTGAACATCGTCATTCCCGTTTTGGCAACACCAGAGCTAGAAGGCTTGGCAGAGGCATATCATCACCAAAAGCTGAGCCTGAACTATGTGCCGAATCTGAATGAATGGCTCGTTGTCATCTTCGTCTTTGGCTTTGGCGCCTTGCTCTATGGGCTAGGGCTGCGCTTCCTGCCTGTTCTGCCCAAGCGCGTACAGGAATAGAGAGGTACTGTATCATGAGCGATAAACCACTTTTACCCGAACAAGAACAGCCAGAATCCTGCACGCTTTCACGGCGCGACTTTCTGAAGCTGAGCGCGGCAACGGGCGGTGCTGCCGCCTTGCTGAGCAGCCTACCCGTCTTTGGGCGTCTGCTGGCTGCTCAAGATGGCGCTGTGCAAGGCACCTCGCCGCTCTCTGCGCCAGAACGCCAGATTTATTCAGTCTGCTTGCAGTGCAACACCGGCTGCGGCATCAAGGTGAAGGTCTGGGAAGGCGTTGCCTCCAAGATTGAAGGCAACCCATATAACCCTTGGACAATGCACCCACACATTCCTTATAGCACGCCCGCTGCCGAAGCAGGCGCGATTGAAGGCGCGCTCTGCCCGAAAGGGCAAGCCGGCTTGCAATCCGCCTACGATCCCTACCGCATCATCAGCGTCTTAAAGCGCCGTCCCGGCACCAAGCGCGGCGAAGGGCAGTGGGTGACCATCCCCTTTGCACAGGCACTTGATGAAATCATTGAAGGCGGCGACTTGTTCGGCGAAGGGCAAGTTGAAGGCTTCAAAGCTGTGTATGCCCTGCGCGATGCCAAAGTCGCTAAGGCGATGTCTGATTTCGTCAAGAAGATTGTGGATGAAAAAGATGCCGAGAAGAAACAGGCACTTGTCGAAGAATTCAAGACGACCTTTGCCGCTGATCTGGATAAGCTGATCGATCCTGATCATCCTGACCTCGGTCCAAAGAACAATCAGTTTGCCTTCATCTGGGGGCGCCTGAAGAACGGGCGCGGCGATCTGGTGCAGCGCTTCGTCAAAGGCGGCATGGGGTCTAACAATGCCAACGGGCATACCACCGTCTGCCAAGGCAGCCTGTATTTTGCCGGCAAGGCGATGAGCGAACAATGGGATGGCAGCAAGTTCACGGGCGGGCAGAAATTCTATTGGCAGGCAGACCTCAAAAGCAGCAAGTTCGTGATCTTCGTTGGCGCAAATATGTTTGAGGCGAACTACGGACCGCCGCTGCGCGTAGCGCCACTAACCGAAGGCGCTGTGGATCGCGGTTTGCGCTACGCAGTGGTTGATCCGCGCTTCTCGAAGGTTGCTTCTAAAGCCTGGAAATGGGTACCCATCAAGCCCGGTGAAGACTCCGCGCTTGGCTTAGGCATGATGCGCTGGATGTTCGAGAATGAGCGCATCAACAAGCGCTTCCTGAGCGCTGCCAACAAAGCCGCTGCCAACGCCAATGGTGAGACCTCCTGGACGGATAGCGTTTGGCTTGTTCACATAAAAAACGGCACGCCCGCCAAGTTGGTGCGCGGCTTGGAACTCGGCTTGGTAACCAAAGAAACCGAACAGGATAAAGATGGCAAGGAGGTCACGGTCTATGTGACTGAAGATGGCACCAAGTTCACCTTTGATCCATTCGTGGCATTGGTGGATGGCACGCCCACACCTGTTGATCCAAACAGCACCGAACTGCCCGTTGTTGGCGATTTGTTCGTGGATACGACCCTGCAAAACGCCGCAGGCGAGGCAATCACCGTCAAGAGCGGCTTGCAGATCATCCGTGAGGCAGCCGCCGAGAAGACCATCGAAGAGTGGGCAGCCATCGCAGATATCAAAGCCAGCGATATTATTGAATTGGCGCGTGAGTTCACCAGCTATGGCACCCAGGCAGTCATTGATATTCATCGCGGTGCCTCACAGCATACCAATGGCTTCTACACCAGCTTCATCTTCTTCACGCTGAATGCCCTGATCGGTAACTACGATCACAAAGGCGGCATGAGCAAACCAACCACCTATGATCGGCTTGGCAGCCGCGCCAAAGGTCCGTTTGACTTAGGCAAGATGAACAACGGCGCCAATGGGCCGTTCGGCTTGGACATCCTGCGGACGACGGTCAGCTACGAGCGCTCCACCATCTTCAATGGCTATCCCGCCAAGCGCCCATGGTTCCCACTGGCAACCGACATCTATCAGGAAGACTTGCCATCCATTGGCGACGCCTATCCGTATCCGGTCAAGATCGCCATGTTCTACATGAGCGCGGTCAACTATTCGCTGCCTGCTGCTCACAAGATGACCGAAGTGCTGGCTGATCCGAAGAAGCTGCCGCTCATCATCACCTCAGATATTTTGGTTGGCGAAACCTCGATGTATGCCGATTACATCTTCCCCGACCTCAGCTATCTGGAGCGTTGGGAATTTCAAGGCTCGCATCCATCGGTCACCTACAAGGTCGAGAACGTTCGCAACCCAACCATTTCCATCCCCGGCTGGCAGATGGTGACGGTCTTTGGGCAAGAGATGCCGCTTTCTTTCGAGGCACTGCTGCTCGGTATTGCTGAACGCTTAGAGCTGCCCGGCTTCGGACCAAACGGCTTCGGCGAAGGCGTGCCATACATCTACCCAGAGGATTACTACCTGCGGATGGTGGCAAACCTTGCCTATGGCGAGAAAGAGGACGGCAGCGACGGTGTGCCAGAGGCAGATGACCGCGAAGTGGAGATTTTCCTTGCGGCACGCGCACACCTGCCAAAGCAGGTCTTTGATGCGGCGCGCTGGAAGGCAATTCTAGGCGGTGATGAGAAGCTCTGGCGGCAGACCATTTACGTCATGAACCGTGGCGGACGCTGGCAAGCTGAAGGCAAAGACTACAAGGGCGAGATGCTGGCAAACCCATACGCCAAGCAGATCAACCTCTACCAAGAGAAAACAGCGACCACCATCAACAGCATGACGGGCAAGCCGTTCATCGGCTATCCGCTGTATGTGCCGTCTCACCTCTCTAGCATCGGTGAGCCGATTGAGGACGGTGACGAATACAGCTTCACGCTGATCACCTACAAAGAGATGACCATGACCAAAGCGCGCACCATCTCGAACTACTGGCTGCTCTCGGTGATGCCAGAGAATACCTTGATCATGAGCGCGACGGATGCAGCACAGCTTGGCTTGCGGCACGGCGAAATGGTCAGGATCAGCTCTGCCAGCAATCCACGCGGCGTCTGGGACTTGCAAAACGGCTCGGAAGTGCCGATGGTTGGCAAGCTGAAGGTGGTGCAGGGAATGCGTCCGGGCGTAGTTGCTTTCGGCTTGGGCTGGGGACACTGGGCAAGTGGCGCACGCGACATTGTGATTAATGGGCAGACCGTCAAGGGCGATGTGCGCCGTCAGGCGGGCTTCCATGCCAACGCCGCCATGCGGACTGACCCTGTGCTGCAAAACGTCACCCTGACCGACCTCGCAGGCGGCAGCGCCGTATTCTACAGCACCAAAGTGAAAATTGAACGCGCCTAAACAGGCTTGGTAAAAAGCGGGCAGATCAAAATCATTTGATCTGCCCAAGCCTAAGGAAGGAATACCTGACCATGCCCGACCTACAAACGCTGCTCGATCAATCAGCCGCCCTGCACAATCACCTGTGTCCGCGCCAAGTGTTAGGCGTTCAGATGGGCATCTATGCTGGCGAACTGCTCGGCTTGGTGTTGCCGCAAGAAAACAAGCGGCTCTACGCCCTGATCGAGACCGATGGCTGCTTCGCCGATGGTGTCGCCGTTGCCAGCGGCTGTTGGTTAGGTCACCGCACCATGCGCCTGTTGGACTACGGCAAAGTTGCCGCCACTTTCTATGACTCGCAGACCGAGCGCGCCGTGCGCCTTGCACCACGCCCTGAGATTCGCCGCCGCGCCGCCGAAATGTATCCGCTGGCGCGCAGCCATTGGCACGCACAGTTGGAAGCATACCAACACCTGACGCCTGCTGAGTTGTTTACTGTGCAACCCGTTCGCCTAACGCTGGACATGGCGGCAGTCATCAGCCGTGCCGGTGTGCGCGTTAATTGTGCCATGTGCGGCGAGGAAATCCTGAACGAGCGCGAGGTGTTGATCAATGGCGAGCTGGTCTGCCGTAGCTGTGCGGGGGAGGGCTACTATGTGGTCGCCTGCCTGGAGGCTGCCTACGCCGAGTGATCAGGCAAACAGGCGTATTCTCCAACGGCGATCTAGGGTGCGCCGCCGCCTTTCTCAACCATGTGGCGCAGCAAGATCGGTCGGCGCAGGCAGGTAAAAATCGCTCTCATATGGAGCGTCGGCTTAGAACCTAGATAACGTCATGTGGTGCGGAGGGAGAGGGATTCGAACCCCCGGTGACGTCTAGCGCCACAACGCTTTTCAAGAGCGCCGCAATCAACCACTCTGCCATCCCTCCAAAGCGGGTGGTGCTTAAGCATAGCCATTATAGTATAGGCGTGGCAGAATTGCAACAGTGTGCAGCGGCGGTGATCGCCTAGCCCAACGGACAGCCTCAATCTACATCTGATGTCGTGGCTGCTTGCCCAATCTTTTGGCGCAGGTAAGCCAGTGCTTCTGCCTCTGTGTTGAAGAACAGGGCGTTTTCAATGCGCGCTAAGCGGAAAACAACTGCCCCTAGCGTCTTGATAAAAGGCGATGCGCCATATACCACAATCTCGCCTGCCATCGGATGGTTGACAACAGGGGCTTCACGGGCGCGCAGCGCATTGGGCGATCCGTTGCGGTTGCGCGTCATGTCAATCAGCAAATGAATAGGCTCAGCAGCGGAGTCGTAAATGCGCTTTGTTTGCGGAAAAAGGGCAACCATTTCCTCTGAGCGCCACGGATCAACGAACTGGACACGCAAAATGCGCCCACCTTCTTCAAGCGATTGGAATACAGGCATTCGGTCTGCTCCATAAGTATGCAACATGGCATAGCATAGCATACTCACTCGATTATGCCTGTGAAGAACTCATGAAGATGGTGCTTGGGCTATCTTTCCACCTGATCGGCTGCGATCAGCTCGCGTAGATAGGCAAGTGCTTCCGCTTCAGAATTAAAGAAGCACGCCCGCCGAAAGCGTATCAGGCGAAAGACGGTCTCTGCTAAGGTGCGCCCAACCGGATTCATGCCAAACACAGCCACTTGCCCGCCCATTGGGTGATGCAGCACAGGTGCCTCACGGGCGCGCAGGGCGCCGGGCGTGGTACGGTTGGCTGTTGTCATATCTGCCAAAAGGTGGATAGGGCGGGTGGCTTTATCAAGGTAGTGTTTGGTGCTTTCAAATTCCTTAAGCATCTCTTCCGCCGACCACGGATCAGTGAAAGTGACGCGCAAAATGCGTCCATCCTCCTCAAGCACTTGTCTGATTGGCATGGCTATCCTCAGCATGTAATGCGTAAACTATAATAAGAATATAGCGCAGCGCAACGCGCACGCTATAATGCTTTGATAACAAAAAACGGGACATGCTGAGGCATGTCCATCGCGCTAGAGATTTAGAAGGTGGAAGAAGCAACTACAGGGCGAAGAAGGCATTAAGGGCAAGCTGAAAGTTCGGCAGCAGATCGTCGGCAGTTAAAACATCAGCAGCATTGAGCAAGGTTGCTTGGTTGCTGCCGTGCGTATAGACCGTTACCTGTTCGACCTGCGGATCAATGATCCAAATCAGGCGCACGCCAAGCGCAAGGTAGCGCTGCACTTTGCGTGCAACGACACTTTGCCGATCCGTTGGCGAAAGAACTTCGGCAACAAGGGCGGGAATCAGGGCGGCAGGGCGCGATGCGACAAGCGATTTATCAGCACGCAGCGCGCTTAGAGCAGCCTTGTCAAACATCACAACATCTGGCACTAGCGAATCTTCTACCCAATTGCTGGCGGATTGCTCAGGCGCAATAAAGGTTGTTTCACTAAAGACTTCCCACTGATCTTCCATACGGGCAACGGCACTTAAGGCGAATAGAAGCTCTCGGATCAAAATGCTATGTGCTAAAACACTCGGACTTATCTCGTAAACCTCGCCGTCAATCAGCTCAAAGCGCTTTTCGGCGCTGCGCTCTAGAAAGTCCGTCAGTGCCATGCCACGCCGCACAATTGTCTGTTCGCTCATCTTATATTCCCTCCCACAAACGTTCGGCGGCAGGGTTTAGCCCGCCGCCTGTCGTCTTTATCGCTTTTAAGCAGGGCTGGCGGCTGCCCCCATGCGCGGTGGCAGATCGTCGCGTTGTTCGCGCTGTGTTGCCGATTTCTCGGAAGGCTTGGGCAGCATTTCTGGGCGTTTGCGGCGTCCCGCAGGCGATTCGCCCATCAACTGCATGAAGTCCTCATAATCAATTGTCTCCACCTCAAGCAGACGTTGGGCGACTGCTTCAAGCGCATCGCGGTGTTCATTAATGACGGTCAGGGCGCGCTGATATGCCTCATCCACAATCTTCTTGACTTCTTCATCAATGATTTCAGCAACTGCCTCGCTGTAATCGCGCTGTTCGGAGATTTCGCGCCCTAGGAAGACCATTTCTTCCTTCTGCCCGAAGATCATCGGGCCCAGCCGATCACTCATGCCGAAGCGCGTGACCATGGCACGGGCATAGCGCGTCACAGTGGCGAGATCGCTGCCATTGCCGCCGCCTGCACCAGTGGTCACTTCGCCAAAGACAATTGCCTCAGCCGCCCGCCCGCCCAGCGCCTGTGCAATGGCATCTTTGATGCGTGCGCGTGTTTCTGGGCCCATGTCATCTTCTGGCACACTCAGCACGGAACCACCGGACATGCCACGCGGCACGATGGTGATCTTCCGCACCGGGTCACAGTAGGGTAGGAAATGCCCAACAATAGCGTGACCTGCTTCGTGATAGGCAACAAGGCGCTTCTGTTCCTCGCTGATGACGCGGCTCTTGCGCTCTGGTCCTAGCACGACGCGGTAGATGGCTTCCTCACAATCGCGCATGGAGATGCTTTTCTTATTCTTGCGCGCCGCAAGGATGGCTGCCTCATTCATCAGATTTTCGAGATCAGCACCCACAAAGCCGGGCGTGGTGCGCGAAAGCACGCCCAGATCCACATCAGAGGCAAGCGGTTTGCCGCGTGTATGCACGCGTAGGATTGCCTCGCGTCCTTTCACATCAGGGCGATCTAGCACCACGCGCCGATCAAAGCGACCAGGGCGCATCAGGGCAGGATCGAGAATATCGGGGCGGTTGGTGGCAGCGATCACAATCACATTGGTATCTGTATCGAAGCCGTCCATTTCCACCAAGATTTGGTTGAGTGTCTGCTCGCGTTCATCATGGCTGCCGCCTAAGCCCGCCCCGCGATGCCGCCCGACCGCGTCAATTTCATCCACAAAGATAATGCAAGGGCTGTGGCGCTTTGCCTGCTCAAACAGATCGCGCACCCGTGAGGCGCCTACGCCCACGAACATCTCAACAAACTCTGAGCCGCTGATGCTGAAGAATGGCACACCTGCCTCACCCGCCACCGCTTTGGAGAGCAGCGTTTTGCCGGTGCCCGGACTGCCGACCAGCAACACGCCTTTGGGAATGCGCGCCCCAAGCTGAATGAACTTATCAGGCTCTTTGAGGAACTCGACGATCTCGCGCAGTTCCTCTTTGGCCTCGTCTGCGCCTGCCACGTCATCAAAGGTGACGGTTGGGCGGTCGCCGGTGAACATGCGCGCACGGCTTTTCCCAAATGAGATCGCCTGATTGTTCGACCCTTGCGCTTGGCGCAGCATCAGATAGAAAAAGCCCGCGATCAGGATAATTGGCAGCAGTGAGATCAACACGCTGAGGAAAGGCGTCCAGTCGCTCGGCGGCACATATTCAATCGGCAGTTGTGCAACCAACTCCGCCGGCACACCCAAACTGATCAACTGCTCTGGCAGCGGCATGGAGCCATCCTTGCGTGAAATAGCTGGCGGGCGGTTGCTGCCCGCGTAAGTAACACGCACTTCGTTTTGGGCGACCGCAATCGCGCTAATGCGCGGTGTGCCGCTGATAATTTGTTGGGCAAGTTCGCTGAGTTTCAGCTCACCAGAGGGTGCGCCACCACCGCGAACGCCGAGAAAAATTGCCATGAGGGCAATGCCAATCAGAATCCAGACGAACAGGTTACGAAAACGTGGGTTATTCACAGCCCTAGAAGCCTCCAACTTTGTGAGTGCTGCGTCAAGCGATTTACCGACTCAATCCCATAAAGGCAGCACACACGCGGTTCTAGTACGTATGATTATGATTATACCAATAAGCGGCTATAAATACAGCCGATTTCTGAGTTTTGGGTGGCGGGTGTGGCGTGCCTAGTCTGACTTACCACCCTCAACCGCGCCCTGTAGACAGGACGCGACTTAGGGCGCGGTAAGGGTGATCGCCCTTTTAGCCACTTTTGCACGAATCGAACCTTGACGTGCGCCGCGCCGCGCACTATAATGCCTTGATGCTGTTACTGGGCGGAACCCAACCTTGCGTGACAAGGCAATGGCTTCCGAATTGAGTTTGGTCACCGTCGGTGGAGCCATCCCGCCTGCTTTGCAGCCTTGCGTGATGGCTCACCGTTTTGGTTGGAGAGGACGGGCGTAGCGCCATCAGCAGATACGCCCGTTTGCGCGCCCGAAAGAGAAATGAGCTACGGAGTGCTTCATGCCGACAATTAATCAGCTTGTGCGGAAAGGACGCCGCCCGAAGAAGGGCAAGAGCAAGTCCCCCGCCCTACAATACACTTTTAATTCCTATAGCCAGACGCGCACGCGCCAGCCGAAGGGGTCGCCCCAGAAGCGCGGCGTTTGCACCGTCGTGCGTACCATGACGCCCAAGAAACCCAACTCAGCGCTGCGGAAAATTGCCCGTGTGCGCCTCACCAACCAAATTGAGGTGACCGCCTACATTCCCGGCGAAGGGCATGGCTTGCAAGAACACAGCGTGGTGATGATTCGCGGCGGGCGCGTGAAAGATCTGCCCGGCGTGCGCTATCACATTGTGCGCGGCAAGCTGGACTGCGACGGCGTGAAGAACCGCCAGCAAGGGCGCAGCAAGTACGGCGCGAAACGTCCCAAGAAGGGTGCAGCAGCAGCGCCGGCGAAGAAGAAGTAAGAGGATTGTTCCATGCCAAGAAGATTCAGACCTCTACCACGCCCAACGCTGCCCGATATTCGCTATAACAGCGTCCTGATCGGCATGATCATCAACCGCATGATGTATAGCGGTAAGAAAAGCACCGCCCGCAAGATTTTCTACACGGCGATGGATATCGTGGGTGACCGCGCCAAGCGTGACCCGATGGAAGTGCTGGAGAGCGCCTTGCGGAATGCCACACCAACAGTTGAGGTGAAGCCGAAGCGCGTTGGCGGCTCCACCTACCAAGTGCCGATGGATGTCGATAAAGAGCGCGGTGAAGCGCTTGCCATGCGCTGGATTTTGAGTGCTGCCCGTGCGCGCAGCGGACGCAGCATGGCAGAAAAATTAGCAGCCGAAATCATGGATGCCTTCAATAACACGGGTGCTGCGGTGAAGAAAAAGGAAGAAACGCACCGCATGGCAGAGGCAAACCGTGCCTTTGCTCACTACCGCTGGTAGGCGGGCTGTGCATCGCAGGTAGGGACTAACAGGAGAAAGCTTTCTAAAGCTATGGCGAAAAACGAGAAATACGGCGCTTATGACCTAAATAAGGTTCGCAATATCGGCATTATTGCCCATATTGACGCCGGTAAAACGACCACCACCGAACGTATCCTTTATTACACCGGCATGGTGCATCGCATTGGCGAAGTGCATGATGGCGCAGCCACCACGGATTATATGGATCAGGAGCGTGAGCGCGGCATCACCATCACCGCAGCGGCGGTCACCTCAAGCTGGCTCGGTCATCAAATCAACGTGATTGACACGCCCGGTCACATTGACTTTACGGCTGAGGTGCAGCGCTCGTTGCGCGTGCTGGATGGTGGCGTCGTCGTCTTTGATGGCGTGGCAGGCGTCGAGCCGCAGTCAGAGACCGTCTGGCGGCAGGCGGATAAGTACGGTGTGCCGCGCATCTGCTTTGTGAACAAAATGGACCGCACCGGCGCCAATTTCCAGCGCTGTGTGGATATGATTGTTGATCGGCTCGGTGGCAAGCCTGTTATCCTCTACTTCCCCTACGGTGAAGGAGATCGCTTTGCCGGCTTGGTAGACGTGCTGAACCAAAAGCTGATCGTCTATGGCAACGATCTTGGCACGGATATTCAAACCCATGAACTGCCCGAAGACATCCGTGAACAAGCGGAGGCCGTGCGTGCCGAGACGCTTGAGGCAATCGTCGAAACCGACGAAGCGCTCATGGAGCGCTACCTGCTTGAGGAGCCAATCAGCACGGAGGCGTTAATTCCCGCCCTGCGCCGTGCCACCATCAACGGCAAATGTCACCCGATTCTGTGCGGTTCGGCGCTTAAGAACAAGGGCGTTCAGCTGTTGTTGGATGCAGTGGTGACCTACCTGCCTTCACCGTTGGATATTCCGGCGGTGCGCGGCACCAACCCGAACACGGGCGAGGAAGTTGAGCGCCGCGCCAGCGATGATGAGCCACTCGCCGCGCTGGTCTTTAAGATCATCACAGACCCTTATGTGGGGCGCTTGGCGTTCTTCCGCGTCTATTCAGGCGTGATCAAGTCTGGCACCGGCGTGCTGAACAGCACGAAGGGCAAGCGTGAGCGCATCGGGCGCATGGTGCGTATGTTCGCCGATAAACGTGAGGATGTTGAGGAAGTGCGCGCCGGCGATATTGCCGCTATTCTCGGCTTGAAGGATACCTTCACCGGCGAGACGCTCACCGATCCTGACAATCCGATCCTGCTGGAGAAAATTTCCTTCCCCGAGCCTGTGATCAACGTCGCCATCGAGCCGAAGACGAAGGCTGACCAAGACAAAATGGGCGAGGCGCTCCGCAAGTTGGCGGAAGAAGACCCAACCTTCCATGTGCGTTCTGATGAAACGCTCGGTCAAACGCTCATTTATGGCATGGGCGAGCTGCACCTTGAAGTGTTGGTCGAGCGGATGCGCCGCGAACACGGCGTGGATGCCGTCGTCGGGCGCCCGCGGGTTGCCTACCGCGAGACGATCACACGCGCCACGCGCATTGATGAAACCTTCAAGCGCCAATCAGGTGGCAAGGGTCAGTATGCGCGTGTGGTGATCGAAGTTGAACCACTGCCTGAAGACAGCGCTGAAACCTATCAATTTGTTGACGAAATCCGTGCTGGTGCCATCCCGCGTGAGTTCATCAAGCCAACCGAAGAAGGCATCCGTGAGGCGATGCAAGGTGGTGTGATTGCAGGCTACCCTGTGGTCGGTGTGAAAGTACGCCTTGTGGACGGGGCTTTCCACGATGTGGACTCGTCTGAAATGGCCTTCCACATCGCCGGCTCGATGGCGCTTAAGGAAGCTGTACAGCGCGGCGGACCTGTCATCCTAGAGCCGATGATGCGTGTTGAGGTCGTCGTGCCGGATGACTATACCGGCTCAGTGGTGGGCAACTTGTCGTCACGACGTGCCTTGATCGAAGGCATGGAACCACGCGCCGGCGGCTCGTCGTCCATCAAGGCAATTGTGCCACTGGGCGAGATGTTCGGCTACGCCACCGACCTGCGCAATATGTCGCAAGGGCGCGGCTCGTTCACAATGGAATTCTATAAGTACAATCCCGCGCCAACCAGCATCGCTGAAGAAGTGATCAAAGGGCGCGTTACCAAGTAAATTCGACTGACTATGGAGTAAAGAAACCAACCATGAGCAAGAGCAAATTCGAGCGGACAAAGCCGCATTGCAACATCGGCACGATTGGTCACGTTGACCATGGCAAGACGTCGCTGACGGCAGCCATCACGAAGGTGCTGGCGATGC
>DAOTVQ010000013.1:0-63301 GCA_034436355.1 Anaerolineae bacterium
AACCGAAACACCGACCAACACGCCTGAACCTGCCGTGATTCTGCCGACCGAAACACCCACCGACATCCCAACGGCAACGCCAGAGCCAACGGCAACCGAAACGCCGACGCCAGAGCCGACCCCTACGGATATCCCAACGGCAACGCCAGAACCGACGGCAACCGAAACGCCAACGCCTGAGCCAACGCCTACCGAAATTCCAACCGAGGTGCCAACCGAAACACCTTTGCCAGAGCCAACACCTGTCCCGGTGATTGATTTGGCAGGTGTGCCGCTGCTGCCCAACTTTAATGACCGTGCGTTGTTTGGCAACATCGCGCAGATTGCACAAACAGGCAAGACGCTTAATCCGAACGTCCCGCGCAACGCGAACGACTTTGCTATCTATGGCGATAACAGCCTGCTCGGTGCTGGTGCGCTTAGCTCACCAACGCTCAACCTTGCCGATTTCGCGCCTGAATTGCAGCCTGCTGTGGATCGTTTTGTGGAGGCATTTCCGAACATCTCGCCGCGCTTTGGCGCTTGCCAAGGTCGTTCGGCGTGGGATTGCGCCGCTGAACAGAACGTGAGCATCGTCTTTTACGGTGCCGGACAGCAAGCGCTCAACTTTGGTGTGCCGCTAGAGCAGTTCACGGCTGAGCTGAACAATGCTGTTGATCAGTTTGCTGCACGCGGCATTGTGCCAGTGCTGCTCACGCTGCCGGGTCCGATAGGTGATCTAACCGTGGCGCAGTACAACACTGCTATCTACAGCGTGGCGCAGGCAAAGAATGTGCCGCTGCTCAATCTGTATCAGCTTGGCGCGCTTAACCCAAGCCTGATCAGTGGTGCAAACCTGACAGCCGCGCCCGACTCCGCAGATTTCAGCGCGCCTAACCCTGATCAGTATGGCACAGTAGCGGCAAATATTGCCCTGCTGCGCGTCCTGAATGCGTTAAGTGGTGCAGTTGTGCCATAAGGCGCGCAAACCATCCATACGAACGGGCGGTTTTCATACCGCCCGTTTCGTTTCTGCTATCTCTGTTCTACCAAATTGTGGTTCAGTCAGGCTGCCAATCAGCACGCACAATGGCATACATCAGGGCGGTGATATAACACTCACCCTTGCGATAGTAATCGCGCAGGGTGCCTTCGTAGCGCATTCCCGCTTTCTGCATAACGCGCCCAGAGGCAGGGTTAAAATCAAAATGGCTGGCATAGATACGGTTCAAGCCGATATGCTCAAAGCCATAGGCAATCACGGCGCGCACTGCCTCAGTCACATAGCCCTGCCCCCAGAATGGCACGCCGATCCAATAACCTATTTCGCCCTTGTTGTGAGCGCGCTCATGCCCGAAGGTGAGACCCGTGCCACCCATAAATACGCCATCTTCACGCCGTGTGATGGCAAAACTGACCATGATCCCTTGATCATAGGCGGCTTGGCGCGAATTGATCCAACTGTGAGCGTCTTGCATAGTATATGGATACGGCACAACGAGCATTGTGTCGCTCACTTCACGCACACCGATCAACGTCATCAGTGCTTCTGAATCTTCTGGCTGAAACGGACGCAGCACCAACCGCGCCGTTGTGATGGTTGGCTGTTCAGGCATAGCAACCGTCCTCTGCGCTATAAAAACAGGGCGCAGTAACGTATATCACTGCGCCCTGAAAGAGGCTTAGTAGCGCTTTGCAATCATGCGGTAGGCAATCGGCTGGCGCGATTGCAAGGTTTGAAATTCTTCACGGTAGCGCCGCACTTCATCCAGATCAACCCGTGCGATGCAGTAGCCTTCCTGTGGCTCAGCGGGTTTGGTTGGCTCAGCTTTGCGCCCTGAGCTAGTAGGCATATCCGATGCGGCAGCCGTTTCAGCAACTTTAGGTGCTTCGGTCGGTTTGGCTGGCTCAGCGGCAGCCTTCGTTATATCAAGCGCAGCCGATTTAGCAGAGTCGGGTTCGGCGGCTTTTTCCGCACCGTTGGCGGCAACTGCCACTGGCTCAGCCACTTTTTCGGCGGCTTTCTCCAAGGCTTCAATCTTCTTGGCAGCCTCAAGGGCAGCCGCCTGAGCAGCCGCCAATGCCTCTTGCACCGCCTTTGATTCCCGCAGTTCTTTGGCGCGCAGTGCCTGCACCTGTTCCAATTCTTTGATGAGCGCCTCTTGCTCGCGCTGCATTTCGCGGATCAAGTCAGCCTCGACCGAGAGCGAGGCGTGAATCTTGCCACGCGGTCCGATGATCATGCTCTCGCCGCCGAACTTCAGCGTTACGTCCTCACCAATGCGGTTGACGGCTGCTACAAAGAGCGCATTCTCAAAGGCCCGCGCACGCACATAAGTACGCCATTCGTCAATGTGCTGCTGTTCCCAACTGCCCAAACAGCACAGCAAATCAGCGCCTTCCAGCGCCATAACACGCGCCACTTCAGGAAATGCCAAATCCCAACCGATCATCAAGCCGAGTCTGCCGATCTCGCCCGTATCAAAGATGGGCATTTTGAAGCCTTCCCGAAATGCCATGCGTTCCTCACCACGCAGATGCACTTTGTGATAAACGCCAAGCAGGTCGCCGCTCGGACCAAGCAACACGGCGCTGTTGTAGAGGATGCTCTCAACTTTCTCTTTGGTGGGCATCCCGAAGGCAAGGTAAACACCCGCATCGGCAGCGCGCTGTGCCAGCAAATTCACAGCCGCACCCGGCACACGCTGCGCCAATTCAGTGAACTGCACACCTAGCTCATAGCCACTGATCGCCAACTCAGGGAAAACGATCAAATCTACTTTTTGTTCACTGACGATGTCTGAGACGAAATCGGACATTTTCACAAGGTTATTGCCAACGTTGCCCAGCTCTGGCTTTATCTGGACAGTGGCAACTGTGATTTCACGCATTTAACACCTCTATGCGATCAGGCTTGGCTGAATTTTCCGTGAACAAGGCGCCGATTGTCAAGCGAACGTCTGTTCATAGGTGCTTAGTTTTACCACATTTTAGCGCGTCGGGCAAGGCTTGAAGCGCCAAAAGCAAGGGTAAGTGATGTGGCAGGGCTAGGGCAAAATCATCTACACATCGTTACAAAAGCGCCTGAACTCACAGGCGGTGCATTTGTTTGTATTCGCAGGTGGTGGCGGCATATACTCCGTATAGCGAATGCGATCAATTTCAGGGATGACCGCTAACACCTCGTTACGAAGCGCCGCTGTGATCTCGACTGCCGCGTAGCGCCTGCCCTTCAGCAAATACACATAGCCGCGTTTGGCAGGCAGGTTAAAAGTTTCTTCCGCCATCATCGCATAGGCAGCGATCTGGATCATATGATTATCGCCCAGCCAAACCGACATTTTGTAATCCACAGGGATCACTTCATTTGGCATCAACACTAACTCATCTACTTTACCCACCAAGCCAAGCGCCGCCGAATGTAAGCGCACATCAAATTGGCGGTCGCCATCAGGGACTTGGTAAGCAGCCAGCGTGCGCCGTGCCGCACGGCGTTTCTCCTGCGTATGCATAGCGGCACCTGCTTCCATCTTGTAGGTGGTGGGGCGCACGCCCGGCGTGCAAGTCTCATAATAGACTACTCGCGGGCAATAGGCGTATTCTTTCAACAGTGTGATGGTCAGCGCCTCAGCCAGTTCAGCGCGTTCCATCATTTCATCGAACGCTGCTCCTTCCAGCGCTTCTGTTGAAAGTTCATCGGAGTCAGCAGGCAGCGCCTCGGAAGCATCAGAATCTATCGGGTCATCGGGTTCAATCGGCGGTAAGTGCATCGCGCTCACTGTAATCCTCCTCCGTTACCGTCTCCACGATTAGGCGGCGCATCCACGCCTTTTGGTCAATTGGATATAAGTGAATTTTGCCATGCGATTGATCGAGGATATGCTCAATCTTGAGCATCAGTTCTTCTTGGTGCGTGCGGCTGAGCTGCCCAACAAAGGCGCTGTACTGCACGCGATCCAGCCCATAGTCAAGGCACGTCTCGGCGATTTTCGCCCGCCGCCGATCATCGGTGATGTCGTAAATCAACAGAATCCGCATTAGAACGATCTCCCACTACCACACGGCACGGTAAGGTTGATAAGCGTCCTGCGCACCGCGCAGATAGGCAGCCAATTTGCGCGCCTGCCGCTGGATGATCAGTTCAATCGGAAAGCGTTCCCCTTCATAGCGCACAGTTGCCGCCAAGTGGAGTTTGATTTTTTCGGCAAAGGCGCGGCGCACATCATCTTCCAGCCGCCCTTCTTCGGTCATCTGGATTGTAAAATGGCGTGTGGCAAGCCCTACTACAAGGCGATCCACCGCCACGCTGCGGAATTCTTCCATCAGGTCGAGCGTTAGAGAAGGCTTGCCCGGTCGATCCGCGTGAAGAAAGCCTGCAAAGGGATCAAGCCCAGCAAAGACTAAGGCGCGCTCCACTTGCTTATGCAGCATTCCATAGCCATAGTTCAGCAGGCTGTTAATTGGATCGGTTGCGCCGCGCTTTTCTCGCGCAGTCCACCCGTAGTCGTCAGGAACAACCAGCCGCAGCATCTCCCAGTAGTGTGTGGCAGCCCGCCCTTCATAGCCCATCAGAGCATCACGAATTTCCGCAAGCGCGCTGCCGTGCAGCGCCTCTAAATGGCGTGCCTGCTGGCTGACTTCAAGGGCGGCAGCTTGCAGCCGTTCATACGTTTCGGGATCGCTCTCCTTGCGCGATTTGGCGATATATTTGAGCGTGGCAGCCTGATTGTTGATTTTGGCAGCCGCAATGACAAGGCTAATGTGTGCGCCGCGCCCATCCGCATAGGCAGCCAGTTGAGCGCGGCGTGTAAGCACTGTGCCACCCAAGCCCGCCGCATAGAGCGATGCATAGTGGTTGCCCAACCTATCCACAAAAAAGATGGGAATGCCGCGCTCACAACACGCCTCAATGGCATCGGCTGAAATGCTGACACCCTTCGAGGCGATGATCACGCTTTTAAGGTGCATCAGCGGCGCTTGCACCAACATCTGGTTTGCCTTGATCAGTTGCAGGCGTTCGCTATGCTTGCTGATGTGCGATCCATACGTATCCGCATACAACTCTGAAACAATTGGCATCCCGATCCCTACCTTTCCAAACGACCAACGTTCGAGTGCAGCCCGCTATGCCGCAGGCTCACTCCAAAATGAAATAGCCATCGCCTTTGGGCGTGTTTTTGCCCACATGCAGGCTTTGCCCCCACAGCAGCCACTGTACCACATCCCGCTGCGGAATACGCCAGCCTGCTCTGCCCACAAAGCCGCCAATGGGCGATCCTCTGCCGCGCTTTTGGCTGAAACTGGTCACATCTAGCCATTCGGTGCGCGTAAACAACACGCCCTCACGCTGAATGGCATCGCCAAGCGCACCAATGCGCTCCCATTCGGCGCGCCAAGCGGCTTGAGGAGGGACATGCGCGGCATCGGTGCTGTAGTTTTCCACCAGTGCTTGGGCGCGTTCGATCAGGCGGCGCAGCAGCGTGCCTAAATGGGGTACGCGCACCAAGGCACCGCCTTCGGTCAGGCGCGTGGGACTGAGGAAATTGACCAAAATCCGATCTGTGTTTCGCATGGCGATTTCGCGCACAATGCGCCGATGGCTGACGTGCAGGCGCGGGATGAACACGCGCCCGTGATGCATCACATCGCGGCGGGTGCGGTTGAGTGGGTTATATTCAGCGATGCGCTCTAGCTCAAAGCGCCCGCGTCCTTGCCCAACACCATGCTGGCTGACGTGATGCACCGCCCGAAACAGATAAGGCGCCATCATCAGTGCGCTCCCAAACAACGAGAGACCGAACTCAAAGCGCTGCCCATTGCCATAGCGTGCGTTGGGCGGCGGCGGCTTTACGGTGAAGGCGCGTGGGATGTTCCGCCCACGTGGGTTGGTTTCATCCTCTGCTTCGAGCAGTTGGCGCACCGGATCAAGCGGCGTATTGGGAATGGGATCATTCGGGCTGAACAACTCAATCAGCGCGTGGTAAATTGCGCCGCGAATGGCTGTGCCGGGCTGTGTGCCGAAGGATATCCATTCGCGGGCGCGCCCCACAAACACATAGTGCTGCACAAAGAAATGATCCATTGGGTGGCTAAGGGTAGTCATATCCGTCATTACTAGTCTGCCTCATAGCTTTCAGATTCAGAATGGATAAAGGGCGTGGTCAGGTCTAGCCCTTGCTCAGGCGTATAGGGCGCATCCACCACGTAGAAGAACAGCTTGTGTTTGCGCTGCGCGGCAGGCTCATGCCATGCCTTTTTGTGCCGCTCTAGGCGCTTCAATTGCCCGTAGGGAATGGAAACCATCAAGGCTGATGCCTCTAAGAATTTGCCTTCCGCCAGCAGGCGATCATGGTCTGCCAAGAAACAATCGGGCAGCACATCTACACTATCAAACATTTGGTAGAACAACTCTTCCAGATCGCTGCCATCGAAGGGCGAAAGGCGCGCCAGAACATCGCGCTCAAATTGTTGGGCATGTGTAGTGTAGTCCTGCTGCCAAGCTGCCAGAATCTCGCCTGTGTAAATGGCATCTAGCCAGGTGTTCACCTGTTGTTCGTGAATTGGCTGCCCGTTCACACTGTCTAGGCAGCGCAAAGCAGCAGCGATCAACTGTAGATCATACACATACTTAACGTTTTCGGGCTGATCGCGCAGCACATAAACATCTGCCAAAGGTGCAGCCTTGCCACGCGCACGGTTCACCCGTCCGAAGCGCTGCAAAAGTGCCTCTAGTGGCGCAGCCTCTGTATAGAGCGTGTCCAGATCGATATTCAGGCTCACCTCAATCACTTGTGTGGCGATCACAATCGGCTTGCGCGCCTGATCAGGTGCCGCAACACCCACAGCGGTGCGCGCCATAATTGCGTTCTCTTTACGCAGCCGATCCGCGCTGGTGAACCGCCCATGCACCAGCAAAAGATCGCGTTGATCAACGTGCGCCGCCAATGTTTCATAGGCTTCTATGGCACGGCGAACCGTGTTGCAGCACACCAACACCGATTTGCCGTCACGGAAATCAGCAAGGATGCGCGCCTGAGTGTTGGGCGCGAGCAGCTCATCTGCTAAGAGGTGGACACGATGACGCTGAAATTGTTCAAAGGTGCTTTCAGAGGCAGTCAGGTGCTGCAAATTGGGCAAGGCGTCTTGCAGGGCAGCGCGCACCGGGTGCGGCATGGTGGCAGACATGATGAAGAACTTTGCGGCAAAGTGGACGTGCAAAAAGCGAATCAGCATCACGATCAAGGCTAGACGCTTTGGCTCGTAGGCGTGAATCTCATCCAACACAAAATATGCGCCATGCAAATCCGTCAGCAGTGCCTCATAGCCTTTCAGCTTGTAGGCAGCCTTTAACAACTGGTAAGGGCTGTTCACATTGATCGGGAAGTAATGCAGTTCAGCAAGCTGGCGCTGCTGCTCGGCAAAACGGGCTGCCGTATCAGGGTCATCTTCATAGCGCAGCGCTTGATGATAGAGCGCTTGCAAAGCGCGGCTGTGTTGCAAGCCAATGCACATTTCGGGAAAAGTGCTTGCCAAGCGCAGTTTCATGGCATTCATGCTCGCCTGATAGGGCAAGCTGTAGAAAAGGCGCGGCGGCAGTCCGCCATCGAGCTGTGCCTGACGCAGCAACCAGAGCAGCGCCGCTTCTGTTTTGCCGCTGCCGGTTGGGCTGATCAACAAAGCTGAGCCTTGCGCGCTGTTTTGGGCTGCCACTTGGTGATCGTAGAGTCGGTGCGGCGTAACGGGTGCTGCGCTTGGCTGAAGGCTTGGGAAGGGGTCACTGTGAGCCGATCCACTGTGATCAGCAATCATAATTAGCCCACGCAGCAGGGTGCCATAGGTGGCTTGCTGCCCATGCGTGCCGAATTGGAGCGAGGTTGTATACTGCCTTAGCGTTTGGATTGCCTTGTGAATCGCTTTAGGGCGAAGCATGGTAAGCGCAGCCGTTTGATCGGGCAGCGTGATCGGCTGGATGTGCGGCGCAAAGCCAAGTGCATCTGCCCACACCATGCCATAATCTGCCAGCCAACGGTAGAGCAACTGAGCGTTTGAGAGGCTCAGTTGCTGCATCAGCAGGGTGGCTTCATCTTGAGTATCCTCTTCGTCGGAGGCGTTTTTGCCATACTGCTTACGAATTGCTTCAGCATCGCGGTGATGACAAGCAATCAGGGCGATCACAGGCTGCCGATCTGGGCTGCCCATCGGGAATAGCCACTCTACGAAGGCGAGTGAAAGCACCTCATGCCGATGCCCAAAACGGCGCTGTTCACGGCGCATCACTTTCTGAAAACCATCGGCTGCCTTGCCGAAATCGTGCAGGAACGTTCCCCAGTATGCCTGATGCCACAAGCGTGCGTTGCCTGCCTGTGCTGCTAAGTGAGGGCGCAGCCGCAGTTGGTCGGCAAGGCGGGAAAGCACATGCCATGTATGTGTGACAAGGCTTTCTCGCGGGTGAGTCTTAGCAAGCAATGCGTGTAGTTCATCAGGCACAGGTGGCATGGTGACCATTTGAGCAATGCTCCTTTCAGCATATTAGGCAGACCAACGGTGTGGAAGGTGCGCCTGAAAAATGCTTCCAAGCGCACCACACAGTTACGCGAATCGGTGGAAGATCAGCCCACGGTAAAGCCCTTCATAGGTGGTGTACGGCTCCTCGTCGTTCACGTCTAAATCCACCCACACTTCAGGCGGCGGCGTATTCCCCAGCAACAGTGGCACATCGGGCAACTCCTCATCAGGGTACTTCACCCGATCTTTGAGGATCGCATACTGGGCCCAGCTTGGCTGGCGCGTGTACGGATCGATGAATTGTGCCATTGTCACAGCAGTGGTGCGCCGAAACAAGGCAGCGTAGCGTTGTGGGATCAGGGTATGCTCAAAGTATGCCGCCTCCGCACGCTGAAGGGTAACTTCTTTCACTGATTCATAGGTCATCAAGTCTTGCGAGCGCCCTAACGCCACCGGATAGCGCGGCTTCAGGAAATATTCCATGTGGTTGGCAGGCGAGATATACAGCGTGAGCTTTGGGTTGAACAACAACTCACGCTGAAACGGATTCGCCTGTAGATACGGTATTTCAAGGTGGATGTGTTCCAAATCCCTGAACTTTGCCTCATAGGTGAAATGCAGGGCAAAGGCAATCTCCTCAAGCCCATCCAGCTCGCGTTTGCCAACCGCATTACAGAGATGCCCATAGATGGTGGAAGGTGGCGGCATCTCATAGGTTGGCTGCACCTGCTGCACAAAGTGCGGGTAGCGAAAGGACGTAACCGCGCCTTTCAGCACCACCTTCACCACTTGGCGCGTTGTTTCGCTCATTGTAAAGCGCTCCTAGTCAAGCCATCCCGAATTTTCCGCAATTGCTTCCGAAAGCGCACCGAAAACCTCTATGGGTGTGCCGCGATAGAGATCACGGCTTACCTCAGCATCGAGCTGATCGAGCTTTGCCTCTTGCTCTGGTGCATAGCCGGGGCGCCAGCCTACACACACAGGCGAAAGGAACTGATCGCGGTGGCTGCGGATGATTTTCTCAAACGCCTCATGGTTGAAGGAGACTTCGCCGCCATCCTCGCTGAACAAATAGTTGAAGGGATGGTTGCCATAACGCGTGACGGCAGCAATTGCCACTACCGGCGAAACGTCTGTGTAGTGCAGCGTTTGTTTGGCGCCGCCCTGCACCAGTGGAATCGCCTCAACCAGGCGGCGCACGCGGCGCACACGCTCTGCCAACGGCAAGCGGTAGGCGCGCTCGTGCGGAATGTGTTCTAGCCCTGCCTCTTCTGCCAACTTGCGGCGAACGCTATCTATGTTTTGGTAGCCCGTGCGGCGGCTGTAGGTGAACACGCCGGCATTCGCCAAATCCAGCGAGAGCAACCCTTGCAGCGTGGCGCGGTAGAACTGATGCTCGAACAGCGCCGGATCGCCTTCCTGACGCGCCATCACGCCGAAATCTGCGGTTAAGATCACCGGCGCAACCGCGACAAACGTGCTAACCCGCAAAGGCGACATGCGTGTGAGCGCGTTGCCGTCGTCTTTATCTTCACCCATTGGCGTCATGCCTTTGAAGGCATCGTCCTCTTGACGTGCTTTCTTTGCCTTGCTGCCCGGTGCGCGCATATAGCCTAGCAAATCGTCATCCCAATAGGTGATTGGGTTAGCGTCAGTGTATGCCACCTTTTCCTCACGGTAAATGGGTGACATTACCCAACCTTGTGGGTCTTGTTCCAGCGAACGGCGCAGCCAACGGCGGTATGCCTGTGCCGAAACGTAAGGATAACTGCCACTGCCGCGCTTCTGGATAAACTTGACGGCGGTGGTGTTTTGGGTGCGCGCATTGGGTATTTCCTCGCCCGAGTTGTTCAGGGCGCTGGCGGGTGCATCAATAATGAGCAGTACGGTTAAATAAGCCATGATGGGATAATCCTTTCAAGTCAAACTAGGGTCGTTCGTTATTCGGCGTCTGAGTCCGCCGCGCTGTCTGGTTCAAGGGCATCGGCAAGTTCAGCGAGCTTGTGTGTGCGATGGAGCTGCTCAAAAATGCGGATGAGCAGCAAATCACGTGCCAGATTCCAATCCGTCCGCTCCAGATCATCGCTCTCCTCAAACACCCTGATGTAGGTATCAAAGGGGACGAGTGGCTCGGCGCCACCGCCGCGCTGTTGGGCAATAGTCCGCAGCAGTGCTAGGCGGAAGGCTTGGTAGCGCGTGGCATTGTAAAGCGCTTTGAGCAGCCGACGGTCATCGTGCTGGTGAATGTATTCGGCAAGGCTATCGCCCAGTTCACGGATTTTCTCAACGCGTGCTTTTTCCATATTCATCATCCTCCTTAGAAATAGATCGGTAATTTCCCAAGAGACCAAATCGCTTTCACGGCGCAGATCATAAGTGCCGCGCACATCGTTTTTGAGTGCCTTCAGGGGCTGGCGCAGAATGTAGGTACGCAGAAAAGCGCGCGCGTTCTGCGGCAGGCTGAACAAGTCTTCATAGAGGAAGTTGCGCCGCGTGATCTTAGGTCTTTCTTCCTGAAGTTCCTCTTGCTCTCCTTTTTCCTCTTGCCAAGCACGCGCAACAATGGCTTGCCACGCCGCACGCCGTGATCCTTTGTTTGCCTCGCGCATGAAAGCCACAACGGGCGATGGCAGGTTGTAAATATCCATCTTGGCATCTTGCCCACTGTTCGAGAAATGGTAGGCAGTCAGCGATGGGACGCGATACTCATATTCGCCGCCACTCAGCTCATCAAGCACACCAACCAATAGGTCAATCAGGCGTGTTTTGAAGGATGAGATATTCGGGAAGCCCGTCATGCTGCCTTGTGCAGCCAAGTTCAGAAAAGCGATGTTCTTTTCGTAGTTGCGGCGTGCAATGCCAAAGGCGAGCTTCGGATCGTCACTCTCGACTGCCAACAAGCGCCCTTGACTGATCACACAGCCAAGCGGCATGGCGTGGATTGCCAGCAGCGCCAGATCGCTCACCGGCACGCCTGCCGTGCCAAGCCCACCAAAATTGATGACGCCGCGCCCATTGAGCATGGGGAACATATCACGGCTGACGCGCAGATAGGATGGCTTGCCCGTGAAGACGCACGGCGGCGCATCCGACACGCCGCGCAGCACCATAGCACGGTATTCAGGCTTTTCAAGGGCATTCACAATTGGCTCAAGATCAAGGTGTTGGTGTCCGCGCAGCACCAAATCTGCCCAAGCGCGGCGCTTATAGGCAAACTCGGGCTTATCAAAAGCTGCCTGCGTGAAGCCCGAATTTGGGAAAACAATGCCTTGCGATAGGCTGCGTCCAATGCCCGACGAATAAATGTGCGCCAATTGATCGGCAATGGCATCCAGGTGCTGTGGCGTAACCTGCGCGGGCGACTCGACGCCGGCAAAGGCAGTGATGGTGTGAATGCCAACATCTACTAAGACATGGTTGGTTAATTCCAGCCTCGGTTGATGATTCCCTCCTAACTTAATCTAAATCCACAATAAAGCCTCGATGCATCGGATAGAGCAAATATGCAGCCATAGCAGATTTACAGCCGCGCAACGTCTTTTCTTAGCTAAAGTTAGCCATATCTTGCTGGTGCAAGGTATCTGTTGCCAAACTACTCAACATTATTTTCTACGAGGTTGCACAAATAATCCTGAGTAGTTCCACGCAATTGTTCGCCATCCAACACGCCCATTTTCGGTTCGAAAGCGCATTCATAGCGCGCCGCAACAGGTTGGGAGAAGTGGTAGTTGGTGTGTTCACTACTTTTAACCTAAAGTACGTAAATCAAGGATATTATTTAACTCTTGTGTAATTTGCGTGTCTCTGGTATTATCCATCAATGTTCCTTGCTGTTTTATTTTGTTACTCCTTCTTAGAATAAATGAGTTCTGGATGCTGAGTCAATAGGTTTGGCGCTGTTTCAGAAACGAAACGTGTTTCAGCGCTGAAACACCTAGTAAGGAGTGTAGGGATGTATTACCTGAACACCATGAAGCTGCGAGAGGCAGTTATCAACAAGCGTGGCACACGCACCATGCGTGAGGTGATCGACGAAATCCCCGGCGTCAGCCTCACCACCTTATCGCGGGTTGAAAATGGCATTCGCCCTAACCTAAACAGCTTTCTAAACCTTTGCACATGGCTTGGCTGCCATCCTTGCGAATTTATCGAAACCGACAGCGCCGATGCATCAAACACATTGCTTCGGCTACGTGCCAGCGCCACACTCGGCACAGATGCAGAGATGGCGCAGGCACTCAGGGGGATTTTGCGGGCGGTGTATCCACAATTTAAGGCTGCTGGTTCCTCACTTTAGGCGCCACTGCGAATCAAGTTCTACTGATTTTCTACGGATTGATGTCCTGAACAACTACGCCTCTACTCTGAGCCTACCGCGCTGCCATTCCAGCAGTTAACCCACCTTGATGAGTCGCATAAAAGCTATTGACTGGCAAAATGCTAAGTGGTCGGCGGGGATTTTATGGTCAAGCCGAGATGGGTGATTGTTTACACCCCATACCATCAAGCAACCTTGATGCACAAGGTTGGAGGGTATGGGCGGGAGTGTTCCCGCCCACAGGTTTACTTGCCCGAACCGAGCGTTAAGCCTTGAATGAAGTAGCGCTGCAAGAAGGTGAACACAAAGACGGTTGGCAAGGTGGCAACCAGCGCACCTGCCACCAGCACAGGCCAATCCGTGTTGAACTGCCCTTTCAGCGCGGCAACACCTGCCGTCACAGGCTTCTTGTTGGCGCTGCTGATCAGCACAATTGCCCACAGATAGTCGTTAAAAATCCATGTGAACTCTAGCGTGGCAAGCGCTGCCAACGCCGGCAGGCTCAGCGGCATCATGATGCGCCAATACAGGCGGAACTCGCCCGCACCATCAATGCGCGCCGCCTCCAGAATCTCGCCCGGCACCGTCCGCATGAAGTTCCGCAGCACAAAGGTGCAGAAGCCAAGCTGAAAGGCGGTGTGGATCAGGATCAAGCCGCCAAATTGATTGTACAAGCCAAGCCGCGTTGTCAGGTAAAAGACGGGCAGCAGCAAGATTTGGAAGGGCAGCATAGTGCCTGCTACGAACATAAAGTAGAGCAGCATGTTGCCCTTGAACTTGTAGCGCGCTAGAGCATAGGCAGCCAGCGAGGAGAGGAACAGCATCCCGATCAGCGAGGGAATGGTGATGATGAAGCTGTTGCCCAGATAGGTGCCAACCATGCCGCGTTCCCACGCTGTGCCAAAGTTGCTCAAGGTAATCTCGCTCGGCAGCGACCAGAAGCCGTTGCGCGTCAGATCGCCCTGCACGCGGATTGAGGTGTACAGTGCGCTGAACATCGGGATCAGCCAGATGAGCGTGAAAAGCAGCATCACGCTGAAAAAGACGATCTGCTGAAAGTACTTACCGCGTTTTCGCCGTGCTGTTTCGGCTGCTTCCGAGATGAACAGCGCAGCGCTTGAAGGTTGCGTGGTTGTCGTCATACCCGTAAACTCCCTTACTCTTTTAGTATTCCAACTCGGTGCGCCGCACATGCAGCAGATATGGCACGATGAAGATTAGCATCAGCAGCAACAGCACCATCGCAATAGCAGCCCCATAGCCAATCTGATAGTTATTAAATGCCTGCATGTACATGAAGTTTGCCAGCACTTCACTGGCGTTGGCGGGTCCGCCGCGTGTCATGATTGCCACGAGGTCAAAGGCGCGCAGCGAGTCGATCACCGAGATGACCGCCACCACCACAGTCACTGGCCCCAACAACGGGAAGATCACGCTCTTGAAGCGCTGCCAAGGGTTGGCGCCATCCACAATGGCAGCCTCCACCAATGAGGTATCCAGGCTTTTTAAGCCAGCAAGGTAGAGGATCATCACATAGCCCACCTGCCGCCATGCCGCCGCCACGATGATGCACCAAATCACAAGGCTTTGGTCTGCCAGCCAGCCCGGCAAGCGCGCCTCACTGCCCAAGATGATCCGCAGCAGGGAATTGATCAAGCCGTCCTGTGGGCGGTACATCGCCTCAAAGACCAAACCGACCACCACCGGCGCGATCACCAACGGCGAATAGAAAGCAATCTTGAACCAACGCGCCCCCAAGAATTTGCTGTTGAAGATCATCGCCAAACCTAGCCCCATGCTAGTCGGGATGAGCAGGAAAAATGCCAGCCAGCGCACATTGTTCCAGAAGGCAATGCCAAAGTTGCGATCTCGAAACAGCCGATCAAAGTTGGAAAAGCCTAAGAAGCGCACTTCGTTGAGCGGCTTCACGCCGTCCCAATTGGTCAGCGAGATGTAGCCTGTTGTGACGGTAGGAAAGACGATCCAGATGAAGTAGAGCGTCAATGGCAAGCCCAGAAACAGGTAGGGAACGCTGGCAAGGTTGGTATAAAGACCCACCAAGAAGGGAATGCCAAAGATGACCAAGATGCCCACTTCCGTGGTGAAGCCCTGCATCAGCAGCACTGAGCGCGCTTCCACACCCAATAGCGCACCGCCCAGCAAACTGCTCACCCAGACGCCCAAAAAGGTGCCGACGGCAAGGCTCAGGGCAGCGATGAGCGGGCTGGCAGCAATGCCAAGCCGCCTTAAGTTCCGCAGGTAAAGCCCGCCCAAAAAGGCGATGATCAGCGCGGTTGTGGCGGTGAGGAAGTGCAGCGGTTGTGCTTCCAGCCACTGAAAGGCTACACCAAACACTACATTCGCGGCAAAGCTGCCGCTAATTGCCCATAAGAGAATAGTTGAGAGACCCATAAGCATTTTTCCCATCAGATAAACATAGGGGCGGGATTTTTGCCCGCCCCTAACACCTAAACTATGTGTCCCTCACCCTTTTCTGCACAGTAAAGCGAAAGGGCGAGGGGCTGCTGTGCTTATTCGTTTGCTTGCTCGGCAGCCAAGCGCGCACGAGTCTCTTCCAGATCGGCAAGCAGTGCATCAATGTTTGCCTCTGACGGGTCGGCAAAGAAGGAGGCAAAAGCGTTCAAGCCGCGTTCTGCCATTTCGGGCGTGGTGTCGCGGTCATAGAACTGCAACACCATGTCCGCGCTCTGGATCAAGCTAATGCCCTTCTTCTGAGCATCGGTGAAGCGCTCGGTGCTGACGTCGGTACGCACGGGCAGGCGTCCCAGTTCGTCCACGCCGCGCTGCGCTACTTCCTGCGAACCGATGTAGGCAAGGAACTTCTTCGCCATCTCTAGGTTGCCTGCCTTGGCGGCAAGGAACACGCCATCGGTCGGTGCATCTTCGCCAACGGGCATCATCGGGTCAATGATCGGGAAGCGCGTGAAGTCAAGGTCTGCCATCAGCGCCTCGTCACCAGCGGCAGCCAATTGCCACGAGTCGGTGATGAAGCCGCCCATCAGATACATGGCAGCCTTGCCCTGTGCCATAGGCGTTAGGGCGTCGCCCCACTCTAGGGCAGCGCTATCGGGGATGTAGCACTTGTTGTCAAAGAGTTCCTTCCACTTCATGAAGGTTGCCTTCACGCGTGGGTCGGTGTAGCTTTCCTTGAGCAGCATCAGATCGAGGTGGAACTGCGGACCGTTCAGGCGCATGTTGATGTAGTCGAACCAAGCGGCTGCTGGCCACGGTGCCTTGGTGCCAATGGTGATCGGGATGATGCCCTTGTCGTTCAGCACGCGGCAGGCATTCATCAGATCATCCCATGTTTGAGGTGCTTCCAAGCCGGCATCGGCAAGGATGGAGGGGCGGAAATAGAGCGCCCACCAGTAGTAGTTATTTGGCAAGAAATACTGTTTGCCATCTACCGTCGCCAGTGCTTTGAAGCCAGCCGGGTAGACTTCATCCCAGCCTTCGGATTCCCACACATCGCTAAAGTCTGCGATCAGACCACGCGAGATGAAGAACTGGGCGCGGTTGCCGGCGAACCAATCCAACACATCGGGCGCAGGCTCTGCCACCAGATAGGTGCGGATCGCCTGCTTGAAGTCCTCATGGTTGATGATGTTCAATTCCACGGGCATATCAGGGTTGGCGGCGTTCCAATTGGCAACCAACTGCTCTGTGTAGGCACGCGGAATCGGATCGCTGGCGTAAGAGTTGTAGACGATCTTCATCTGGGCGACAGTGGGTTGGGATGTGGCGCTCATGCCAATGGCAAGCAGCGCAAAAACAACAGTGAAAACGAGAAGTCTCTTATACATTGCGGCGAACTCCTAAAAACTTCCTTTTGCATCGTGGTGGCTAAAAACACACTACGATAGTCGGTGATTATGCGCCTGATCCGAAATCCTGTCAAGCGAAACGTTTAAGTTAAGGCGAGCAGCACAGGCACCCTTTGGGCAGTTTGCATTCTGCCCGAAATGATCTATGATTAATATGAGCGCACGCTCAAACGATGTGAACGCATTCTAAAGTATTTACCATTACGAAGGATTTTACCCAATGAAGAACACTCCCGTTCTTAAGGCGATCAGCCTTACCCTCGTTGTTGCATTCGCTTTTGCTGCACTGCTGCCCGCTGCACCCATCACCGCCCAAGATAACCCGCTAACGGCAGGTGTGAGCAATAAGTTTGCAGGCACAGAACTGCGCCTGATCTTTGCCAACCATCCGTGGAATAACACCATTCAGCGCCTTATCCCTGCCTTTGAGCAGGCAAGCGGCATGTTTTTACGCATTGAGAGCTACTTTGAAGATCAGCTCTCGCAGAAGCTGCAAGTTGGCTTGACGAGCGGCACCAGCACCGCCGATGCCTTCATGTTCCGCCCGTTGCAAGAAGGGCGCTTGTTTGCCAAAAATGGCTGGCTGTTTGATGTGAAAGACTTTGCAGCAGCCGACGCCGACTGGAACTGGAACGACTTCCAAGAAGCAGCCCGTGGCACCGTCACCTTTGAGGATATGGTTTTCGGCGTGCCGATTGTGACGGAGCGCCAAGTCCTCTACTACCGTAAGGACTTGTTCGCCGCTAAAGGCTTGAGCGCTCCCACCACGCTTGAAGAGCTTGAAGCGGCCGCCGCCGCCTTGAATGATCCTGCCAACGGCATCGCCGGCATTGTGATGCGCGGTCAGCGTGCAGCAGCCGTCACCCAATTCAGCAGCTTCCTGTATAGCTTCGGTGGCGACTGGGTGAAGGAAGATGGTAGCTCCGCGCTGGATACGCCCGAAGCACGGGCTGCCTACGAATACTACGGACGCCTGCTGCGTGAGTACGGACCGCAAGGCACCACCAACATGAGCTGGCCCCAGGCTGTGGCAGTCTTGCAGCAGGGCAAGGCTGCTATGTGGATTGATGCCGACAGCTTGTTCCTGAACGCCACCGACCCAACGCGCTCCACTGTGGCAGCCGAGATCGGCTTTGCGCCTTTCCCAGCAGGGCCTGCTGGCTCGCAACCCTATAATATCACCTCTTGGGCGCTCGGCATCAATGAACTTTCCGAAAACCATGAGGCAGCTTGGGAGTTTGTGAAATGGGCAACCAGCGCGGCGGTGGTGGCTGAACTGCAAAAGGGTGGCAATCCCGGCCCGCGTATTTCGGTGTGGGAATCGGCAGACGGTTTGGCGGGCTTCCCCGAAGAATACGCCGAAGTTGCCAAGCTGCAATCCACACGCGGCGTCGGCTATGATCGTCCCCGCGTGATCGGCGTGGGGCGCGCCCGCGATATCGTTGGTGCGCCAATCGTGACTGCTATTGAAGGTGGCAACCTTGAAGCTGCCCTCAAAGAGGCACACGATCAGTTTAACGCTTTCCTCAAAGAAGATAACTAAGCCCGTTCAGGGTGCGCCTCCGCTATGCGCGTTGGAGGCGCACTCACGGTACTCGTTAAAAAGATCGCCTTAGAGCCTGCCATGAACTTCTTAAACCGCCATATTCGGGCTACCTTCGTTACACCGGCGCTCGTTTTTGTCATAGCGATGATGATTGTGCCGATCATCTATACCACCTACCTGAGCTTTCACTCATGGAATGGCTCGGCACGCCGCGCACCTGAATATCTAGGGCTGGATAACTACACGCGCCTGCTCACCCGTGATCCGCGCTTTGGCGATGCAGTGGCGCGCACCTTCATCTTTACAGGGATTGCAGTCGGCGCGGAGTTGGTGCTTGGGCTTGGCATCGCATTGCTCATCAACGGCAAATTCATGGGGCATAACATTGTAAAGACGCTCATTCTGCTGCCAATGGTGGCAACGCCTGTTGCAATTGGCATGGCGTGGCTGCTGCTCTATGAGCCGAACATCGGTGCGCTGAATGCTTTGTTGCGGGCGTTGGGCTTGCCGCCGCAAGATTTTCTGGGCAGCGCTACCTTTGCGCTCTTTTGGCTGGCAGTGGTGGATATTTGGCAGTGGACGCCGCTGATGGCGCTTATCCTACTGGCAGGGCTGACGGCGCTGCCCGAAGAACCTTATGAGGCGGCGCGTGTGGATGGCGCCAGCGGTTGGCAGCGCTTTAGGCACCTCACTTTGCCGCTCTTATTCCCAACCATGATTGCAGCGGTGCTGTTGCGCTCGATTGACGCCCTCAAAACCTTCGATATCATCTACACCATGACGCGTGGCGGACCCGGCTTTGCCACCGAGACGATCAACACCTATGCCTACATTCAATCTTTTGAATATTTCCAGCTTGGGCAAGCCTCCAGCCTGTTGATCATCTTCTTCACGCTTATCCTTGCCATCAGCCTATTCTTCGTGCGGATTCGCCGCCGCTGGGGAGCTGCCTTATGAGCAGTTACACCTCATCTGTTTCGCAGCCTGTGTCGCACGCTACCCTTGCTCAAGCGCGCCAACGCCGTTTGCTATGGGGAATGCTGCGCTATGCGGCGATTGCGGGAGTGCTGTTCATCTTTCTGGCACCTTTCCTGTGGATGCTGCTTAGCTCGTTCAAAACGCAGGTGGACATCACCAACGCGCAGAACATCTTCAACTTCACGCCAACGCTGGAAAATTACCAGAACGTCTTTCAGCAGTACGACTTTTTGCGCTATCTGCTCAACAGTTTTGCAGTCGCAGCGCTCTCTACGCTCTTTTCACTGATCTTAGGCTTACCAGCCGCCTATGCCATTGCGCGTTACCGTATGCAGTGGTTGGGCGTGGTGCTGCTCACAGCGCGCATTGTGCCGGGCATCACCTTCCTGATCCCATGGTTCATCATCTTTAGCCGCCTGCGGCTAACTGGCACGCTCACGCCGCTCGTCCTCAGCCACATGCTGGTTGGGATGCCCTTCATCGCGTGGATCATGATCTCGTTCTATGAGGAGCTGCCGCTAGAACTGGAGGAAGCCGCCAAGATTGACGGCGCAACGCCAATTGGCGCCTTTTTGCGCGTAGCGCTGCCGCTTTCCATGCCGGGCGTGATCACGTCGGGCATTGTGGCGTTCATCTTCTCGTGGAACAACTTCATGTTCTCGCTAGTGCTGGCGGATGACCAAACGCGCACGCTGCCCATCGCTATTTTTAACTTCCTGACCTATGCCAGCGTAGACTGGGGCGGCTTGATGGCTGCTGCCGTCGTGATCACGCTGCCAGTGCTGATCATCACGCTCTTTGTGCAGCGCTACATCATTCGCGGGCTAACAGCGGGTGCCACCAAAGGCTAAGCGGGCACTTTAGCACAGCTTCTCTTTGATCCGCTGTGCCACAATGTGGGCGAGCGCCATGATCGTCAGCATCGGGTTGACGCCAGAAGCAGTTGGCAGAGCGCTGGCATCTGCCACAAATAAGTTTTCTACCTCAAAGGTTTCGCCGTTGGGCGCAACGGCACCACGCGCTGGATTGGCTGCCATGCGGCAGGAGGACATTTGGTGCGCGCTGCCCAAGATGAAGCTGTTGCTTGGCAAGCCTGCTGATTCCACAGCCGCCAGCCACGTCTCAAAATCGCCCTCATCACGGCGATACATCGGCACGCGGTGATGCGGCGCGGCGAACCAATCCGCGCCGGCAGCATAGTGAATTCGCAATGCCTCGATCACGCCGCGCAGCAAGTGCACCCGATCATACGCCGAGAGTTTGTAGAAAATGGCAGGTGATCCGTCTTTTTTCAGCCGCACGCTGCCGCTGTCGCGGTCACGGGCGATGATCAGGATGTTGGCGAGATCGGCATAGCGCGCCATCGCCTGTTTGTGCTGCAAACCGTCCTGCCATGGCATGGCAACGGCTGCCAAGCCGGGATGTCCTGGCGCGGATTCAATCGCCACGCCATAACCCTGCCCATCAAGATTGCTGAAGTGTGGGATGTAATGGCTCATCATAACGCCTGACCAACCGTTGATTGGCTCTGGATAGAAGCCGAAAGCACCTGTGCTTGGGTGCAGGTGCAAATTGCGCCCGATGTGGGCATTGGTCAAGCCTGAGCGCAGCAGCAGTGCTGGCGTATGCAGCGCGCCCGCCGCCACAACAACTGCCCGCGCCTTCACGGTGAGCTGCACGCGCCGCCCATCCGCTGTTTGCGCCGTACCTTCCACGCCAACCGCCGCGCCATGCTCAATCAGGATGCGATCCACCTGCACGCCCACCGCGATGCGTGCGTTGTTCTGGCAAGCATCTTGCAAGTAGGTTTTGAGGGTGCCTTGCTTGGCGCCCTGCGCGCAGCCAAAGCCACACGCGCCACAATCGGCACAGCCTTTCACGTTGCGCGGAATCGGTTTAACCGCGTAACCAAGCGCTTGTGCGCCGCGCACCAAGACCGCATTACGTGCATTTGCCTCCGACTCCGCCTCTGTGACGTGAATGCGCGCCGAAACAGCATCAAGCGCGCTTTGAAACGTGCCATCGGTGAAGTCTACGCCGTAGTCTTGCGCCCATTCTTCCAGCACATGCTCAGGCGTGCGCAGTGCCGCCGCCCAATTGACGGTGGTGCCGCCGCCTAGCGTGCTGCCCGCTAAGATCATCATGCTCAGGTCTTCGCTGACCATGAAGCCACCTTTTTCAAACATGCGCGCTTGGCTACGCACCTCATAGCCGTCAAAGTCAGCTTCGGCGTGGTAGCCGCCTTTTTCCAGCACGATCACATCCCGCCCGACAGCGCTTAGCTCAGCGGCAAGCACGCCGCCGCCAGCGCCGCTACCCACGATCACGACATCGGTGCTGAGTGTGGTATCTTCGCTAAACACCAGTGGCTGGATTGGTTTGGGCAGGCTTGGTGGCGCAGCAGGTTTTGGGTAGCCAAGCGCTTCCCAATTCGGATTCTCGCCGTCAGCGTCCGCATCCGCATAAAAGAGCAGCAACGTTAGGCGCTTAAAGGTCATAAAGACGCGCCGCATTAAATCAAAACGGCTATCTGCCCAAGCGCGCAGCAGCGCCGTGCGTCCGTTCAAGTCCATCTCAAGGAAGGAGCGTCCATCGCCGCCAAGCAAGGCATTGGCAAACGGCTGTGCCAACAAGTCCAGCACCCACTTGATCTGATCCACGCGCTCTGGCGCCACATGATGCAGAATCTCAGCAAGGCGCTTTGGCACATTAAGAGCGCTGGCAGGGCGCGCATACAGGTGATAGGGATCGGGCTGTTCAACGGCAAGGGCAGGCGCTAAAGTATCGCAGATCAGGCGCAGCACAGCCATTTGGCGCGCTGTAAAGGCTTGTGGGTTGGTTGCTTGGCTCATAATGGCTAACCACAGTCTCTAAAAGGCTTTTTGAAAGGTCAGCCGCAATTATAGCAGGCTACGGGCGGATTGGGTGAGTTTCACTGCACAGCAGTGGGCATTTCCCAGAAAGCGCCAAAGCGCTGTGGTGCCGACTTAAAAGCTGCTTTGTGTGCAGGGCTGAGATCGGTAAAGGGTGCAAGGTTCTGATTGGTGCTAGTTCCGCCTGAAGTATACCGCAGCCCGCCCTTAAGTCAATTTTGGGAAATAAAGAAGGGCGAGAGTATCGCCCTTCGGGTAAGCCTTGCTACGCGGGTGTGGTGGTGGAACGTTGAAGGATTTCCTCGATTTGGCGCATTTGATCAGCATTCAGCGCGCCAAATGCCAGTGCGCCGCAGTTTTCTTCCACCTGCGCCACCGTGCGGAAGCTGGGAATAAAAGGCAACAAAAGCGCGTCCGCTGCCTTCTACACGGCGCATTTGCACGGCGAAGCCCACCCCAAACAAAAAGCTGAACAATAAGTAGAACTTAACGATGGCGAACATTACAATCAGCATATCTACAAGCTGATCGAATGCGCTGCCACGTGCACCTAGCGTGTTGGCACGCAGCGCTGATCCGCTGAAATCCAGCCTATTCACCAACAAAACGCCAAACTGCGCAGAACATCTAGCGCAGCAAGGCGCTCTTGCAGTGGGCGCACTTCAGAAGTTTTGGACATAGATAACTCCTTATCAACAAGCAGCACAAAGGGGATACCAACACGGCTTAGGTTGGCACACAGGGCGAACGCTCGAAATGCTGAACGGGAACTAGGCTTTGGCGACAATTCCTCCTAGCAGGCTTTCTAGCACAAAGGCAGGCGAGATGGCTCTCGCCCGCCTTTTCAGTATTCAATCACAGTGCTGGCACTGCTCAGCGCGTCGCCCGCCGCTTGAGCAGTTCAACCAGCACAAAGGTGAGGACGCCTGCACCAATGCAGATCAATAACTGCCCAAGATTTAAGGGTGTCACTTGGAAGAAATCTGCCAGGAAGGGCGCATAGATTGCTACCAGTTGCAGCAGGATGGTGCTGATGACCATCACCAACAGCGTTTTGTTGGAGAATGGATCGAGTTCAAAGAAGGGTAGCACATCTGAACGTGAAGCCAGCGCCTGCCCGATCTGCATGAAGGCAATCGCAGTGAAGATCATGGTTTGCCATGTACGTTCATTGGGCGCCTGTGTGTAGTAGCTATAGCCGATCACCAATGTCAGAACGCCAACCAACAGCCCAACCAAGATGACATAGCGCAGGATGTTGCGGTTGAAGAAGGGAGCATCTTTGCGGCGCGGTGGAAACTGCATGATAGACTTATCAGCAGGTTCAACGCCCAAGCCCAGCCCAAGCAGCCCGTCCGTCAGCAGATTCAGCCACAGCAATTGCAGCGGCAGCAGCGCAACAGTGATGCCGAGAAAGGGTGCGAACAACATCACCAACACCTTGCCCAAGTTGCCTGCAATCGAGAACTTGACGAAACGCCGAATATTCTCGTAGATGGCGCGCCCTTCCTCAACCGCGGCAACAATCGTTGTGAAGTTATCATCCAGCAGCACCATTTGGGCAGCCTCTTTAGAGACATCTGTGCCAGTGACGCCCATCGCCACGCCAATATCCGCCTTGCGGAGGGCGGGCGAATCGTTAACGCCATCGCCCGTCATCGCTACGACGTTCCCCTTACTTTGCAGCACTTCCACAATGCGCAATTTGTGTTCAGGAGTCACCCGCGCATAGACCGAGACTTCATCAACTGCCTCTGCCAATTCCTCAGCGGACATGTTGTCTATATCTTGCCCTGTTTTCACGCGCAGATTTTTGCTGATGCCCAGCTCGTAGGCGATGAAACGCGCTGTAAGCGGATGATCACCCGTGATCATGATTGGGCGAATGCCAGCGCGGCTGCAAATGTGAATGGATTCGCGCACTTCAGGGCGCGGCGGATCGATCATGCCAACCATGCCGATTAAGGTGAGCGCTTGCTCAATGTCTTGCGTCACAGTGGTTGGCACTTCCGCAAACTGCCTGACCGCCACCGCCAGCACGCGCATTCCATTCAGCGCCAGCTTATCGTGAGCAGTTTGGATATGTTCCCGCCATTCCGCATTGATCGGTTCGGCGTGGTCGTTCATCCAAATATGGCTGATCAAATCCATCATGCCATCGAGGGAGCCTTTGGTCAGTGCCACATAGGGCGACTCAAGATCACCTAACGACTCTAACAAGGGTGGCAGGGCGCTGCGGTTTGGCGGCAGTTTGTGGATAGTGGTCATTCGCTTGCGGACGGAGTCAAACGGCACTTCAGCAACGCGCGGCGCGTGGCGTTCTAGGTCATCTTTTTCTAGCCCAGCTTGAGAAGCTGCCACCAACAAGGCACCTTCCGTCGGATCGCCAATGGGCAGGTAGCGCCCTGTGGCAGAGTCAGGCGCTAAAGAGGCATCATTGCAGAGTGCGCCGCTGACCAGCAGCAGCCCAACTGAATGCGGCTGGTCAGCCAAGAAGGAGGTGTCTTGCTTCACAAGGTTTGGGGCAGGATGGCGCGCTGTGCCACTTAACTCGACAAAGCGCCCAGCAACGTCAATCACCGTCACCGTCATCCGATTCTCGGTCAGGGTGCCAGTTTTATCCGAGCAAATCACGCTGACCGAACCGAGCGTCTCGACGGCGGGCAATTTGCGAATGAGTGCTTTGCGGCGAAGCATCCGCTGCGCGCCAAGCGCTAACGTCAGCGTGACAACAGCCGGCAAGCCTTCTGGCACTACTGCCACTGCCACGCTGACCGCTGTCAGGAACATATCGCTAAGCGGCTCATTCCGCAGCACACCCATCACTAACACCAGCCCTGCCACAATCACACCGCCGATTGCCAACATAGTGCCGACTTGTGCAAGCTGGCGCTGTAAAGGTGTTTGTTGTGCCTCTACATCCTGAATTAGCTCGGCAATGCGCCCTAGCTCCGTTCGCATTCCGGTGGCAATCACCACGCCAACACCGCGCCCATAGGAGACGGACGTCCCCATATACGCCATGTTCACCCGATCACCCAGTGGCAAATTCGCTTGCGCTAGGGCGGCAACCTTCTTATCTACCGCCTCCGATTCGCCGGTGAGGGCAGCCTCTTGGATCATTAAGTTGCTGCTTTCGATCAGGCGTAGATCGGCTGGCACAGCACTGCCTGCTTCCAGCACCACAATATCACCCGGCACCAGCTCACGCGCGCTATGCTGCTCGCTGCGGCCACTGCGTATGACGCGCACCATTGGCACTGCCAATTGCTTCAGCGCGGCAATGGCACGCTCAGCGCGGTATTCCTGCACAAAGCCCAGCAGGGCGAATAAGATCACAATGGCGGAAATGGCGATTGTTTCCAACGGTTTGCCCAAAAAGGCAGAGATGACCGCCGCCGCGATCAGGATCAAGACCATAGTGCTGGTGAACTGTTCCCAGAGGATAGTGAGTGGATGCTTACCGCCGCGTTCCTCTAATTCATTCGGACCGTATTTTTCCAGACGTTGCCGCGCTTCTTCAACGCTCAGCCCGTGCCGTGCATCACTGCCTAATGCTCGCAGGATGCTCTCAGCGTCCTGCGTATGCCAACTTGGTTGTGCCTCTTGCGTCTGCTTCGCCAACATAGCGGTTGATAACCTTTGCATCGCCCGAATTCTTACCCGTTCAGCATTCTAACACGGCAGGCTGCACAAGGGAGGAAAAAATCACCAAAAATGCGGGTGACCTTGTGTAGGAAAAATATAACTGAGGTATGCCGCAGCTTTGCAGCGCTTGCCCTTAAAAGCCAGTGCGGAGAGGCAGCACGCCCACCCAACTAGCGCGTTTTGCAGCAAGCGCGCTACACTAGATGCTATGTGAAACGCATTCTGCGGAGGCTTTGTGATGAAAAACGCGCTTTATTGGCTCATTTTAGTGTGTGTGGCACTCGCCCTGATTGTGCCGAGCATTGCGACGACGGCACAGCAGCCGCCGGCATCCTTTAATGATGCCCTCGCTGATCTTGGGCGGCGGCTTGGGCGCACAATTACCCTTGCCGATTTTGACAACCCAACCTCCCGCTGGGAATGGCGCGGCGTGGATTTTGCCGATAACACGTTGGAATGCCCACGTGCTGGCGAAACCGTCACTGTGGGCAGGGTGATCGGCTATCAGTTCATCTTTGTGCTGCGCGGCGTGAAATATGATTATCGCGTTGCCTTGAACGATCCACAATCGCTGCGCCTCTGCACAAACCCCACGGGCGCCATCTATGATGTAACACTGCCACCACGCGCCACTGCCAACACCGAACCACCTGCCGTCATCAACGATGCCTTAGCAGACCTGAACCGCCGCCTTGAACTCAACCTAACCTTTGACGACTTCAACGCGCCGCGTTCGCGTTGGGCATGGCGCTACCGCGAGTTCACCAATTCGCAGTTGAATTGCCCACGCGCCGGACAAGCCGTAGATCGGATCGTCACGCCGGGCTGGCAATTCACCTTCGTCTATCAGGGGCGCACCTTCGATTACCGCGTGCCGCTAAATAACCCATCAGGGTTGTTCTTGTGCAGCGGCAGTTAACAAAAGATCACAACGGGCGGGATACATCCCGCCCTGTTCGATCTTACAATCGAACTGACCCGATTCGCAATCTTGAGCGGCAGATGCTAGGCTAATTGCCTAGCACCATCTTGACGATTTCAGGCGTAAGGCGCGACTCTACCACCGCACCAACCAATAGCAGCGGAATCACCACTGCCACACCTAGCTTGATCAGATCGGCAAGGGCGCGTAGCCATGCCTCCCACACGCCCATGTCTTTAGGTGGGCTAGTGACCAATGCACCAAGCCGTGTGGCAGCGCCAGCGCCGATCAGGACGGCAGGTATCTCCAAGATTGCGTGCGGCAACAGGGCTGCTATCACCACGCTATAGCCAACCACACCCATCAGTGGCTGCACCAAAAGGAAGCCAAGCACACCAAAGGTGAAGGACGCGAGGACGATGCTCATCACGCCGAAGGTGAAGACTGCCAACATAGCTGCGCCAAGCAACACCCGCGCATTTTGAATGAAGATGAAGCTAATGCTGAACGGTGTCCCACCGATCGTTGAGAACTGTGTGAAGTTCTGCAATAGATCGCCGCGTTCGTGCGCCAGTGCTTCCGTTAGGCGCCATTCGGGCATCACCTGTGCAACGATAATGCCGCCGATAAACATGGCAAGCATGGCAAAGCCAACTGCCAGCATTCCGTTTCGGCTGCTGCGAAGGGCGGGCAGCACGCTGTAGCGATACCAACTCAGGATGCCCTTCACACGCTCGCCGCCACGCAATTGCGAGACGAACACGCGCCACGCCCATTTTAGGTTGATCGAGTCGATGGTACGCCCAAGCAGCTCTTCGCGGTTGAACAGGCGCGCGCCCATGCGGAACAGCAGGATATCGGCAATGATCAGCGCCACTAAAATCCACCACAACAGATGGCGCATATTGTTGACCATGATCAAGCCTTCCACCAGCACCAACAGCGAAGTTGGGATGATGATGAAGCTGGCAAGCAGGTTCGAGGCACGCGTTGAAGTCGTCTGGCTGCTGACGACCACCGCGCCAGTGACCATCACCAACGCTTGCGCTGTGGTCAGCAGCACCACTTGAATGACCAACTCTGCTTGCGGGCGCCACTGCTGCTCACCGAAGATCAAACCGCTCAGGTAGATGCCAATGCCAACGTAGGCTGCCAGCAGCGGCGGAATCATGGCGGCAAGCGTCTTGCCGATGTAGAGTTCAATGTTGGTCAGCGGTGTGGAGAGCAGCGGCTCTAGGCTGCGGCGCTCTTTTTCACCAACGAAGGTCTCTAGCGCGATGACCAGCGAGATCGAGACGGGAAAAAAGCCGACGATCATCGGCAGCAGGGGCAGAAAGATATCAATCATTGGCTCAGCGCCATTGGCGATGAAGAAGTTCGTGAAAATTTCTGTCATGCCTTGCGCCAACAGCGGAAAGAGCAAGGTGAGGATAAAGATCGGCACCATAATGCGCCAATCGCGGAAGCTATCGCGCACCTCGCGCCGTGTCACAATTAGGGCATTTCGCAAAGAGACCTGCCAGCCTTGAAGAGAGGTTGGCATTAGGCGTTCGGCTGTCGTGTTTAATTGTGGTGAGTCAATTGTGGTTGCCATTGTGTGCGCCTCCCATTGGTGTCTCATCTTCACTGACGATCTGTAAATAAACTGTCTCTAGGCTGCGTGGCACTTCGCTGAGCGTGATGACCGAAACGCCTTCGCTCACCAATTTATGCAGCAAAGCAGGATTTTGCTGGCGTGGGTCGCGGGTGCGGAAGCGCAGCCAATCCTCGCCGTGCGAAACGACATCCAGTTCATGGTGCAGCCATGTGCCAGCACCGTTCAGTGGCGCACTAAAGCGAATCTCCATGAGCGGATCGCCCACAAAGCGCTGCGAAAGTTCCTCAAAGGTGCCATTGGCGATCAGCTTACCATGCCGAATTACACCAATGCGGTCTGCCAATTGCTGCGCCTCAGGCAGGTTATGCGTGGTCAAGATGATGGTGCGGTGGTCGCGCTTCAGCTCTAGGATGGCATCGCGCACCTGCTTGGCACTTTGCGGGTCCATGGCAGAGGTTGGCTCATCCAGCAGCAGCACAGGCGGATCATGCAACATGGCGCGCACCAACGCCAGCTTTTGCTTCATGCCCTTTGAAAAATCACCGACGCGGCGTTGCAGAGCCTCGGCAAGCCCGAAGCGCTCCATCAATTCCTGAGAGCGCTTGCGGCGCACCTCACGTGGCAGATGGTAAATACGCCCAAAGAAATCCAGATATTCCAACGCCTTCATGCGTTCATATAAGCCGTGCTGTTCGGTTAGCACACCGACGCTGGCGCGCACCTTAGCTGCATCACGCACCACGTCTAGCCCACTAATGCGCGCCCAGCCGCGTGTTGGCTCGAGGATGGAGGTCAACATACGGATGGTGGTTGTTTTGCCCGCCCCATTCGGACCGAGAAAGGCAAAGACGCTGCCTGTCTCCACGCGCAGGGAAAGATCGTCTACGGCGGTGAATCCGTCGAAGATTTTGGTTAAACCGCTTGCTTCAATCATTGGTACCTGCCCAACTTCTGATTCACTATTGCAAATTGTAAGGGAAAAGCATGACAATTGGTGTTAAGTTGCTATAACAGCACTAAATTGCTGAGAAAGATTGTGAGGGTTCGGCATGAACACACCCTCTTCCCTACTACCGCGTTTCGCCGTGCTGGAGGCACTGCCCGAAACCTACCACACGGCGCGCCAAATCACCCTTGACTCGCAGCGAACGCTTGTGTGGCTGAATGTGGTTGGGCTAGGGCTGATGATCGGCGCGATTTTTGCCTACAATGTGCTTTATCAGCTCATGCGGGCGATTGGCTTGGCGGAAGGTGTGAATCCATTGGCAGGCGCTAGTTCTTTGACGCTGGCGCTGCTGACTTTACCCGCGCTGTTCCTGATGCTGAGCGCCCATGAACTCATTCACGGTATGATGTTTCAGCTGTTTGGTGCAAAGCCGCGCTATGGTTTTGATCTCAAAAAGGGCGTTGCCTTTGCCGCCGCTGATCGCTACTACCTGACGCGGGATGCCTACCTCATCGTTGGGTTAGCGCCGCTAGTGCTGATTACGCTTGGCACTTTAGCGCTGATGACCATCACCAGCGGCGAACTCAACACGCTCATCGCGCTGGTCGGCGCGGCAAATGTAGGCGGCAGCGTAGGCGATCTATGGTTTTATCTGATCTGCCGCCGCTACCCGCCCGATCTGTTGGTGCGTGATTTCGGCGATGGCGCGGCGCTCTACATCCGCACCGCCTGAGCTACTCGACGTTGTAGGTGATGGTGATGACGTTGTTTGCCTCACCATTGGCGCCTTCTGCCACCTCATTTTTCACATCTAGGGTCAGCGTTCCCGTTAGGTTCGTGCCGCGCTCACGCAGGGTGACGTTTAGCGGCGGCAGTGTTACCGAAGCACCTGCCGCCAAGGCAGGCACTGCCATTTGGCTGCGCTCGCTGCCGGGCTGGAAAACGCCTTCCAATAGCGATGAGCCAGCATCTACCGACCCTTGATTCTTAACGCGGATAATCACCTCAAAGTTTTCATTAACTTTTGGTGTGCCACCGCGAATAGTCCATGCCTCAATGATCAGATCGGCGGTGCCAGCCACAGTGCTGGTCGGTGCTAAACCGCCGGGCGGCAAGGGTGAGGGCGTGGCGGTTGATAGGGCATCGGCGGTGGTGGCAAGCGGCACATCGGTCGTCGCACCGCTGATCTGTATCCACTCGGCGTTGTTGATCACCCAGCCGCGCAGCGCGCCGCGCTCAATGACCCACCAGGTGCGCTGTTCGTTGCGCCCAATGATGATTGCCTCGTCGCCACGTGCCAATTCACCAATTTTTTCAGAACTGGCATCCGGGCGAGCGCGCACATTCAAATAGTCGAAGGTGACGCGCAGGACAGGCGCATTGGAGGCGGCTGGTGGCTGCGGTGACTCTGCGGTTGGGGCGGCTGTATTCAAAGTGATAGGCGTCGCGTTGATCTCAACAGTGGGCAAGGGCGTTGGCGTTGCTGTGCGCGGCGCTTGGGTAGGCGCTACCGTGCTGAGCAAGGCTGCCTGTGCCGTAGGCGCGGCAATCACTTGCACAGCAACGCCTGCCTCACCGATGCTGGTGCCATCAGCGCGAAATGCCTCAGCCGTGATCAGGTAGCCGCGTGCTTCCGTTGGTTGCCATGCCTGCTGTGCGCTAAAGCGCGTCTGCCCTTCGCTAATGGGTGCCTTTTGGCTGCCGATTAGGCTGCCATCTACGCTGAAATCAATGCGTGCCACGCCACTTAGCCCATCGGAGGCGACAGCTGCCAGTGTGATTGTCGTACCAGCCACGATCAGACTGTTGTTGTCCGGTGCGATGAAGTCGAGCGACCAAGTTGGCGTGCCAATAGGTGTGCGCGGCGCGCCGCCAAGCTGAAAATTACAAGCAAGTGCAGCACTTGCCAAAGCAAACATCACGAAAAGAGCGTGCAGCGGCACGCGGGAATTGTTATGCAACTGAATCACCTCATCCGTTGCACCATAAGGGCGCAATGTGTGCCGCAACTCTAGCAGATTTGGCGGTAGGGCGCTAGGGTTACCTGCCAAAGCGTAGGGGAAGCGCCGTGTTAGGATACGGCATCTCGCTGCGGATTCACACCCTAAGCTGCTGCTCGCCTTTGGTTGACTCGCCTTTAGCCTTGTGCTATTATCCACACAGGGTAAATCGTTTCGGCGCAAGTGCCGACCAGCAATAACGACTCAAACGTGAGAGAGGCATCTATGGCGAAATCTCGTACCGAATTAATGGTGGAACGGCTGCGCGACCTTCAGTATGGCAACTCGGATATTGAAGCCTCCGCCGTCGTTAGTGTGGATGGGCTGAGCATCGCCTCTGTGCTGCCCGGCAATGTGGAAGAAGACCGCGTCTCGGCGATGTCTGCTGCCATGCTTTCGCTGGGCGAGCGTATTTCAGGTGAGCTTGGGCGCGGCGGCTTGGAGCAGGTCTACATTCGCGGCACAGCAGGGCATGTCGTCCTGATCTCCGTCGGTGCGGATGCCGTCCTCACCTCAATGGCACGCGAGAGCGCCAAAACCGGCTTGGTCTTTTTGGATATGAAGCGCGCCGCCAGCGACCTTGAGAAGTTGGTCTAAGCGCGCCTTTGGCAGCGGTTAGCACAAAGCGGCGGAGAGGTGCAGCAAGCGCAGCGAACCTCTCCGTCGCTTTTGTGTGGTTAACAAAGAAGGATTCCCAATGTGGTCTCACTGACGGATGTGCAAGCTGCCCGCGTGCGCATTGCACCGCATGTGCGGCGGACGCCACTCATGCACGCTGCGGCACTTAAAACTGCGCCAAACGGCAGCACACTTTGGCTTAAACTGGAACACCTGCAAGTCAGCGGTTCGTTCAAGGCACGCGGCGCGGTAAATAAACTGCTCAGCACGCCAAAGGAGGCGCTTCAGCGTGGTGTGATCACCGCCTCTGGCGGCAATCACGGTTTGGCAGTTGCCTACACGGGCTGGCTGGCAAAAGTGCCTGCTTACGTTTATCTGCCGCACAACACGCCGCCCAGCAAAGCCGAAAAACTGCGGGCATGGGGCGCAGAAGTGGTGATGCACGGCGATGTGTGGGACGATGCCAACGCCGCAGCACAGGCACGCGCCGAGCAAGACGGACTCACTTATGTGCATCCTTTTGCTGACCCGTTGGTGATCGCCGGACAAGGCACTCTCGCGCTGGAAGTGCTGGAAGACCTGCCACAGGTAGATACGCTTTTGGTGGCAATTGGCGGCGGCGGCTTGATCAGCGGCGTCTCATTGGCAGCCAAAGCGCTCAAGCCCTCTGTGCGCGTCATTGGCATAGAGCCAATCGGTGCGCCAACGCTTAGAGAAAGCCTTGCCGCCAACGCCGTGATCAGCCTGCCCGCCATCCACACACGCGCCAATACGCTGGCACCGCGCCAATCCGCGCCCATCAACCTTGAGATCATTCGCCAAAATGTGGATGAGATCGTCTTGGTAAGCGATGAGGCTATGCTGAACGCAGCGCGCTGGCTGTGGTTCGAGCTAGGCATTGCTGCTGAACTAAGTGGCGCAGCGGCGATGGCAGCCGTGCTAAGCGGCGCGCTGGCAGTGCGCCCTGACGAGCATGTTTGCGTATTGGTATGCGGTGCTGGCACAGATGGAATCAACTTCTAGCAGGCATAGAATCGAAGGCTTAACACAGGGAACTAGCGCATGACTCGGTATATTTTCTGCACAGGCGGCGTGGTGAGTTCAGTCGGAAAAGGCGTTACGGCTGCCGCCATTGGGCGCATTCTGAAGGCGCGTGGCTTGCGCGTCGCCATTCAAAAACTTGATCCCTACCTCAATGTTGATCCCGGCACCATGAGTCCCTATCAACATGGTGAAGTGTTCGTGACGGTGGACGGCGCTGAAACCGATCTGGATTTGGGACATTACGAACGCTTTATTGACGAGACGCTCTCACGCGGCTGCAATGTCACCAGCGGTCAGATTTACGCAGATGTGATCGCACGCGAACGGCGCGGCGATTTTTTGGGCGGCACGATTCAGGTTATCCCGCACATCACCAACGAGATCAAGCGGCGCATTGTGCAGGTGGCACGCGATAGCCGTGCTGATGTATTGATCGTGGAAGTCGGTGGCACAGTTGGCGATATTGAAAGCCAGCCTTTTCTGGAGGCACTGCGCCAGCTACGCATTGATGTTGGGCGCAAACGCGCTATGTATGTCCACGTCACCTATCTGCCTTACATCGGTGCGACGGGCGAACTCAAGACCAAGCCGACGCAGCACAGCGTGCGCGACCTACGCAGCATGGGCATTCGCCCAAATGTGATCATCGCCCGTGCCGATTATCCTGTGCCGCCGGACTTGTTAGAGAAAATCTCGCTCTTCTGCGACGTGGATAAAGAGGCAGTTATCGCGCTGCCAACCGTCAAGACGCTCTACGAAGTGCCGCTGATCCTTGAAGATGCCCATTTAGGTGATTACATTGTCAATCGCCTGCGCCTCAAGACGGTTGATCCCGATCTGAGCGAGTGGCGCGCTATGGTGCAACGCCTGCAAAAGCCGCGCAAGCCGATCACAGTTGCCATTGTGGGTAAATATGTGGAACTGCACGATGCCTACATGAGTGTCAAAGAGGCACTCAGCCATGCGGCGATGGCAGCAGAGCGCGATGTACACATCAAGTGGGTCTACAGTGGCGATTTGGAGAAAGGCAAGGGCTGGGAAGCGCTTGAAGACGTCAGCGGCATTGTGGTGCCGGGCGGTTTTGGCTACCGCGGCATCGAGGGCAAGGTCATGGCGGCACGCTTTGCCCGTGAGCGCAAAGTGCCATACTTAGGCTTATGCTTGGGAATGCAGGTGATGTGCATTGAGTTTGCGCGGCATGTGCTGGGCATGGAAGATGCTAACAGCACCGAATTCGAGACGCCTACCGAACATCCCGTGATTGACCTGATGCCCGATCAGCGCAATGTGGTGGATCGCGGCGGCACCATGCGCTTGGGCGTTTATCCGTGTGTGCTGGAAGAAGGCTCGTTGGCAGCACGCCTCTACGGTGAGCATAAGGTTGAAGAACGCCACCGCCACCGCTTCGAGTTTAACAACCACTTTCGCGGCGCTTTTGAGGCGGGCGGGATGCGCCTCAGCGGTCTAAGTCCTGATCGGCGCCTGGTCGAGATTGCCGAAGTGGTGGATCATCCGTTCATGGTGGGCAGCCAATTTCACCCTGAATTTGCCAGCCGCCCCAATCGCCCACATCCTCTATTCAAGGGCTTTGTCGAGGCAGCCATTGAGCATGAGCGCAAAGGCAAAAAGGCATAGCGCATGGTTTGGCACGGCACGGCACAGGTTTCAGAGCAGCTTGCGATCAGCCCTGACGAGCTGCCGATGTGGATGCGTCCGCGCCGCCGCCTGCCTGATTTCGGCGCGCTGATCGTGCTTGCCTTCGTCAGCCTGATTGCCGTGCCACTTGTGTTCCGCAGCGGAGTGCCACCTCATTCTGCCGCGCCGCTGCACGCCTTGCGTGCCGCCGAATCCGCGCAATTGATGCGGCAAGGCATCTTTTATGCGCGTTGGGCAAGCGGTTTCCACTTCACCTATGGCGCGCCCGTGCTAAACTATCTGCCGCCCTTGCCGCACACGCTTGCCGCCCTTCACCAAATTATTACGGATGCCACACCCACGGATAGCGTGAAGCTGGTGACTGTGGCGGCTTGGCTAGGCGCAGGGCTGGGCATGTACGTTTTCGGGCGCGGACGTTTCGGCGTGCGCGGTGGTGTGTTGGCAGCCATCACCTACCTATTCAGCGCACCGCTTGCCTTCAGTTTGCCCTACCAGCTTGGCGAGGTGCCGTACCTGCTGGCGCTTGGCTTACTGCCGTGTGCGGCGGCTGCCCTTGACGCCCTGTGGCGTACACCAAATCGGCGCACTTTTGCGCTTGCCCTATTCTTTTGCGCTGCGTTTGCGCTCTGTGATGCGCGCTTAACACTTTTCGGTGGCTTGGTGTTGTGCTTTGTGGCGCTTAGTGGCAGGCATTCCACGCCACCTGAGTCACATTGGCAGGCAGCGCGTTTGGTTGCCCTGCTGCCGCTTCTGTTGGTGGTGATCACCGCCTTCTATTGGCTGCCCGCCCTTGCCGAACGCAACGCCGTGCGCTGGCTAAGCGCCGCACCACCGCCTTATGCGAAGCCGCTGCCACTGACCGAGAGCCTTCTCAGCTTGCCCTACTATGATCTCAGCGCGCAAAATCCGCCGCTGTTTCGCGGAGTTGGTATTGGTGTGCTGATCATGGCGTGCATCGGCTTGATCACGGCGGCGCGGCAGCGGCAGGCGGCACAAGTAGGCGTGTTTGCTGCCCTTGCCGCTGCTTTGCTCGGCTTGGCAACGCCTGCCTTTGTGCCTCTGTGGCAGGCAGAACGCGCTTTTTTGCCCATTCTGCCTTACCATGCGCTGTTGGCAGCCACCTTTTGTTTGGCAGCTTCAGCAGGCGGTGCAGGCTTATCAGCCATGCAAGGTCGGCGCGCTGTGCTTCGGCTTGGCGGGCTTGCCCTGCTGCCAATTTTACCTATGCTTGGCGCATTCTTTCCGCCGCTGTGGGCAGAGAGCAACACGAACGCGCCCTTTGCCAGCCTTGAAGGGGAACTTTCCGGCTACCATGCAGCCAGCCTGCGCGATGGTGTGCTGCTGCCTGCAACCGTCACCGAATTGCCGCGCCCACTGCCCAACCTGATCGAAAACCTGCAAGCAGGGCGTCCTGTGGATCGGGTCAATCGCGCCACGCTGGGCGGACGCGGGCAAATTTCGCCGCTGGATGAGGGCGGTCTGACGTGGCGCTATGTCGTCAACACGCTGGAGAGCAGCCTGATCGAGTTTTTTGTGCATAGTGGGCTTGGCTGGCGCGCACGGCTGCAAAATGAGCCGCTGCCGCTCGGTGTTTCACCGAATGGCTTTATGCAAGTTGCCCTGCCTGCCACCAATGCCGAACTCACTTTCACAATGGGCGGCACGCCTGCCCGCGATTGGGCATGGGCAGTGACAGCACTTGGATTGGTGAGCGCGCTGGCGATACTTTGGTGGTTGCCCAACGCAGAGATGGCGAAAGCAGAGATAACCAAAGTGCCACCCACAGCCTATCTAACGCGTCCTGAACAGGGCATCCTGCTGGCAGTCTTGCTGTTGGCGCAGGGTGCTGCCTTTGCCGTGCGCGCTGAGCCGTGGCTAGTCTTGCCGCGCAGCGGACGTGGTGAAGTGTTGGGTGAAATAACGCCCTTACCGCGTTTTTCGCAAGCAGGCATTGACCTGATCGGCTACCACTTGCCGCGTGAACGGCTGCGACGCGGTGAACGGCTCGATCTCACGCTTTATTGGCAGGCAGCACGCCCACTCTTGGAAAATGACCAATCCGAGATACGCCTGATTGATGTGCAGACAGGCGAAATTGTGGCAAGTGGCGCCAATCGGCATATTGGCGGTGTGCCAACGCTCTTTTGGCGGCTTTCGGGCTACCTGCGGGATGATTTGTCCCTCACCGTTCCGTTAGACGTGCCTGCTGGCAGCTACCTGCTGAAGGTTGTGCTGGGTGCCTGCACCGCACCGCTGCCGCTGCCCTGTGATTCACTGCGCGCAGTGGATGCCTACAACGCGCTAGGGCGCCTTGAGCGCGGTGGCATCGTCATCCCGCACATCATCCGTCTTGAATAAGCGTAACTCTCACCGAATTCTCATCTCAGATTTATTCAACACTTATGTGCAACCAGGCGTTGAAAACCTTATATTTTGTTTAGAACGTTCAAAATTTTGTGAAAGTTTTGAACAACCTGAACAGATGTTACAAGGCATGTCTACAGGAGATAACATCATGCCCTCGCTATCTGTAAGTGAATACAGTTTGGTCTACAACGCATTCTCGTTCACTTTCGCCGCCATGTTTGCCACCTTCATCTACTTGGTGCTTTCACGTGGGAACGTTGCGCCCAAGTATCGGAATGCAATCACCATGTCGGCGCTGGTGGTCGCCATTGCAGGTTACCACTATCTGCGTATCTTTGAGAGCTGGCAAGCTGCCTTTGTGGTTGACCCAAACAACGCTGAGGCATACATTGCCAGTGGTAAGCCCTTTAACGATGCCTACCGCTACATTGACTGGCTGCTGACTGTGCCGCTGCTGGTGGCAGAGCTGGTTGCCGTGATGAGCATCGCAAAGGGCAAGGGTTGGCTCACCTTGCGCTTGGCAACCGCTGCCGCGCTGATGGTCATCTTGGGCTATCCGGGCGAAATCGCCACCGACACCGGCACGCGGGCGCTGTGGGGCTTTATCTCGACCCTGCCCTTCGTCTACATCCTCTATGAACTGTTTGTTGGGCTTGGACCTGCCATTCAGAACGAGAAGGGTGAGGCAAAAGTGCTGCTGCGGAATATCCGCTTGCTGCTGCTTGCCACCTGGGGCTTCTACCCGATTGTCTACCTGATCCCGATCATTAGCGGTGGCGCGGCAGCAACGGCGGGTGTGATCATGGCTGTGCAGGTTGGCTATTGCATTGCAGATGTGGCAGCCAAGTGCGGCTACGGCATTATGATCTACGCCATTGCAAAGGCGAAGACCGATGCTGAGCCTGCCTCTGCCCAAATGGCTGCGGCGGCAGCCGTTGCGGGCGACTAGTCACCCGAAAAGTTTAAGTTAAGAAGGCGGCTGAGCCTTTGCTCAGCCGCCGCGTTTGCTAAAGGCGCAAAGCCACGCTGTTCAATCTGCCAAGCTGCGCTATACTCTGCCTGTCATGTTTGGGCGGAGTTTGCTAGTTGATGCTTCATAAACGCGCTTTCCTAATTTGCCTGTGTGTTGGCTGCCTTTGGTGGGCGGTGTTTTCCCTGAATGCCCACCTAGCGGCTTTCGCCCAACAACCACCTACCGCCGCGCCGACCAGCACGCCGCTAGACGTGCCAGAAGTGCCGCTGAATGGCTTGTTCGAGCGCACACTGCCTATCACCGCAGGCTATACCGACCCAACCGACACACGCCAAATTGCCGTAACGGTTCGCTTCACGGCGCCAGATGGCAGCGCCTTCGACCTGCCCGCCTTCTGGATGCAGCCCCAGCAAGCTGCCTGTGATGAAAACTGTGCCAACGAAGTAATTACGCCGACGGGCGCCGCGGCTTGGATGCTGCGCTTCCGCCCGACTCAAGTTGGCGAGTGGCTGTATACGGTTGAGGCGCGCACAACAACCAACAACCAAGTTGTGACGGCGGGGCGTTTGCGTGTTGTGCCTGCCAAGCAGCAAGGCGCAATTCAGCTTGGGCGGAATGGGCGCTACTTTAGCACAGGCGAAGGTAAGCCATTTTTCCCTGTTGGCGTCAATTTGGCGTGGTCGTGGAGTGGTGCAGGCAACACACGCGGCTATATCGCATGGCTTGATCAACTGGCGCAGGCAGGCGCGAACTACGGGCGGCTCTATATAGATGTGCCATGGTTCATCGGCTTTGGTTGGCACAGCCCAGCGGGCAGCATGGCAGCCGCCCAAAGTTCGGCGTGGCGGCTGGATAGCGTGCTGCGCGCTGCCGAAGAACGCGGCATCGCCCTACAATTGGTCTTGGTGTGGCATCAGGGTTGGATCACTTACAGCGATCCGCCCTACAATCCACCTGCTACGCCTGCACGCGCCACCACCAGCGCCGATTGGTCACTTAATCCACATAATTTGCGGCGTGGTGGTGCCTTTTCCACAGCGGCAGCTTTCTTCACCACAGAGGATGGACGCCGCCTCTTCCGTGATCGGTTGCGCTACATGGTTGCCCGCTGGGGCTACAGCAGCAGCGTATTTGCGTGGGAGTTGGTTGATCAGCTTGATCGCCTAACGCCAAGCAACAACGCACTTGCCACTGAGTGGGCAACGGCAATGATCGCCTATTTGCGGGAGGTTGATCCCTACCGCCATCTGATCACGCTTGGCGTGCGTGATGCAAGCAACATCACCCTAACACGCGCCCTAAATCTAGATTTTGCCCAAGTGCGCTACTATCAGCGCTTGCCCAACGAAATGCCCGAAGATCAAACGCTTGGCACGCTCAGCTTGCTGCGCCCGTTGTTGGCAGACAGCCGCACGCCGCTGCTGCTCAGCGAGTTCTCGCTCAGCCCATGGTTCGAGCCAGCCGAAGCAGACCCCGAAGGCATTCATGTGCGTGCAGCGTTGTGGTCAGCTGCGTTGGGCGGCGCCAGTGGTGCTGCCAGCAGTTGGTGGTGGGATACATATTTCTTCCCGCGCAACCTAAGCACCCTGCTAACGCCGCTTAGCAATTTTGTGCGTGGCATCCCGTGGGACACTGCGAATTTGCAGCCGATAGGCATTACGCTGAGCAACACGCCGCCCTTGAGCTATGCACCGCTGCGCGTGAATGGCTATAACGCGCAACTTGGCAGCGAAACACCACCGAACACACTCTTTCGCCTCTCGGCGGAAGGCGCTGCACCACCGCTGAGCGTTGCCTCAGGTTTTCTCTACGGCACGCGCTTTAACGCACAGCTTAGCCGTCCACAGCAGTACATCCTAACGCCGCCGATAGATACTACACTGCGGATCAATCTATCGCGCAGTGGTGATCGCGGTAGTGCGCGCCTTGTGGTGCTGATCAACGGCATGTTGGCTGCCGAACTCGCCCTTGCGCCCAACAGCCCGCCAACTACCCTTGTGGTCCCGCTGCGCGCCGGCGAGCAGCTTATCACGCTGGATAATTTGGGTGAGGATTACGTCCAGATCGACTCGTTGGAACTGACCGACTACGTGCCGCCGCTGCGCGCCATTGCCCTTGCAGATCGCGGCGGTGGGATCTTCTTAGGGTTCTTCCAGCACCAAGACTACACTTGGCAGAACCGCGCCAATCTTGGGCAAATTACGCCGATTGAGGCAACCCTCAGCGCTCGGAATATGCCCGCTGGCGCCTACCGCGCCGAATTCTGGGATGTGTTCAGCGGCGATGTGATCGGTGTAGAGGATGTATATGTCAACGGCAGTGTGGATGGCGATTTGCGCTTGAGTTTGCCGCCAATTGGCAGCATGTTGGCAGTGCGCGCCGTGCGCTACGCCGAACCGAGTGACCGCCGTACACCCACACCCACCTACACACCAACTGAGCGCAGCACACCCACTGAGACCCCAAGCGCCACACCCACCGAAACGCCGACTTTTACGCCAAGCCCGACGCCAACGGCAACCTTCACACCAACGCCCGCGATTGTGATCAGCACGCCTAGCACACCGATCACGCCAACACCCACCCAACCTGAATCGTTGGAGGCTGCACCGCCACCAACCCTTACGCCGAGCGCCACGCCTTAGCCCATCGCCATGCCCAAATGCCGATCAAGAGCCAGATCGGCAGCATGTAGCTGGCAGCTGGCAACAAATCGCGCCATGGGATGGGCGCTAAAGCGCCTGGGCGCAGCGTGATGTAGTTGTAGAGCAAGCCTTGCCACGTCACAAGGTAGCTGAAGAGCAGCGTTGTTTGCCGCAAGGGTGAGCGCCTGAACAGGGCGGCAAAGGGCAGCAACCACAAGGCATACCACGCCATGAACCACAATGCCGCCACCAACAGGTAGGCGAACAAGACGCACAGCATGGCGTGCGCGGTGTGCCATACATCGCCGCCGCTGCGCTGCGTGCGCCACAGTTGCCACAGGTAGACCGCCGCAAAAATGGCTAAGGTGCTGTTTGCCAGCAGCGCGTTGGTGTTCGGCGTTGGGATGACCCACGAATCGGCGTTTCTGCCATCCAGCAGCGGCGCAATGAGCTGACGGATCACGGTTGGGAACGAGCCGCTGTACATGGTGGAACGGCGATCAGCGCGCAGTGTTTCCACGCCAAACCAAAACGGCGCATAGCTGACAATGCACAGCGCGCCACCCAACACGGCGCTCAGGGCGAGGGAACGTAGGCGCTGCCTGCCTGTAAGTGCTTGCCAAGCCGCCAGTGCCACAAACGGAATCAGCATGAGCGGGATGAACTTAATCAGCGCGCCCAAGAGCAAACTGAGCGTACTCGCCACATACCAGCGCCGCAGCAAGAAGGCGGCTGCCCAAGCCATGCACGCGATCAGCAGGCTGTCGTTGTGCGCCCTGCCCGCCGCCATGTAGAACAACAAAGGATTAAGCGCAAACAGATACATGCCGCCTGCCGCACGGTGTGGTGCGGCTTGGCGCAGCGCGGCATACACGCCCAAGGCACCGATCAGCGTTCCAAGTGTGGCAAGCCCCTTGAAGGCGATCACGTTCATCAGCAGGTCGTCGCCAGCAAGGCGTATGGTGAACGCCGCGAAATGCTCCCACGCGCCGCCATAGGCAGAGGGAACATCCTTCCAGCCCACAAAGCGGTAAAAGGGATCGTCGGGCAGTTGGCGCGGCACATCACGCAGCGGATTCATGCCGTAGATCACCGTCATACGCGCACGGACGATGTAATCATACACATCTGTAGCGTCTAGCGGGTACATCGGCAAGAGCGCAGCGTGTGCCAACCCTGAAAGGCATAGTATCATTAGCCATGCGCGGCGCTGCCGCAGGCGAAACGCGCCAAAGCGGTAGCCGCACCAATACAGCCCAAAGGCAGCCGCGAAGGTGATGCTATACAGCCAAGCACCTTCGGGCGCAAAACGGCTGAGCGTGGCAAAACTTTGAAACGGCTTGGTCAAATGTGTTACGAGGCTGTAACGCACGCTAAAATTCAGATAAAATAGCAGGCTAAGTAATACACCGCAGCCAACTAGCCAGCTTGAAGGTGGCAACTTAAACGCCCAACGCCTTAGTTGATGTATCATAGTATCAAGCAATATGAAATTGAATAAGCCGTCTGAAGAATCATCTGCCAACACACCAACACCCTTGCTTCACCGCACCGCGCCAGATGAGGACGTCCAACCCAATGCACACACCGATGGGCGTGGGCGCGCTTGGCTGATCCTTCTGGCAATGTTAGCTGCTGTGTTTTTTGTGGCATGGTTGTTTGGTTTTTTCAATGTGTAATCCAATAGCGTAAAGGTTAGCCACTATGACGACGGGTAACCTCTCTCAAGCACAGGACTTGGTGCAGGCAGATGCCAACCCAGCGCCACTCTTTGATACCCTCAAGCGTCAAACCGATCAATTGTTAGCGATCAACAATGTGATCACGGCGGCGGCGGGTTCCCCTGACCTCAAACACACACTCAATGCAGCCTTGGAGGCAGTGCTGAAACTTGTCCCGCTAGATGCCAGCGGCATCAGCCTAATTGATCGCAGCACAGATGAACTGGTGATGTATGCTCAGCGTGGCTGGCGGCACGATTTTACCTCTGAGCCAATGCGCGTGAAACTCGGTGAAGGCTTATCGGGCTTGGTGGTGAATAGTGGGCAGCCTGTCATCACCGGCGATCTAAGTGACGATCCGCGCCTGAGCGTGCCATCTTTCGTTGCCGAGCAGGTGAAGGCGATGGTGATGGTGCCGATGCACGCACGCGGCAAGGTGGTGGGTGTGCTGAGCGTGATGAGCCGTGTGCCATATGAGTTCAGCGGCGCAGAAATCAGCATTTTACAGGTGATTGCCGATCAAGTCGGCTTGGCAATTGACAATGCCTTGTTGGTTGAGTCGGTGCGCGCCCAGCAAAAACGTTTGGAGGCAATTCTGCACGCCACGGCTGATGCTATCATTGCCACTGATCAGCGCGGCATAATCAATCTGGTGAACCACGCCGCACAACGCCTATTCAACGCGAGAGGCAATCTGTTGGGCAAGCCGCTTTGCGAGACAGACTTTTTGCCTGCTATCCGTGAGCGCTTGTGCGAGGCACTGCGCCCAGACTCCACTGAGCGCCTTTTTGAAGTACCGCTGCCCAACGGGCATTATCTGATGTGCGAAGTAGCGCCAGTTGCCGCACACACTGAGGACACTGAGCCAAGCTGGGTGGTTGTTTTCCGCGATATTTCCCACCAAAAACAGGCAGAGCAAGCTCGCTTAAGTTTCATTCAGACAGCGGCGCATGAATTACGAAATCCGCTTGGTGTGACGCTCGGTGCGCTGCATATGCTGGGCAGGCATTGGGAAGATCACCTAACAGAGAGCGATAAAGAGATTTTTGAAATCGCCTTTCGCGGCATTGGGCGCATGCAAGATTTAATTGATGATCTTTTGAACCTCGAACATATTGAATCCGGCATTGGGATGCGTTTTGAGCCGATCAACGTCTTTGAGATGTTGGTGCGCTGCACAGAAGATATGCGCCCGATGTTGGCGAACAAACAACAAGCCTTAATCCTTGAAATTGCGGAAGAATTGCCCACTTTTGCCGGGGATGAGCGCTGGCTTTCGCGGGCGGTGATGAACTTGATCAGCAACGCCCACAAATATACCCAAAATGGCGGGCAGATCACGGTGCGCGCTTTGCTGCGCCACAGCGATGCTCAACGCGAGTTGGTGCTGCAAGTGCAGGATAACGGCCCCGGCATCCCGCGTGAGGCACAGCGCCGCCTTTTCGACCGTTTCTATCGCGTGCGGCACGCGGAGAATAAAGCAGTTGGCACCGGTCTGGGTTTGGCAATTGTGAAATCGGTGGCAGAGCAGCATAAAGGGCGCGTCACCGTCTACAGTGAGCTGCCCCTGTTCAGCACGCTTTGGCAGAACAAAGGCACCACCTTCAGCCTGATTTTGCCTTACCGCAGTCAGGTCGAAGAATAAGCGCTATAATGACTAGTGTGGCTGATCAGTTTTCTGCTGGGAGCAAGTGCCATGTCCATTTCATCTGAGCCTACCACAACACCCTCTGAAGGCAATGAGGTGCTGTCTGCCGTTGGGTCAGCAGGCATTCAGCGCGTGATGATTGCGCCGAATCCGGTTATTGAAGAAGCCCGCCTCAGCCGCCTGCGCGAACCCTTTGCGGTGCTGCCCTTCTCGCGCTTGCCTGCCAGTCAGGTCATTACGCCCAGTAAGCCCGGCAATCCTGAAACGCAAAAGCGCTATGTGAAAGAAAAAGACCTTGCCGAGCTGTGGGCAAAAATCACTGAACTGCAAGAGCGTGTGGTGAAAAGCGTGCGCGCCGACCGCACCAACACCGATGCCTACCAAAAAGATTTGCTCTATGCGCGTACCCTGCTCCTCGATTCCGATTCTAACTATGAGGAAGCGCAGCAGATTTACTACCTGATCAGCGCCGATCTCGCCCGTGAGGAGCGCGTGACGGCTGATGTGCGCCGTTATCGCGGAATCTTAGTGTTATATCACCTGATCTGGTTGGTGGTAACCGTGCTGGCAATCGGGCTAGATGGCACCTTTCGCGCCCTGATCCCGGAGAGCGTCTCGATCATGAAATTGGCGTGGCTGCCTATCCTAAGCGGCGTCTTTGGCGCCGTCTTTAACGGCATGATGGCACTCCATGAGCATACCACCATCCGCCGCGATTTTGATCCGATGCACATCACATGGTATCTGCTCAACCCGATTATGGGTGGCATGTTGGGCTTGGTCGTCTTTGTGTTCTTTGTGGTCAGCGCCTCCACCTTCACCGCGAATATCATCTCGCGCCCGGAGAGTGAGTTGCAAAGTTCACTGGTCATTTGGCTGTTGGCATTCATCGTCGGTTGGCAGCAGAACATCGTTTTTCAACTGCTCAATCGCTTCCTAAAATCGCTGACGCCAGAGCGCACAGCCAACCGTCCCAATGTTAGTGAAATGCCAATTACAGTGGAACAGCCACCGCGCCAGCCCTAAGCCTGCTATAATCTGAACATCTCAGGTTGCAGCAAGGAACATCCCGTGAGCAGACGTTGGCTCTCTGTTATCTCACCCCTCCTCTTGATCGTGTTGTGGGAAGTGGCAGTGCAGCAAGGCTGGCTGAACCGCCGCTTTATCCCACAGCCCTCCCAAGTCTTTGTCGAGCTGCAAAAGCTGATGGAAACAGGGCAGCTTTGGCGCGAGCTGGGCGTCAGCCTACTGCGCATTACGCTTGGCTTCCTTGTTGGCGCACTGGCTGGCGTTGGGCTTGGGCTGCTGATTGGCATTAGCCTGACGGCAAGTGCTATTTTGCGCCCGATCATCACCGCCATCAATCCTATCCCCAAAATTTTGCTGATTCCGTTCGTGGTGCTGGCGCTTGGCTTTGATGAGCGAGCGCGTGTGCTATCGCTCTCGTTCAGCGTCTTGCCGATCCTGCTATTGGATACGGCGGCGGCGGTCTACCGCATTGATCCAAAATATTTTGAGGTGGCGCGCAGCTATGGCGCCTCGCGCTGGAATGAATTCTGGACGGTGGCGCTGCCCGCCGCGTTGCCGAGCATCATGAACAGCTTGAAGCTGGGCTTGGCATACAGCATGACGTTGATCGTGGGTGTGGAGTTGTTCGGCGCACAAAGCGGCATCGGCAAGTATGCGTGGGATGCCGGGCAGATTTACTCCGTGAACCGCTTGGGTGCAGGCATTGTGGCAATTGCGATCACCGGTTGGCTGCTCAGCCTGCTGATTGACCTGATCACGCCAAACCTGATCGCCTGGCAGCCGCGTCAGGCTGAAGCACGCCCCGATGAATCGCCTGTGCAGCGCTTCGTGCGGGTTTGGTGGCGGGCAGCACGCCCGTTCAGCTTTACGGCGGCTGTTGTGCCAGTGCTGCTTGGCACGGCAATTGCCGCGTGGCAGGGCTACTTCAACCCGCTGATGTTCCTCTTAGCGCTGATCGGCTCTGTGGCGCTGCAAGCAGGCACGAACCTGATCAACGATTATTATGATCACGTCAAGGGCGCCGATAACGAACGCTCGCTCGGTGTGGGCGGTGCCATTCAGCGCGGTGAACTGACGCCGCGCCAAGTCTTCATGGGCGGCATCGCAGCCTTTGGGCTTGGCTCACTCATTGGGCTGTACATTGTCAGTGTGGCGGGCGAATTTATCCTGATTTTGGGCATTATCAGCGTGTTGGCGGGCTTTTTCTACACAGCAGGTCCGGCAGCGCTTGCCTACATCGGGCTGGGCGAGATCACGGTCTTCATCTTCATGGGTCTGATTATCGTTATCGGTGCGTACTATGTGCAGGCGGGGCAGGTCAGCCTAGAAGCGCTGATCGCCTCGCTGCCCGTTGGCTTTTTGGTGGCTGCCATCCTACACGCTAACAATTTACGCGATTTAGAGAGCGATAAGCAGATCGGCAAGCGCACGCTTGCCACGCTTCTGGGAAGAAAGCGCGCCAATTGGGAATATTACCTGCTTATCGGCGGCACGTATGCCACCTTGATCCTGACCGTGTTATTGGGCATTGTGCCACTTCTTGCGCTGCTGGCGCTGCTCACCTTTCCACAGGCATACGGTCTAATGCAGCGCGTTGCTATACATACAGAGCCTGTTGCATTAAATCCGGTGCTGCGGAAAACAGCACAGCTTCATGGGCGGTTTGGGATGCTTTTGGTTGGTGGTTGGGTGCTGGCGCTAATGCTCAGATTGTTGGGTTAGCCGTGCCGCAAAACAAGGCGTTCTTCGACCACAGCAGCAATGGTGCCTTGCACAACAGCTAGTGGCTGATCCGCATCAATGCGTACCCATCGCTCAGGTTGCGCCGCGATCAGGGCAAGGTAGCCTGAGCGCACGCGCTGGTGAAATTCCACAGATAGTGCGTCCAGACGGTTAAGCGCACCCTCTTGGGCGCGGCGCGCTAAGCCTTGCGCGGGGTCAATATCGAGGAAGAAGGTCAAGTCGGGCTGCAAGCCGCTAGTGGCAAAAGCGGTGATCTGCTGCAAGTCCACCAGATCGAGTCCGCGCCCGTAGCCTTGATAGGCAAGCGTGCTATCGGCATACCGATCACTCAGCACAATTGTGCCACTTTGCAGAGCAGGACGAATCAAGGCAGCAACGTGCTGGGCGCGGTCGGCAGCGTAGAGCAGTAATTCGGCGCTTGGCACTAACTGACTTCGCACATCCAATAACAATTCGCGCAACTTAGCGCCAAGCGGCGTGCCGCCGGGTTCACAGGTGGTCAGGGTGCGTAAGCCGCGCCGTTCCAGCCATTCGCGCAGCAAGGCAATCTGCGTGGTTTTGCCGCTGCCTTCGCCGCCTTCAAAAGTGATGAACATGCTACATCCCTATTCGATGATCCGAAAACATGCTTCAATATCCGCCAGCGACTCGGCGCGCACCAATTGATCGCGCAATGCGGCGGCATATTTTGTGCCAAGCCGATACTGTGTGAGCTGCCCGCGCAGTTCAAGGCAGGCTTGCCGTTCGGAAAGTGCCGTGCGCGAGAGCGCCAAGCGTGCGTGCTGAAGCGCCAATTGTGCAATCTCGTGCGGGGAGGGCGGCGGCAATTTCTCGCCCGTGCGGATTTCATGGGCAATGTGCTTGAAAAGCCATGGTTTGCCCATCGCAGCGCGCCCGATCATGACAGCATCGCAGCCTGTTTCGCGGAACATGCGGATTGCATCTTGTGCGTTGGTCACATCACCATTCCCAATGACTGGAATCCGCACCGCCTCTTTCACCTGCCGAATGACCGACCAATCCGCGCTGCCGCTAAAGCCTTGCGCGGCTGTGCGCCCATGCACGGCAATCGCCTTCGCACCAACGCCCTCTGCAGCGCGTGCAAAGGGCACCGCCGTCAGCGTATTGGCATCCCAGCCGGCGCGCACCTTCACCGTGACAGGCACTTTCACCGCACGCACCACGGCTTCCACGACCATTGTCGCCGTGCAAACATCGCGCAGCAGCGCCGCACCTGCACCACTCTTGGCAACCTTTGGCACCCAGCAGCCCATGTTAATATCCACGATGCTGGCGCCGCGATCTACCACAAAGCGCGCTGCCTCTGCCATCACGCTTGGCTCGCTGCCGTAAAGCTGCACGGCAAACGGAAATTCATCAGGCGACCAATCCAGCATGTCGAACGTTTTGCGGCTTTTGTAGTGAATGGCTTGGCTGCTTAGCAATTCAGTGCAGACCAAGCCACACTCACCTTGCTGGCGGCATAAGGCGCGCAAGGCATAGCTGGTCTGCCCTGCCATTGGCGCCAGAGTTAGCGGCGTTTCGATGCGGATGTTGCCGATCTCAAAGGGCGCAAGGGCGATCTGATCGGTAGATTGGGCTGTAGGTGGCGCAGAAAGCATGATTCACTCACACACACGGAACATTAGGAAGCATTATAGCAGAGCCGCGCTTTGAGTCTAGGTGCTGCGCCACAGACACACCCAGTGGCGGGTGCTTGAGGCAACCGAAAGGAAGGCGGCTATCGGCGCGCTGATCGCCTGCGGTTGAGGAAGCGCTTAGCGTGGTTAGAGGCAGCCGAATAAAGCACAAACTTGCCCTTTAGCTAAAGGTGTGGCATAATTGAAATAATGCTTCATTGTGCAGAAAATACCGCTGCCACGCACCGAAACACACAGCTAGAATCACCGAGCAGAACACCATTTTTCAACGTGAACGCCTAACATGTTGGCGAAAGGAGAAAAGGCGCGTTTCTGCCCTTACCACACAGTAAGCGGCGCTTGCGCCAAGTCTGATGAGTGTTGATCCACATTGGGTAGAACAGCACATTAGTAACGAATTGGGCTTGACCGAGCGTGATCTGACGCGCCTGTATGGGTTGGCGCATGGCGAGCTGTATGACTATCTGCTGACGCTGGCGGATGACTCAGCAGAGGTTTACCAGCGCGTGCTTTCCGACATAGATGCAGTGCGCGTTGGCTATCGGCAAGTGCGCGTGAACGACGAACACATTGAAAAGCTGCGTGCTTTGCTCAGTGTGTATCCTTTTCACCCGCCGGTGGGCGTCAGCTTGTGGGATGGACGCGATGGCTGGCGGCTGAGCGCCGACGACGCGCAGTATGTTGCCTTTCGGGCGGCGGATATTGTTGGGCTGGATTTTGAGGCGGGCGATCAGCTTCGGCTGCGCCTGAATACACTCGTCATCTGGCAGGCGGATACCCCACCCACCTTCGGCAGTGCCTTTCAAGATCGCTTGGTGGACATTACGCTTTATCTGATTGAACTAAGCGGCGTGCTGTAGCAGCATTCTAAGATCGGATACAGACGCTTACCCTACGCTCAGTAGGCGCACAAGTTGACACACTGCGAAAAGTGCATGATACTTCAAGGTAGAAACGCAACCGAACGGCGCAACTTGTGCGAATTGCCGTCGCTGCGAGGCGTTGGCGTCGAAACGACTACCCTAAGGAAGGATTCTCTACTATGCGGCGGATTGCCTTGATCGTTTTGATCCTCGCGTGCTGTGTAACGATGCTGCCTTTAGGCGGTGCGGCACGCGCACAGGAGACAATTATTCACGTGGTGCAGCGCGGCGAGAACCTCTACCGCATCTCGCTGCGTTATGGTGTGCCGGTCAGTGTCATTGCGGCACGCAATGGCATTGTGAACACCAGCCGTATTTACGTTGGGCAGCGCTTGATCATCTCTGGCGGTGGCGGCGTAATTATCCCACCCACTCAGCCACCAGCGACAGGCACAGGCGTTTATGTGGTGCAGCGCGGCGATACATTGGCGCGCATTGCACAGCGCTTTGGCACAACGGTAGCAGTCCTGGCACAGCTTAACGGTATTGTGAACGTTAACCTGATCTACGTTGGGCAGCAATTGCGCGTGCCGGGTCCTGGCGGGGTGGTGCTGCCAACGCAGCAACCGGGCGGTGGCACACCTGTGGCAGGCTTTGAGATCGGCGGGCAAATTCAGGGTGGCTTAACTGCTAACAGCGATGCCGTCATGAAAAGCGCCAAGATGACATGGGTCAAGCGCCAATTCCCATCCGGGGATGGTAATGCTGCCAGCTTCATCCAAGAGGCAAAGGGCGCGGGCTTCAAGGTGATGCTGAGCATTGTGGGTGATAAAAATCGCGTTTTGGATGCGGGCTATCAGGATGAGTATGCCGCCTTTGTGGGCAATTTGGCACGCGCCGGCGCGGATGCCATTCAGGTCTGGAATGAGATGAACATTGACCGTGAGTGGCCGCAAGGTCAAATTAACCCTGCCAGCTATGTGCAGTTGCTTCAGAAGGCGCACGCTGCCATCAAAGGCGCGAACCCGAATACGCTCGTGATCACCGGCGCGCCCGCACCTACTGGCGCAGAAGGTGCCTTTGGTTTGGCGCGTGTCTGGAACGATGACCGCTACTACAACGGTATGGCGGCTGCCGGCGCGGCGCGCTTTGCCGATTGCATCGGTGTCCATTACAACGAAGGCGTGGTTAGCCCAACTGCCACCAGCGGCGATCCGCGCGGCGATAACTACCCAACGCGCTACTTCCTGACCATGCTCCAGCGGGCGTTGGCTGCCTTTCCCGGCAAGCAAGCCTGCTTTAGCGAGCTAGGCTACCTCTCGCCCGAAGGCTACGGACCGCTGCCTGCCAACTTCTCTTGGGCGGCTGGCACCAGCGCACAGCGTCAGGCACAGTTTTTGGGCGAGGCGATTCGTGCAGCGCGCAACAGTGGGCGCGTGCGCTTGGTGATCGTCTTCAATGTGGATTTCACGAACTATGGCGATGACCCACAAGCAGGCTACGCCATGATCCGTCCCGGCAACATCTGCCTTGCCTGCGCCACCATTGCTGCCAACGCACCATAGGCGAACGCCGCATCATTGTGACGATCTTCGAAGGCGTGAGATGATCACGCCTTCGGTTTTTTACGGCGCGCCGCCTGTGCCAAATCCTGCACATAACTGAGGGCTGCCTCTGCCAAAACGAACCACTGATCAGCGTGGGCAGGTGTGACCTGCACCCATTCACGCATAGCGGCGCGGTCAGGCAGCGGCTGAAAGAGCGTGCTGCCTTCAAGGGCAAGGGCAGCGCGTCGCTGTGGGTCGCGCAGCTTAAAGACCATATCGCCGTTCAGCCACAACGCGGCAAAAATGCGCCCGTTGATCTTCATGGCGGGCAAGCTGAACCACTGCGCTCGCATAGCATCCCGCGTCACGCTGAGCGCAGCCAGAATATCCTCAAAATGGGTGCGGCTTGTCGTCACTCTCAAATCCACTGCCAATTATCATAGGCGGCGATGATCTCAGCCGCCAACGCATTCCGTTCAGGTAAAGGTAAAAAGACGGACTCGGCAGCGTGAATGGTCATTTGCCGCAAGTCGGAAAGGGAACAGCCTAGCACGCCGAACGCTGTGCATAATTCATCGGTCAAGGTGATGTTACACAAGAGCGGATCATCGGTGTTGAGCGTGACGCGCAAGCCCAGATCGCGCATTTTTCGCAGTGGATGCCCCGTTAGGCTTGGGAAAACGCCGCTGTAAATGTTGCTGGTTGGGCAGACTTCAAAGGTGATGCCGCGCTCACGGGCAAGCGCCACTAACGACAAATCCTCTAGGCTGCGGACGCCATGCCCAATGCGCGTGGCGCCAAGCTGTTCGATGGCAAAGCGCACATTTTCGGCGCTTGCCCACTCGCCCGCGTGCGCGATGACGTTCAAGCCCTCTTGGCGCGCCTCTGCAAAAAGCCCACGAAATGGCTCTGCCGAAAAGCCTTCTTCCTGCCCGCCCAAGTCTACTGCCACAATGCCGCGTGCTTTGCGTGCCAGCGCCGCATAGACTGCCTGTGCGCCTTCGGTGGCGTCCTCGTGCCGATTGAGCGAGATGATCAGGCGCACCGTGATGTTATGTGTGCGCTGTGCCTCATCGACTCCGTTACACATACACTCTATCACTTCGGCGAAGCTCAGGTTGCTTGCCGCCGCGAGTGCCTTTGGCGTAAAGCGCAGTTCAAGGTAGCGGATATTATCAGCGGCGCCATCCTCAACCGCTTCCCGCGCCAAACGCTGGATAATTTCCGCATTTCGGTAAAATTTGCGGATGACGCTGAACTTAGAGAGAAAGTGCGCGACTGTGTGGGGCGAATCAGGCATGACCTGCACATGAGGGCGCAGCCCTTCCACATCGTAAGCAGGCACATCAAGCTGATGCGTGCGGGCAATTTCGGCAAGGCTGCTCAGGCGAAGAGCGCCCTCAAAATGGCGATGCAGCTCAATCTTAGGTAACTCAGCAAAACGCATTTTCAGTTTGGTGAGATCAGTTAGTGCGTTCATGAAACTTTCTCAAGGCTAAATTACTCATACAACACCCATCCCCAGTAACGCCACACAACCAATAAAACCGCTAATAGGCTACTGATGATCAGCACGCTGGCAACCAAGCCCTCCAGAGAGAGCGGCGGCAGCCAAAGCCCGAGCAAGGCGCCCAAGCTGACCATCCCAGCACCCAGATAAATGACCCAATGCAGTGGCGAACGCTTAGTAACGTTGCCCAACCGACGGCTAAGTGCCGCCAGCAAGAGCAGCAGCGCCAACACACCATGCAGCGCAAAGAAGAGCAATCCGTTCATGCGCTCCTACTCATAGGCGGATGAGTAGTGTTGCGGCAGGCGGCACACCCTTAAGCACCTTGCCCGCCATGTGCATCCCGCACAGCACCTCGAATACTCTCTATCAACCCCACAATATCCACTGGCTTGGCAAGGTAGCCGTTAAAGCCGGCCGCAAGCACACGCTCACGGTCACCGGGCATGGTAAAGGCTGCTGTTACGGCAAAGATCGGGATGTGCCTCAGTGCAGGATCGGCACGCAAGGTGCGTAGCAGCTCCCAGCCATCCATTTTAGGCATTGCCAGATCAGTTAAGATGAGCGTAGGCGTTTGCATATGAATGATCTGAAGCGCCTCAAGCCCATTTGAAGCCGTTGCCACTTTTGCGCCAAAATATTGGAGCGTATCTGCGAACACTTCACGGTTTGCCGTCTCATCGTCCACGATCAAGACGTACCATGTTGCAACATTTTGCCAATCCACCACAGGACAATCACACCTTTGTTGCTTGCACAGGGCTATCGAGCGTTTGTGGTACCACCATTGGCAGGCTGATCGTAAAGGTGCTGCCAACGCCTAACGTACTTTTTACTGTGATTAAGCCACCCATCAGTTCTACCAAATCACGGGTGATGGGCAAGCCTAGCCCGGTACCCGTCACGCCGCGCTGCATATCGGTCTTGATCTGCTGATATTTCTCAAAGATTGTATCCAACGCCTCAGTGGGAATACCTTCACCTGTATCAGTCACGCTGATCACCCACATTTTGGCGGCTGGGTTGGCGTGAGCGCGCAGGCGCACCTCACCCTCGCGTGTGAACTTGAATGCATTGCCCAGCAAATTCGTCACAATTTGCTGAAGGCGCTTTTCATCGCCCAAGAGCAAAGGCGGCAAACTAGGGTCAATCTCTTGAACGAATTTCAGCTGGTTTTGCTGTGCCAGTACATTCAGCTCTGAGGCAGTGCGCTCTAGCATGGCAGCGGGCGCATAGGGCGCAATATTCAGCTCCAACCTGCCCGCCTGAATGCGCGAGAGATCAAGCAGATCATTGATGAGCGAGAGCAAACGGTTGCCGCTATCGCGGATAATCTGAATGCGGCGGTGTTGAACATCGCTAAGATCACCAGACATATTCAGCAACAGCATATCGCTGTAGCCAATGATGGCTGTGAGCGGTGTGCGAAGTTCGTGCGACATCGAGACGATAAAATCGCGCTCGGTGCGCACTGCCTCATGCGCGGCAGCGTTTGCTAACATCAATTCGCCGTTTTTCTCGTCCAGTTCGCGTGTTTTAGCATGCAGCATCTCGATATTCCGCACAAGGCGTTCAGTCATCTGGTTAAAGGCACTAGCAACCTGATGCAGTTCGTCTTGGTGCGTGGGCAGCGGCATGCGGCGGCTGTAATCGCCAGCCGCAATCTGATTGGCGCTGGCAACCATTTGCGAAAGAGTCCGTACAATGGGGCGTCCCAGCAGTGTGGCAACGCTTGCAGCACTCAGGCTGACCAGCACCACCCAAACAACGAGCGATTGCAGCGCGCTTTGGCGCGCCGCCGTAAGCGGGCTGCGCGAACGCTGTAGCACAATGGTCAGCACGCCATCACCCGCCTCAGACATAATTGGCTGGTAGATAAGGGCAGACTCACTCTGTGTTTGATCAATGATGAGGCTGCCGTTTGCCGCAGCACGCAAGGCAGCAGGATCGAGGCGCGCTCTGTGATCTGCTGTAGCGGCTAGGCGCTTTTCGCCGCTGTAGAAAGCAACTTCTGAGGCGGTCAGCGTGCGAATGCGCTCGGCATCCTCAAGGCGCACGCGTCTGCCTGCGATGAAAACACCGTTAGGGTCTTCACTGCTACTGGTGCGAATGGCGTTTAGTGCCACAAGGTAAACATCTTCATTCAGCAGCAGCAAGCGCGTGACGGATGTGCTGCCCATACGCACTTGCCCAAGCAAATCGCCTAGCTGTTGAACAACTTGATCGGCTGCGCCATGTGCATAGTTCAGGCGGTTATTAACGTTATAAATGCCAACTACCTCTAGCCTGTGGGTAGTCGTGATGGACACTTCTGCCTCTGGCGAAAGGTTAACGCTAATCCACTCGGCATCAGGCTCATCCACCGCTGATTGCGCGTGCAGTTCGTCCCAGTTGGCGTAGTCTACAGTGATGTTGGCAAGGTTCGCCTCAATATCTTCAAAAAGGCGCACAACGCTTTTGGCACTTTCCTCAAGGTTCGTGCGCTCAATCTGAGTAAGGTTGCGGCTGGTGATCAGGTAGGCAGTCAGGCTCACCAGCAGCATTGGCACAATTGCCAACAGCAGCAGATAAATTAGCAGGCGTCTTCGTAAGGACATAACCGCGCAAGCCTCCACAAACAATTATAGCGCAATCTGTTTTACCGCGTCAGTTCAGGTATTGTGGGTGCAGTGAAGACGACTCTGTTACGCCGAATTACCTATACAGAACGCAACAGGCGAGGGAATTTCCCCGCCTGTTGGTTTTAGAATGGTTTGTGTTGAAAGGTTATTCGATGGGTGCTTCCACAGTGAATGGTTCGCCCAGCTTGGTCAGGCGCACATCCAAATCCAGTTTGATATCAACATTGGTGGGGGAACCAGTTAGCATAGCAGCCATCTGACCATCAACCACCAACGAGACAGAGAACTTGAAGCCGCGGAAAGTGCCATCCGTGCCGTAGTAGGTGGTGGCATCAATCTTTGCTTCAGTGAACAGCGCACCCAGCAGAGGCAGCATACTGCCGAGCTGTGCAACGCTCGGATCATCTTGTGGGATTACCTGCGAGAGCGCCTCAGCGATCTGTGGGTCGGCCAGTGCCTGCAACACGGGCTTCAGGTCGGTGCTGGCAGTGATAGCGCGGGTGCTGCCATCAAGGTTAGGACCGTCAGCAGCGCTGTAGGTGGTCACGGCTGCGCCGAACAGACCTGCGAGGGCAGGATTATCGACATTGCCAAGCAAACCACCCAGATCGCCCATGCCGCCGCTCATATCGCCACTCAAGGCACCCAGTTGGCTGAACAATTCCTCAGCCGAAACCTTCTGCCAGGTGTCGGTGCCATCAAAGCCCTTGCCATAAGCGTTGCCATCCACAATGCGGATTTCCACGCTGCCCGCCTGATCCATGCCGCCGCCGCTTGCTTTGGCATCCATCATGATGCTGAAAATCAAGCCCGCCAATGCAGCGGTTGGGTCTTCGGCAGCCATATCAACCTTGCTGGTGTCAATGCCACCACTGCCGCTCACCTCTAGGGTGATGTCGCCACCTTCAACGCCTTTCACCGAAGCATTCACAGTGAAATTCATGGCAAACGAAGACAACTTGGAGGCGTTCATGCCCATCGCATCCGACATCAGCTTACAGTCGTCGGCGCTGATGCCGGGCGGGCAATCCTGTGCCGAGACGGTTAGGGCAGGCGCAAACGCCAGCAAGCCGATCAGGGCAAACATCACGAACTTGTAGAACGAGACCTTCATCTTTTGAACTCCTGTATGAGTGGACTGAGCGGTAAAAGCCAGTGAGCAAAGCACGAATAGCTCCGTGCTAAGGCACTGCTCCTATATACGCAAACGGTCTAGGATGCGTTGCAACAAACGCTGCACAACACGCACCACAACCGTTTGGGCAGCTGCAAGGATGGTTGTTCTGATGATTAGGCTCAAACATCCGCCGTGCATAGACAAACACACTCCAATTAAGCAGCACTCTTAGGCAGTTTAGTGAGTTTTAGGCTTTTTAGCAAGCCTACATATGTGAGGGATTTGTGAGAGCGTGCAAAAATAATCTTTATTTTCATCTTCGCTCTAAGGAGAAACTGTTTCAAAAAAGTAGGCGTGTAGCGCCCTTGCCTTGCAGTGCGCGCACAGGCACTCCGCAGGTGATGGGTTCTTCTTTGACTGTGGCAGGCTTTGCCCAAGTTGGGTAACCTTTGGCGGCACATTGGGTTATTGTTTAAGCAATTTAAGGGAAGAAAAGCATGGCAACCACAACCCAGACTCAAGAAACGCGCCTTTTTAAGAAAGTCTTGATCGCTAACCGTGGCGAGATTGCCGTGCGGATCATCCGTGCTTGCCGCGAGCTTGGCATTCGCACGGTGGCAGTTTTTAGCGAGGCTGACCGCACCGCGCTGCACGTTCGCTATGCAGATGAGGCATACTACATTGGCGCACCGCCACCACGTGAAAGCTACCTTGATTTTGGCAAAATCCTTGATGTGGCACACCGCGCCCAAGTGGATGCTATTCACCCCGGCTATGGCTTTCTGAGCGAGCGCGAAGTCTTTGCTGAAGCGTGCCAGGCGGCGGGCGTGATCTTCATCGGACCTAGTCCACATTCCATCCACATGATGGGCGATAAGCAGCGCGCACGGCAGGCAGTGAAGGCAGCCGGCGTGCCGCTTGTGCCCGGCACAGAGCCAGGGCTAACGGATGAGGAACTCATCCACGCTGCCGAGCATGTGATTGGCTATCCGGTTATGGTGAAGGCAGCGGCGGGTGGTGGCGGCAAGGGCATGCGCGTCGTGCAGAGCGCCGCCGATCTGCCTGATGCGCTTGCGTCCGCCCATCGTGAGGCAGCCAATGCTTTCGGCGATGGCACACTCTACCTTGAAAAGCTGATCGAGGGCGCACGCCACATCGAGATTCAGGTGCTGGGCGATATGCACGGGAACATCATCCATTTGGGTGAACGCGAGTGCAGCATTCAGCGTCGCCATCAAAAGCTGGTAGAAGAAGCGCCCAGCCCGTTTGTGGATGATGCCATGCGCCAGCAGATGGGCGAAATTGCCGTGCGTGCTGCCCGTGCCGTGAACTATGTGAACGCCGGCACCGTAGAATTCATTGTGGATAAGCACAAGAATTTCTACTTTTTGGAGATGAACACGCGCCTTCAGGTAGAACACCCTGTTACAGAGTTGGTGACCGGCATAGACCTTGTCAAAGAGCAGCTGCGGATTGCACAGGGGCGCCGCATGGAGCCAACGCAAGAGAACGTGCGCATCATCGGACACGCCATTGAGTGCCGCATCAACGCCGAAGACCCTTACAACAACTTCTTGCCGTCCATTGGTCGAGTGACGGTTCATCTGGCGCCAACAGGTCCGGGCGTGCGGTTGGATAGCGGCATCTATGCAGGCTATGAAGTGACGCCCTACTACGACTCGATGCTTGCTAAGCTGATCGTGTGGGGATCGCGGCGCTCACAGGCGATTCGGCGGCTGAGCCGCGCCCTGAGCGAATACCGTGTGATGGGCATCAAAACCAACTTGCCCTTCCACCAGAAGCTGGTGAACAGCCATCATTTCATCAGCGGCAAGTTTGATACAGGCTTTGTAGAGCATCACTTCAGCCCAACGGTGGATATGAAGCAGCTTGACCCTGAGTCGGCAGCCATTTTGGCAACCCTGATCGCTCACCAAGAGCGCCAGCAGGCTGCCCAGATTGTGGCAAGCAATGAGCGTGACACCTCCAACTGGAAATGGGTAGGGCGCTACGAGCGAATGCACCGCTAAACCAAACGCGGGGCAGTCGTTTTTTCGACTGCCCCGCTGCTCAGATAACTGCTTTAGGTGCGCTCGCTAGCGGGGGCAAGATGCTGGATTAATGGTGGTATAAATCTGGCGCACGATGGGCAATCCGCAGCGCAAGTCTTGGTTGGCATCAATAACCAAGGCGCCCACAATGCTAAAGACGATACATGCCACAATGAAACACCCACACCCTAAAAAGAACCAACGCCCTAAACCGCTTTGAACGGGTTGCGGTTGCTCGGAATATTGGTAGCCAAACTGCTGATAATCGGGCGGTTTGGCGCCAAGCTGTTCGGGCAGCTTGGTCTGTTGCGGAGGGGCATAGCCTATCGGTGGCTGTTGATAGCCTTGCACAGGTTGTCGAGGCGGGTAACTAGGCGCAACGGGCTGCTGTGCCTGGGGTGGCATATAGCCACTGGGTGCAGCGGCTTGGGGTGGGTAGCCTTGTTCGACGGATGGTTGGCTGCTCAGTGGCGGGCGCACACCTAGATCAGCTGCCAGCATACTTGATTCGTAGGCGAGCGTCACTGTTTCGCCCAAGCCGACCAAATCGCCGCTGTTGAGCGGGCGGGCGCCGCTGAGGCGCTGTCCGTTTACGAACGTGCCATTGGTCGAGCCTAAGTCCTCCAGCGTATAGCCACCGCCGCCGCGTGTGAGGCGGCAATGATGGCGGCTCACTTCGGGATCGTTCACCACAATGTCATTCGTGATGTCGCGCCCTAGCGAGATGACATCTTTACTCAGCTCATAAATCTGATTCGGTTGCGGACCGCGGCGGACGATGAGCCTGAAGCTGCCGCTGCCTTGCATAAGGGTGCCTCCTGAAATGAGCAAAACGCAGCGCCACGCGGCGCTCTACGATTGCGAGTATAGCACGCTGTTCGGTGTGTGACAATGTTATGCCAAACGGAATTATGCCACAAGCCATTCAAACGCATCTTACAGCTGCTGGCTCTGATGCATAAATAGGCTCACCATCCCACGGTTGGGCATAAATGCATCCCTACGAAAAATGAATGCGAATCCGCAAACGGCTCAGGTAGAGTTCGTCGTTATCCCGCAGCAGACGTTCCCCATCAGGAATAAGACGGCGTCCATTCAGATGTGTGCCGTTCAAACTGCCCATATCGGCAATATACACCAGAATGCCTTTCCGCCGCAGCCGTGCGTGCAAGCGCGAAACGCCGTGTTCTTCTGCACCGAAACGGCTCAAATCCACATGGGGTTGCTCTGCTGGCGCGGAGTCAAAGCGGCGTCCAAGCGTCACCACATCTGCCAGCGGCAGCGTAATTTGCTGCCCCTCAATCTCCAGCACGATTGGTTTGCGTTCTGCAACGATGACTTCACCGGATGTCCATGTGCGTGCCAGCAGGGGTTCACCACTCATGCGTTGCGTGCGAAGTGCATCATTGGCGGTGAGGTTGTAGTCACAATGTGGACAGATTAGCTCACCCATCCGCACAGGCTTAGAGCAATTCGGGCAGCGTAGCAAAGTGGTGTCGTCGTGACCTTCTAGCTCAGCGGACATTCCTTCAGGTGGTGGAACACGCTCTGTGCCAAAGTCATTATCGGATAGATCGTCTTTGTGTGGATCATTGTGATTGCCCATGCATTAGTCCTCAGTATGTCTTCAGTAAGATGATATCTGCGAGTATAACAAATTTTTAGCAAGACATGCTCTCACATTTGTGAGAGTTGTGCAAGTTTGTTACCCTAACGTGCCGAACTGATCAAGCGGCTAAAGACTGCTGCAAAGCGACGAATGCGATCCGCATAGATGGTTTCGTTGCCGCTGCCATTATAGATACCTGCGAATGTAAGATAATCGCGCCGCTGCAATGCTTGAATGGCAGTGCTGGTGGCACTGGCACCTTTCACAAAGTCAAAGATGCCCACAATTTGGGCATGTGCGCTGCTTGAAAAGCGTGAGAACATCTGCTGCACGCTCTCGTAGCCAAGCCGCTTAAAGTTGAAGCCCATAATCTGCGGCGCGCCCATACTAATGCTGAGCAGTGCGGCAGTGTCATCAAGGCTGCGCGCAAAGGTAAACACATTCCATTCTAACGCCTGATTGCCGTGAAAATCTACCCATGCGCTGTCAGTATCTGGACGCCACTGATGCCCACGCCACGCACGCGCTACTGATGAGCGATCAAAAGTAAAATGCTGATCAAAGATGGTGGCATTTGCCTGTCCCCAGTAGCGCCAAAAGATGTGATTCTCAAAGCGGATGATCATCCGCCCATCAGCACCAAAGGCAGCGCCGCCACTTTCAGCGATTAGCACACCCACCACCACATCCACCGGGATGGAAAGCAGATCAGCCAAGCGCCCTAGCAAGCCACCGTAGATGTTCCATGTGCGCGCCACGGCTGCTTCGGTTGTGCCTTCCGCCTGAGCAGGGATCAGTTTTTGCGGCTGCATTCGCACATCTAAAATTTCTGGCTCCTCGATCAAGTAGCCTTCAAGGGTGAAGCCGCCGCTGGCAGGCTTGACGTATGCCGCCGCAATGAATGCCTCACCGCCACTATAGCGCACACGCAGCCAATCGCCCTGCCTGCCCAAAACTTCAAAGCGCGCACCAAGCTGCACGGTCGCCACAATTGGGTCGTTGGTGCTAGGTCCGCGCCGCACATTGAGCGCACGGGCAGTTACCTCTACAGTGCTGCCTGCACCAATGCCCACAGCATTCTCTTCAGGCGCGCCGCCTTCACCGCCGCCGGGTCGTGTTTCGGTCAGGCGCAGGTAGAGCTTCGAGACAAACCCACGCAGGCTGCTGCCTAAAAGCTGCACTTCGAGCCAATCGAAGCCAGCATCGCGCAGCACTTCAAGGGCTTCATCGCGCTGCAATTGCCGCAAAATGCGCGAAGCCGTCGTGGGACGCTCCCGCAGGTTCAAAAGCTCGGCATTCACAATTCCATAAAGCGCCATCGGAGTCCCCTGCCTTTTGAGCCACCTCATACACTACACATAGTGTACTCTATTTTCAAGTGTTGTTGTCAAAAGAAACAGGAAGTGAAGGGCTGAAAGGAGTGCTGTCTATCGTGTGCTGAGGGTAGGGCTATGCAAATATCGAACACGCCGCGCTGCCCTTCCCGCAACAACTACTCACGGGTGCATGGAATGGGTCAGCGCGCTTGCTTTCATCTAAAAAGGCGGTTGACGAAAACGACGCTTTGCCCTATCATAAACAGTGCCGCGCCGCGTGAGCCTTGCTCAGGTTGTGCGGAGTGTATCCACGTTAGTAAAGGCTGTTAGATGATTCGGATCGCCATTCGCTAGTTGTCCCGTGTCGGGCTCCTTGCAGAGTGGTCAGATCGCGCCTATCGAACACGCCGAAGTGTGCCTTTTCGCGCACCTGATCGCCGCTGGGAGTGCCTTCCGCACTTCGGCGGCTTTTTTGTGCCGTGCCGTTGTGCCACGCAGCAGCAGGTCAGCGCGAAAGGCAGTTCAACATGTCTAATCAACTTTTAGCACTCGAACATATCAGCAAAAGCTACGGCGCGAAAATCGTCCTAGAAAACATCTCATTCATCCTCAAGCGCGGCGAACGAGTCGGCTTGGTGGGCGAGAATGGCAGCGGCAAAACAACGTTGGCGCGCATCCTCTTAGGCGAGCTGGCAGCCGATGGTGGCACATACAGCCTGATGAACGGCGCACAGGTTGGCTATCTGCCGCAAGAGGCAACACCAGAGCCGTTGCTCAGCGTGCGGGCATTCCTAGAGCGTGCGCTCGGCGATCTAGACGCGCTCCGTACCGAGTTAAGCGCCTTAGAGGCGGCACTTGCCGACTCGTCCATCAATGCGTCACAGCAAGCCGCTTTGCTGACGCGCTATGGCAACCTGCAAGAGACATTCGCGCAGCGCGGCGGCTATGAGGGCGAGTATCGCCTTGCCCAAGTGACCGACGGACTCGATCTGGCGCACATCAAACGGGATCGGCGGCTTGGCACGCTCAGCGGCGGTGAGAAAACGCGCATGGCGTTGGCAGGTTTGCTGTTGCGTGCGCCTGATCTGCTCATCCTTGACGAACCAACCAATCACCTTGATGCGGCTGCCACTGCCTGGTTGGAAGAGTACCTATGCAGCTATGGCGGCGCAGTGCTGCTTATCTCGCATGATCGGCACTTCCTGAACCGTGTGGTGACGAGTATCGTGGAACTCTCACCACACACGCACAGCCTGACGCGCTATCACGGCAATTATGACGCTTATCGGGCAGAGCGAGAGCGCCGCCACGCACAGCAAGCAGCCGACTATGCGGCGCAGCAAGAAGAAATGCGCGCCTTGCAGCGCCTGATCAAGACCACGACGCACAACACTGGTAGCGGCAAGCCGCGCTCTGACAATGATAAGTTTGCCAAAGGCTTCTTTGCTGGGCGGGCTGCCGTCCACGAGAGCCGCCTCATCCGCAACGCCGAACGCCGCCTAGAGGCACTTGAGCGAGAGGCGGTCGCCGCGCCACCGCGCCAATGGCAAATCAACCCAACTTTCAGCGGTGCGGTGCGCCATTCGCAAGTTATGCTGCGCGCTGAGGGCGTTTGCAAGGCATATGGCGAACAGGTGGTGCTGGCAGACGTTTCTTTCACTGTGCGCGGCGGTGATCATGTGGTGATCTGCGGCGCGAACGGCGCAGGCAAAACAACGCTTATTCGCCTGCTGCTGAACCTTGAGCAACCTGATGTCGGCAGGTTGTTCATTGCGCCGAATGCACAGGTTGGCTACCTTGATCAGGCGCTTGAAACGCTTGATCCACGGCAAAGCGTGCTGGCGGCGTATGCGGCAGGGCGCATCGCTGCGGAGTCGGTGCTGCGGGCAGAGCTGCATCGCTACGGCTTATTTGGCGCGGCGGAGGTTGAGCAGTTGGTGGGTAATCTGAGTTTTGGGCAGCGCCGCAAGCTGCAAATTGCACGTCTGATCGCGGCGCAGCCGGATGTGCTGCTGCTGGATGAGCCAACCAATCACCTTGACTTAGAGAGCATCGAGCGCTTTGAGGCGGCGCTGTGTGCTTTTCGCGGCACGCTCATCGCCGTCTCGCATGATCGTGCCTTCATCGAAAGGGTTGGGCGGCAGGTTTGGCAGTTGGCAGCGGGCAGGCTGAGCAGAGCCTAGCGTTAGGGTGTGGAGAGGCTATTGCCTGTGCCACACCTTGTTCGCAGCATCATACATCTTATGCTGTTCACGAGATTTTACCGCATAAAGCCGGCGAGGGACAACGAAGAATCAAGGGTGCCCGTGGCGCTGAGCTGAGGAAAAGAGCTTGGCAATGACCTACTCTCCCACTCCGTCACCAGAGCAGTACCATCGGCGCTGGCGGGCTTAACTGCCGGGTTC
>DAOTVQ010000014.1:0-118416 GCA_034436355.1 Anaerolineae bacterium
GGGACGGGCATAGTCCCAGCGCGTCTCCAGTTCAACAAGAGGCAGCTCATTGGGCGCGTCACCATAGACCTTGTTGGTGGAGAGGTAGACAAAGACTGTTTCAGGTGAATGCTGGCGGACGGCTTCCAGCAGGTTGAGCGTGCCAACGGCGTTCACGTCGAAATCATCAAAAGGACGGCTGGCAGCCAGATCGTGGGAAGGTTGTGCGGCGGCATGTACCAGCAAGTCAGGGCGCAGCGCGGTAATTGCCTCTAGCACAGCGCGCCGATCTCGAATATCTACCTCGTGATGGGTGAAATCGCGGCAAGTGCTGACCAGCCGCTGCTGATTCCAGCGCGTATCGCCGCCCGCACCGAAAAAGTCTGCACGCATGTTGTTATCCATGCCATGCACTTTCCAGCCAAGCGAATCAAAGTAAGTGACGACTTCTGAGCCGATCAAGCCGCTAGAGCCTGTTACAAGCAGTGTACGTTTGGTCATGTGCGTTGTTTTTACCTTTCACAACATGCCCTTTATTGTAGCAAATTCGGTGAGCAGGCAGCCGATTGGTAAATTATCGTTATGCCACACTTTGGCAACTTGACAGTAGACCGCACCCCTCAAGACGCCTTATAGTGACGTATAAGCAAGGGTATAACTATCAGTGAAACAATGTCTCAATTCTTGCCTGAGTCCCGCGCTTGATTATCAGAGAAAGGATGTTTTACCATGTGTTCACCTAAGGTAGCGCAGACCGTTCGGGAGCGTGTTCGGCGTGACGGGCTGCCGCAACTAAGTCGGCGCAATTTCTTGCAGCTTGGAGGTGTAAGCGCGCTCGGTGCACTAGCAGCCTCCGTGCTAAAGCCAAGCCGTGTAGCGCGCTCACGAAGCATGGCTCAAGTGATCGATCTCTCGCATGTGTTTGGCACTGCCATCCCAACCTATCTGCCTGATGAGAAGCCGTCACGCGAGGATTTTGTGACTGTTGCGGCTGACGGCTTTTACATCCAACGTTGGACGTACACCGAACATGCTGGCACGCATGTGGATATTCCCGCGCATTTTATTGACGAGGGAGCCACTGTTGACCAATATCCAATTGAGAGGCTGGTCGGGCAAGCAGTGGTCATTGACATCTCGGCAAAGGCGGCGCAGGTTGCCGATGCAACGCTTGATCTGGAGGATGTGCAGGCATGGGAGCGCGCCAACGGCGAAATTCCTGAAGGCGCCATCGTCTTTATGTATTCAGGTTGGGATGCGCGCTGGAGCGATCCTGCCGCTTTCCGCAACGCAGACGCTGAAGGCGTTCAGCATTATCCCGGCTTCAGCGCTGAGGCAGCCACTTTCCTGATCGAGAATCGCAACATTCACGGTGTGGGCGTGGATACACTCAGCCTTGATGTTGGCGCATCCAGCACCTTTGAGACACATTATGCCGTTTTGGGCAGAGGTCGGTTTGGCATTGAAGGTGTGGCGAATCTGGCGGCGATCAAAGATCAGGAGGCAACGGTTGTGGTTGGGCTGCCGCGTTGGGAAAAAGGCTCCGGCGGACCGGCACGGGTGCTGGCGCTGCTGTGAGTCTGCTCAGGGCAACGACTCACGGGCTGCCAACAGAGCATCTCGCGTGGTGAGGTAGCGCATTTGCTCTAGCCAAGCGCGCAGATCGGGCGCATGACGGCGCAAGGCGGCAACAGCGGGTCCAATTGGGTCAGCGCCGCCGGCGCCACCGCCACTCGGCAATTGGTAGCCGCCGTAGAAGGCGAAAAACGCCTGATTAATGCGCCGATAGAAATAGCCATTCTCGGCAAGCAAGCGGCGTTGCGCTTCCATATACGCCTCTGCCGCGTCAATGTTGCCTTCTGCCAGCAGCGCATCTACGCGGCGACGGGTGGCATCCAGCACAGCGGCGGCATTGAAAGGTGCGGGCATGCTTGGATCAGGTGTGGCAGTTGGCGTGGGCGTCGGTTCGGTGCGCAGGGCGGGATCGGGCGGTGGCAGCAGGCGCAGCACTTGCGGAAAGGCGCTGTAGTAGCGCTCGATCACTTTCCGCCCAACCTCTTTGCCAAAGAGCGAGGCAGTTGTCTCATTGATGATCCACGTCTCAGAAGCGCCTGCATAATCCCAACCGAGTGGGAAGAACAGCAGGTAGTGGTGAGCCCACTCGTGCGCCACAGTCTCGATCAGGAATGGCGCGTGCCACGTCTGGATGACCATGCTTGGAAAGAGCGCCAGCCCACCAATCGGCGTGATAAGCGCCGAGAGGTTCAGGTCAGCCTCTAGGCGCGCTTCAAGATCGCGCACAGCGTCTGGCGGTAAGTGGTTGAGGTTGATCGTCATTTCGCGGACGATCTGATCGCGTGGTGAGATGACCAACAGCGCAGGCAGTGCCGTAAAACGCGCCGAGACCGGCGGAAAAACCTCACCAAGCACAGCAAAGCCCTCATCGCGCAGCACGGCAGCCACTTGAGATTCAATGATTGCCTCTGCCAGCGATGTTTCACGCTCAATTTGTGCGCTGATCAGATCACGGCGTTTGATGAGTGTGGCGAGGTTATCCGCGCCACTGCTCAAGACGCGCTCCAAATCGCTGTTGAGCGTTTGCAGTTCTGCCACACGCGCCAGATAGTCCACTACAAAGGCGGCGCGTTCCGACTCAGGCAAGAAGGCGGTTGGATCGCTGTGCGTCTGCCCTAGCTTCGCAAAAATTGCGCCCAATGCCCATGCCACATAGTTATAGAGCGAGTCCTTGGTGTAGCCTAGCACGCGATCATAGCGCGTGTTGGCAGGCGGCGTGTCGGCAGGCACAATCAGGGCAAAGGCTGCCGCAAAGCCAAGCAGGGCTAGGCGCGTGAGTAACTTACCGAAGAAGGTGCGTAACTGTGGCATCACTCAGCCTGAGGGGCGCAAATCTTTAATGGTTAATTGCAAGGATTGCTCGCCATTCCACGCATTCAGGCTCACTTGGAAGGCGGCATCCAACACAGGCGGCAGATCAGCGGCATATTTACCAAAGCCGAAGGCAATCGCTTTGAGGCTTTGTGTGCCATCCGAGAGGCGCAGTTGCAGGTGCGACGCTTCCGCGCCGACGGCACGGCTGTGAACCACGCGCAAGCCACGCGCACACAAGATCGGCTGCGGAAAGCTGTTACCGCATGGCTCTAGCGCTTGCAAGGCTTCATAGAGATCAAGGGTGATTTGGCTCAGGCGCACTTCAGCATCAATTTCAAGCGTTGGCTGCAAATCACGCCCATTAAGCTGTGCGGCGGCTAGGGCAAGCATACGCTCGTGGAAAGCGGGTAGATTGTCGTTATGGATAGCAAAGCCGGCTGCTTGGGCGTGTCCGCCATGCCGCAAAAGCAAATCAGCGCACTGATCAAGCGCTTCGGTAATGTTGAACTCTGGAATGCTGCGGCACGACCCGTGGCTTTCTTCCTTGCCGCGATGCAAAATGATAGCGGGGCGGTAGAACTCTTCGGTCAACCTGCCTGCCACCAAGCCAACAATGCCCTGCACAAAGGCAGCGTCGGCGGCAAAGATCAGGGGTGTGTCTGCATCAAGGGCGGCAACTTTACGGGCATGGTCTTGCATTTCACGGGTCAGGTCTTGGCGGCGTGTATTCAAACGGTTGAGTTCGGCGGCGCGTTCGGCAGCATCGGCGTCATCGTCTGCCATCAGCAGATGGTAGGCTTGCATGGCGCTCTCTAACCTGCCCGCAGCATTAATGCGTGGTGCGATGCCAAAGCCGATGCTCATAGCGTCGGTGGTCTCTGGTGCGATTCCTGCTGCTTTCATCAAGGCGCGCACACCAAGTCGGCGGGCATGGTGCAGTTCTGCCAAGCCGCGCATGACTAAGGCACGGTTTTCAAGGCGGTTGAGCGGCACAAGGTCAGCAATGCTGCCAATGGCAACCAGATCGAGCAGGTCAGAGTCTTGGAGCGGCAGATCGCGTTGATCCTGATCGCGGGCTACTTTCATAAGCGCTTGCGCCAAACGAAAGGTGACGCCCACCCCTGCTAACATTGGCTCACCGCTTTTGCATTCCGCCTGCTTGGGATTAATAACTGCCAGCGCGGGTGGCACTTCTGCACCAACCGAGTGATGATCGGTGATGATCATGTCCAACTTGTGGGCGTTGGCTGTTTCCACCTCATGCACGGAGCGGATGCCGCAATCCACCGTGATGCACAGCTTGAAGCCACGCTTTGCTAAGCCGATCAGGGCAGCGTCATTCAAGCCATAGCCCTCGTCCACGCGGTGCGGGATGTAAGGTTGGACATCGGCGCCAAGCGCACGCAGCACGCTAACAAGCAGAGTGGTGCTGGTCACACCGTCCGCGTCAAAATCGCCATAGACAACGATCTTTTCCTGCCGTTTGATGGCGGATCGGATGCGGGCAACAGCTTTGGTCATGCCGTGCAGCTTGAACGGATCACGAGCGGAGAGATCACCGCGCAGGAAGTTTGCCGCCTCAGAGGGCGCGGTAAAGCCGCGCTGGTAGAGTACTTGGGCGAGGATCGGGTGCAGATCGCCAAAGCCTGCCAGCTCTAAGGGAGAAAGTGTTGGCTGCACGCGCCACCGTTTGGGTTTCAACATAGTTTGATTCTAACAGGTTTAGCGGGTGCGGCAAAGGCTCAGGGCGTCTATGAGCGCCCTGAGCGCGGCAGAGGAGGTTAGGATTCGATGATCTTATCGTCAATCAGTTGCTGGCGAACTTCCTGCCCACGCGGATCGAAGGCAAAGAACGGCGCGTGCAGTTGGAATTCCATATCGGTCATGGCGCGCCCCGCCCGATTTTTCTCGATGGTGAAGACCACCCAGTTGCGGTACTGCTGCGCCGCGTAGGGATTGAACGAGATGTGATCTTTCGCCAGCACTTGATACTTGTTGTTCATGATGATGGCGATGTCGCATTCGTAATCCAGCGCCGAACTGCCGCGCAGATGGAACAGATGCAGGCGTTTTGCCTTCAAGCCTTCACGGTCAGAGGCGACAATCGAGACAACCGAGACATTTTGCGAGAGCGCAATATCTTTCAGCCCTTCCACCACAATGGTGATTTTGTCTTCCTCATTGGCGGCGCGCTCAGGGTGAATGGCTACCTTTTGCAGATAATCCACGAAAATGGTCAGGTTGCCACCGGTTGCCTCTGCTAGGCGCGCCGTCATCTCGCGGATGGCATTCAGTGTGGTGACGGCAGGGCTTGCCTTGACCATGATCAGTCGGTCGGCGTATTTGTTCAGGCGCGCCAACGGCATCGAGGTTTTCGGATTTTCGCGCAGGATGGTTTGCAGCGAGCCTGCCTTGTTGCCATCGCGTGCCAGCAGTTCGCGGGCGCGCTGCGAGATGATGGTGTCGAACAGGTCTTTCAGTTTCAAGCCATTGCGTGGATCAAGCTCGGGTGGATTAACGCTTTCAAGGCACAGCAGCCGATTCATTAGATGTGTTTCGGTATGCTCATAAGAGATGTAGAAGGCGAACTGATCAGGGCGCATGGCGATGTTGCGCGCCATTTGCAGCGCGGCGATGGTCTTGCCAATGCCCTGTGCGCCGCCAAGCAGCACCAGTTCTGTTTTACGCAGCCCGCCGCCGATGAAGCCATCCAATGGATCGAAGCCGGTTGGCTGCGGCACAAAATCGGAAAGATCGCCACGCACCACCGAGTCGTTCGCATCATTCAGCACTTGCGCTAAGGTGCGTGGCATGTGCTGCGATGGGCGCTGTATGGTTGCCCGCCGCGAAACACGCGCCGGGTGTGGCGGCGGCGCACTTGACGGGGCAGGCTGTTGGGGTGGCATTGCAGGGCGGCTTATCCGCACCGCGCCCTGCCCAGTTGGATTCGGTGGATTCGATGTTGGCTCTGGTGCGGCGTCTGAAGGCTCATCCGGAAAACGTTTGGTTGCCATTCGGTTTTTGCTCGCCCGCTAGGTTAGGATTAGATGAATTTTGTATATTTTACAGCTGATGAGCAAGCCTTGCAACAAGCAAGGTGCAGCTTCTAGGGGCTGTTTTGTTGTAGCCCCAGCAACGCCGTCATAGGAACGGGTGCGATGGTTTTAAGCGTTCGATGGTCGTCACGCCGCGTCCTTTTCCTCGTGTACCGCGCTCAGATTGTACCACAAGGCGCGCTTGGCACAGTCCCGCCTTTTTCTGAACTTGCCCCAAACAACGCACAAGCCTGCCCGCCCTGTTTCGCTAAGGCTATGCTATAATAAAGCGCTGTTCGGCTTGAAATAATCGGTGTTTGGCGGTTTGGTTCGATGGGTTAGAAGGTACCGTGAGCCTCATTGAGTCTATATCACAACTGAATGCTCAAGCTATCGAGGCAATTGAAAAACTTACCTTACGGTGGGTGTTTCAAGCCATCCTAGTGTGGCACTGATGTATCATTTACCACTAAATACAATCCTTGAGGGAGATAATCGAAGCATCTTGCCGAGCCTGCCTGAAAACGCCATCGCCTGTAGCATTTGGTCACCACCTTATCATGTGGGCAAATCTTATGAGGTGGATATGCGTTATGCGGACTGGCAAGCCTTGCTGCGGGCAGTCATTCAAGAGCATGGGCGAATCTTAGAGCCGGGCGGTTTTATGATTATTAACATTGCCGATATTCTCGCCTTCAAAGACCCATCTATGCCGCGGATTATGGCAGAGAATAAAAGCAACAAGCGCAGCCCCGTCACCCGTGAACAAATTCTGGCAGCTATGGCGCAGCACCCGACTTACAGCCGCCAAAAAATTGCGAAACTGCTAGGGTGTAGCGAGCAGACTGTGGATCGGCGCTTGAAGGGCAATAATATTCGCGGTGGCAAATACAGCCCTCAAACACGGGTGCATTTAGTAGGCGGTATGCTAGAAGCAATGGCGCTTGAAGCCTCACTCTACCTTTATGATCGGCGTATCTGGGTTAAAGACGCAGCCTGGGAAAATTCGCAATGGCATTCCAATTCCTATCGTGCCGTAGATGAATTTGAGTATCTCTACAAACTGAGTTGAAAAGCATAGGCACAAGCTACAGGGCAAGATGAGCGAAAAAGAAGCGATTTTGGTGATTGGGCATCGCAACCCGGATATGGACGCGATTGCCTCTGCGATGGGCTACGCATGGCTGCTGAGCCGCTTGCATGATGCACACTACGGCGCAGGGCGCACCGGCGAGGTGAACGCACAGACTGCCTTTGCACTTGCCCGCTTTGGCGCAGAGGCACCACCCTTAGTAGCGGATGTGTATGGGCGCGTGGGCGACCTTGCCGAGCCGTTTGAGGCACTGCGGCGCGGCGAAACGCTCTTGGCTGCTGTGCAGCGTATGGCTGCTACGCGCCATCCCGTCCCTGTGGTGGATGCTGAGGCGAAGCCGCTCGGCTTGCTCTCTGGCGAGGCGCTTTTTGCCAGCCTCGCCGCCGCGCTCAGCTCAACCTCTGTGCTGGAATTGGCACGCAGCCTCGATCAGAAGGTGGAGAGCGTGCTAGACAGCGCCAGCATCACGCTGCGCGCCAACGAGCGCATCCGCGATGTGTTGGGTCAGGTGCTGCGCGCCACCCAAGATGAATTCTTGGTGGTGGATGAGCAAAATACCTACAGCGGCTTGGTGCGTAAATCGAGTCTGTTAGCGCCACCGCGCCGCAAACTGGTGATTGTGGATCACAATGAGCAGCAGCAAGCGGTGCCGGGCTTGGAAGATGCTGATCTGCTGGAAGTGTTAGATCATCACCGTTTGGGCAATATGTCCACCGCCATACCGATCCGCTTCCGCGTAGAGCCGGTTGGCAGTTGTTCGACGTTGGTTGCCGAGACTGCCTTTGAGCATGAACAGGTTTTCCCACCTGCCATTGCAGGCTTGCTGCTGTGCGGCATCCTCTCGGATACGTTGGTGCTGCGTTCGCCAACCACCACCAAGCGCGATGAGCGTGCTGCCGTGCGCCTTGTGCAGATGGCAGGGCTTGCCGATGAAAGCAGCGCGCAAGAGGCACTTGAGGCGCTAGGGCGTGAACTGCTCTCGGCAGGGGCAGGTTTGGGTGAGCGCAGCGCCGAAGATGTGATCAATGCCGACCTAAAATTTTACGATACCAACGGCTTGGCAGCAGGCATCGCACAGGTGGAAGTGACCTCGTTCGGCGAACTGACGCCGCGCTTGCCCGATCTGGCGCGTGCCTTAGAACACCTTGCCGAGACGAACAAACTAGCGCTCGCTATGCTGCTCGTGACGGATGTCGTGCGTGGCAACAGCCGCCTTGTGGTTGTCGGTCAGGCACGGTTGGTAGCGGCGCTGCCTTATCCGCGCCTTGACGATGGCACGCTAGATGCACGCGGCGTTGTCTCGCGCAAGAAGCAGCTTTTGCCCGCAGTTTTGGCAGCACTTTCACAGGCAATGTGATGTTAGAAGGTTTGGTGCTGCGCCCTTGCACACCGCAAGATGCCGACGCCTTACAGCGCGCCTGCTATCCGCACGCGGCACGCGAAAGCATCCGCGAGATGTTGGCGCGCACAGCCTTTGCCATGCAGCACGGACGCGGCGTTGGGCGGGTTGCTTGCTTGGATGAGCAAGTGGTTGGCTTTGGGCAGATCACCTTTTGGGCGCGTGTGGCAGAGATTGGCGATCTGATTGTGGCAGCACCTCAGCGCGGACGTGGCATTGGCACGGCGCTGATCCAACACTTGATCAGGCTGGGTGCTGAGCAGCGCAGCGTGATCGAGATCGGCGCAGCGGGCAGCAATCCGCGGGCGTTGGCACTCTACCAGCGGCTTGGCTTTCGCCTTGACCGCACGCTTTTGCTCGATTTAGGGCAAGGCTTAGAGTCAGTCTATTATCTGAGCCTGCACGCCCTAAAAGACCTTGAGAGTTCGCTATGAAAGTTCACCTGAAAACGTTGGGCTGCCGCCTGAACCAAAGTGAGATGGATAGCCTAGCACGCCAGTTCATCGGGCGTGGCGATGCGCTGACCGATGCGCCTGCCGATGCCGATCTGATGGTCGTCAATACGTGCGCCGTGACTCAAGAGGCTGTCCGCAGCAGCCGCCAGAGCATTTACCGCCTGCACCGTGCCAACCCGAACGCGCCAATCGCGGTGACGGGCTGTTACGCGCACCTTGCACCAGAGGCAGTCCGCCAAATGGCGGGCGTGGCGCACGTGATTGATAACCATGCCAAAGAGTCACTAGTCTCCATTGTGACGGGCGAACCGCTGGCAGCCGCCGAACTATTCGATGCTGAGCCATTAGCACGGCAAGCACTGATCGGTGCGGGCGGCAAGACTCGCGCCTTCCTCAAGGTACAAGATGGCTGTGATCGGCACTGCACCTTCTGCATTACGCGGGTGGCACGTGGGAAGGGTAAGAGCCGCCGCCTTGCCGAAGTGGTGAGTGAAGCACAAAGTCTGGTTGCAGCAGGCTACCAAGAGTTGGTGCTGACGGGCGTCCATCTGGGCAGTTACGGGCATGATCTAGGGCAGCCTGATGGGTTAATGCATTTGCTGCGTGCCTTGCTCAGCGAAACTGACGTGCCACGCCTGCGCCTTTCCTCGCTAGAGCCGTGGGATTTGCCGCCCGATCTGTTCCACCTGTGGGAAAATCCGCGTTTGTGCCGCCATTTACACTTACCGCTGCAAAGCGGCTGCGATGCAACGCTGAAACGCATGGTGCGCCGCACCTCACAGGCAGCTTTCCGTGCTTTGATAGCGGAGGTGCGCGCCATCATGCCCGATGCCGCCATTGCCACCGATGTGATCGTCGGCTTTCCCGCCGAAACGGACGAAGAATTTGCCATCAGCCGCGCCTTTATCGAGGAAATGGACTTTGCCGCGCTGCACGTCTTTCGTTACAGCCTGCGCGAAGGGACAGCCGCCGCACGCATGGCAAATCATGTTGCCGATGCCGTGAAGCGCGACCGTGCCGAGTCACTCATAGCGCTCGGTGAACAAAGTGCGCGCCGCTTTGCCGAACGGCACATTGGGCAAGTGCGCCCTGTGCTGTGGGAAGCGGTTAGCGCTGCCACCGACGCAGGCTTTGTGAACAATGGCTATACCGATAACTTTTTGCGCGTGCGCTGCACCGTGCCACAGGTATTGAGCAATATGCTCGGCAGCGCCCATTTAACGGGCTATGAGGCAGAGTCAGGTGCTATGATTGCCGTGCTGCCTGCCTAGCGCGTTGTGGGCAGCGCAGCACCGATAGGATCACAGCATTTTTTCGCTGATGATGTAGGTGGCAGTGGCGGCGTTGGTTGCCAGCGGTACGTTATGCACATTGCAAATCCGCAGCAGGGATTGAATGTCGGGATCGTGCGCCTGGGCTGCTAATGGGTCTACAAAGAAAAAGACGGCGGCAACTTGCCCGGTGGCAACCATCGCGGCAATTTGTGCGTCGCCGCCGAGCGGACCCGATAACATGTTCTGCACAGGCACGCCGCATTTTTCGTGGATCAGCTTGCCGGTGGTGGCAGTCGCAATCAGGTGATAGCGGCTCAGGCGCTCACGGTTTTGCAGGGCAAAGGCGATCATATCGGCTTTTTTGCCGTCGTGGGCAATTAGGGCGATGGTCTGTTCGGGCAAGGCGCGCCTCACTGTTGGGTAGTTGATGGGTGTGTGGCGCACACCACAAATTAGCAGCGTGCGCCATACACATTAGAGTTCTTTTAGGGCGTTCAAATAGGTATCGAGGGCAGCTTGTAAATCGCCTAGCCGCATGTGCGTATCGCCAAGCAAGCGGCGCACTTTTGGCTCTTTGGGATGCTGTTCGGCAAGCTGGCGCAGATCGGCGCGTACATCCTCAAGGCTCTCCATGCTATCCACCAACGCCTGATAGCTCTCTAGGGCGGGTAGCACTTGCCCAGCGGCAACTTGCTGGCGTGCTTGGCTTAAGCTGGCAGCCACCGTCGCCGAACGCACGGGCGCGGGCGCAGGGGCAGGCGGTGCTGGCGGCGGCACATAGGCAGGGGCTGGCTCTGGGATGGGTGCAGGCGCTGGTGGCTCGGCGGCGCGGGCTGCTTGCTCTGCCTCAAAGCGCTCTACTACGGTTGGGTCAAGGCTGCCGGTGGGCGCTAACCACTCAGGGCGCTGGGCGGCGGGTGCCGCTTCTGCGTCAGGCATCCCTTCGGTTAGGGCATCCAGCCAGTCTATGCCTGTTGTGCCAACGGCAGCGGGCAAAGCGGGTTCAGGTGCGGCAGGTGGCTCTGGCTCGGGTTGCATTATCCGTAACCAATCGGGCATATCACCTTCGCCAAGCGGCGCAAAGGTGAATTCTGGCTCAGGCTCAGCAGGCGGTTGAGTCTGTGCGGTTGGCTCCGGCAGTGGCGCGCTCTCGGCACGCTGGAGTGCCTCTAGATACCACAACGGGATCGTCTCATCACCAGCGCGGCGGCGGTCGTATTCCTCATTGAAGTATTCCGCCAAATCATCCACCTCTTCAGGCGAGGTGGGCTTGATCATGCGCTCGATCTCTTGCGGGTCTAGCTCGATTGCCATCTCTGGAATGGCTTCTGACGCAGGCATTTCTTCGGGCAAGAAATCCGCATCAAGGTCAAGATCAAGCGCCTCTGGTTCAGCCGCTTCCAGCAACCATGTGGGCAGATCAGCAGGTGGCGTTGGCAGCTTGATGTCAGGATCAAGCGCGCCGCGTGCGGCGGGCAAGGTTGGGTCTACAATCGCCTCGCTGAGCCAATCGGGTAGCGAGCTGCTTGGTTCAGCCGGTGAGTCGTCAATAGGGAGTGCCAGCTCATCTTCTTCAGCGCGCACTTGCATTAGGCTGCCAAGCTGTGAGGTAAGCCACGCCTGCACTTCTTGGGGATCATTGGAAAGCCCGCCTGCCTCAATGGGTGACACGCCCTCTGGAACGCTTGGTGGTGGGCTAGCAACCTCAGCCTCAGAGGAAAGGGAATCAAGCCATGAGCGCGCCGCGTCAGGCGTCATGCTCTCTACCAAGAACTGATCGGTGCCGGTAGGGGCAAAATCGTCAACACTGCCGTAGGGTGTTGGATCACCAAAACTGGCAAGCCACGCCATCGGATCGCTCTCATCGCTAAGTGGTGCGCTTTGGGCAGCCTCAGCGTGCATGGTTGGCAGTTCTTCCAAAGGTGCGCCTTGTTTGGCGGCAAGGCTTTCCAGCCACGCCATCGGGTCAGCGCCACCAAGCGCGTCCGACGAAGTGCTTTCAGGCTCAACAGCAGGTGGTTGTTCAAGGGCGCGGGCGCTTGGGCTAAGCGTGCTTGCACTGAATGGGTCAAAATCGGTGTAGCCGGGCGCGGTGCTTTGGGCATCCGACGCGGGCATTGGCACATCCAGATCGGCGGCGGTGGTTAGTTCCTCCACATTAGCGCCCTGCCGACGGGCAAGGCTTTCCAGCCACGCCATCGGGTCAGCACCGCCAAGCGGATCATCAAAAGTGAGATCAGGCGTAGGCTCAGGTGGTGGTGGCGCAGACGGTGTGGGCTTTGGTTGCGGCGGCGGTGGTGTAGGCTGCGACGGTTTGGCTTCTGTCTCGCTAATGATAGTGGGCGGCTCGGCGTCTTTCTTCTTAGGCGCAGAATCATAGCCGGGCGTGTAACCGGGCTCATCTAAGACGGTATCCGCGGCGGGCATTGGCACATCCAGATCGGCGGCGGTGGTCAGTTCGTCCACATTAGCGCCCTGCCGACGAGCAAGGCTTTCCAGCCACGCCATTGGATCCATGCCACCGAGCGGATCGGAAGGATCAACCGCAGCAGCGGCAGGTGGTGGTGCAGGTTCAGGTACAGGCGGCGGCGGCACAGGTGCCGCGACAGGTTTCGCTGCCGATTCGTAGCCCGGCGTGTAACCTGGTGCATCAACTGGGGTATCCGCCGACGGCATCGGCACATCCAGATTGGCAGCCGTCGTCAGTTCATCTGGGTTAGCACCTTGCCGACGGGCAAGGCTTTCCAACCACGCCATCGGATCCATGCCGCCGAGTGGATCGTCTTCGGGCTTATTTGTGCCATCGCCATTGGGTGGAGGTGTCATGCCTTGTGCCTCTCGATTTGCGCGCAGAAAGAGTCACGCTCACAGGTACAGATAATTACAAAATGACTAGTGTCTATTAGCATAGCGCCGATTACTCCACGCCGCTAGAACGTTTGCGTTTCCAAACGGGCGGCTTGCGGAAAGTGAACGTCATAGGTTCATCTTCCGCTTCAGGTTCCGCAGTGCTTGGCGGCGCTTCTGTAGTATCAGCTAAATCTGCCAATGATGCAAGCGGCGCAGAGTCCCACAGATCGGCAAGTGCGCTCTCAACAGTTTGCTCAGGCGTCTCACCTAACCAGCTAGGCGTGAAGGGTTCATTGGGCGCATCGGGCAGCGCGTCGGGTTCGGGTGAAGGTTCAAGTTCTGGCAGTGCTAAATCAGCCAGCGACTCCGAGAGCCACTCCGCAGTTTGCGGTGTGGCAGTGGTGCTATCGCCGATTGCGTCAAGTGGCGCGTCCGCATCAAAAGCAGAGAGCCAGTCGGGCATAGCGTCGGGCGAAAGAATGCCTGTGTCACCAATTTTGCGCGGTGTGTTGGCATTGCGCGCTTGTTCCAAAAGCTGATCAAAGGCTTGGTCAGCTTCAGCAGCAAGCAAGCCCGTCTGCCCTGTAGACTGTTCCGCACTGATCAACCACTCAGGCGAATCGGCAAGAACTTCGTCTGCTTCAGGTTGGGCATCTAGCCAAGCAGGTGTTTCAGCCGCTGCCGAAGACGGTACGGATAGGGACGGCGGTTGCGCAGCAGCGCTCTCAAAGGAGGTCAGCCAGTCATCTTCAAGTTCAATCGAGTCTGGGGCGGGCAGTTCAGCAGCGGAGGGCGTTAGGCGAGGTAAATCGAATATCTCCTCTGCTTCACGGCTGAGCATTGCACGCCCTTCCGCCTCGATCTGCTCTGGGGTTGGCGTGTTTTCTTGCAACCACGCCAACATTGCCTCTGCGGTCATCTCACCCGCAATCTGCGCCACACTTTGCGGCGCACCCTCTGCTGTGCTGTCCGCTTCGAGAAGCACTTCAAAAGCTGCCTGATCATCTGTAGAGGCGCGCTGTGCCTCAAATTCCGCCAAATCCGTAGCGTCTAGGTCAGCCTGTGGCGTGGATGGTTCTGGCACCGGGCTAAGCCCAAAATCTGCCATCCATGCCAACGGATCAGCTTCTATGGCAGCTAACTCGGAGTCCTCTAGCACAGGCATCGCATCAGGCTGGGCGGGTTCCTCTGCCAACCAATCTAGGTTATCAGGCGCTTGCTCGTCTCCTTCAATAGGTGAGGCAAGCCAATCCAAGCCAACGGATGATTGGTCAGTCTCCGCACCAAACGCCGTGCTGGAATCGGGCAAGGCTGCGACGGGCGCGCTTTCGGTGCTTTCCACACTCAGATCAGGCGTGCCACTGAGCCAGTCAAGATTAAAGGCGGCGTCTTCACCTTCGGGCGTGGGCAGGGCTGCGGCGGGTGCGCTTTCGGTGCTTTCCACACTCAGATCAGGCGTGCCAGCGGCATCAAACATGCCAAAATCGAAATCAGACTCAAGGGGAGTGACAGGTTGGGCGGTTGGTGCGCTGCTGGCAGCGGCAAGTGATTCAAAATCAAAATCCGCTTCAAAATCTGTGCCGACGGCTGCCTGAGGGCGCTCTTCAGCAGGCGGTGTGAGCGTGCCTGTCATCAGCCAAGCCATTGCATCTAGCAGATCATCAGCAGATGTGCCAGGCGCAGGCTGTGGCGCGTCACTTAACCAATCGGGCAGGTCTGTGGCAGGCGCAGAGTCAGGCACATCATCAATCAACCACTCTGCTTGTGGAATATCAGCGGCAAAGTCATCATCAGCCAGCCAGTCAGCGGCAGCCGACGGGCGAGCGGCTGGCACATCATCTACCAGCCAATCCGGCACATCTTCCGTCTGCTCAGCATAGTCCTGTGACCAATCCGGCATGGTGAAGGCAGCGGCAGCCTGTGGCGCGTCATCCAGCCAATCAGGCAAGTCAGCTTCTGGGGCGTTTTGGCGGGCAGCCTGAGCAAGGCGTCCGGTGGCGGGCTTGGGCGCGGCAGTGTAGTCAGGCAGGCTGCTATCAGAAAGGGTGAGCGCGTCTAGTGAGCTAAAGACCTCGCCCATACCGCTAACATCCAGCGCCAGTGCCGCAGATTTAGCGCGCCAGTCCAGCCGCTCCAGCAAGAAAGCGTTCTCTGGCACGCGAACATCCTCGCCATAGACGACTTTCCAAGCGAGGTATGGGTCAAGTGCCTGTAGGCGATTGACGAAAGGACGTGCATCCGAGGGGCGCTGCATGAGCAGCCAAAGCGTCGCCATGATGCGGTTTGCCTCAAGGTGATCGGGCAGTTCGGCAAGCACCTGCAAGGCAACTTCGGTCGCTTCATCAGGGCGATCATCTGCCCACAGGGTCTGGGCGAGCAAGCCACGCAGATCGTGACGGGCGGGGAAGCGTTCCAGCAGTTTCTCTAGCTCGGCGGCAGCCTCTGCATAAAGCCTGCCGTTAAAATAGCGGCGGGCAAGGGCAGGTGCGGTCATCTGGAGCGTAAGGGGCGCTTCGCCATCGCGCTTGGCATAGAGCTTTTTCAGCTCGTCTTGGATGGTAACATCTTCCGGCGAATGTTCCCAGACGCGCTCTAAGTGAAAGATGGAGGCATTCAGGTCTGTTTCGCTGTAAATCTCGCACAGGTAGAGATGTGCCTCACGGTCATCGGGGACGGCGGCAAGGATGCGCTTGAAGACATCCGCAGCATCTGTGGTCAGGCTGCGCTCATAGAGTGCCTTACCAAGCAGGTTATAGGTCTTGAGGTGCTTAGGGAAACTCTCTAGGATGTGCTTGCAATGCCCGATTGCCTCATCGCGTGCTTCACGGTCAATGAGGGATGCAACCTCCTGCACATAGGTGTTTAGCGTAATTCTTGGCATCAAGCAACCCTTACCCACAAAAAATGCGCCATATTGCCGATTATACAACACCCGTCAGAGTCTGCAACACGGCAAGAGGCGCTAAAACGGACTTGTTATAGCGCTGCGATTTGAGAATGGTTTGTAAAGAGAGCCGCTCAGTAGAAAAGGCGTTACTCTGCCGATATATCCTTACTGTTGGACAAATGCGCGCACTTGGGGGAAAATAGGCACAGTGCAAGTTTCGCCACAATCTAAGGCAGGGTTTGATGGGGCAACCAAATTCACAGGCAACCCTTGTCGAGATGTTGCATCAATCGGTGGTCTCGGTGTTAGGCGCACCGCCTGACCCCGCACCGCTGACGCCGCACATCATCGGCACGCTGGAGCGTGAAAGCTACCGCCGTGAGCATATCAAATATCAGGTTAGCCCAAACCACTGGGGCTACGCCTACTTGCTGATTCCGAAAGGTGTTCGGCTGCCTTGCCCAACGGTGATTTGCCACCACAGTGCAGGCAATTTTGCCGCCGGCAAAGAAGAAGTGGTGGATGAAACGCGCCCATCGCTAGGTCTGGAGCTGGTGCGGCTCGGCTATGCCGTCTTTGCGCCGGATGCCTTCGGCTATGGCGAACGGCGCTCGCCGAACAGCAACGGCGCTGCCTATGATGCTGCCTATACCCTTCAGCAGTATACCGTGCTGCTGCTGCGCGGCGAGACGCTGCTGCGCCACTTGCTATGGGATATTAGCCGCGCTGTAGATTACCTTGCCACACGCCCTGAGGTAGATATGGCACGGCTGGGCTTCATTGGGCAGAGCTACGGCGCACGGATGGCGCTGTGGGCAGCCGCCCTAGAGCCGCGCCTTGTGGCGACGGTTGCCCATGGCAGCATCATGAGTTACCGTGAGACGGTGCGGCAGGGCAACTGGTTTCAGATCGAGTTTGTGGTGCCGCGCCTGATGCAAGTAGCCGACCTTCAACATGTGCTTTCGCTGGCTGCGCCGCGCCCGTTCTTGCTCTCGACAGTGGAGGGCGACGCGCACAGCGCCGACGCCGCCGAAATTTATCAACGTGCCTTGCCCGCCTACCAACGGTATGGTGCAGGGCAGCGCTTGGCACACTATGTCTATCAGCGCGGCAGCGGCTTTGAGCCTGCCATGCGCTACAAAGCCTACACATGGCTGAATAGCTGGCTAATGCCCTATTAACACGCTTCACAGCTAAAGAGCGAGACCAAAACCGATATGACAGCAACAGCGACCCCAGTGCCGCACTTTGTGCATTTGCGGCGCAACTTCGTGCTTTTTGTGCTAGATTATGTTGCCTTTGGCGTTGGCTTTGGCATGGTTGGCACCAGCAGCGCCTTCATCCCTGATTTCGTCAGCCAGCTGACCAGCAACCAGAGCGTGGTCGGTTTGGCAACGGGCGCTTATCTTTTCTGTTGGCTGGTGCCGCAGCTGTTCCTTGCCCAGATTGTGAACCGCCAGCAGCGCCGCAAGCTGTTCCTGCTGCCTGCGCCATTCGTGCGCCTGATCATGATCGGTATTGCGATCATGTTGGCGACGATTGACCCAACCAACAAAACGACCATGTTGATCGCCTTCTTGATCGGCTATTGGGCGTTCGCCGTTGGTGACTCAATCATCACGCTGGGCTGGGGAGATATGCTGGGCAGCGCTATTCCAAGCAAACTGCGCGGCACCCTTTTCGCCATTGGGCAGTTTACGGTAGCGATTGGCGCCTTCGGCATGAGCCAGTTCGCCCGTTGGGCAATCGGCAGTTCGGGCTTGGCATTCCCGCTGAATTATGGCTTGGTCTTTGCCGTGGCGGGCGCGTTTTTCATCAGCGGCGGCATTGGCTTGGCGCTCATTCGTGAGGAAAAACCTATGCCCGTTTCCGAAAAAAGCCCGCGAATGCGCGAATATGGTGCGTTTTTGGGCAATATCCTCCGCACCGACCGCGACTTTCGGCATTTCGTCCGCACGCGCTTGCTCTTTGACCTTGCCGCGATGAGCGTGCCATTTTATACCATTTTCGCCACAGGCGGTCTGGGCATTCGCAGCGCCGTGCTGATTGCCGATACCATCATCCTGATCCAGCTTGGCAATGCGCTTGGCGCGCTGACGATGAGCGTGCTGAGCAGGCGCTTTGGCAGCAAGGCAGTGATCCTGCTGGCTGGCACCTGCATCGCTTTGGAGGCAACCTTTGCCCTGCTCAGCTTCCTGGGCTCAGGGCAGCCCGCGCTCTATATCACTTTCTTTTTGATGGGTGTGGTCAGTGCAACGATCTTCCCAAGCTACTTTGATTGGATGATCACGCACGCACCGCCACACGCCCGCCCGATCTACATTGGCTTGATGAACACCATCAGCGCGCTGAGCAACCTAGCGCCCGTCTTAGGCGGCGTGCTGCTGCAACTGACTTCACGCACTGCCCTGCCAAATTTGGCAGCGATCATGCCCGATTTTCTGCCAATGCCTGAGGTAACTGTGCGCGTCTATCCTGTTGTTTTCATCAGTTCGATGGTGCTGGCAAGCCTCGGTTGGCTCTCGGCGCTGCGCCTGCGCGAACCGCGCAAGCGCGTAACCTGATCTAGCCTAAGAGCAACGCCAAGCTGATGTAGATCAACAGCACCAGCATGGAAAGCTCAAAGGCGCGCGGGCTTAGGCGCTTGACCAGCCAGTAACCGATCCAAACGCCCAGCGGCACTAAGATCAGCACCCAAGCCAGACTCAGGAACGTCTGTGGCTCTAGCGCGCCAATGGAGAGGAACAGCGGCACTTTCAGCACGTTCAAAACGCCGAAAAACACTGTCACCGTCCCCATAAAAATGCGCGGCGAGACCTTTTGCAGCAGCATATAGGCGGTAAAGGCGGGTGCGCCAACATTCGCCACTGCCGAGCCAAGCCCGGCGATGAAACCAGCCAGCCAGCCGTGCCAACTGCGCGGTGTGTAGGTAAGGTTTTTCAGAGCATCGCTGCCCAGCTTATAAATCACAGTCAGCAGGCAGAATAAGCCCAACAAGCGCTTGAGCGTTTCGTTGGGCAGATCGCGCAGCATTGCCACGCCGATAAAGGTGCTGATCAACGCCGCTGGCAGCATCAGCCGCAGGTAGCGCCATTCCCACGCCCGCCAATAGGCACGCAGCGCCATTGCATCGCCCGTGAGCAGCATGGGCAGCGTGATGCCCACCGCTTGCTGAACGGGCATCACTTGGCTGAGCAGCGGCGCAATCAACGCGCCGAGAACCGGTCCGCCTAAGCCGCCTTTGGAAAGCCCGATCAGGAAGCTGATCAGCGCGATTAGGAAAACATCAGTTGAAATGGCACACGACTCCTCCTGCGGTCAGGCGCGCAGGCACTAGCGATCAGGGCATTTTAACGGGCAGGCAATAAGTTTTCGCGCTGGATGTAGGCTGCCACCAAGTCTGCTAACAGGCGGTTGCCGCTGGCATCGAGGTGCGAGTCGAAACTGTAGTAGATCGTCTCGCCGTTTTGGATGGCGGCTTGCAAAGCAGGCAGCACATCTAAGTAGTGGTAGCCATGCTCGGTAAAGTGCGCGATCAAGGTGCGGCGTCCTTCACCGATGGACTCGATAAAGTCGGTGCCAAGCGTCTCGCTGAGCGCAGCACCGTATGCTTCTTCTTTGGTCGGAATCAGCACGATCAGCAGTTCCGCACCAACCTCATCGCGCAAGAAACGGCGCGCTTCATCAAAAATTTCGAGGGTGCGCGCCAAGCCATAGCGGTTGGCTGACCATGCCAGCGAATCGGCGTGCGGATATTCCGTCGTGCGGATGAGCAGTGGACGGTTATTGACCTGCACAGTTTGATAGTGCTGGTAGGGCGTGAGGATAGTTGGCGGCGTGGTGGCAAGGTAAATCAGGTGTGCCAGCGCCGAGAACTGCCCTAATCCGACGGGTTCAAGGGCGGGATTAAGCGGCGGTGGCACTTCCAACTCAGGCGTTTTGCCTTGCAGCAGGTCAAGGTCATAGACATCTTTCAGATCGTTAGCGAACCATGCCCAAATCACAAGGCGCGGTTTGGTGGGCGGCACAATCTGCTGCATCAAGGCGAACTGCCCTGCGGCGCCGGTTCCCGGCACAGCGGCATTGAACCAATTGCCATGCTGTGCGGCAAGCTGAGTCACCCAACAATCGGCGTAGTCCGTCCAGCAGAAGGTGAACGAATCGCCAAAGGTCATTACATCCAACGGATAGACCGCTGGTGCGCTGCGGAAGCCAACCTCATGCCCATCCCACACGCTGATCGTATCCACCTGAAAGCGCGCATCACTCCAACGGACGGGATAACCGCGCAAACCAACGGGCAAGCGCACTTGGATCGTCCGATCTAAGATGAACGGAAAAGCTGGCACAATGCGCTCATCCGACCATGGGACGCGCCGCACCGCTTGAATATCGCCTTGAATGCGCGGCGGCAGCAGTTCAAAGCCTGCACGCATGAATACTTCAATCATCAACCATGCCAACAGCACGCCGAACAGCGCGATCAGGATGCCGCGCAGCGGACGGCGTGCCGCTTTTGGGGAAGGTGTGGTCAAGGGTCAATCGTCCTTTGCACAGCGGAAGCCGATCCGCCAATCACGTTCATCTGCTGCAAGGCGGAAGCGCATTACAGCACTAGTGCCATAGTCCACGTAGCTAAGCCAGCCGCCGCGAAAAACACGCGGCAGCGCCGTGCTGTGTGGGTCTTCGCGCCCGTCGTCGGCGCGGTAGGGATAGGGCATATACAGGCTGCTCACCCATTCCCAAAGGTTGCCACTCATATCCTGGGCGCCTACCCACGAAGCACCATTGGGAAAGCTGCCAACGGGCGAAGGCTCAAATTGGCGTTGATCGTAATTCAGGCGGTCTGCCATCAGCACGTTGCCCCACGGATAATACAAGTTATCGGGTCCGCGGGCGGCATATTCCCATTCCGCCTCAGTGGGCAGGCGTCCGCCGCGTGCCGCGCAGAAATCCCGCGCCTCAAACCAGGTCAGGTTGCCGTGCGGAATATCTGCGCCACCATAGCCGCCTTCTGCGCCGTACTGCGCGTTGGTCACTTCAAAGCGATCCAGCCAAAAGGCGCGCTCAATGCAAATTTCAGTCACAGGGCGCTCATCGCGGCGTCCGTGTTCCATGCCCATCTTGAAACAGCCGCTTGGCACGCGCACCATCTCATAGCCGTTGATCGTCTCGATGACGGGACGCCACGCCGCGTTATGCGTCACGAAATGGGCAGGGCGCGGCGTGTTAGTCGCTGATAGGGGCGGTGCGGCACAGGCGCACAGCGCAAGGCACAGCAGCACCGCCGCCCTGTGGCGTGTATTCATGGGTTCCTCCACATGGTGGGTGATTATAGCGCGCTTTGGGCAGAGGGGTAGCGCAGTTGCACGCCGAGAGACTCCCCGTTTGCTCACCGAATTTTGATTGACAATCCGCCTTTGCCCTTGTATGCTTAGCCGTTGGGCAGGGAAAGGCTTTCGCTGCCCACCCGAATCTGTGAATGAGGGTGTATCGTTAGCGCATGAGTCACTATCCACGCATTCAACGCAACCGCACAGCACGTCACGGCGGCTTATCGTTCCGTCCACAGCGGCGTAGTGTGTTTCCCTTATGGGTGTATACCCTTTGGCTGCCAACCATCCTGCTGGCGCTCTTAGCCTTCTGGCAGATGGACGCGCTGCAACCGCGTGTGCTGGCGCTCATGGGTGCACAGCCCACACCAACCATTACCGCCGGTGCTTGGGCGCAGCAGGGCGACGCTGCCTTTTGGTCGGGCGATCTGGATCAGGCGGTTGCCCACTACCGCAACGCCGCCCGCCTTGCCCCTACCAATGTTGATATTGTCTATGAATTTGCCCGTTCGCTGATCTACCGCAGCTATAACGATGCGCGCTTTGCCGGCGATATTGATGAGGCACTCCAATGGACAAGCAACCTGATTGAGGCAGTGCCGAACAGTCCGCGCGCCTATACCATTAACTGCTTTGCCCTTGTGCGCGCCCGCCAGAGCAGTGCCGCTGTGCAATCTTGCATCCGCGCCATAGACATCAATCCGAACGACTCTGAATCGCACGCCTATCTCGCCTTAGCACAATACGATCTTGGGCGCACCGCCTCCGCCCTTGATGAGGCAGCCGTGGCAGTCCGTTTGAACCCTAAAAGCATTGATGGCAACATGGCATACGCGCTGGCACTTGCCTTTCAAGGGCGCGTTGAGCGTTCACTGGATCACTACAAGCAGGCGGCATCCGTCAATCCCAAGCTGGAATTTCCCTACTTCCAAATGGCGTTCTTTGCCTACTCCCTTGCCAATGTGGAGCAGAACCTCGACCGTGCCGAGACGCTCTACCGCATCGCGCTGAGCGCTTACAACACTATTTTGCAGCACAATCCGCGCAGTGTGAAGGCATACACGCGCATTTGCCAGACCTACCTTGCCAAAGGCGAGCCGAAACTTGCCCGTGAATACTGCCAAGAGGCAACCAGCATAGACCCTGAGTCCAGTCAGGCGTGGCGCTGGCTGGGTGAGGTCTATCACAAGAGCCGCAACTATGAAGATGCTGTTGAAGCACTGCGGACGTGCGCCCAACTTGAAGAACGGCAAGGCATTCCGCGCCCGCTGCGCGACCCAACCTGCTGGTGGCTGCGCGGAGTCGGCTATTTCATCTTGGGCGATTGCAACACCGCCATCCCGATCCTTGACGATGTGCTGACGTGGACAACCGATGAGATCGCCATCCGTGAGACGCGCCGCACCATCGAGAAGTGTGCGACTGCCTATCAAGGCTTGTACCGCACGCCAACACCCATTCCAACGCCCACAGCGCGCCCAACACCGATCCTATAGCGGAGCATCTTGCAATGTCCCGTGATTATTACATTCGGCGCAATCAATCGGCGTTGGGCAGAGGGCTGGTGTTCCGTGAACGGCGGCGGCGCGGCGCGCCGATTCTGGTGGTGCTTGTCATCCTTGCCCTGATCGGTATGGCAGTCGTCTTTTGGCAGATCAACACCATTCAGCCGATGGTGCTGGCTGCCTTTGGCATCGCGCATACACCGACGCCAACCCTCATGGAGTCGGCACGGCAAGGTGACCTTGCCTTTTGGCGCGGCAACCTGACCGCTGCTATTGAACACTACACGCACGCGGCGCGCCTTGCACCCACCAATGTAGATATTGTCTATGAACTGGCGCGGATGCATATCTACCGCAGCTTTGACGATGAGCGCAACCTGCCCGACCGTGAGCTTGCCTTTACTTTGGCAAGCCAGCTTGTGGAGGCGAATCCGCGTGATGGGCGCGCTTTTGCCATTCAGTGCTATGCCCTTGTGCGCCTTGCTCGCAGCGAAGAAGCTGCCCAAACCTGCAACCGCGCTATCGCCATGGCACCTGAAGACCCAAATCCGCACGCTTACCTTGCCCTTGCCTACTACGACCTCTCGCGCTTTGATGTCGCCTTTGAGTCAGCACAGCGCGCCTTACAGCTTGATCCGAATCACCTTGAAGGCAACACGGCTTACGCCTTTCTGCTGGCTGCCTCGCGCCGTTCCGATCAGGCACTCGATCACTTTAAGCGTGCGGCTGCCTACAACACGCGCCTAGAGTTCCCCTACTTCAACCTTGCCGCACAGGCGCTTGCCTTAGGCTTGCAACGCGGCGATCAGGCGCTGAATCTGTTGGCAGTCAATGCTTACGACACCGTGCTGGGCATGAACAAGCGCAGTGTGAAGGCATATACCAGCCTGTGCCGCACCTATTTCGCCACCGGCGAACGCAACCTTGCCCGCGATAACTGCCGCACCGCTGTTGATCTCGATCCTAGCTACACGCCAGCCTGGCGCTGGCTTGGCGAAGTGCATTACCGCCTGATGGAATATGAACAGGCAGTTGCCGCTTTCGATGCTTGCCGCGCCCGCGATGCCGACGTGCCTGCACCCATCCGCCAAACAGAGTGTTGGTCATACGGCGGCTTGGCATACCTCTCGCTAGGTGATTGCGCCAGCGCCATGCCTATCTTTAACGATGTGCTGGCTTGGACGACCAGCCCACGCGCCATCGAACTGACCAACAAAGGCGTGGCAATTTGCAACCAGCGCATGGGGAACTAAACGCCTATGTACCTCCGCACGCCCAAACGCTATACCGCCAAAGGCAAGCGGCGCTACTTGCTCAATCTGCGCTGGCTGTGGCTGTATATCCTCTTTCCCATCCTGCTCATCCCGCTGTTGGTGCTTTGGAGCAACCGTGAGATAGTCAGCAGCGGCATTGGCGATTGGGCAAACCGCAACATCAAAATTGAGCTAAATCCGCCCACGCCCACACCGACCGTGCCAGCCGCTGATCTGCGAGTCCGCTACATCAGTTACATGCAGGCGGGCAATTTGAATAATGCCATTGCTGCGTTGTGGAGTTTGGGTGATCTGGCGCCGAACGACGTGCAGCTATTCGCCACGCTCGCTCGCCTGATCGCTTTGCGCGGCGACCCTGATGACCCAAAGCGCCATGCCGATACCCTGCGCGCTGCGACAGCTGCCCTCAACGCCAATCCCGAATCGGCTGAAGGCTGGATCATGAGTGGCTTGGCTCACAATAGCAGCGGCAATCCGCAGCTTGCCTTGCCCTACCTGCTGCGCGCCCGCGACCTTGAACCGCGCAACCCGATGCTTCTGGCAGTCCTTGCTGATACCTACAACGATCTGGATCGTCCCGAAGATGCAACGCGCTACGCCGAAGAAGCCATTGAAGCCTCTAAAACCAGCAATCCCGTTGATGTGACCGCCCTTGCCTTTGCCTATGTGGTGCAAGGCAACGTCCTGAGCCGCACCAGTGGCGATCAGGCGATCCGTGCCTACGAAGAGGCTTGGCGCGTCGCGCAGAGCGAGCCTTCCGCGCCGCGTGGCTACATCGCGCAGTGGATCGCCGGCTACTACCTAAACCGCAGCGACTCTGACAAGGCAATTAGCGTGCTGCAAGAGGCATTCGACCGCGATAAAGACGATCCGATCAACCCTTATCTGCTTGGGCGCATCTACCTTAATCGTGGTGACCCAAATCAGGCGCGCACTTACCTAGAGCGCTGCCGCGACATTGATCCCAAACAGACCAAGTGCCTGCGCTGGCTCGGCACAGTGCTGTACCGCGCCCAAAACTATCAGCGCGCCGCCGAAGTTGCCCTCCAGGCGATTGAGTACGGCTCGCAAGACCCGGCTGCCTACCTTGTGGCAGGGCTTTCGCTCAGCTTGCTTAACCGCTGCAATGATGCCCTACCACTGCTGCGTGAGGGCGCACGCCTAGATGCCAATGGCGTGCTTGCCAGCCAATTTCAAGATGGCTTGCGGCAGTGCGGTGGCGGCGGCGCGCCCGCTGCACCGATTGCTACGCAGCCGCCCGGCGGTTAATTTTTTCCTGCTGAAATGAGCGTTTTTATGCATCGCTTCAAATGCCTGCTGCTAATCACCCTTGCCGCCGCGCTGTTCGGTGCGCTGCTGCCACCTACCCACGCCCAAGCTGCCCTGACCATCGGCACGCTGGAGCCATTGGTGAACCTTGATCCCGCCGACGCGGACAGCTTTTTTGAATGGGAAGTGCTGACGCACCTCTACACAGGCTTAACACGCCAAGTGCATGGCACATTAAACTATCAACTTGCCCTTGCCGAGTCGCACGCAGTGAGCGCCGACGGCTTGACGCATACTTTCCGCATCCGCCCTAAGGCTGCCTTTAACGACGGTACACCGATCACTGCCCAAACCTTTGCCGATTCAATCAACCGTGTGCTGCGCCTGAACGGACGCGCCGCTGCTCTGATAGCGCCCTATGTGCGCGCCGCCGCCGTGGATGAGGCTGGTGCGTTGCAGCTTACGCTCACCAAACCGATCCCGTTTGTGTGGCAGTTGGTGGCATTGCCGCCCTTCTTTCCAGTGCATCCGCAGAGCTTTCCCGCAGATCGGCTCATCCGCCAGCCCAACGCCGACTCAGTGTATAGCAACGGCGTTTATCGCCTGAGCAGCGTCAGCTTTGAGGCGTACACGCTGACGGCTGACGCGGCATGGCGCGGCGCACCGCCACAGACACCGATCATCACGCTGCGCCGCTATCCGAATTCGGCAGCCCTGCGCGAAGCGCTTAAGCGCGGCGAGATTCAGGTGGCATGGCGCGGCATGGCGCTGGCTGATGGCGCTGCACTGCCCGCTGAGACCTTCCAACCGCAGCGCGCACCAAGCCTACAAGTTTTTTATCTGGTCGTAGGGCAGCGCCGTGAGCCGTTTGGCGATTTGGCAGCGCGCCGTGTGCTGGCGCTCAGCCTGAACCGTGAGCGCGCCGTGCGGGATGGCTTAGACGGCTATGGCACACCACTGGAAACCTTCACGCCGTTCAGCCGCGCCGACGCGCCGCGCTACCCAACCTTTGAGGCTGAAAGGCTGCGCGCTGCCCTTGAAAGCGGTGGCTACTCGCGCTTTAACCAGATCGTCAGCGAAGTGCAAACCGCACGCCTGCTTTATGGCGATGCTACCCTGACGGCTGCGGCGCGCCTCTTTGCCGAAACAACCAACATAGATGCGTTGCGCTTCGCCGTTCAAGAGACTGAGCCGCGCACCTTCCGCGATCAGATTCAGCGGCGCGCCTTCCGCCTGCTCATCATCGGCTGGACGCCGCTTGTGCCGCACCCGCACGCCTACTTTGAGCCGCTTCTGACCGGCGCGTTGGCAGTTGGTGCTGAATATGACAGCACACAGGCAGCGGCACTCCTGGCAGCGGCAGCCCAAAGCAACGCTTACGAGCAGCTAGAGGCTTTGGCACTGCGCGATTTGGTGGTTATTCCACTGTGGCAAAGCGATCAAACGCTCTATGCAGCGCAAGGCGTGAGCGGCATCCTGATCGAACCAAATTTCCTGCTGCGCTATGATCAGCTAAGGCTTGACTAGATCAGCGGCTTTGGCAGCCAGTTCAGCGGCGCTCATGCCGCCGTTCACCACTTCGCGGAGGCTGCCATCCGCCGCGATGAAGAATGTGGTTGGCAGTGTGCGGACTCGAAAGACGCGCAGCCAGTAGTAATCTACATCCGAAAGGTTGGGAAAGGTGACACCATAAGCAGCCGCAAAGTCTGCGGCAAGCGCTTGTGGCTCACCCACGTTCACGCCAACCACACGCACGCCTGCCTGATGCAGCTTTTGCAAGGCAGGCAGCTCTTCACGGCAAGGCACACACCAACTTGCCCAAAAATTCAGGATGATCGGCGTGCCACGCCATGCCGCCACGTTGAAAAGTTCCCCTGTCAGCGTCTCGCCTTGCAATGTTGGCACGCCGCTTTGCTGAAGGCTCGTTATTACGCCAAGATCGGGCAAGCCTGCCGCCGCGATAAGCGCGAACGCCGTAACCGCACAGAACGCCGCCGCCGCAAGGCGCGCTATTCGCCCGAAATGCCTAGCCAACCGCGCACTTCTGCCTCAAAGTTCGCAAAGTTCACCGCGCCGTAGAAGCGCTTCAAGATGACGCCATCCCGCCCTAGCACATAGGTGACGGGCAAGCCTTTCACGTCGTACTGCCTGCTAATTTGGTTGCGCGCATCGGTGCCAAGCGGGAAGTTCAAACCGAGATCAGCAGCGAATTGGCGGGCAGCCTCTGGGCTAACTTCAATGGTGTTGATGGCAAGCACAGTCAGATCGGCATATTTCTCGCTCAGCGTTTGGAAGAAGGGCATTTCCTCGCGGCAAGGCGCACAGTAGCTTGCCCAAAAATTCAGGATGACGAATTTTCCTTCAAAGCTGCGAAGATCAACGCTGCTGCCATCAAAAAGCGTGGTGGTGAAGTTGGGCGCCTTCAAGCCAACTTCAATGCCGATGGCGCGGTCAACCAAATCTTCGGGAACGCTTGGTGTTGGCAGGGCTGCACCGCTCTCAGGCGGATTTGCCAGCGCCTTCTGCCGCAGAAATGCGCCGTGACCTATTCCCATGCACGTCCCGTGTTCGCTCCAAGCAATCTCGCCGCGGAAGGCGCTGACTGTGCATTCTTGCAGGTTGTAGGTGAAATCGGCAACGCCGCCGCCAACATTCGCAAGGCGCGCCAACTCACCGCTGATGAGCAGCACACCCACAAAAATCAGGAAGCTGCCGCTTACCGCCTCGATCAGGCGCATCCGCTTTTGCAGGCGCTTCATCAAGCCACGTGTGCGGTCTATGGCGATGGCTGCCAGCAAGAACGGCACGCCCAAACCAAGCGAATAGACCAATAACATGCCACCGGCTGCCCACCACTCGCTGCTGGATGTTGCTGAGATGGAGACCGTTAGGATCGCGCCGAGAATTGGACCGATGCACGGCGACCAACCAGCCGCAAAGACCATGCCCATCAGTGTTGAGCCAAGAAAGCCATACGGATTGCGCGGATCAACTTGGCGGCGCGTATCGGCATACAGCAGCCCAAGCAGGCGCTCAAAGAAGCCTTTCAGCGCTGCGCCAAAGCCGCCCAAGCCCGACCAATTCACGTTGTAGACCAAACGGCGCAGCAACCAGCCCGTGGCGCCCATGATGTGCAAGCCGAAGAAGATCACAATGACGCCGCCAACCTGCGCCAAAAGGACTTGCAGATCGCGTGCGCCGCTTCCAACAACATTGGCAGCCTCTTGCCCAACAATGAGCCGAAAGCCGCCGCTGATCAGCATTCCCAGCCCAACAAAGACAATTGTGAACCCTAAGACGAAGGCAACGCCATGCAGAAAGACGACCAAGCGGTTGGCACGGCTCAGGCTGAGCGCCGCGCCGCTGCTTTGCATTTCGAGCGCGGCTTGCCCACTGGCACGCGCCGTCAGGTAGCCGATATAAGCAGGGATGAGCGGCAGCACACAGGGCGAGATGAACGATAACAAGCCCGCCAAAAAAGCGATTCCGATAGAAACATCTGAGAGCATGGTAGCAGTTGCCTTTAGAAGCTATCCGCACCTGTTGACGCGGCGTACAGTTTATATGCGTTGAGTCTTTTGAGCGCCCAGCGCCCTTGATTCTTTCGTGAGTAGGCGCAGCGAATATGCTTAGGCATAATAACGCGGCAGGTGCGTTCGGGCAAGGGGAAAATCGGCTGTGGCAGACGTAATGCTGTGTAGGGACGCACCTTACGTCCCTACGGAAAATGTGCGCTCACAGCAGCCTGAGTGCGCTAATCTTCAGGGTGGTAGCTTTGGCGCGGCGATCCATCCATCTTAACCAGCTTGGGCTGGAAGGCAGCCAGCGTCTCCACAAGATCAGCTTGGGCTGCCATCACCTCTTCAATGTCTTTGTAGCAGTTTGGCACTTCATCCAAGCCAGCAGAAAGCACCTCAATGCCCTTGTCCTTGAGTTTGCGGGTGACGATGTTCCAATCAAAGCGCTTGAATGCCTCTGCACGGCTCATGCGCCGCCCGGCGCCATGCGCAGCGCTGTTTAGCGCCGCCGCGACGCCACGCCCACGCACCACGTAGCCCGCCGCGCTCATGCTGCCCGGAATAACGCCTAGCACGCCTTCGCCAGCAGGCGTTGCACCCTTGCGATGCACAATCAGCTCTTGCCCGTCTATGAGTTCGGACCAAGCGAAATTGTGATGGTTCTCCACACCACCTAGCACAGGCAGGCGGATTGCCTCTGCCAACTGCGCGTGAATGATGGCATGGTTGGCGCTGGCATAGCGCCCTGCCAACTGCATTGCCTCCCAGTATTCGGCGCCGGCTGACCAGTCTAGATCGAGCCATGCCAGATGTTGAAAGTCTTTCGGCAAGCCGCGATGGCTATTCATGGCAATTTGCGTGTAGTGGTTGGCAATCTCGTAGCCGAAACGGCGGCTGCCGCTGTGGCTGAGCAGCGCCAGATATTTGCCAACAGGCACGCTGCCGCTTGGCGTCTCGAAGGGTGCAGTGATGGTGAGCGCGCCGAACTCCACAAAGTGGTTGCCCGATCCGCTAGTGCCGAGTTGTTTCCATGCAATATCCTTAAGGCGACGCGCCACTGGGTGCGTTTGCCAAGTCGGATCGTCCAGCACGGCGTGTTGGCGCGGCGTTGACCAAGCGTTGCCCGCACCAAAGCAGGTATTTTCCTCCAGCGCTTTGCGGAAGCGCTCTTTTTTCTGCTCCAAGACGTGCGGTGGTGTGTCGAAGATCGTCAGGCGCATACGGCAGGCAATATCCACGCCGACGGCGTAGGGAATCACCGCGTTGTGCGTTGCCAGCACACCGCCAATCGGCAAGCCATAGCCCTGATGTGCGTCGGGCATCAGCGCGCCGCGCACCGAGATTGGCAAGCGCACCGCACGTTCCATCTGCTGCAACGCGCCGTGTTCGATGTTCTCGCGCCCCCAGATCTGATAGGGCGCGTAGGTATCCAACTGATATGCCTGTGGCTGTTCGCGCACGCGGATCAGCTCTTTGGCAAGCCCTTTGTAAAGTGGATCGTCGCTGTAGGCTTCTGGTTCTGCCAGCACCGCCCGCAACGCCACCAAGATGGCATCTTCAGCGATGCCTTGTGCGGCAGCCTCAGCTGCCACTTTCAATCCAATTCCAATTGCCTTGCCCAGCGGATAGCCGAGCGCCAGCAAATCATGACCGTTCATAAGGCTGCTTTTCCTCAGGTTTGCAAATGCTTCAGAAAAGCTGCTGAGAGACCTGAACTTTGCCTAAAAGGGCAGATCGTCCGGTGTATCGCCGTAGTCGCCTTCGTCACCCTCTGGGCGCCTGCCTGAGGCAGCCGCCGCTGGGTCGCCTTCTGTGTCGCCCTTAGCGCTCAGCAGCTTGAATTCGTTGGCAGTCATCTCAAGCGAGGCAGCCGGTTTGCCGTCCTTATCGGTGTAAGCCCTTGCTTCTACCTCACCCACGAGCAGAACACGCTGCCCTTTTTTGATGAGTTGGCTGGCTGTTTCGGCTCGCTCACGCCAAATGGTCACGCGGAACCACGTCGTTTTTTCCTTACGCTGTTCGCCGCGTCCCGTCACCTTGCTGACTGCTACTGAAAATGAACAGACTGCGATCCCACTTTCAAGATACTTGAATTCTGGATCACGCCCGACATTGCCCACGATGATCAACTGTTGAAAGGTCATGGCTTGCCGTCCTTCTCGCCGTTCTGCGGCGTGCTGCTGGTCTATGGGAAGCACTCTAATTCTGCCACAGACTCTATAGTAATATTATAGAACGCTTGTTCAGAATAGACAAGGGGCGAATTTTGCGGCGCGCCCTTATAATCCTCTCTGAAGAAACTCTCAGAGAGGATACCACCAAATGGGTGAATTTATCGGCTTTTCATTCGTGATGCTGATTGTGCTGGCTGCCTACTGGTCATTCGTGATTTTGCCGCGCCAACGCATGTTTCGCAAGCACAACAAGTATGTGCAGACCCTGACTGTGGGTGATGAAGTGATCACGGCGGGTGGCTTGGTTGGCACGCTGACGCGCATGGAAGCAGCGCAGGGCATTGCCTATGTGCAGATAGCGGAAGGCGTTGAGGTGAAGGTGCTGACGACGGCACTCAGCCGCCCCTTTGATGCGGAAGAAGTGGCGATCACCGCCAACTTGGGTGTTGATCCAACTGCCGATCAGCGCTTGCAGCAGCGCAGCGCACAACACTAGGCACATAGCCGTCCTCTGTGCTATGCTTATGCCGCGTTTAGGCACAGGCTCGGCACACCAGAGGGGCGATGACAGAGACAAGCACAACTGAAGGCAGAGCGCTGAGCGCAGCACAGTTGCGCGTCGCCTCAGCGATCATTGCCCTCTCTTTCGTCTGGAGCGGCGGGCTAGGCTTGCTGCGCGGCATGATCATCGGGTCTGTTTTTGGCGCTGGCACCGCGCTGGATGCCTTCTACGCCGCCTACCGCCTGCCAGAGATGCTCTTTACCCTTGTGGCGGGCGGTGCGCTCGGCTCTGCCTTCATCCCTGTCTTTAGCCGCCACCTCACACAAGGCAACAGCGAAGCCGCTTGGCGCTTAGCGCGTGCCACGCTGACGCTCATCACGCTGATCGCGCTGCTGCTCTCGGTTGGCGCGGCACTGATCGCTTTCCCGCTCGTGGATTCAATCCTCACGCCGCAGGCAAGCCTTGCCCAAAAGCAACTGACCGCCGACCTGATGCAGATCATGCTGATCACGGTTGCAATTTTCAGCGCCAGCGGCTTGATTATGGCGATCCTGAATGCCAATCAGCGCTTTTTAGCACCTGCCCTTGCGCCAAGCATGAACAACGTCGGCTTGATCTTTGGCGCGTTGCTGCTCTCGCCGAGCATGGGTGTGCATGGCTTGGCGTGGGGCGCGGTGCTTGGTGCTGCGCTGCACTTACTGATCCAAGTGCCTTCGCTGCGCCCGTTTGCAGCGCAGTTGCGCCCTGATGGCGTGCTAATCACGGATGGAATCGGCGAGATCGCACGCCTGATGCTGCCGCGCCTGATCGGTATGGCAGCCGTGCAGTTGAACTTTGTGGTGAACATCATCCTTGCCTCTGCCATGCCTGAGGGCAGCCTTACCGCGCTCAGCGTTGCCTTCACGCTGATGTTTGTGGTGCTGGGCGTGGTGGCACAGAGCGCTGGCACCGCCATTTTCCCAACGCTTTCGTTGTATGGCGCACGCGGCGATTTGGATCGCTTCCGCAGCACGTTGGCAACCGCACTGCGCGGCGTGCTGTTTGTGGCGCTGCCTGCCACGTTCGGGCTGATTGTGTTGGCGCAGCCCTTGATCCATGTGCTGTTTGAGCGCGGCGCATGGACGGCAACCAACACCATCGCCACTGCTTGGGCATTGGCATTTTTTGCCGCGGGCTTGGCAGCCTTTGCCTTGCAAGAGTTGTTGGCACGCGCCTTTTATGCCCTGCGAAATACGCTTGCGCCGGTCTCGGTGGCAGTGGGTGGCTTGGCGCTGAATGTGGCGCTCAGCCTGCTGCTGATTCAGGTGGTGCGCGGCGGTCTGGAAGGGCAGGGCGCGCACGGCGGCTTGGCATTGGCAAACGCGCTGACCACCCTGATCGAGAGCAGCGTCTTATGGCTGTGGCTGCGCCGCAAGATTGCCTCGCTAGAAGATCGGGCAGTGCTAGGCATGGCAGGGCGTGCTTTCTTGGCAGCGCTGGGCATGGGTGTGGGCGTTTGGCTGGCAGCGCGCCTGCTTGCCGAAACACCGCCTGTGCTGATTGTGGTGGTGTGTGTGCCGCTTGGCGCGCTGCTCTATCAGGGCTTGGCGGTCTTGCTGGGCGTGCCAGAGGCACGGAGCATTCCAGCGGGCATTTTGCGGCGTTTGAAACGAGGGTAAGCAATGCGGGTGGTGTTGCAGCGTGTTACACACGCCAGCGTAACGGTAGACGATCAGGTGGTTGGCGCGATTGAGCAAGGCTTCCTGATCTTGATTGGAGTCCGCAACGGCGACACAGCAGCAGAGGCGAAATGGCTTGCCGAAAAGATCGCCGTGCTGCGCGTCTTTGCCGATGCCGAAGATAAGTTTAACCGTTCCCTGCTCGATATTAGCGGCGGTGCGTTGGTCGTCTCGCAGTTCACGCTCTACGGAAATGCCGTTGGGCAGCGCCGTCCGAGTTTCATCGAGGCTGCACCGCCAGCCATCGCCGCACCGCTGATCGATCAATTTGTTGGCTTTTTGCGGCAAGCAGGCGTGCAGCGCGTGGAGACAGGCATCTTCGGCGCGAAAATGTTGGTAGAATTAGCAAATGATGGACCAGTGACGCTCATCCTTGAGCGCGACGCACCTCAGGAAAAGTAGAGAACATGCTCACACGCTTAGAACTTGACGGTTTCAAGGCATTCCGCAACTTTGCGATGGACTTCCGTCCGTTCATGGTCTTCATCGGACCGAACGGCGTCGGCAAGACGAACCTGTTTGACGCCATCACATTGTTGGCGCGCCTTGCCGAAGGCGATTCGCTGGAAGACGCTATGCTGCACGCACGCGGCGAGCCGCTAGAGCTATTCACCTTGCGGGCTGATGGCAGCCGTGCCGAGCGCATTCAGCTTGCCGCCGAACTTTTGCTGGATCGGGAAGTGATCGGCGCCAACGATAAGCCTTTTGCGCCAACTAATACGCGCCTGCGCTATGAACTGACCATTGAACGGCGCGGCGAAAGCGCACACATCACGGCGGAATCCTTACTGCCACTGCCTGAGGCAAAAGACGCTTGGTATAAAGATAACATTCCGACCAAAGCGCGCAAAGCGTGGCTGCTGCGCGAGAAACGTCCGCCATACATTGCTACTGTGGGCGAAGAAGCAGGAACGACGATCTACCGCAATCAGGATACGCTTGCCGGTGGGCGCGAAGGCGTGAAGGTTGGCGACCTGCAAAAGAGCGCGCTCGGCACGGCTGATCCTGTGCGCTATCCAACCATTCAGGCGGTGCGGCAAGCGATGCAAAATTGGCGTTTTCTGCGCTTCAACGCCGAGTCACTGCGGCAGCCCTGCGCGGCAGATGCAGCGCCGAAGCTGCATTCGGATGGGTCCAATTTGCCCGTTGTGCTGGCGCGCTTGCTGCGCGATCAGCCTGAGGCAGCGGCGAACATCGCACAGGTGATGCAGACCATGCTGCCCAACGTAAAGGCGGTAGAAGTTAAGACGCTGAGCAGCGGTGATCGGCTGCTGGTGGAGTTGATCGGGCAGGATGGCACGCGCTTTAGCTCACGAGTGCTGAGCGATGGCACGCTGCGCTTGCTTGGGTTGGCAGCCCTGCGCCACGATGCCAAACATCGCGGTGTGATCTGCTTTGAGGAACCAGAGAACGGCATTCAGCCGCTGCGTTTGGCGGATATGGTCACTGTGCTATATGCGCTCGCGCTTGACTTTGAGCGAGAGGTGCCTGAAGGCGGGCAAAATCCGCTGCTGCGCCAAGTCTTGGTCAATACGCATTCGCCGGGCATTCTCTCCAGCGTGCCGCGTGATAGCGTCCACTACTTCGGGATGCGCGCTGCCGATGGCGGACAGTTTACCTATAACGTGCCGGTGCGCCCTGAACTGATTCCTGATGAGCAGGATCGCTACCGCACTTGGCTGCAAGTGCAGCGCGAATTGGGCGATAACACCTCACAGTAAGGCAACGGCAACCATTGCGCGTGGCGCTAATCCAAGACGCGCTCGTACTCTTGCGTCACGCGCAGACTGGCTTCCGTATCGCCCAGCACATCACGCACGTAGACCTCACGGATTAGCACGACGCCAATCGCTGCCAGCGGCACCGAGAGCAGCAGCCCTAAAAAGCCGAAGAAGATGCCAAAGATGATCTGCGAGAGCAGGATGATCGCCGGCGGTAATTGAATTTCCTTGCCAAGCAGCAGCGGCGCAACAATCTGCCCAACCACAAATTGAATGCCGAAGTAGACCAACAGCACCAACAGCACTTTTTCAGGGCTGTTGAGGATCGTTACCGCTAGGACGGGCACTAACGCCGCTAACGGACCGAAATTCGGCACGAACGAGAACAAGCCGCTGATCACGCCTAGCACGCCTGCTAATGGCAAGCCTAGCACCAGCATGGCAATTGTCGTCAAGGTACCAGTCAGGATCATAAGGATGATCTGCGTTTGCAGGAACTGGCGCAGCGTGTAATCCAAACTCAGCAAGATTTCACGCGCACGCGGACGGTAGCCAATCGGCACAAGGCGCAGCAACCCGCGCCAATGCGGATCAGGATCCGCCACGAAGTAGATGCTCAGGAAGATGACAATCAGCAGGCTGAAGACCGCCGAAAACAAGTTGGTGACGAACGGGAACACTTGCCCACTGACTGTTGCCAAACCGCTGACGATCTGCTGCGAAAGCTGGTTGGTGAGATCGGCAAGGCTCATTTCCGTCATAAAATCACGCAGGAAGGGAAAACGCAGCGTTAGGTTTTCGGGGGAGAGTTCGCGCTGAAGCACTTGCCCTGCCGAAGGCAGCGTTTGCACCACCAAAATGCGAAACTGCTCAAAGAGATCAGGCAACGCCAACGCCGAAGCTGCTGCGATCACCAAGCTGATCAGGAAGACAGTCAGCAGCACTGCCACAATACGGTTGAAGCCGTGCCGCACAAAAAAGCGGATCGGCGTGGTGAGCAGGATCGCAAAAATGACTGCTGTTAGAGACAGCAGCAGCACATCCCGCACTAACCAGATCGCCATCAAGACGATCACCAGTGTGAAGGCGATCAAGAGCCAGCGAACGACATTCGTATCGTTGCGGCGCGTTTCTCTTGGGAACATGCGTATGCTTCTAGTGGAACTTTCCGAGCCTCAGGCGGCATTGTAACACAATTGGCACAAACGTGCTGCTTTATGGCATTAAGACGGGCAGCAGGCGCTCTAGCAGCGGTGGCACAAAGATGAAGGCACCGATAATGACCGCCGCCACGGAGGCCAACAACACCGCCGCTGCACCAACATCCTTGCAAACACGCGCCATCGGGTGAAGTTGCGGACTCGCCAAATTGACCACCGCTTCAAGCGCGGCGTTGATAAACTCTGCCATCCAGTTGATGGTGATGATCAACACAAGGACTGCCCAATCACGCGGCGGCAAGCCCAGCCACAGGGCAAGCGCCATCGTGGCAACCGAGAAAACCGCTTGAATGCGTGTGTTTTTCTGATAGCGCAGCATATACAGCCAGCCTGCTAGGGCATAGCGCAGGCTGTTCAAGCGGGTGGTGCTAACAATTGGGCTGTAATCTTCAGGGCGGGCATTCAAGGTTTCTAAAGTATCAGGATGAAAGACAAAGCGCGGGCGCCTTGCATCGGGCGATGCGGTGTCCGTCTCAGTCTGCGTCGGCGTCTTCATTGGAATCTCCAAATGTGAATAGCGGGACGTTAATGCTGACGATACCTAAATCTGCCAGCAGTTCTGCTTGTTTTTGCCACATACGCGCCTGATTTTCGGCGTTATCGTGGTCATAGCCGAGCAGATGCAGCGCGCCATGCACCACCAACAGCACCAATTCATCTGCCAATGGATGTCCCAACTCGGCGGCGTGGCGCTGCACATAGGGCATAGCGATGATCAGATCGCCAAGATACGGCTTCTCGGCAATCTCAGCCAATTCTTGTTGAGCGGCTTCACCAAGCAGGGCTGCCGCAGCGCGCATGTCCTCCAGCGTTTTCTCAGAAAATTGCTCAGCGGGAAACGAGAGAATATCGGTTGGTGCATCCACACCGCGATAGTGTTTATTGAACGCACGCACTTCCGCGTCATCAGTGATTTTAAGGCGTATGCCTGCACCTGATGGCACATGGTGCGTTTGCAGCACGCGCTTTAGCGCTTTTGAGAGCTGCTTGCGCGGCACAAGCGGATAGAATGCCCTGTCAATCATCATACCAATCTCATATTTGATCATGGCGTTGCCCTTTCTTCGGTGGGTGATAGTGTGGCAGGCAGCGCCTTCACCTCTTGCGTATCGCGTGGTGGCAGCGTTGGGTAGGCAATGCGTGGATGGAAGACACCTTGCAGGCTAGAGACGAACACCTCTTGAATAATCTTCAGATCGTTCACGGTTAAGCCGCTTTCGTCAAGCTGACCGTCGGTGAGGCGTGTGCGGATGATCTCTTGAACAACATCCGCAATTTCTTGCTTATCGCGTGTGCGCTTGCTGCGGATGACGCTCTCGCTGGTATCGGCAAGCATGAGGATTGCCGACTCGCGGCTGCGTGGGCGCGGACCGGGATAGGTGAAATAGGTAGGGTTCACGGCGCTCTCGTCACCGTTGGCAGCTTCCACAGCCTTGTTGTAGAAATACAGCGTGCGCGTGGTGCCGTGATGCTCTCGAATGAAATCAATAAAGACAGTGGGCAGCCGTTCACGGCGTCCCAGTTTTTCGCCTTCCACCACGTGGGCGATGATGATGCGTGCGCTATCACGCGGCGAGAGCGTTTCGTGAGGATTAACGCCTTCCGCCTGATTTTCCACAAAAAACAGTGGTGCGTGGAGCTTGCCAATATCGTGGTAGAGCGCGCCAACGCGCACTAGCTGTGCGTCTGCGCCAATGCGTTCGGCTGCCAGCTCAGCAAGGTTTGCCACCTGCAAGCTGTGCTGATAGGTGCCCGGTGCCTCGCGCAGCAGGCGTTGCAACAGCGGCTGGCTTGGCTGCGAGAGCGCCAGCAGCTTAATGCTGCTCGGCATGTTCAGCAGGCTGCTGCCCAAGTATAAGCCGACCAAGCCCAAGCCCGCCGCCAAAATGCCGTTGAGCAAGCTGGCAGGGATAACCAGCAGCAGGCGCGTCGGATCAGCCGCATTCTGCAACAACCCGAAGAGCAGCCCAACCACGATATTCACACCGCCGATCACCAAGCCTGCCATGAAGTAGCTCTCTAGCCGTTCGGCGCGCCGCAGCGAGAGGATCGCCGCCACACTGCCTGCACCTGCCAACACCGTGACCTCTAGCGAGGCGTTCAGCGTTAAGCCGATCAGCAGTGCCAGCGCCGAACTTGCTGCAAAGGCTGCCCGTGCTTCGGTCAGCGCTACCACGATCAGCGCAAAGGCTGCCACCGGATAGACCCGCGAGAGGAAGAAATCAGGCAAGTTATACAGCCGTGCGCCGGCAAGGAAGATCAGGAACAGGCTGCCCAGAAAGATGAGCAGCGGCACATTTGCCACAAGGTTCGGATGGTAGCGCCGTGCGTAGATCACGCCTAACATGGTGATGAGCAGGACTGCCATCAGGGCGCCCCCAAGAATGCGTAAGCGCTGATCGGGCGGCTGGATCAGCTTGAGTTTGGTCAGGGCTTCAAGGTCTGCCTCAGAGACGATGGTGCCACCACGCACCACGACCTGCCCTTGCAAGAAGTTCCGCGTGACGGGCTGCACGGCATCAAAGGCGGTGCGCCGTGCGGTGCGAGTGCGTTCTTCATTTAGGAAAGCATTTGGCTTGATCAGATTCCGAACCACACCAACGATCACAGCCGCTTGGGTCTCGCTGACTGTAAAACTGACCAAGTTGGGCAGGCGTGCTAAGACATCGGGCAGCGTGTCCTCACGGATTTGGTCGCGCATGGTGCGCTCTAACAGTGCGATCACCTGTGCATCTACATCGCGCCATTCGCGCTCGCCAAGCCTGAGCAGCGTTACGGACAAATCGTCGTTCAGGCTGAAGCCTTCAATGGCGCGCAAATCAGCAACGCGCTGCGCTAGGCTGCCATACGGATCGCTCCGCACATTTTCTATATAGGTTAGCACATCGCGGGCGTGTTGCACTTGCTGGCGCAGCACGCTTGGGTTCGGCGGATCATAGACATCGCGCACAGCATCGGCAGCAGCCTGACGGGCAAGGCGCGTCAGCACATCGCTCTCATAGGTCAGGCTGATGGGCGCCAGAATATCGTAGGGCGCCACCTGCCCAACGCCAAGCGTCACTGGTGCTGCCGGTGTGAGTGTGGTGAAAGCAACAATGGCGCTGGCTGCGCTTAGGAAGGCTGCACCAAGCACAGCCCACTGCACTTGCTGCCATGTGATCGCCAAACGGAAGTGCTTAATGGTCATCACGCCACCTCACTTTCACCGCTGAATGTGCGTTCGTTCAAGCTGAGTGTGCCTTGATGAGGCTAGCTCAGCAGTGCCTTCACCACATCATTGACGAGTTTACCTTCAGCACGCCCTTTGATGCGCGGCATTAGCACTTTCATGACGTTGCCCATCTCTTTTACCGTCTTGGCGCCAGATTCCTCAATAGCGCGGCGCACTTCTGCCTCCAGCTCCTCGCGGCTAAGCTGCTGTGGCAGATACGACTCGATGATGCCTAGCTCGAACTGTTCTTTTTCGACGGTCTCGGTGCGCCCTAGCCGCTCTGCCTCTTCGATGCTATCGCGGCGCTTTTTCGCCTCACGCATCAGCAACGCCACAACATCCTCTTCACTAAGCGTCTTGCGCCCATCCACTTCTTCTTGCTTAATGGCAGATGTGATCAAGCGCAGCGCATCACGGCGCGGCGCATCGCCACTTTTCATCGCCGCCTTCAGGTCTTCTTGCAGCCGATCTTTCGGGTGCATGGGTAATCCTTCAAAAGTGTATGCTCATCAGAATATCTATTATACCAAAGTTCAGCGGGCGCTGTGTAAGTTGCCTAAGTAGGCATCGGCGCGCTACAATGCCTCCCAAATGAGTGAGGGAACGATGAGCGATAGCAACCCTGAGGAAATTTTCCTCTATCTAACGACGGTTGGGCGCAAAAGCGGCTTGCCGCACCAGATCGAGATTTGGTTTGTGGAACATGGCGGCTGCCACTATATGCTTTCCGGCGGTTATGAGCGTGCTGACTGGGTCAAGAATTTGCGCCAGATGCCGCACGTGCAGTTTAGCGTTGGCAAGCGTGCTGATCAGACGGCGGTGCTCACCCAAGCACTTGCGCGTGTCGTCCCTGGCGACGATTCGATTGCAGAGCGTGTGCTTGCCCTGATGGACGCCAAGTATGGCTGGTGTGAAGGCTTGATCGTTGAAGTGCGCCCCATGACATGACCTTGCACGGAGTGACCATGCGCCGCTTTGCTCTGTTGATTGCCCTTGTGCTGCTGCTGGTTGGCTGTAGCACTGCGCCCGCTGTGTTGGTGGCAACACCGCTGCCGCCCGATAGCGACTTCCGCACCTATCGGCATCCGAGCGGCGTGTTTACGCTGCGGCTGCCATCAGAATGGTCGGTGCGCGATCTGAGCGATAATACAGCCGCACGGGCAGAATTTTCAGCGCCGAACACCAACAGCCTGCCCTTGAGCGTCTATGTGCTGAATGTGGGCAGCCCGCTGAGTGCCACAGCGCTCATTGAGCAGATTGATCACTATCTTGAGGCGTTTCACGGTGCGAACTATGTAGAGAGCAGCCGTGCAGCACAAGGGGATGGCAGTTGGCGAATCGTTGGCGTGCGGCAGACGGGCATTGGCGCACGCACGCTGAACACCTTCCTACAGGCGGATGGCACTTTCTTAAGCGTGCTTGAGGCAGATGTGACTGATCTGGATGAGGCAGCCCTGAACACGCTGCGCGCCGTGATCAACACCCTGCGCGTTGATCCGCGTGCAGCGCTCAGCGTGGGCGATCTGCGTGCCGCACCTGAAATGCCTATTGCAGAGGTTGGCGCGCTCATCTTTAGCGGCTTGCACACATGGACGGCACCCAACGGCGATTTTGTGATTAACGGCTTAGTGACGAACGCCGCCGGCGCACCGCTGGAGGCAATCCGTGTGACGGCGCTCTTCTTCGATGCCAACGACGCCCAGCTCAGCGAACAGGCAACGGTCTTAAGCACGGAAGTGCTAGAGAACGGCTTCAGCACGCCATTCTCGATCCGCTTTCGCGGCGGCAAACCAAGCCGCGCCGTCCGCTATGAGCTGCACAGCGCCGCCCGTCACGCTGAATTTGCCCTACAAAACTACCTAGGTGAAACTGCCTTCATTCGCGGCAACGAGATCGCTCGCTATAACGCCAACGGCTTTCTGACCGTCAGCGGTGATATTGTCAACCAGACGCAGGGCGCTGCCGCTTTTGTGAAAGTCATCATCGCCGTGTTAGATGATCAAGGGCGCGTGGTTGCCACCGACAGCGCCTTCCTAAACCGTCCCATGCTGCTGCCGGGCGAGGCAGCGCGTTTTGAGGTGGTCTTTCCAGAGCTAGGCGGCAACGCCATTCGCTACATTATCAGTGTGGAGGGCAAGCGCGGCTAGGCATCACGCAGCCACGCGATCAGCAGATCATTCACGCGCTCAGGCTGATCCTGCTGCACAAAATGCCCGCTGTTCGGGATGTAGTCTATCGGCAAGCCGCCTTCCACATATTGCCTAGACCATTCAGCTGTTTCTTTAGTCAGGGCGAAATCAGGCTCGCCCCAGATCAAGCGTGTTGGCACGCGGATGGTCAGATCGCGGCGCAGCAAGGCACGGGCGTGCCGAAAGAATTGGCGGTAATAGTTCAGCGCGGCGCTCAGGCTGCCCTCTTGCGCCCAAGCCTCGCGGAAAACGTTCAGTTCTGCCTTGCTGATGCCGTTGGGCGTGCCTCGTTTTAGGCTGCCAGCCAACGCACGAAAGTTGTTCTGAGACAGGGTGCGCTCGGGCAAGTGCGGCAGCTGGAAAAAGTACATATACCAACTGCGCCCAATTTGCTTGAAGAACAAGCGGCGCAGCACCTCTGAGACCACAGACGGATGTGGCACATTGAGGATGGTCAGTTTTTTGATCACCTCTGGGAAAAGAGCGCCGACTAACCACGCAATCAGCCCGCCCCAGTCATGCCCAACGACGTGCGCCTGTTCGTAGCCCAGCGCACGGATCAGGTTGACAACATCTTTTGCCAACGTGAACGGATCATAGGGCGGACGGCGTTCGGTCAGGTTGTAGCCGCGCAAATCCGGCGCAGCCACGCGGAAGCCAGCGCCCGCCAGCGCCTTGATCTGCCAACGCCACGAGTACCACATTTCGGGAAAGCCATGCAGCAGCACCACCAACGGTGCGCCTTCCTCACCTTCTTGCACCACATGCATTCGCAAACTTTCAGTGGCGACCATCCCACCCTGAAAGTCAGCAGGCATCAGCAGTGGGCGCGGAATTGTTTCAGACATACTTTAACTCCCAAGCAGCAGGCTGTTATAGGCTGAATTCTAGCAGAGGGGTGCGGTTTTGGGCATTGTGCGTGCGCTATGGCTGGGGATTAGGCGCACGCTATAAAACAGGATGGGCGAGGGAATAACACCACTCGCCCATAGCAGCGTGCGGTTTAACGGTAGGGGGGTGCGTAGAGCAAGCCGCCGTCCGTCCACAGCTTGTTCGGACCGCGCTCTACGCCCAGCGCGCCCAGATTGCGCTCGTAAATCTCGCCGTAGTTGCCCACAGCCTTGATCACATTGATCGCCCAGTTGCTCTCCAGCCCCAAGAAGGTGTGCAGTTCGCCTTCCACACCCAGCAGGCGCTTTGCCTCTGGTGCAAGGTTCGGATCGGCTGCCTTTTCCTCCACATTTGCCATCGTCAAGCCATACTCTTCAGCGATGATTGTGGCGTAGGTCACCCAGCGGATGAAATCGCCCCACTGAGCATCGCCCGCCTTGTAGACCGGCGCTAGTGGCTCTTTGGAGAAGTTCTCATCAAAAAGCACCCATGCGGGGCCCTCGGCAGAGGTTGCTTGGCGGGACGCCAACTGGGAACGGTCAGAGGTGACTGCTTGGCAACTGCCAGCGGTGAACGCCTCAAAGACGAGGTTAATGTCGTCGTAGGGCGTCACGGTGGCGTTGATGTTGTTCAGGGCGATGATGTCCGAGAGGTTCGCCTCAGTCGTCGTGCCTTTGATCACGCAAATGGTTGCGCCGTTCAGGTCAGCGACGGTGCTGAGGTTATCGGCGCGGCGCACGAGGAAGGTCTGCCCGTCGTAGAAGATGGTCGGACCGAAATCAGCGCCCTGCCGCGTATCGCGCTCAAAGGTATCGGTGGTGTTGCGGACGAGGACATCAATCTGCTCTGCCTGAATGGACGGGAAGCGGTCTGCCGCGCTGATGGGCTTGAACTCCACCTTTTCAGGATCGCCAAAGAGGGCTGCCGCGTAGGCACGGCAGAAATCAGCATCGAAGCCCGTGACTGCGCCATCCGGCGCAATCAAGCCGAAGCCCGCCAAGCCGCCATTCACGCCACAGATCAGGTTGCCACGTGCCGCTACACGCGCCAGCAAGCCTTCTTGGGCATCCGCCGTGTTGGGCAGTGCCAAGCCGATCATGAGGAAGGCGATCAACACCACCATACCAAATTTTGCCATACGAAAATTCATAGTTCTTGCACTCCTTGCTAAAGCATCTCTTGAATGCAGCAGAGAGTGTAACAAAACTTTAACGGAGGTGCAAAAGGCTTGGGCAAATGCCCTAGTGCGGGATAGCTATTCGCTCTCTGGTGCGATGTGCATAAGCCGCCTTACCATTTCGTCAGGCGCACCATCTTCTAACCACGCTTTCAGGCTTTCCATCGCTTCCTGATCGTGCATTATCCACATGATCGGTTGAATCTCATGAACAGTTTGGCATCCACGCGCAAATAGATTGCGTGCCTTCCTGTCTGATGAGGCAATAATCCTATCAGCGGCAAGGGCTGCCTCTATCAGATGGCAATCTTTTTCAATGGCGCGTTCATTGCTTGCCTGTTCCTCAGGATTTGTAAGGTTACGTACCGTTTTGAGCAACCCTTTCCGCAAAGATTCATTCTGGGCAAGTGGTAGAACATCTATCTTTTTGCGCGAATGCATCTGCACGCGCCACTTCCGCGTGAAGTTCGATTGATGACGATCCCACTCAGCACGGATGGCAGGTGTAAATATAGTACGATGACATATTTCTAAAACTGCGTTCAGAAAGTGCCGTGCGCGGCTTGAGGCGAGACTGTCCGTTTCACCGGCTGAACGCGCAAGTGAGGCATCAATAACAAGGCGTTTTTTAGCCATGCTGCTGCCATTTGCCTTCAACAGCATCCAGATAACGGCTTTGCGCCTCTAGCTCTACTGCGCCGAAATCTTCTGCCCAATCGCCAAAAGCGCCATTTTCATCCAAATCAGCTGATGTAATATATGTGTCGCCCTCATCATCACGGCTGAACCAGTGTAGCTTCACCAAACTTGGATCAAGTTCACCGCGGGCAACCAATGTTTGCACCGCCAGCAGTAACAGCGCGCTGTGCGTCTCTACCACAACCTGTTTGCCCGCTTTGGCAGCGTTGGCAAGCACGCTTGCCAGTGCCACCTGTGCGCGTGGATGTAGGTGAATTTCGGGCTGCTCGATATAGACCATCTGCCCTGCCCTTGCGGCTTGCAGCGCCACAAGCACCGGCAGCGTCTGAGAGACGCCAACGCCAACATCAGCGATGCTAACAAGGTCGCTCGCACCGCCTTGACGCGCCTTTTTAAGCCGCCCTACGCGCAATTCAACCCGTGTATCGTCAAGGCGTTTTGCTTGAACTTTCCACGTGAGACCCAGCGTTTGCAAGTCTTGGGCAAGTGCTTCAAGGCGTTCCGACGCACTTTCTTGCCAACGGGCAATCAGGCTGGCGGTGTATGGCTCAAAGGTGCCGGGAAAGGTTTCCTCAACAGCGGCAACAGGATAACTACGCTCAGGATTGCCGCGCAAGCCGGGCAGGTGGATTACGTCTTGGAGGGCTTGTTCGGTGTTGCTTTCGGCGAAAAGATTCCCAATAAGCGGAATACCTGTTCCTACATCGAGAAAACACCGATGCCGTTTCACATTGGCAAACATATTTAGTGGCAGTGGCAACCCTATGTCTTTGAGAAGCGTCCTCAACTCTTGTTGGCGCATATCAGACTTAATAACAATTTGTCCTCTTGCTGACGAGGAATAAATTGTATAAGGAATATCGAGTGTTCCTGATTCAGTGCTAATAAAAGAAGCTGTGCGTGAAGCATTTGCTGTTTGAACTTTAACCTCAAATTGGCGAGATTCCAGTCCAACAGAAAACATTTCATCTGCTCGGTTGAACTTCACATTCGGTCCGCTTAGCAGCAGCGGTCCCGGATCGTAGCTTGCCTCAAGCGTCTGTTTGAGCAGCAATAGCGGCTGAATCAGGCTGGATTTGCCCGAACTATTCGCACCGGCAAGGATCGTCAGCGGGCGTATCTCGACAGTGTGCGCCTGCCGAATAGCTTTATAGCCTTGCACGGTAATTTCCGTGATTCCTGAATCTTTCTCACGCCGCGTAGACATAACACACAATCCTTAGCTGTTTAAACAGAGTTTGGCTAGAGTGTAGCGTATCAGCACCCTTTGAACCTATTCCCGCACCCACTCATGCCGCAGCAAGCCATACTCCACCAGATCGAAGCGCTTGCCATAGCGCACGCCCGCCTGCCGACGCACACCCTCGCGCACGAAGCCCAACTTCTCGTAAAGCGCGATGGCACGTGCATTATAATCTGTCACAAACAGCTCAATCCGAAACAGGTTAAGTTCGTTAAAGCCGTAGTTCAGGGCAAGTGTCATTGCCTCTTTGCCATAGCCTTTGCTCCAATAGGCAGGCTCACCAATGCCAATGGTGATGGTTGCGACCTGCTGCGCCCAACGGATGGTGTGCAGGATCACAAAGCCGATGAGCTGATCCTCTGTTAAGGTGCGAAGCGTGAAGCGTGCGGAGCGATCATCAGGTTTGATCAGCCAATCGAAGCTGCCGGCAGTCAGCGGCGCAATTGGATCATCATCCACAAAGCGCATATATTCATCATTGTTTGACCACGCTGCCAGCGTTTCAGTGTCAGCTGCAACGGGCGCCGCAAGGCGGATGCGCTGCCCCTTGAAAAGTGGTGGAAACATGGGCGGACTCCTTTGGTGTGCCTGTGTGCAACACTGCAATCCTACCACACTTTTTTTGACGCCACACCGCCTTGCGTGCTAAGCTACGCGATATGGCAGATCAAACCGCAGGCAAACCTAACCAAACGCGCCCAAGCGATACATGGCGCAAATGGCTAACGCCGGGCATCGGCATCAAACGCTGGCTCGCCCTGTTAGCAATCGGCTTTTTGGCAACCAGCCTCTCGTTTGCGCTGCTGATTGTGTTATTCTTCCCCGCCCTTGCCGATCTGTTCACGCTGCGGCGCGCTGCGCTGCTTGCCCTGAGCGCTGTGCTGGGCGCGCTGGGCGGCGCGGCACTCTATATTGGCTTTGTGCAACTGAACCGCTCCATTTTGGCGCCTTTCGCACGCGGACGCCGCCAGCGCTTTATTGACCTGATGGTAGACCACGCACGGCAGGCGAACGGCTTGCGCCTTGTGGCCTTGGGCGGCGGATCAGGCTTGCCTTCGGTGCTGCGCGGCTTCAAAGGGCAAACGCAGAACATCACTGCCATTGTGACCGTTGCCGATGATGGCGGCAGCACGGGCAAACTGCGCGAGGAATACGGTGTGCTGGCGCCCGGCGATCTGCGGCAGAACATCGCGGCACTAGCAGATGACGAGTCGCTCATCACGCAGTTGTTTCAGTACCGCTTCAACAGCGGCGGCTTGCAAGGACACAGCTTCGGCAACCTGTTTCTGACCGCCCTTGCCGATATTACCGGCAGCATGGATCAGGCAGTTATTGAGGCAAGCCGCGTCTTGGTTATTCGTGGGCGTGTGTTGCCTTCCACCTTGCAAGATGTGCAGCTTGGCGCAGAGATTCGCACGACAGAGCGCGGCTTGCGGCGCGTGATTGGCGAGTCGCAAATTCCGAAGTCAGGTGGCAGCATCGAGCGCGTATTCCTTGTACCAGAAAATGCCCGCGCCTACCCAGAGTCCATCCGCGCCATCCTGAACGCTGAGCTGATCGTGATCGGTCCCGGCAGCTTGTTCACCAGCATTTTGCCCACGCTGCTGGTAGATGGCATTGTGCAGGCAGTCCGTGCCAGCAGCGCGTTGGTCGTCTACATTTGCAACATTGCCACACAGCGCGGCGAGACGGACGGCTTTAATGTAGCTGACCATGTGCTGGCAATTGAACGGCACATTGGGCAAGGCGTAATTGACGTGGTGCTGGCAAACAATGCCCATCCGCAGCAGAATGCTGGTGAAAATACGCACTATGTGGCGCCCGCACCACGTGATCATGCGGTGCGCTACCGCTACGACCTGATCGAGGCTGATCTGACCGATCCGCTGCATCCTTGGCGGCACAGCGCACAGAAGTTGCAGCACGCCATGCGCGAATTGCTGGCTGCCCGTGCGCTCTACGCCGAGACTGCCACCAAAGCCTGAGTCTGCCGCATCTGGGCAGGCTCAGGCTTCAAGCCCGTCTTACGGCATCCGCACCGGCACGTCAAAGGTGACCGTCTTACCCGATTTGAAGGTCAGGGTGAGCGTGATGCTCTCGCCCGCCACCAATTCGCGCTTCAACTGCATCAGCATGATGTGCAGACCGCCCGGCTTCAGCTCTGTAACACTGCCCAACGGCAAGCTAATGCCTTCTGCCAACGGCTTCATCTGTGCCACGTCGTTTTCAAAGACCGTCTCGTGCAGTTCGACTAAACCAGCGACATCCGTCTCAGCCTGGATCAGCACGTCGGACTCGCTGCCCTTGTTTTCGATCTGCATATAGGCAGCACTGACGCCAAAGCCGCCCTGCCCTGTGTGTCCCATCCCGTGACCATGGCTGCCTGCCATGCTGGTGGGACGCGCAAAAGCACCTGTAATCACGATATCGCCCACGCTTGCCTCACCTTTTGCCGTGCTTTTCATGCCCATGCCGTGCGCGGCGTTATCGTTCAGCAGCACCACCTCAAAGGTGTCATCCGCCAACGCGCCGACCGCCGCCGCGGTGTAGTAGCCGTTATCATGCTCATCGAAGGTCAGCTTGATCGGCTCAGCCGTCACCGAGTCTTCGATCTTGCCGCCGGCAGGCACAATCACAACTTCAAAGGTTGTGCCTTCCAACGGCAAATAGTCCGTGACGCCCTTGAAGGCAAGGTTCTCGATTGCTTTTTTGCCATTCACAAAAACATCCACCGCAGGTGAGGTTGGTGAAAGGTGTGCCACGCGCAGGTGCGCGCCGCCTTCGTGAGCGGTGGTGGTTGCCAACGGCAGCATGGCGACGGCAAAGGCGACGATCGCCAACAAGCTTAGAATATGCTTACGCATTGTGTATATCCTCTCAGGTTCGTTCAAAAGTTACGCTTAACTAGGCGCACAAAGCAAAGCCTGTGCGCGGGCGGAATCCATCTTGATGTGTTTATGAGGTGGCTGAGAGGCGCGGCGGTGGCACAAGCGGCGGAATGCTGCGCTGGACTGCCTTTTCCGAAACAGGGCGTACAGCGCGCACCATTGCTGGCGCCTTTTGTAAATCAGGCACGTGCGGCAGCAGAAAGGCTAACGGGCTGGCAGTTTGCGCGGCATTTTCGGTGTGGTGGTGTGCTGGTGGCTGTGCAGCGTGCCGCGTGTGAATGTTCGGATCGCCGCACATTGGCTCATCGAATGCCCAAGCAGGCAGCCCATGCGTGGTGGGCGCATAAAAGTACAGCAAGCCGTGCCGCTGGCACATAGCAGGCGCGCAAATTGCCAGCCACACTGCCAGCCAGCCATTGAGCATTAACCATGCCACACGCTTGCCAAACATGAATTTACCTAACGTCGGATTGAGATATCGTTATTATAGCCTGAACCTGTGCGAAATCACAAACAGCCAAATCTTTTTGGCGCAAATGGTGTTACCTCTTTCGCAAGGCGTATGTGCGGTATATAATCGCATCCGCACTATCTATTGCAGAAATTTTGACCCAACACCTTTGGAGGACTGCCCGATGGCTACGACAGAAGAGCGCGTGCGCGAGATCATTGTGGAACTGCTCGATGTGGATGCGGAAAAGGTGACGCTCGATGCGCGTTTCCGTGAAGACCTTGAAGCTGACTCGCTCGATTTGGTTGAACTGATCATGAAGATTGAGGAAGAGTTCGGCGGCGATATTTCCGACGAGGAAGCCCAAAAGATTCTGACGGTTGGTGAAGCCGTCAACTACATTGACACACGCATGACCAAAGGCGCCTAAGGCGTATGCCGCAGTACGGGCGAGCCTTATCTCTCGCCCGTGCTAACTGTGACAGGTGCTTGTGTTGCCACAGCCAACGCCCGATCTTGCCCTTGTGATCGTCAACTACAAGACGTGCGGTCTGCTGTTGGCACTCCTCGAATCGATCTACGCCAATGCCGCCAACCTGCACCTTGAATGCATCGTGCTGGATAACGCCTCCTACGATGGCAGCGCGCAAGTTGTTGCAGCGCGCTTTCCGCAAGTCCGCTTTGTGCAAAACACCGTAAATCGCTACTTTTCGGCTGCCTATTCGCAGGGCATTCAGCTTGCCCACAGCGATTATGTGCTGGTGTTGAACCCAGATATGCAAGTGCGCGGCGAAACACTGCGCCAACTGCTACACGCCCTGCACAGTGATCCAAGCATTGGTGCTGCCACCACCACCATGTATTTTCCTGATGGCAGCCTTCAGCGCAACGGATCGCGCTTCACCACCTTTGGCTACCTTGTGCTGAATTACACCTTTCTCGGCAAGTTCTACCGCCTGCTTGCGCCGCGTGCTTGGCAAACGCACCAAGATTGGCTGTGGTACGCAGCGTGGGATCGGCGCACGGCACGCGACATTGACGTGCTGCCCGGCAGCGCGATCATCGCACACCGCCAAACATGGCAAGCCGCCGGCTATTTCGACTCGCGCCTCAAAATGTACTTCAGCGATGACTATTTCTCGCGGCGTGTGCAGGCGCTTGGCTTGCGAACGTGCTATGTGCCAAGCGATGGCATTCTGCATCATGAAGGCGCCAGCGCTAAACAAGCCAGCGCTTGGTCGCTTCGCACCTACCTGCGCGATCTGATTATTTATACGCGCTTGGCGCATGGTTGGTTTGCCGCCCTGTTGCTTGCCGTCCTGCTCATTCCAACGTGGCTTGTGCAGCGCCTTAAGGCACGCTGATCAGCTGCCACAGCCGCGCCAGATATTTGCCCAAAAATGGCAGCGCGCCCAAGATTTGCCGAATGAGCGCCCAGTGTGCTGGCTCCAATGCGCGCAGCGCAATTAACGCTGTGCCGTAGGCAATCAGGCTGAGCGCGCCAGCAAGGATCGGCTGTGTGGCGCGCAAACCAAAGGCGATCAGGCACATCAGCGCGCCTGCCAACAGCACCCGTCCTGATCTATCCAATAACGCACGCCATTCAGTGCCTGTCATGCGGCGTGCGCCCATAAAGACCACTAACATGGCACTGTGCGCCAAAAAGATTGCCACGCCCACGCCGACCACGTTCAGCCGCGGCAATAAAATCAGGTTTGCCACAAGGTTAACGGCGAGTCCGAGTGCGCGCACACCCAGCAGCAAGCGCTGCCTGCCTTCCACCAAGAGCATTTGCGCGTAGGCATTGCTAACCATCGCCAAGGCGGTGTGCCAGATCAGCACCTCCAGCACACCTGCTGTGCCGCCAAAACTCGGAAAAAAGATCGCTGCCAAGCTGCCCGCCAGTGCCGCGATGCCGATCACAATCGGCAGGCTGATCACCAACGTCAGAAAGGCGAACTGATCCACAGCGCGCCGCAATGCAATCGGCGATTCCTTCGCCATGCGCGACATCAACGGAAACAGCGCGGTGAAGATCGTCACGCTGAACAGTTCAATCACACCGCTGACAATCACAAAGGCAGCCGTCAGGTAGCCCGCCGCACGCTCCCCCAAGAAGGTGAATACCAAGACTTTATCTACATGCTGATAGGCATAGGCGAGGAAGGAACTGAGCGCGATTGACCAGCCCTCACCAAACAGGCGGCGCACCACCTCACCATCAATGGGCAAGCGCGCCCTAACGCCGATCCGCCGCAGCGCAACCATATGCAGCACCGCCCGAAAAATGCCGGCGCAAATGGTGGCAAGGTAAACGCCGACCAGTCCGCCGCCGCTGCTCAGCGCCACAAGCGCGAAGGCGATTTGCAGGCTGATGTGAATGATCAAGGCAGTGCTGGTCGTCACCATTTGCTCGGCAGCCAAAAGCTGGTTGTAGCCAATGTTGCCGAACACATCTACCGTCAGGCTGAGCGCCGCCAACGCCAAAAGCAGCCGAAAGGATGTATCGTAGGGCAGCAGCAGGCTAAGCAAGATCAGCGCGGCGTGCGTGCCAATGGCAAGCAGCGGCTGCACGGCAAGCGTCGCCGTCAGGTAGCGCGGCGCATCGCTTGGCTGGCGCGCCACATCGCGCAGCACGACCAAGCCCATGCCAAATTCGGGCAGGGCGGCAGCCGTTGCCAAGAGTGCGCCGATGGTTCCCCATATGCCGTACTGCTCTGCGCCGATGAGCGCTGCCAGCAGCACTGCCCAGCCAAATTGAAAGCCACGTGCCAGCAGCGTTGCAACGGCGATGGCTGCCGCGTTACGCGCTACCCGTGCTGTTGGATCAGGTGTTGAAGATTGGTGTGTCACAGCTCAGAGTGTACCACGCGCTGCCTGTGATTGGTAAAACCTAGCTACCATCGTGGTGCGATACTTGCTACAATACGTGCATTCCCAACCTTTGGAGGTTATTTGCATGAGTGTGGAAATCCGCGATGCTTTGCGCGCTTTCATTGTGAACAACATCATTCGCCGCCCCAGCTACAAGCTAGGCGATGATGACTCGCTGATCAAGGGCGGTTTGATGGATTCGTTCTCGTTGGTGGAAGTACAGCTTTTTATCGAAGAAACCTACGGCTTTCGCCCTGATGATGTGGACATGACCGTTGAAAATATGGATACAGTGCGGATGATTGCCGATTATGTCCAAGCAAACCGCTAGATTGCTGCTGCCACAGACTCGTGCCGCCTATGGCACGCTGCTAGAACGCGCTGCACAGCACTACCATGAGCGTCCTGAGGCGACCGCCGTCGTTTTTGTGCCGCCGGGCAACGCGCCACACATCACCATTACCTACCGCCAGTTTTTTGAGGGTGCAGCGCGCTATGCCGAAACGCTGCGCGGCATTGGCGTGCAGCCGCGAGACTTGTCGATTCTGGTCGTAGATCATTCAGAGGCGCTGCTCTATGCCTTCTGGGGCGCACTGATGATCGGCGCTGTTCCCTCAATCTTTCCGTTCCTTTCCGATAAGCTCGACCCAACGCTCTACTTCCAGCGCGTGCGGCTGTTGATCAGCCATTCCGCCGCAAAGGTCGTAATTGCCTCTGCCCAGTATGCAGAGGCGTTGGCAGCGCTGAACAGCGGCGTGCCAATCGTGAACGAGGCAGCGCTCAGCCCAAGCGAAGGCGCGCCACACTTTGCCGCCGCGATCAGCGCCGAAGATATTGCCTTCTTGCAGCACAGCAGCGGCACCACAGGTTTGCAGAAAGGTGTGGCGCTCTCGCACGGCGCGGTGCTGAATCAGGTTGCCAGCTATAGTGCTGCCATCCGCCTCACTGCGGAAGATTGTATTGTCTCGTGGCTGCCACTCTACCACGACATGGGCTTGATCGCGGGCTTTGTGCTGCCCATTGTGCAGGGCGTGCCACTGGTGCTGATGTCGCCGCATTATTGGGTGCGCGATCCAAAGGTGATGTTGCACGCCATCAGCCAATATCGCGGCACGCTGTGCTGGCTGCCCAACTTTGCCTATAACTTCTTGGCGCAGCGGGTGCGCGATAATGTTCTTGAAGGCGTTAGTCTGGCAAGTATGCGCGCTTTCATCAACTGCTCTGAGCCAATGCGCGCCGAAAGCCACCGCCAATTTGCGGCACGCTACGCGCCTTATGGCGTGAAGCCTGAAATGCTGGCGACCTGCTACGCAATGGCTGAAAACACTTTTGCCGTCACGCAGGGCGGCATTGATTCGCTGCCAACGATAGACCTGATCAGCCGTGAGGCGCTTAGCACACAGCACATCGCACGCCCTGCCACTGAGGGCGAACTGGCTGCCGAGATGCTCTCATGCGGTGTGCCAATTCCCAACTGTGAAGTGCAGATTGTGGATGAGGCGCGCCAACTACTGCCTGAACGCCACATTGGCGAGGTGGCAGTCCGCAGTGATAGTATGCTGAGTGGTTACTACCGCCGCCCTGACCTGACCGAGCAGGCGATGTTCAATGGCTGGTATCTGACGGGCGATTACGGCTACTTGGCAAACGGTGAACTCTACATCACCGGGCGTAAGAAAGACTTGATCATCGTCGGCGGCAAGAACGTTTATCCACAAGACCTTGAGGCAATCGCCAGCGAGGTTGAGGGCGTGAAGGCAGGGCGCACCGTTGCCTTTGGCGTGGAAGATGATCGGCTTGGCACGGAGTCAATCGTCATGGTTTGCGAGGCAGAGACAGACGACGACGACGCACGCTTTGAGATTGCCCGCCAAGTGCGGATGCGCGTGGCGCAGCAGACCGAAGTCTCGCTGAGCGATGTCTATATGGTGAATGCCAAGTGGCTGCATAAGACCAGCAGCGGCAAGATTGCACGCGGCGCCAACCGCGAGAAATACCTGCGTGAACGCGCCGCACAGCAAGGGTAAAAATGCCTCGCTACACCGTATTGGTAGCGAGGCATCTATAGGATAAGTGCAGGTGGCAGTTAGCTCACAAAACGGGCGACCGTCTCCAGCAGATCAGAGCGGTTGATCGGCTTGTGCATGTACTCATCACAGCCCGACGCCATAATGCGCTCACGGTCGCCTTTCATGGCGGCTGCGGTCAGGGCGATAATTGGAATGTGCTTCAGGTCAGAGCCTTTTAGAATGGCAGTGGCTTCCATGCCATCCATGCCTGCCATGTTGATGTCCATTAGGATCAGGTCGGGCAACTCACGCCGAGCCGCTGCAATGCCCGCTAAGCCATCCTCCGCTTCTAACACTTCATAGCCCGCTGCCGTGAGGATTTTCCGCACCAAGCGCCGATTCTGAAAATTATCCTCAATGTAAAGGATTCGCTTTGCCGACATGCGTGTTCCCCTCTTTGTTATGCTCTATAATTGCACGTATTTGATCTGGAAAAGTGCGTGTATCAATTGGCTTGCTGATGAACGCATCGCAGCCGAAAGCGAGTGCCAGCCGTTTGGCACGAGCGCTGCACTCGGCGGTGAACGCCACAATAGGCAGCCGTGCTGCTTCTGCTGACCCGCGCAACCGTGAGACAACAACCTTGCCCTCGAGATCGGGCAAGTCCATATCCACTAGAATGACATCGGGATTAATCTCACGTGCCAACCGCAAGCCATTTAAGCCGTTCGGCGCGTGATGCACCTCAAAGCCATGCGGTGTCAATACCTTCGCAACCATCCGAGCCGCATTGTGATCATCTTCAATCAAAAGCAGCGTGACCATAAACTTATTGTCCTTAAACTTCCCTAGCTTTTAGCGCCTAATTGGTGCGGTCACGTCGTGTGCGTGTTAGCTACCCTGAATTATATGTGCAAGCTATGCAATGTAGACTGCCTGAGCGTAACAGCCTTCTCACAAAAAATGTGGTGGAAATCGTATTAATATTTACATTTTCATACCAATAGATTGAGTTGCCAGCGCTTCAATCGATGAGCCTAATAAAGGCTTGCTGTGGTTTTACCTTAAGGGTGGTGTTCATTGTGGCATCATTTGTGTTATGCTTATGGCAAGCACGGAGCATCACCCATGACCACCATTTTCCCAGTTGAAAAACAATGCGCCCACTGCGGGCGCCACAGTGAGCATGTCGTCATTGGCTCGACCAATACGTTTGGCAGCCCTGACCTTGATACGCGCCCACCGGAGATGATGCGCTCCACCATTCCGCATTGGGTGCAGCGCTGCCCGCACTGTGGCTATTGCAACAGCGATCTTGCCGAACTGCTGCCGATGGCTGCACAGGTGATGCACAGCGAGGCATACCGCGATCAGTTAGTAGAGCGCATACTGCCAAGCCTTGCCAATAGCTTCCTATGTTCGTCAATCATCTTGGCGGCGCAAGGCGAATTTACCCGTGCGGGCTGGAGCAGCCTGCACGCAGCATGGGTCTGTGATGATGAACGTGCGGCGCAAGGTGCGCTGCACTGCCGCCAACGGACAGTGAACCTCTTTCAGGAAGCGCTTGCCAACGGGCAGATGATCGCACGCCAAGCGGATGCCGGCGATGCACTCTTGGTGGATGTGCTGCGGCGCAGCCTGCAATTTACCCTAGCGCTCAGTTTGTGCGAGGATGGGTTGCGGAAACACAGCGATGAGATCATCAAAGGCGTGCTGACTTTTCAAAAGCTGCTCATTCAACGGCAAGATAGCGGTTGCTATACAGTGGCACAGGCATTAGGCAACGCCTAGTTCGGCATGAAAGCTGCCCGCTTCCATAGATGCAGCGCGCCATCCACTGTGATGAGTGCCAGCCATTCACCATTCGGCGAGAGCGCAGCCGTCTGGAGTGCCAAGCCTGTCTCGGTGCGCTGCACAGGTTGATCAAGCCGCTGTGTGGTCTCCCAAACGCTTAAGGCACCATCCCGCCCAACGCTCAGCACAAAGTTCCCATCCCAACCAAGCCCAATCACGGGCGCGCCATGCGTAAAGGCAAGCAGCGGCTCCCCGCTGGCACGCCAAACGCGCAGGCTGCCATCTGCGCTACCGCTGGCAAATCTATCGCCCTCAGGTGCATAAGCAAGCGTGTAGACCTCATCCCGATGTGCCTGCGGATTGTTCGGTGAGCTGCCATCGGCAACGCGCCACAACAACACGCGATGATCTGCCCCACCACTCACCAGCCCTGAGCCATTCGGCGTGAAGGCTAGGCAAAGCGCACGGCTGCGATGTTTACTGAGCGTCTGCTGTAACGTGCCATCTGCGGCTTGCCACAGACGCACCATGAAATCATCGCCTGCTGAGGCAATGAGCAAGCCATCAGGGCTCCATGCAAGGCTATTCACCGCGCCGATATGCCCGCGTAAGGTCAGCAAACGCACACCCTTTTGCACTTGCCACAAGCGGATCACCCCATCGTAGCGCGCCGCCGCGATCTGTTCCCCATCAGGGTGCCACGCTAGGGCAGCGATGCCGCCATCGGCAGCCCGTGGCTCATCAAGCTGCCCAACGCCCATGCCACGCAGCGGATCGTAAAGTGTGATGCCGCGTTCTGTGCCAACGGCAAGCAAAGCGCTATCGGGACGCCACGCGAGGCTTAGCGCATCGGCAGGTAGCGATGAAGTGGCGTGGGTTGGCGTGGCGAGGGCGAGCAGCCACAGCAGCACGGTCAGGACAGCGCGTGAGCACACAAGCAGTCTCCTTATCGAGCGATCAGGCTGCCCACAGTGTAGGCGAACGATGCTCAAAGTGCAAGGTCAGCGCCCGCTATGGGTCTGAGGTAACCTTAACGTTCAGGCAAGGCAACTTCCGCATACGCGGGAAGGGATTTCCCTCAGCACAACACATTGGCAGTTACTTATCGCGGGTGATGGCAAAGCCGCTCATGAACTGTTTTTGCAATAGCAAGAACAGGATCAGCGGCGGCAGCGATGCCACAATGCCGGCTGCCATCAGCAAACCGAAATCCGTCTGCGGTCCGCTGCCTGCATTCCGCACACCGATCTGGATCAACTGCACATCAAGGCGATCTGGTGGCAAGATCAGGCGCGCCCAAAGGTACTGGTTCCAACTGGCAATGAACTGAATCAGCGCGTGCGCCGCTATCACATTCCAACTCATCGGGATCAGCACATCGAACAAAAAGCGCAGCGGCGAAGCACCGTCTATTTGGGCTGCATCTGCCAATTCACGCGGGATGTTGGAGAAGTGCTGCCGAAAGAGGAACGCGCCGGTTGCCGTTGCCAAAAAGGGAATGGTGAGGGCAAGGTTTGGGTTGGTCTGCGCCCACTCCAGCTCTGCCACAAGGCGAAAGAGCGGCAACATGATGATCTCGGTCGGCATCAGCAGGGTGAGCAGCACAAAGAAGAACAGGAACAGCTTGCCCGTGAACCGAAAATAGACGAATGCCAAGCCTGCCAGCAGCGCCAGCACCGTCTTACCGATCACAATCATCAACGAGACGACGGTTGTGTTCAGGATCAGCCGATCAAAGCGCAAACGCTCAAAGAGCGTGGTGATATTGGCACCCAATGCCTCGCCGGGCGGGAACAGTTGCGGCGGTGCTTGAAAGGCTGCCACAATATCTAGTGTGGCAACTTGCAGCGCGTAGAGCGCCGGCAGGCACATCAGGAAGCAGATCACGATCAGGGCGAGATGCACACCAAAGCGTGGGCGGTGAGTCAGGGCGTTCACAATCAAGCTCCGTAGGTGATGTTGCGCTCTAGGGTGCGGAATTGCAGCACGGTTAGCACCGCCACAATCAGGAAGAGCAGCACCGCCTGCGCTGCCGCTGCGCCAATTGGCGCGCCGGGACTGAAAGCATCCTGATAAAGTTTATAGATCAGCACGTTGGTGGCGCCGCCCAACGCGCCTGCCGCGCCGAGTGGCGGTCCGCCCTGTGTGAGCGTGTCAATAGCGCCGTATATGCCATAAAACGAGTAGGTAACGTTTGTTACCAACAGGAAGAAGGTATAGGGCGCCAGCATTGGAAAGACGATGCGGAAAAAGCGCTGAACACGGTTGGCGCCATCAAGAGCGGCTGCCTCTTGCAAATCTCGCGGCACGTTTTGCAGCCCTGCAATGTAGAAGATGATATTGAAGCCGAGAATGTTCCAGACGCCGGCGAACACAACCACCCAACGCGCTAAAGCAGCATCGCGCAGCCAGCTTGGTTGAATGCCAAAGGTGCTACCCAAAAAGAAGTTGATCAAGCCGCTGCCGCCTTCACGGAACATCGCCTGAAAAACGGCGGCAGAAACGACGGGCGAAAGCGCAAACGGAAAGATCAACAGGGTGCGGTAGAACGCCGCGCCGCGCACCTTTTGCGAGGCAAGCACCGCGATGCCAAGTGCGGCTGCCATGCTCATCAGCACGATCACCACCGTGATGAACAGCGTGGTGAACAAGCTGTTTTGGTAGATCACATCACCGGCAAGGCTGATGTAATTATTCAGGCACACAAAGCGCTCAGTGCGGATCGGAAAGCGGCGTGCCGTCAGCGAAAGGTTGAGCATCTGCACACTTGGGTAGTAGAGGAAGATCAGCAGGCTGAGCAGCGTCGGTGCGATGAGGATGTAGCCCAGCCAACGGCTGCGGAAATAGCCCGATTCCGCGCCGTCCATGCGTTGCCGCCCCAAGATCAGCGTCCAGAGTGGCAGCAGCACCGCCACCGCCATAAACGCCGTCAGCAAGATGCCTAGCACTGTCTCGGCAAAGGCTGCCTCTGGCAGGTAGGTGCAGTGCTGTGTGGCTGCCGCCGCAATCTGCGCGCCGAACATGCCAACGCCCACGCCAAGCACAGCCGCCGTCAGGCGCCGCGGCACGCGCCGCCCTGCCTGCATCGCCGCTTGCCAGATCAGAGCGCTGGCAAGCCCACCTGCCACACCGCCAACGCCCAACGAGAGCAACAGCGGCTCGGCAGGCAGCGTGAGGTAATAGGTGATGAGCGCTTCTAGCGCACGCGGTGCGGCGGCAATGCCGTTCAACACCCAAGAGAGCAAACGCAGCAAGCCGTCGCGCTCTACGATTAAGAACCACGCCGAGAAGAGGATCACGAAGGCGGCTATGGCGCGTACTGATAGCGTTTGCAGGCGCTCATCACGCATAGGACTATTCCTTAGTTGCCCACGACGGCGTTGTATTCAGACAGCGCCCTGTCGGCTGCCTGCTTGGCGGCGGCAAGGGCTGCCTCAGGCGTTTCGCCGCTATCCACAATGGATTGGAACGCCTTGATAAGCGCCTCACGTACTTCGGCGGAGGGTCCGACCACAAAGCCTGCATTGGCAATATTCCCACGCGATTTTGCCAACTGATTCACGGCAATCGCAAAAGGCGAGTTCTGCTCAAACCAGCCTTCAGCGGTCAGGCGCTCAACCGAGCTTTGGCGAATCGGGAAGTAGCCGGTGCCTTTGTGCCAAGTGATATCGTTTTCGGTGCTGGTTAGGAAGAAGATGAAATCTACTGCCGCCTTCAGCTCTGCCTCAGGATGATCGGCTGTAACCCACACGCTGGCGCCGCCAACTGTGCCGCCATTGTCAGCATCGGCGCTGGGCTTGATCAGCGGCGCAGTGCCAAGTTCAAAGCCCTGCGCCTTGCTAAAGTTCATGAACAAGGTCAAGCCAGCAGTGCTGCTGATGCTCATGGCAGTGCGCTTGCTCAGGAAGGTGATACCTTCGCCGTTATAGTCGTTGGCGCGCCCAGTATAGGTGTAGTAACCCTTCTCTGTCAGCGCTTTGTAGAATTCTGCCACGCGCAGCATTTCGGGGCGTGTATAAAACACCTCAGTGGCGCGTCCGCTGCGCCCGTTGTCGTTATCGGTCAGCATGGCGTTTTGCATGGCGATCCACTGCTCGGCAAACCATGCCGACATCGGGAAGTTGATGCAGGCGGTCAGCTTGAGTGCTTCTTTCTGCGCCATGATCGTCTCGCAAGCAGCAAGCACTTCGTCAAAGGTCTGCGGCGGCGCGTCGGGATCAAGCCCGGCAGCAGCGAACATGGTGCGGTTGTAGTAGAGGATCGGGTTGGAGGCGTTCCACGGCATACTGAGCAGGTCACCGCCAATGGTGTAGTAGGCACGCACGGTTGGCACAAGGTCATCCAGTGTGGCAAGCTGCTCAGGCGTGGCAAGGGCGCTGATGGGTATGAAATAGCCCGAATCGGCTGCCAGTTGTGAGAGCGAATCTTCCACCTGCACAATGTGCGGCGCTTGCCCTTGCTCGGCGGCAAGCAGGGCAGCATTAAAGAGTTCGATGTAATCCGTGCTGGTGCTGGTAACCGTCACGGTGATGTTTGGGTTCTGCGCCATGAAGGCATCAGCAATACCCTGCACGACTTGTGAGCGCGAATCCTGCTGACCGCCGAAAATATGGACGAACTTGATCTCAATTTTTTCTTGGGCGTGGCTAGGCGCGCCCAAGGCAGCAAGGGCAAGCCCTGCTACCAATGCTAAGGTAAGGAGTCGGGTGCGAATCACGGGTGAATCTCCTAAAAATAGGCAGTTAATCACCGTCAGATGATGCGCGAATAAGATTATGTTTATGTTAAGTGTGCGTTAAATTTGATGCGTTTCGTCATCCTCAGCCGAATCCCATCCTGTTTGGAGCAAGTGTAGCACGTTAATTGGAATGTCAATTCCCCGCGATAAGGCGCTTAGGATAGGCTGCTGCCTGTGGTAAAAATTCACCACGCCTGATCTGGGGCTGGGTTAACCTTTTGCCCCGCCTATGATAAAATGTTCTAATCGCTTTGCGTGGAAAGCATCCTAAAGAGAGTCCCTATGATCGACTCGCGCCGCCAAGAAGTGCTGAATGTAACGCTTGCTCAGGTGCTGAACAGGCGCAGCATCGTTGCCGCTCCAGAGAGCGTTATCCGTGCCGATAACCGCCGCCGCCTGCCCGATGTATTGGTGGAATATCGCGGCTTGCGCCTCATGATCGAAGGCGAGGTTGATGATCAGCCCAATGCCGAAGAAAAGGCGTTTCAGGCTGCGCGCCGCCGCCTTGAGGAAGGCTTAGCGCACATCGGTATTGCCGTCGTCTATCCCGCATCCTTGCGCGATGTTGCCTTTGAGCGCTTGTTTGCAAGCCTTGAAGTGACCCGCTTCACCTTTGCCGTCCTGACTGAGTCGCAAGCTGACCCCGCCTTTGTGAAGGGTAAATTTGACGATCTAACCGATGCCCTAGAGCGCGCTTATGACCACTTGCTGCATGAAGATGTGGTGGCAGAGGCGGTTGCCGTCATTGATGGTGTGGTTGAGCAGTTCGCCCAGACCATGCTTAGCAACTTACGTGTGCATATCCCGATCATTGCCGAAGTATTGGAGATGGCAGACTTGCCCAAACGCGGTGGCAAAAAGATGCCCGACCCTGACCTTGACGATGAGGCAGAAGACGATCTGCCCAAATCTACGCGGCAAGCCACAGCCGACCTGCGCTCTGAAATTGCCCAACAAGCTGCCATCTGCCGCATTGGCGGCTTGATTTTGTTAAATGCGCTGATCTTTCAAGAGGTGCTTTCGCAGCACAACGCCACCGTGAAGGGCTTGCCTAGCCTGCTTGCTCAGCGCACGCCCGTTCTCAGCTTCAGCACACACTGGGAGCATATTTACACCGATATTGACTACTTCCCTATCTTCCACCTTGCCCACCAAGTCTTAATCAAGCTGCCTAGCAGCCCTGAATTGGTGGAAACCTTTGATGCACTTGGCAGTGCTGCCCTTCGCATCGTCGGGATGCGCGCCGCCTTGCAGCACGACCTGATGGGGCGCGTTTATCATCGGTTGCTCTCACAAGCAAAGTACCTTGGCACCTACTACACCAGCATCCCGGCGGCAACGCTGCTGCTCAAATTGGCGCTGCATCCCAAAAACTGGACAGTGGATTGGAGTGCGCTTGATCAGGTTCGCCAATTCCGTGCGGCTGATCTTTCGTGCGGCACTGGCACGCTGCTGATGGCAACGGCGGATGCCATCCTCAACAACCATGTGAACGCCTCTGCCGCACAAGGTGCGCTGCCGCAGCGGGCTGACCTGCAAAAAACGCTTGCCGAAGATATTTTGTACGGCTACGATGTGCTTGCCTCTGCCATTCACCTGACTGCCTCAACGCTTGCGCTGCGTTCGCCTGAAAAGACCTTCGACAAGATGAACCTGTTTGCCCTGCCGCTTGGTGGTGAAGGGCTTCAGCTTGGCAGCCTTGAGTTTGGCGATGCCTTCCAGATTGCGCTACCGCATGATGCCTTTGGCAGCGCCCGCCAAGTGACGGGCAAAGGTGATCTAATCACGTTTGAGGCGGGCTTGCCTAAACTCGATTTATGTGTGATGAATCCGCCCTTTGTGCGGAGCGTTGGCGGCAATTTGCTCTTTGGCAGCTTGTCGGATGGTGAGCGTGCGCGGACGCAGCAGCGCTTGCAACGCATGATCAAGCAGCGCAATTTATCTGCAAACATCACTGCCGGGCTTGGGGCAGTCTTTGTGGCAGTGGCTCATCCTTATGTGAAAGAAGGGGGACGAATCGCCCTGATCTTGCCAAAGGCACTTCTCTCCGGTGTGGCATGGGAAAAGACTCGCCAGCTTATCAATCAGCACTATCGCATTGAATACCTGATCGCCAGCCAAGACCCTGAGCGCTGGAATTTCTCGGAAAGCACTGATCTCAGTGAGGTGATGCTGATCGCCGCCAAGCTAACCGACGATGAATCCACGCTCCCAACTGGTGAACGCCCTGATCTGTACTACATGCCTAACGGCGGGCGCGGCGGAAGAAGCACCTTCACCCTCAGGTATAATCCGCTTGCCCGTGAACGCTTTCAAGGCACGATTGCCATCAACCTACGCCGCAACGTCCGAACGGTCTTTGAGGCACTGACCGTTGCCCAAACCGTTGCGCGGGAGTCCCTCACCGACCTCTTAAGTGGGCAGGGTGCAACTGCCATTATGTATGGGGAAACCCAAATGGCGGAATGCTTCAGTTTAACCTACGAAAAAGCCAAAGAAAATTGGATGCTGCCCTGCGCGTTTGCTCAGGCAGACCTCATCCGCGCTGCCTACGCCTTGCTAGGCGGCGAGGTTTGGCTGCCCGGCGTCAAACGGCGCACCCCCATAACCTTTTGCCCATTGGGCGAATTGGGCATTCTCGGTCCTGATCGCCGTGATCTTACCGATGGCTTTGAACTCAGCAAGGTCAAAACCACCTATCCCGCCTTCTTAGGGCATACTGCCAGCGAAGTGACCAGCATTGCCCAAACGCCTAATGGTTACCTGAAAGCACGCCCTAAACCGCTGCCCAAGCGCCCGCTGCGCCGCGTCGAAGATTTATTCCCACTCTCAGGCAGAATCCTTTTGGCTGAGCGCCTTCGAGTGAATACGCAACGCCTTTTGGGGCTGCGCCTGAGCAGACCTGTCCTCTCCAATGTCTGGTGGTCATTCCAGCTTAACACATCGGATGAACGCCTTGAGAAAGTGCTGGCACTATGGCTGAACAGCACCTTGCACGCCCTGATGGTGCTGGCGAACCGCGTTGAAACGCAAGGCGCATGGATACAGTTCAAAAAGCCCACACTTGCTGCCCTGCCCGTCTTGGATGTGCGCTTGCTGAACGATGCACAGCTTGATGCGCTCGCCGCTGATTATGACAGGCTCTGTGAAGCGCCCTTGCAGCCTTTCCCAGACATGGCGACCGACCCAACCCGTATCGCCATTGATGCTGCACTCAGCAAAGCGCTTGGCTTGCCCGATCTCAATGCACTGCGCGAACTGCTGGCACAAGAGCCTGTTGTCTGCCTCAAACGCCTGTGAGTGCGCGGAAGGGATGCCGCACTGTTAGCCCGCTGTTTTGTAGCGCGTTTCGATCAGCCTGCCATCGCGCATTTCATGCACCACATCTGCCTCTGCCATCACCATCGGATCGTGGCTGACAATGGCAAGTGTCATGCCACGCTCACTGACAAGGCGGCGCAGCAAGTCGAGGATGCGCCTGCCGGTCTGGCTATCAAGCTGCCCGGTTGGCTCATCGGCAAGGATGATCTGCGGCTGTGCGGCAAGCGCACGGGCAATTGCCACGCGCTGCTGTTCGCCGCCGCTCAGCTCATAAGGGCGGTGGCGCGCACGGCGCGTCAGCCCGACCCACTCTAATGCCTCGCTCACCTGTGCTTCGCGCTGGCGGCTTGGCACACCGCGCATCCGCAGCGGCACGCCCACGTTTTCGGCAGCCGTCAGCAGTGGCAGCAAGCCAAAGCTCTGAAAGATGAAGCCAAGCTGTTCGCGGCGCAGAGCAAGGCGTGCCTTCTCGTCCATTTCGCGCAACGCCTTGCCCATAATCCACACGCCGCCTTCGGTCGGATCATCCAAGCCGGCGATCAGGTTGAGCAGCGTTGTTTTGCCGCTGCCCGAACGCCCGACAATGGCGGTCATCTGGTGAGGGTAAATGGCGAGCGAGACGCTGTTCACAGCGCGGATGTCCTCACCTTCAAGGTGATAAATGCGCGTGAGGTTCTCGGTGCGGATGGCGGCGTTTGCCGCGTCGGTGCTGCCGTTGCTGGTCATGCTTGTGTGTCCTGCTCATCTTGCTCATCAGGATAAACGCCAACGTGATCTTCGCGCAGCTTCAGGCGTGCGCGCTCTGCAATGCCGAGTGACTCAAGGTATGCCTGTGGCAGTTGCAGCCTGCCCACACGGTCTACGATGGCGTATTCGTCGGCGCTGGCAATCTGCCCATCGCTATCACGGCGGCGTAGAATTTCGGTGCTGGTGCGCCCATCACGCATTCCGACGACGCGATCTACCCGCGCCGAGACGCTGGCATCGTGCGTCACGATGATGATCGTCACGCCATGATCGCGGTTGAAGGCGCGCAGCGTGCTAAAAATCTGCTCGGCAGCCTCACTATCCACTTCGCCGGTTGGCTCATCTGCCAGCAGCAAGCGCGGCTTGTTCGCCATCGAGACAGCGATTGCAACGCGCTGCTGCTCACCACCACTCAACCGATCTGGACGGTGGTTCAGGCGTTCGCCTAGCCCAACCTGCGCCAAGAGCATTTGGGCGCGTTCGCGGCGTTGGCGGGCAGGCACGCCATCCAGCGCCATGGGCAGTTCCACGTTTTCGCGGGCGCTTAGGTAGGGCAGCAGGTTACGCGCCGTCTGCTGCCACACAAAGCCAACTTGGCGGCGGCGGTAGATAACCTGCTCGCGGCGCGTCATCTCCAGCAGGTTATAGTCGCCCACGCTGACTCGCCCGGCGGTTGGTGTATCCAAGCCGCCGAAAATGTTCATGAGGGTAGATTTGCCTGAGCCGCTTGGTCCGACAAGTGCCATCATCTCGCCGCTGTTGATGATGAGGTCTATGCCTTGCAGGGCAACCACCTCAAGATCGGCAACCTTATAGATTTTGACGAGATTTTCGCAAATAATGAAGGGTTGGGTCGACACATTAAACCTTTCTGATCACCACAATCGCTTCACGGGTCATGGTAGCATCGGTTGCACCTACGCGATTGGATGGGCTGTTACGCTGTGGCATCCGTTTGTTGGGAATGGTGCGATAGTAGGTGGCTAGGTGTGTAAAGCCAACCTGTTCAAAGAAAGATTGGACTGCCTGATCAGTGGGCAGCAGCACACCTTTCACCTTGCGATTGCCAACCACATAGCAGGCAACACCCTGCCTTGCCAGGCTGCGCGCCACCTGCTGAATGGATGCACGCAGATCGTCGTAAAAGGCAGCCACTTCCAAAGCGCGCTTCGGCTGTTGAGCATAGATCGTTTGCAGCGCTGCGTCTAGCGTTGGCAGATTAAAGTTCGGCAAGTGTTTGCGCTGCTTGCCACCCATCAAATGCCGATCTACCTGTGCGGCACGCGGCAAGCCGAGCCACTCCGCCGAAAGCCGCGAATACTGCCCGTAGGCAACCGTTGTGTGCGAATCGCCATAGGGCGGTGAGGTAATCACGATCTGCACTGACTCAGGTGCGATTAGGTTGGGTGGGATGCCTTGCACACTATCAAAGGCATGAATAGCGGCACTGCTTTGGCGAGGTGCCTTTGCCAGTGCTGCCAAGAAGCTGATCAGTCCTGTGCGGTTGCGGGCGAGTTTGGCGCGCAGGGTGGCAAAAACATTTGGTGTGTGGTCTGCAAGTTTATGTGACGGCAGCCGATAGAGCTTGAACTCACCAATGCGCGTGTTGGAGCAGGCACGGACAGTTTCGCTAAAAGCGACCTCGAAAAAGGCACGCAGTGATGCATTATCCAGTGCGGCAATCCACGCTTGTACATGCGCCAACTGCTCAATGGCATACGGCTGAAACCAAAAGGTGAGATCAATGCCTGTGGGCAAAGCCTGTGGCGTGTGAATAGGTGCGCGCAGCCACGCGGCGAGATCGGTAAGTGCTGCATCCAGATCAGCGAGTGGGATCGGCGTGAGTTTGGCGCGGCTGATCAGGCGTGCCAACGGATTCAAGTCGGTGCCATGCACTTCATGCCCACGAATCAGCCCTTCGACGAGGCTTGTGCCTGTGCCGCAGTAGGGATCAAAGAGGCGTGCAGGCTGTGGTGCAAAGCGCTCTAGCAGTTTGGCGGCAATCTGTGGGATCATGCGGGCGGGATAATCGTGGTAGCAGTGGGTAAGGCTGCGTGTGGGCGCACCGCTGAATGTCCAGTCATCAGCCGATGGTTCGGGCGGCTCAAAAAGTGGCAGTTGCATTGGCTGGCTCACAAATCTCGGATTTCTCGAAAGAGCAGCGGCAACTTATCCTCACGTACACGAAAGCCTGTGCCATGGTTGCGCGCTGAAGTCGGGCGTTCATGCAGCCGTAAATCCACAAGGACATTTCCCGCTATAATCTGATCACGCAACACAGCGGCGGATGTGCCGCGCATGAGTTGGGCGCGGTGATAACGAAAATATTCTATGTCGCCGCGCATCTCGCTAAAAGCACTGATAAAAATTAAAGCAGGCATTTTTTGTTTGAAGCGCTCTGCCAATACCTCAAGTTGCCAAACAGCAATCTCTTGCCCTGAAATGTGGCGTAGGGCTATAAATGCTTGCTCAATATGCAGAAACAAACCCGTGCTGTTTGGCGTGCGTGATAGTGTGAAGTATAGCCCCAAACGCCCTGCTTTAGCAGGGTCTTTATCAGGTGTACCGTACTGGCGAATTGCCTCTAGTGGGGGCATTTTCCACACCTTTCGGTTGAAGGTGAAAAGCGTGATCAGTGAGCTTGAGCCAACACGATGTGCCTTCAACTCGACCTCACCAAGATCAGGCACTGCGATATTATTTTCAGCCAAGCCAAGCTGCTGTTCAAGTGTATGCCCAATACCTGTATCCCCGCGCCGCACAGATGCAACCCAATCCCGCGCTTGTAATTGGGAAAAAGCCTGCCGAAAGGCTGCCAAGTCCATCTGGAGTGCCTCACTCCTCACCCAAGCGCAGCACGCGGTTGATCTCCAAGCGGCGCAGCCACCACGCCGCACCACCGATCAGCACGCTGAAGCCCACCAACAGCGCAGCCACCACCCCGATCACGCCCGCCGCAGGCAAACTGAGCGCCACGCCGCCAAACAACGTCAGGAAGGGCAGAATCACGTAGGCGAGCAGCGCGCCAAGCCCAACGCCCACCAACAGCGCCGGCAGCACCAACGTCGCTTGTTCGGCTGCCAGCAGCGCCCAAATCTTGTTGGCATTCCAGCCCAGCGCACGCAGCACCGCAAAGCCCAGCGCACGCCGTTTCGCCGTCACCGCCAGATAGAAGCCGAAATCCAGCAGGCTGAGCAGCAGCGACACCCAAAAGCCCGCGTAGAGCATCCCGGCGACGGCTGCCGGCAGCGGCTCACGCAGCAAGTCGGCGTAGCGCTCCCAAGCATAGGCGGCGCGTTGGTAGCCCGCTTGTGAGGCGATTGCCGCCTGTAACGCTTCACTTGGCGCGCCCTGCGGCACATCTAACCAGACCTGATTTGGCACAGGGCGCACCGAGATCGCCACCACCGAATCGCTGAAGATCAGCCTGCCCAAATGGCGGATGTCCATCAACAGGAATTGCTGCGTCTCGCTGAAGGATGGAAAGTTCCGCGTGATGCCCGCCACGCGGAAATGGACTGCCCAACGCAAGTTATTGGGCAGCAGCAGCTCCACAACTGCCTCGTTGCCCACGCGCAGCGGCAGCCGATCTGTGCGCTGTGCCGCGCCGACCTCACGCGCCAAGCGCTCTGAGATCACAGCAGGCACGATCAGCGTCTCGGTTGCCCGTCCCGTTTGGCGGCTGAAAGTGCGCCGCACTTCCACCGTTTGCCCTGCCAATGGCGCAAGCACCGTCGCTGTTTCGGGAAATGTCGTGCTGAACGTCCCAAGTGGCAGCCCAAGCATGAAATAGCTGACAGTACCCGCCTGCTGCACCGACTCCGCACGCAAGAGTGACTCTGCACCGCGCACGGCTGGTAAAGCGCGCCAGGCTGCCATATCAGGCGCATTCTGACCGTCCAGCTCAACACGGATTGCGCCGCCCGTCACGGCACGCGCTGCCGCCCACGCGCCGATCTCGCGGGTGTTGCCCAAGCCAAGCGCTGCCGTGCCAAGCGCAAGGGTAGCAATCAACAAAAGGACGAGCTGTGCATAGTGGTTTGGATCGCGCTCCACGTTCCAGACCGAAAGCGGCGCGGTGAGGCTGTTGCTGCGCCGTGAAAACACACCGATCAAGCGCATCAGGAACGGGAAGAAGCGCAGCCACAGCAAGGCGATCCCACTTAGCAGCAAGCCGGGTCCGATCAGGTTGAGCGGATCAGCCAAGCCACCTGTCCGCGCCGCACCATCCACAATTTGCTGAATAAGCGCAGGCGGATTGCTGATCAACAAACTGAGCGTTTGCCCTAGATCGCCCTCCACAAAAAAGAGCAGGCGCGCCATGAAGCCTAGCCCGATCACGATCAGGATCAGGTCGAGCGCGTAACGCGCCCAAAACGGCTTGCGCGGCGGACGCGCCACAAGCTGCTTGAACTGCGCCAAACTGCGCCGTGCGGATGGGATGGCAGGCAAGCTGAGCATGATCAGCGCAGCGGCGGCGGCAAGCGCACTTAGGATCACTGCATTGGCAGGAATGCCTGCCAACGGCGCACTGCCGCTTTGCGCTACGCCCAACGGACTGATCACCCACAAGATGTTGAGCAGCACGGCTGCCAATGGCGCGCCGACCAGCGCACCGATCAGGCACAGGATCAGCATGGTGAACGTTTGCAGGCGCACCAACTGCCAGGTTCCCGCGCCGCGGCTGCTCAGCGCTGCCCATTCTTCCGCCTGTGTCTCTAGGTAAAGGCTGACTGTCGTCACCAAGTGGTAGAGCATCAGCAGCAGCACCGCACCAGAGAGCAGGATGATGGGCGGCTCGGTGCGCGCCACCTGATCAACGTAGCGATCCAGCTCGCGCAGCAGCGGATTGGCGCTCAGTAAGCCGCGATAATCGGCGGTTAGCTTATCCACCACAAACTTGAGCCGTTCGCGTGTCTCGGCGAGGCTGTCAGCCGTCACAGCATCGCCGTTCAAGCGGATGTGCCACAGGTAGCTGTTGTTCTCGCCAGCGCGCAGCCGCTGCGTTGCTTGCGCCACCCAATCACTGTAAGCGCCTTCGGTCACGATGAAGGCAAGCTGATATTCGGTGGCAGTCAAGCCCACTTGAATGACTTCGCCTTCTAAAGCGCGCCGATTGCCTTCCCAGAGCAAATCATCAGGATTAGCCGCCTCGACAATACCAACGATATGCACCACCACGCGGTTAGCAGGCGTCTCGCCGATGGCAAAGCGCGTGCCAATGGCATAGCCACTTAGCCGCGCCGCCTCAACGCCGATGACGGCTTCCACATCGCCGGTGGAGTACATGCCGATGCCCTTATCAATGCGTTCCTCTTCGGTTCGGGCGGTGCGTTCGGGCGAATCGGGCGGCGCAAGGCGGATGGGCAGGCGTCCATCCAGCACCGTAAAGCGCGTCTCAAGGTCGGAAAAGGCGTAGGCGTGATAGGTGAACTCCGAACGGGCGGTTAGTTCGGTGGTCGGTTCGCCATACTGATAGCTGAAGCCGCCAAAGGCAGCCGCCGAACGTGAGATGCGCGTGAGGCTACTCACCAAGCCGCCAAGCTGATCGGTCAGGAATGTCCAGTCGTTGGGTGCGAACGGCTGTGGGTTGGTCAGCGTGAGCGTGAGGCGTTCGGCAGGCGCTTCATCCAGCGTGAAACGGATGCCTGCTTGCACCATAGCGCGCACGTACAGCGGCGCAAGGGCAAAGAAGGCAGTCACAAGGCAGACTGCAATCAGCAGGACGGCGAGTTGCCGCCAAGTGCGGCGCGCACGGCGCAAAGCAAGCGAAAGGTTCACAGGTATAGGCTCACTGGCTAGACTGTTGATGAAGCGGACAAAAGTTTTTGCTCAGAAAGGTAGATCAATTTCTTCATCGGGCTTGGAAAAGTTATTTGCAAACGCTAATTTGCCATCTATCAATATTCGTACTGTATACTCTGGTGTCGGTTTCAATTTGATCTGGAAAGAATCATGCTCAAAATCAATTGGAAGTTCAAGTGGTAATTGCCTGTTCCCCACAATAATTTGAACCTTTACGGGTAATCTTCTCGGTGATCTGCTAAGTTTGACTACAATTTTTTCGGACTCCAGCAGAACATTTTCCACATAAAGCCACTGCTTAAGAAACAAATTGTTGTGTTGATCAATACTTATAAAACCTCGCCACTTATTAGCTAACCGCCCTCCTAACAAGAAAAGTAAAGTGTCATACTCCGCCGATGAGCGGCAGCAGATTTTCTTTAGGAAGTTTGGTAGCGGTAGCTTATGAGGAAATATGACCTCAGCATGGCGATGGAAAACGATTCGCTCTTTATGTTCGGGCGAGAACCATCCTTCATGATAGATAGTTTCGAACGGCAATTGCTTAAAATGTTCAAAACTGCTGTAAGTATCTGTACCTGCTTTCGCCAGATTTCCCTTGCTAAACTGCGATTCGCTATGAGATAAAACTTTCTCTATATCAAATAAAAACATAATAGGTAATGGACATTGCGAGTTATAGGGATACTCGCCCGAATGACGAAACCCCTCAACACTGTAAAAAGTCGGGTTTTTAGGGCGAAAGTATAGTCTTACAAATTGTTTCCACTTTTCCTCTGTTTGATTCATGACTGACATACTGGCAGAGTCTGTGTGGAGTATGTTGTGTTGCAAAACTAATGCGCGAGATACTATCTCTTGATGCTTTATGATAGAGACCGAATTGTCAATATTAGATTGGTGAAACAAATAATAAGACCAACTTCGTTAAACTGGACTAATCCATGGTTCTTTACGAAGTTGGCGTAAAAATTGCCTAAATTGAGGTGCATCAGGCTTCTCAGGAAGCATCATAAACAATGGGCGCTTCAGATTGTGAGTTTACACGAACTCCATACGTTTGGGCAGATGAGCTACTAGACTCCAAGGCTACCACATTGATGTAATCCAAATGCCCAATTAATGAAGTAATTTGGTCGGCTATTCTTGATAGTCCAGCAGGGAAATAATCAGGGTAGGCATAATCAACACTACAAAGATAGTGCCATAAATCCCAGAATCCCTCTTCAGTTTTAGGGATGAATCTTTGTTCGTCATTTATTTCAATTATAACGCCTGTTGCGACATCTTCTGAGTTGTATCTTAAGTAGGCATCAAAGCTTAGATTGTCTCGTTGTGTTATATAGGTTTTCTTTTGTTCTAATTGCCGTTCAAGATCGCTCCAGAATTCACTGAAGGGCAAGTCTCGTGCATTTAAGCGCATCCATTCTAAGGTCGTATCTGGCTGCAAATGTTCAGGGACAATTGAGGTGTCCTCAAAAGTATGGATGTAAACAGGTATTGTTAAGTTCTTTAAATATTTTTCCATTAGAGGACGAACTTCCTGCCAATTGAGTTGACCATTTCCACAACCAAGCATGGGAAAAGAAATGGAAATTATTCCACGCGATCTGTAAGTTTCTACAAATTTGCGTAGCCCACGCTCAATATATTCAATACGCGATTTTTCCCGCCAATGTTTTTTTGTTGGGAAGTTTAACACCCATCTGCTTGAAGAACGATAAAGCCATAATTTGCCAATGGTAAGCAATTCACGTTCACACAGTTCTTTGTATTGATCTGCCATTTCTGGGTAAAGTCGCTTAAATTCTTTGGCAAGTCCCTTACCCATTACACCTACTGTGTTGACAGTATTCACCAAAACTTGGGCAGGACTATTAAACAAGTTCTCATTAACATAGATAATCATGGCTTATTCTCCACCTGCTCCCCCTTTGCATCAACCATGATTATATGTTCTAATACTGAATTTGTCGACATTCTCTAATCCTCGCCCAAGCGCAGCGTTTGCGCCAGCGAGAGCCGCCGCACCAAAAGGACGCTCAGCAGCAGCACGGCAATTAGCACCACGCCAATGATCGCGCCGTATTGCAGCAGCGCTGCCGTCTCCACCTGCACGATGAACGGCGGCGTGATCTGCGCGCCGCTGGCATCTTGCGCCAAGCGCGGCACTACCTGATTGCTCAGCACGGCGCCCAGCGCCGCACCCAGCAGCACGCCCAAAGCGATCACGAAAAGCTGCTCAAAGGCAAGCTGCCCAATCACGCGCCCAGCAGGCAAGCCAAGCGCACGCAGCACGCCGAACTCGGCACGCCGCGCCGCCGCTGTTAGCGCGGTGTAGGTTAGCAAGCCGACGATGCTGAGCGCCAGCGCCACAATGAACTGCGTGAACATCAAGCCGAGCAAGCCGCGTGAGAGCGGATCGGTCTGCAAGGTTTGGCGTTCGCCATCCAGCGTTTGCAGGCGCAGCCAGACTCGCTCTGTGCGCGGTTGCAGGGCTGCCACCAGCGCCGACTCTGTGACGCCTTCCGCCGCCTTGATCCAGACCTCATCAGGGTAGAGTGCCGCACTCGGACGCCGATTCAGGGCGTAGAGCAGCGGATCGCGCTCGGCAACGGCAAACGGCATAAATTGGCGATCCTGCACCCACACGCCATCGCGCTGATAGGAATCGTAGAGCGTTGGATAGTATGCCTGCGGCGCACCGCTCAGGCGGAACTGCACATCCACGCCCAAGATGTTCCGCACGGTGAGCAACTGCCCAGCCTGCAAGCCTAGCCGATTAACAAGGCTGCTGCTGGCGATTAGCGGCACGGGCGCCGGCTCGGGATAGTTCAGCAAAACGCCCATACGCGCCGACTCCGCCGCCTGATCCCACATAATGCCCAAGCCGCGCCGCCCGTCCAGCGAGTCGGGCGTGGCGTCGCCGCGAGTTTGCGCGCCGCTATCATAGGCGAACTGCCAGTCGCCCTCGTTCAAAAAGCTGAGCGTGTGGCGCGTCCCGTCTGCATCAGTGCCGCTGAACTCGGTCAGATACAGGCGCAGAAAGCGCTCACCGTTGTTCGATCTGCCGCGATGCTGCCAATAGAGCGAGACAAGGCGCAAAGGCGCCTGCGGTATATAGCTAAGTGCCGTTAAATCTGCCTCTAAAAGCGCCCAGCCGTTGGCATAGAAGCTCTCGCCGCCCTCCAAGCCCGCCCGCCCGCTGCCCGTGCGCGTATATTCCGTCTCCACAGCGCGGAACGGCACTTGCAGCCAGATTCCGTCAGCGTCTTGCAGGCGTGCGTAGAGCGTTGTCCGCCGCAGCAGACGGTCAAGGTCTGGCACGTGCATAAAGCCCGTCCAGACGTCAAAGCGCGCCCACAGCCGCAAGGTCTGCGGCATGAAAGGCAGCGCCTCGCCAACCTGTGGCAGCACCAACGCAGCATCGGGCGCGCTTGGCAAGCGCAGATCGCCCAAATCTGCCCGCCAATGGACGCTCTCGGCAAAAGTCGCCGAGTCCACTGCCAAAAGCTGCCCATTCAGGGCTGCCCGTGAAGCATCTGGCTGAAAGTTCAGGGCGCGCAGCCGCCATGCCACAGAGGCAGCTGCTACCTCAGGCGCAGCCGTGTAGCTTTCCGCAGGCAAGGCGCGCCCTGCATTCACGCGCAGATCGCGCTCGTTGGCGCGCAAATCTGCCCCGACGCGGTACTGCGCCTGATCGGTTTGGCTGCGGTCTACCGTAGCGCGGAAGCTGGTGGCAAACCAACCAATGCCAATTGCCAATGCCAACAAAAAGGTGATGCGCCCATAGTGAATCGGCTCACGGGCAAGCTGCCACGCGCCCAAGGCGCCCACAGCACCGCGCCCAAACGCCAGCAGGCGCGCCGCTAATGCCGCCAACAATGGGAATACGCGCAGCAGTACACTGCCCAAGCCCAGAAAGAGCAGGGCAGGCGACAGCAGCAAGAACGGATCGGTAGCGCTGCCGCCTGCCGTCGTGGTGAACAAGGGCGACTCGCGGCTGACCAAACGCAGCAGTGCTGCCATGCCCAAGACGGCAAGGATCACGTCGAGGTAGTAGCGCTGCCACCAAGCCTGTTTCTCGCCGCGCTGTGCCACACCACCAGCGGCGATCAAGGGTAGGCGCAGCACAGGGCGCAGCGTAGCGATCAGGGCAAGGAAGGCAACGCCCGCCGCCAATGCGGCAAACAGAAAGGCATCAGTGGTGAGGATCAGCGGCAGATCGGGATAGTTGGCAAAGAAAGGCGTGATCGCAATCAAAAGTTGCTGCGCCAAGAACGGCGCTAAGGCAGCCGAGACGACGCACAGCACCAACGCCTCAAAGCCGCGTATCGTGATCAGCGTGCCATCAGCGGCGCCACGGCTTTGCAGCATGGCGATCTCACGGCGTTCGCCGCGCCGCACCAGGGCAGCCGTCACCAACAAAAAGAAGATGACCAAGGCGCCAACTTGCAGCAATAACAGCGTGAAGGGCGCATCCAACGAGCGTATGGCGCGCTCATAGGCAAGCAGCACGCCGTTATCTACGTTCTGATCGCTCTGAAGTTGCCAGTTGATGAGGCGCGTGTAGCGCACCAATTGTAAGGGCGTGCCGTCCTCAGCTTGGCGAAACGCCTCTGCAAGGGCGTTGTCATAGTCTAGCAAAGCGGTGCGTGCTTCAGGGCTGCGCGAGAAGGGCAGGCGCGCATGGTCAAACAGCAAGCGCCAGCCAAAGCGGGTGGGCGTATCGGGAATAAATTCGGCGGCGGCGCGCAGCAGCGAGTTGCGGGTGGTGAGTGCCACAAATTCGGCGCGATATTCGCCACTGGTTTCGGCATAGCGCAGCGGCGCTGGATTCATGAAATAGGCGCGCTGCACGGGCGGTAAATTCTCTGCCTGTGCCACCACACCGACAATGCGCGCTCGAATGTTGCGGCTGCTTGCCCAGCCGCCACGCGGTCCACCCTGATCCAGCGTCAAAATCTCGCCCACGCGGAAGCCATGTGCGTTTTGTGCCTCAAAAGGGATGACGATCTCAAGATCGGCATCGGGATTAGCTTCTAGATCACGAGGCAAGCTGCCTTCAATCAGCGTGAGGGCGTCTGTCCAGCCTTCATGATAGGCAAGGACGGCGCGCAGCGTTGGATCGGGAATGCGCGTCTCGCCTGCTTCGGGCAGTGGGTTAATGGCAAGCGCGCTGGTTTCGGCGTAAAAGGCAATGCGGCTCAGCCAGGCGGGAAAATCGTCAAAATGGGCAGCGGCAAGGGTGCGAAACTGCGCGTCATAGCTGCTGATAGCATCCGCCAAAGGCTGCGGCAGGCGTTGATTGGGAATCAGGGCAAGGCTGGCAGCGGCGTGAACATCTTCAAGCGGCAGTTGGCTGAAGCGCTCGACCATGCTCACCTGAGCAACCGTCGTCAGGTAGAGGGGAATAAGCGCACCAACGGCAGCGCTGAGCAGCGTGCCAACAATCACGGTGAGCACTGAGCGCCATTGTGCGCTCAGGCGGCGCACTGCCAAGCGTCCTGCCCAAGCCAGCGGCAAACGTCCAAGCACGCGGAATGCCTTTCAAACTAATGCGCCAGGGCGCGCTTACGAACCGTCGCTATCGCCGCCGCTGCGCCGCACATAACGATAGGTGATGCGTCCGCGCTTCAAATCGTATTCGCTCAGTTCCACGCGCACGCGGTCGCCCAACAGAATGCGAATAAAGTGTTTTCGCATCTTGCCAGAGAGATACGCCATGACCTCATGTCCGTTATCGAGCGCTACACGGAAGGTTGCGTTTGGCAGTGTCTCGATCACGCTGCCTTCTACTTCAATTTTCGACTCAGTCTCTTTCGGCATAGCCGTCCTTTCTACATCTCACAAGCCTTTACCCCAGCCCACGTGCTGCCCAGAATTTACCCCTATCCCTAACCCTTTCCCCGCAAGCAGGGAAAGGGAATCGAAAGTAGGTTGGGATGTTCCGCCCTGCACGCGGGGCGGGATTTAGGGTGGGGTAAATCTGACTATTCCCCTCGCAGGGGAAAATCAGAGCGCGGCGTTCAAAATCAACCGTAAGTGCGCTGCTGCTTGCGGCGAGCGCGGCGAATTGCCTTTTTCTTGGCGATGCGGCGCAGCTCACTCTTGGAAACATGCCAGCGCTTGCGGCGCACGGTGCTGAGAATGCCGCTTTTTGCCACTTGCTTACGGAAGCGCCGTAGCAATTGCTCCTGCGACTCGTTCGGGCGTAACACGACAGATGACACGCTAACTCACCCCCTCTCTTTCACAGATTTTGTGGTAAACACGACAAGGGCAAGCGCACTGCCTGCCCTGCCTTGTGCATTCCATTTGTGGTGTGCGGTTATGCGGTGCAGAATGTGCCGTCAAGCCTACTCTGCCACCTCGACGTTTTCGTCTTCGTCGCCGTATTCTACCGCAACAGCGCTCTTTTGACCAGTGCCGGGCGGAATCACGGCGAGGATGGTGCCGTACTCTTCCGTCCAGCGAGCGCGTTCTTCGTCGCTCACATCTTTCAGGCTCAAGCCCAAGCGCTGGCGGTGGCTCTCGATGCTGATGATCCGCATGAGCAGCTTATCGCCTTCGCGCAGCACCTCTGTCGGGTCGTCCGGTGGCGGATCGCCCATCTGATTGGTGTGCAGCAATGCCTCGATGCCCGGCTCTAGGCTGATGAAGGCGCCAAACTGTGCCACACGGCTGATGGTGCCTTCCACCAACTGCCCAACGTGGTACATTTCATCAATGAGCGACCAAGGATTAGGTTGCAGGCGCTTCAGCGAAAGCCCAATCCGCTTGCTATCGTGATCGAGGCGGAGGATGTAGACATCTAGCTCTTGCCCAACGCTCAGCAGTTCACGCGGATGTTTCACGCGGTGCCATGCCAGCTCACTGATGTGGATCAGCCCGTCGGCGCCGCCCAAATCCACAAAGGCGCCAAAATCGCGCAGCCCACTGACTACGCCGCGCCGCACTTCGCCCTCTTGCAGGTTTTCCAGAAGCGATTCTTTATGTTGATCGCGCTGCCCACGTTGTGCGTCACGTTGGCTCAGCACCAGACGGCGGCGCTTGCGGTTGACTTCAATCACCTTGATGTAAATCTTTTTGCCAACCAGATTCGCCATATAGTCCTTGCGGTCATCTTCGCTCAAGCCGCGTGGCAGGTCTGCCACATGGCTGGCAGGGATGAAGCCGCGCAAGTTGCCAAATGGCACAATAATGCCGCCGCGGTTGGCATCCGCAACCACACCTTCCACCACGTCGCCGCTGTTCATCATCTCCTCAGCGCGTATCCAATCTTCGCTTTGGCGCGCTTGCGAGATCGAGACGATCAGATTGCCGTCCTGATCTTCGGGATTCACCACGATGATCGGCACGTCCTGACCGACCTCGAACGTCATCCCTTCCATGCGTTCCAAGTCGGTGCGCGGTACGACGGCATCCCGCTTCATCTTGACATCAATGATGATGCCCTGCTCGTCAATGGCAAGGATCGTGCCAATCAGTAGGTCGCCGCGTTCGGGCTGTTCCATGCTGTTGAACGATTCCTCTAGCAAGGCGCGAAAGTCCATATCAGGACCTAATCCAATAGCTGATGATTCCATGTTTCTCCGACCCCCTAAGGGTATTTTTTTGATTTTTGGGTGAGGCATACGCCCGCACACTTCACAGCCACGCATGAGGAATGGCTGTCAGGTGCTTTTGTGAAATAACGCCAATTGTGCGCGATGGTTGTGCCAAACGGCGGATTATACCAATGCAGGTCGTTTGGTGAGCGCGTCTCAGCCTAAATCCCTCTCAGTATATCCGTTGGAAATGTGTTTGTCAAAGGGCAAACGGCGCAGTTTCGGGCAAAACGCGCCCATTTTTGAAAGTTACGAGCGGTTAGCAGCCGTCTTGGTGCAGGTGTGGTGGTAACCTAGCCTGACGCGAAGCTGTGCAGGGACAGGCTGGCTGTATCCTGAAGTCCCGCCTTGGGTGTGAGGCAGGTAAATTTTAGTGTTGCCCTCTCCGCTAAAGCAACCCGCAACTACGTTTTTCAGCGCTCCCAAGAATTTTTGCAAACCCTATAAAATCTGATAATATCTAAATTTGAGTTTAGAATTTAGTAGAATTTTATAGATTTCTCATCAGGCTACGCACTATCCAAAGGAGAGCGACTGTGCAAACTGATCCTCCACTAGATGCCATTGTCACTGGGGGCGGCATTACGGGCTTGAGTGCTGCGTGGTTCATGCAGCAAGCCAACCCTGCGCTGCGGTATGCCGTGCTAGAAGGCGACACCCGCTGGGGTGGCAAATTGGTAAGCGCGCATCTGCCCACGCCCGATGGGCAAAGCTGCCTTGCTGATGGTGGCGCAGAATCGTTCGTGACGCGCAAACCTGAAGTATGGGCGCTGGCAAACGCCCTGAATGTACCAACCTGTGTTCCGTTGAGCGAAACAAGCGGTATGTATGTGCTGTATGCGCGCCGCATCCACGCGATACCACTCAATCCGTTTGCCTTCATCACCTCACGGCTGCTGACGCCACGCGGCAAACTGCGGATGTTGGCAGAGCCATTTGTGCCACCACGCCGCGATGTGGAGGACGAGTCTTTGGCGGATTATGTGCGGCGGCGTTTGGGCAATGAGGCACTTGAGAAAATGCTCGGACCGGTGCTAAGCGGCATCTATAACAGCGATCCTGAACAGCAAAGCATCTTGGTGAGTGCGCCGCTCATGCGCGAAATGGAACGCACACACGGCAGCCTTTTTAAGGCATTCATGGCGCGGCTGCGTGCCGCACGCAAAAATAAAGATGCGCCCAAGAAGCCGCGGTTCATCGCCTTTGAAGGCGGTGCAACCGCTTTAGTCGCGGCGTTGGTGCAGCGCCTGACAGGCGATTTGCGCTTGCAGGCGGCGGCTGTCGCACTCTGGCGGGCGGAAGGGCTGTACCACGTTCAGCTTGCCAGTGGCGAGGTGCTGCGCGCCAAAGCATTGCTGGTTACCACGCTGGCAAACACAGCCGCCCAGCTTTTGGCAACGGTTGCGCCAGAAGCGGCGGCGGCCCTTGCCCAGATACGGCACGCTAGCATTGGGACTGCCTCACTCGTCTTCCGCACGGCTGATCTGCCTGCGAAACAGCCTGTGCGTGGCTTGATGATTCCGCGCCGCGAAAAGCGCCCCTTAGATGCCGTGCAGTGGACATCGGCACGGATGCCTGAGCGCGCACCGAAAGGCTATAGCTTGCTGCGCGTCTTTTTTGGCGGCAGCCAGCCTGAGATGCTCACGCGGGATGATGAATCGCTGCGCGCCATCATTCAGGGCGAACTGGCGGATCTATTCGGCATTACAGCCGCGCCGCTTGCCTTCCGCGCCTTCCGTTGGCAAGCTGGCTACCCATTGGCAGATGTAAACCACCTAGCTTTGGTGGCAAAAATTGAGGCTGCCCTGCCTGAAGGGCTGTTTCTTGCTGGCAGCGCCTACCGCGGCGTTGGTGTGTCGGACTGCATCCGTCAGGCGCAGCAGGCTGCTCAAACCCTCAGCGCTTGGTGCGCTGAACATTCGCTCATCACCCTATAATTCTAACAAAACAGGAACTTCTCACCCATGAAACGTCTCGCGCAGTCCGCAAATAACATTCGGTTATTCGCTTTTGTGCTAGGGTACGGTCTGAGTGGTGCGCTGGTTGGCAGCACACTCAACCGTATTATGATCATCGAGCTTAATTTTCCGGTCTCGGTGGTAGGGCTGCTGTTTGCAGTGCCGATCTTCATCGCACCGATGCGTGTCTGGATTGGCTACCGCTCGGATCGCAGCTTGGTAGGCGGTTTGCGCCGTGAGCCATTCATCATGCTTGGCGTGCTTTTGGCAGGCATTGGTGTGATCATCGCCAGCCTGCTTATGGCACGAGCTGCCACATTCAGCGTTGGGCTGGCAGCTGGTGTGTTCATCGCCTTTTTTGTCCATGAGTTTGGGCGAACCCTTTCGCACAACACTTTCCAAGCGCTGATCGCCGAGAAGTTTAGCGATAAAGCCCGTGCGCGCATGATCGTTTTTGCAGAGGTATTCACGCTGCTGGGCTTGATCATCGGTGCAGGCGGCATATCCAGAGGCTTGGCGGACTATAATCCGTCGCGCTTGGTTTCGGTGACGATTGTGATTGCAGTGGCGACTTTTGTCCTTTCGGTGCTGGCAGCCTTCCGCAGCGAGCCACGCGGCGAGATCACCCGCGCCAAAGCCGAACAAGCCCAACGGCTAACCTTTGGCAAAGCGCTGCGCGAACTCGCCTTTGCCGATAAGCAGGTGCGTTTGTTCTTCGTGATCGTCGTCTTCACCATCATCGGCACGCTGGCGCAAGATGTGCTGCTGGAGCCATACGGCGGCAGTGTGCTAAACATGACAGTAGCACAGACTTCAGCGCTCACGCAGTACTGGGGCTTGGGCGTGCTGGCGGCGATGCTGCTCTCCAGCCTTGTGCTGATACGCTTCATAGGGTATGTCACCTTGCTGCGGATTGGGTTAGCAGCAACCCTGTTTGTGTTCGTTGGCGTGATTGCCATTGGTTTCAGCGGCAATATCAACCTATTCCGTGTGCTCGTTTTTGTGATGGGCTTTGGCACAGGCTTGGCAGGCGCAGGCATGTTGATGGGTATTATCAGCTTTACCACGCTGATCCGTGCCGGTTTGCTGATGGGCATCTGGGGCATGGCAATGGTCTTTGGGCGTGCGATTGGCAGCTTGTTTGGCGGCGGGATTGTAGATGTAATGCGCGTTGTGACGGGCGGTAACGACTTAATCGCTTTTGGATCAGTTTTTGCGATTGAGGCACTGTTGTTGCTGACTGCCTTTGCCCTGACGGCGCGGCTGAACCTAAGCATTTCGGCTGCTTACGTCGAAGCCCAGCAAGCCCGCCAACAAGATGCTATGCTAGGCGCGGCAGGCTTGACGCAGTAAGAGCGCAGCTTGGGTAAGTCTGCCTCTGCAAAAGCGGTGTGCTGCCAAGATACGGAAGTCTCGCCCTGTAAATAGGGCGAGACTTTGATACTTCCCTTTTCTCACCTGTGAGGGATGGGGGAACTGGGCATCAGCTGAGACAGCGGCAGCTAGCGCGGTGCTTGCACCTTCAGATCGCGCCACACGACGTTGCCAAACCCATCATAGTTAACAGTGTAGCGCTGCCTGATCTCAAAGGTGCGCCATTCTGCCTCATCTTTAGCGCGGTATTCCAGCGCTTTCTCGTTGGGCTTATCCACTTTGGTGAAAAAGACCAGCAGGCGTTCTTCGCGCCCACCTTCGCGCTCGCGTGATCCCAAGTTCACAGCACCCCAGACCAACGCATCCGCGGCGCCGCCGCTCGTGCGGACATCACGGGCGTGCTGCCATTGATCGTAGGTGTAGTTGCAGAATTGATCGGGACGGTATTCAGTACGGCTGCGGTTCTCAAAGATCGGTTGCTCAATGAAGGTGCCATCACCGCGGTCAACGCGCCGTGTGCCGGTCTGCACACGCTCCGTGACGGTATAGGGACGATCTCGCGTGCTGCACGAGAGGTTGTAGGCGGCAGGCGGCACTTGGTCACGCCAGCCGCTGCCCGTCAGCGTATTCAGGCGTTCCACGGCAATCACGCGAGTCCACTGTATGTCGCTGACGATCAGTTCACCCGCGATGCGGCGGTTGGCGTTGATGAACAGGAAGGCAAAAAAGGCAACAATGGCAACCACAATCAGGATGAAGGGTGTCCAGTTCGTCTTTTTCGGCTTGGCAGCTGCCTGCTCCGCTTGAAAGCGTTTCAGCACCAGATCATCCGCCTTGCCGCTATCCTCTGCCGAGCCTGCCACCACAGCGTCTTTACGAGCCACCTCAGCCGCACCACTCAGATCGCCGCCGCACGCAACGCAAAACTGCGCGGCAGCGCTGTTTGGCTGCTGGCAATATGGGCAAGTGCGGTCGGCACCGTGATAGGTGTAGTTGGGATCGGTGACCAGTTTCTTATCGGCTTCACTGGGAAAGTAGCGCCATTCTGGCGCTTGTTTGGCACCACAATTAGGGCAAAAGCGGTGATCAACGCCGAGCAGTTTTTGTGTGCCGCAGAATTTACAATCCCACAGCATTTGGTAGACGGGTTCGCCGCCAGCGCTAGATGGTTCGCTGCGCGGCGGTGCGGGTGGCAGCATGGTAGCCTCCTGTGTCTGATCATTCCGATTATTGCGTATTTAACCATACTTAACTAATCTTTGCAGTACGGCAGAGAGGGTTGGGCAGCGCATTTTACTAGTTTTTAATATTTTGAGGCACTCTGAGGCAAGGCACGCCCTAGTCAAATTTATCCCCCTCCTTAACCTGTTCTCCGCAGGTGAGGAGAGGGAATCTAGAGGCAGTCTGCGAAGCCCCGCCCTGCCTGTGCTGAGCGGCTTTTAGGTGGGGTAAGTTTTACTGTTGCCCTCTCGCTTGCGATGAGGGCGGTAACCCTGCTAACTGCTTTTGGCGTTGGCAGCCGCAGCGGCAATGCGCGTCTGCGGCACTTCGCCATGCTCACCCACGCGGTGAATCTTGACAAAATTGGCTTGGCTGCCTGCCCCGAAAGGCGTCCCGGCGATCAAGACCAGCACGTCACCAAATTCAACAATCTCCTGATCATAGCAGGCTTTCATCACAATTTGCACCATCTCATCAATGGTGCTGAACTCTGGCACATAGATCGGCAGGACGCCCCATACCAACGCCATGCGCTGAAGTGTGATCTCGTTGGGCGTGACGCAGAAAATGGGCGTTTTAGGGCGTGTGCGCGCCACCTGCCGCGCCGTAGAGCCTGTCCACGTGGTGGTGACAATGGCACGTGCGCTAAGCACATCTGCCAGCACGCTGGCAGTGCGGCTGGTTGCCACAGCAAAGTTTTCACCCACCACACGATCAAGGCGGCGCGCCTCGCCAAGCGCCAACAGCGCACGCTCCACACGGTCAGAGCGTGCGCCGCGATCATAGTTACGTTCGGCAATCACGGCAATGTTCGCCATAGTTTCCACCGCGATGATCGGGAATCTGCCAGAGGCTGTCTCGCCACTGAGCATAACAGCATCGCTGCCATCAAAGATCGCGTTGGCAACATCGCTTGCCTCCGCACGGGTTGGGCGCGGATTGGTGACCATGGATTGGAGCATTTGCGTGGCAGTGATGACAGGTTTGCCCACCTCATTACAACGCCGAATGATCTCTTTTTGGTGGATCGGCACTTCTTCGGCGGGCGTCTCCACACCCAGATCGCCACGTGCCACCATAATGCCATCTGAGGCGCGCAAAATGTCGTCAAACGCCTCAATCGCCTCGTGCTTTTCAATCTTGGCGATGAGCGCCACATCATCCGCGTTCAGGTAACGGCACAACCAGCGCAGTTCATCCATATCCTTACCCGAACGCACAAAAGACATAGCGATATAATCCAGCTTGTGTTCAATAGCAAACTTAACATCTTCGCGGTCTTTATCCGTTAGCGCCGAGAGGGTCAGGCGTGATTCAGGCGCACTGACGCCCTTGCGTGAGCGCAATTCGCCTTCAACGACCACCTCACAGACCAAATCGGTGCTGGTGGCAGTCAGCACTTTGAACTCAAGGGCGCCGTCATCCAGCAGCAAGCGGTGTCCGGCGCGCACATCGCGCACAAATTCTGGATGCGGCAGCGGAAAGATCATTTTATCGGCAGCCGCCACATCAGGATCATTCGTGCGTGTGGTCAGCGTCAGCGTATCGCCAATCTTGAGCTGAATTGGCTCGCCCGCCACCTTTCCCAAGCGGATTTTCGGACCTTGCAGGTCGCCCATGATGGCAACCACAGCATTTTCAGCCGCCGCTGCCTGCCGAATCAATTCAATGTTGCGGGCGTGCGTGGCATGATCACCGTGACTAAAGTTGATGCGCGCCACATCCATGCCGGCGCGGATCATGGCACGCAGAACTGCCTCATCGGACGATGACGGTCCGATAGTGGCGACGATTTTAGTGCGTTTGATGTCGGTTTTTCTGACCAATTCCCCACCCCTAGCTTAGAAAGCAAATTGCCTAGATAAGCATTCCCCATGCCAAATCTTAGATCGGCACAGGCAGATTGTCAAAGCGCACAATTACCCAGCATCGAACCTAATGGCTAGTCTCTGCGCCCAACGATACAACAGTTCGCGCTGAGGCGGAGTTGTTCAGGCGCGTCGGCTGCGTTACTATTAGAGAGGCGCCTGTTCGGGCTGTGTGAGCAAACTGCCTATGGCACTCTCGCTGGATAAACAAAATCAATACCGCACCCAATATCGCGCACGCCGCCCAAGCTGGCAGCCCGCCACTGAGGCATACGAAGGGCTGATCCGTGCGGCGCTGCGCCCTGAAAGTGCTGTGCTGGATGTGGGCTGTGGGCGCGGCGGCGTGCTGGAACAACTGGGTGAGGCAGTCGCTTTTCCCTATGGTGTTGATCCCGATCTAAAATCGCTGCGTGAACACCGCTTGCCAAGCCTGCCGCGTGCAGCTGCCCTTGCCGATGCATTGCCGTTCCGCGCTGCCAGCTTCGACCTAATCCTGTGCAGTTGGGTGTTTGAACACCTTGCCGCGCCTGAGCGCACCCTTGCCGAATTTGCGCGCACGCTGCGTCCTGATGGGCGCATTATCTTCCTGACGCCGAACGCCAACAGCCTTGTGGCAACCCTGAACCGCTTGCTGCGTCCGCTGCAACGCCACCTTGTGCCACGCCTGTATGGGCGCGCTGAGGCGGATACATTTCCCGTCTACTACCGCGCCAACACGCCCAAACGCCTGCTGCGCTTAGCGGAAAAGGCGGGCATCTGCCTTGAGCAATTGCAGCGCATTCCCGATCCAAGCTACCTTGCCTTCACACCACTGCTTTTTCGGCTAAGCTGCGCCCTTGCCGAGATCACGCCGCCGGTGCATCTGCTTGGCGTGCTGCATAAAGCACCCAATAAAACCTGAGCCGCCTAGTAAACAAGTAAACAAATAGTCTCTCCTGAGAAATTGAGCAATCTTTCGCCCAATTTGCCCTAGCAAAGCCCTTGAAAGCGTGTATAATTCGCGGCAGTCTGTCCTGACTGAAGGAGATTTCGATGCAAAAAACGGATTTAATCAAGCGGGTCGCTGAAACTGCGGGTCTGACGCAAGCGGATGCTGCCAAAGCAGTAAATGCCCTGATTGATATTGTGACCGACACGCTCAAAGGCGGTGAGAAGGTGACAATCACGGGCTTCGGCACATTTGAAGTGCGTGAGTCGGCTGCGCGCACCGGCACCAATCCGCGCACGAAGGAAAAGATCACCATTGCGGCGCGCAAGCGTCCAACTTTCAGCCCCGGCTCGCAATTGCGCGAAGCCGTTAGCGGCAAGAAGGCGTGATCGGCTAATCTCCACGTAGTGCAGCACGAGGGCGGATCGCGTGATCCGCCCTTCTTTATGCCTGCTCAAAACACTTTTGAGAAAAGGATTATCGAGAATGACGATTCAATTGATTGTGCATGGCGGTGCAGGGCTGGTTGCAGGCGAACATCACGCGGCGGTGATGGCAACTTGCCGTGCTGCCGTAGCAAGCGGTGTGGCACACCTGCGGGAGGGCGGTTCTGCCCTGAATGCGGTAGAGATTGCCACCCGCATTTTGGAAGATGATCCGTTGTTCAACGCGGGCTATGGCTCGGTGCTGAACCGTGATGGCAAGGTAGAGATGGACGCGCTGATTATGGATGGGCGCATCTTTCAGATTGGCGCGGTGGCGGCTGTTTCGCGCCTGAAGAATCCGATCAGCCTTGCCCGCCGTGTGATGGAAGCGACACCACACCATTTGTTGGCAGCCGAGGGCGCAGAGCAGTTCGCTGCCGAGCAGGGCTTTGAACTGCTGCCGCCTGAGCAGATGATCGCGCCGCGCCGCCTTGCCACCAAGTCAGACGGTGATACAGTGGGTGCGGTGGCACTCGACTCAGCGGGGAATGTAGCGGTTGCCGTCTCGACGGGTGGCGTGCGCGGCAAATTAGCAGGGCGTGTAGGCGATTCGCCAATTCCGGGCGCAGGCGGCTGGGCGGATAACGCGCTGGGCGCCGCCTGTGCCACTGGCGTTGGTGAAGGCATTATGCGGGCGCTGCTCACCTTCCGCGCTGTGAACCTGCTGGAAACACACAGCGCGCAAGCGGCGGCTGAGGCAGCTGTGGCGCTCTTTGGGCAGAAATTCGGCGGTGATGGCGGCTTGATCTTGGTTGACCGTGAAGGCAAGGTCGGCATTGCTCACAACTCACCGTTTATGCCTGTGGCGTGGCTAGACGGCGATGAGATTGCCGCACAAGTTAAACAAAAATGAGCCTAGCACGCTGTTTTGTGTTAGCATAAGGTGCGGCAAGGCTGTTCAGAAAGTAAAAAGACGATAACATGGCTTTTTTTTTGCGGATGTTGGCGGGCAGCCGCATCGCTGATCCAACTCTAGATGCCACCACAACGCGCAATGTTCGCTATCTCTACCTAGAGATCGCCTTTGCAGGGGTGCTGGGTGCCATTGTGACCTTCCATGCCGCGTTTGTGGTTCGCCTGGGCGGCACGAAGGAATTGGTGGCACTGCTCAGTTCAATTCCGGCGTTGGTCTCGGCAGTTTTTAGCATTCCCTCAGCGCGCCTGCTAGAGCGTCTGCAAAACCGCAAACGCTGGATATTCGGCAGCTTGCTCTTTATTCGGATAGGCACGGGTGCCATCGCGCTTTTGCCGCTGATCTTTCCGAACGATGCGGCAGCGTGGCTGGTGGCAATCGTGATCTTCCTGAGCCTGCCTGCCATCTTTTTCACCAACGGCTTTCAGGCGTTGTTGGCGGATGTCATCCCTGAACGGCAGCGGGCTGTCGTCTTCTCTACGCGCCAGATCATCTGGGCAGCCGCCATTGTGATCACCTCTGCTTTGGCGGGCATTTGGCTAGATAATGCACCATTCCCGATCAATTACCAATTGATGTATGCCTTCGGATTCATCGTCTCGCTAGGCAGCCAACACTACTTAAATCGCATCATTGTCCCTGAGTCGCACGCGCTGCCAACAACTGTTCACAAGACGGTGAAGGCGGCTGATATTCCCAAAGCGCAGCTTAACGCCGATATTGGGCGAATGCTCTTCAACATGCTGATCTATCAGGCGGGCTTGACGCTGCCGGCGGCGCTGTTCACAGTCTACTACATTGATGAGTTAGGCGCGCCCGATTCATGGCTTGGCTTCAATTCGGCAATCGGGTTTGCGGGCATGGTGGTGGGCAACCTGATTTGGGTGCGGCTGCTGCGGCGGCGCACCTACTCTTGGGCAATGCGGACGGCAAGCCTGTTCACGTGGCTGTTCCCAGTCGGGATTGCGCTCTTTCCTGACCTGACGGCAATTCTACTGATCAACTTGTTGGTGAATATGATTCATCCGGGCATGGAGCTGGGCAGCCTGAATGTGATGTTCAAGCTAGGTGCAGGCGAACACCGCGCCATCTACATGAGTTGGTATAACACCGTCTTGAACATCAGCTTTTTTGCCGCGCCGTTGGCAGGCGTGTGGTTAGCGTCACAGTTTAGCATTCCTGTCGCCCTGCTGATTGCAGGTGCTTTGCGCTTTGCAGGCGGCGTGCTGTTCAGTGTGAACCGCGTGCGCGAGCCAAGCCGCGAGGCAGGCGCAGTAGTGCGCGGCGAAAATACCTAACGCGCACCGCTGTCTTTGCGATCACCGATGCCGCTTGAAGGCACGCTCATAAACGCGCACATATTCAGCGGCACTCTTCTCCCAGCCGAAATCGGTTTGCATGGCACGCTGCTGCATTCGGCGGAATGCCTTCGGCTGGCTGCGGTAGGTCTCTAGCGCCCAGCGTAGGGTACCAAGCACGGCGTCGGCAGTCTCCCACAGGAAGACGAAGCCCGTGCCAGTTTCCGCATCGGCGCCATCATAGTTCTGCACGGTATCGGCAAGCCCGCCCGTCTCGCGCACCACAGGTAACGATCCATAGCGCATGGCGAGCATTTGGCTGGTGCCGCATGGCTCGTAGCGGCTGGGCATCAGGAACAGATCGCTGGCAGCATAAATGCGCTGCGCCAAAATGCCATCGTAGCCAATGATGGCACGCGCACGGCTGCCAAAGGTATACTCCAACACGCGCAGAGCATCCTCAAGGGCGCCTTCGCCGCTGCCCAACACCACAAGCTGCACGTCTTCATCTGCCAGCAAGCGGTAAAGCGCTGGCAACGCCAGATCAAAGCCCTTTTGGGCAGTTAGGCGCGTCACCGCACCGATTAGTGGCACGTCGGCGCGCTGTGGTAAACCCAGCTGTGCTTGCAATGCCGTTTTGTTCAGGGTGCGCGGCGCAAGGTCAGCAGCACTGAAGTGGTGCAGCAGGGCAGAATCGGTGGCGGGATTGTTACGTTCCATATCCAAGCCGTTCAGAATGCCCATCACATCGCCGCCATGAGCGCGCCAGCGCACCAGATTTTCCAAGCCCTCGCCAAAGCGTGGATATTGGATTTCTTCAGCGTAGCGCGAGCTAACAGCGGTGATCATATCACTGTAAGCGATGGCGATGGCTAACAGGTTATCACCCTTGCCCTGAAAGATCAGGTCGGGCTGGGTGCGGGCGGGAATGCCTGCATCAAAGAGCGCGCCGCCCGCCCAATCACCCTGATAGCCCATGTTATGCACGGTGAGGACGGTGCCAACGGGCTGCCAGAACGGATCGTAGCGGCTGTGCGCCACGAGGAAAGCCCCCAACGCCGTGTGCCAATCGTGAACGTGTAGGGCGTCCAGCTTCCAAGCTTCACGCTGCGCCAACTGCCACGCTAGGGCTAAGGTGAACTCACTAAAGGCGATGAAGCGCTGCCGATCCCATTCGTTGTCGGTGTAGAGCTGCCAGCCCTGCCCAAAAAATGGGTAGCTTTCGATGAAGTAGATCGGCACACCGTCATATTCGGTGTGGTGAACGTAGACATCCGCGATGCCACGCCGCCTGCCGAACTGAAAGTGAAAGGCATAAGCGATGTTATGGCGCCCGCGCTCGATGAAGCCGTGCAGCGGCATCACGACACGGGCATCCACGCCCAGCTGCCGTAGCGCTTTGGGCAAACTGCCAACCACATCAGCAAGCCCGCCGGCTTTCGCAAAAGGCGCCACCTCTGCCGCTGCAAATAAGATGTTCATGCGCGTAAACAACTAGGCAGCACGCTGCCACGGCGCGCCACTGCCTAGCCGATCTTCAAAATCGTCATCGTCGTCGTCCTCAAAATCCTCATCGTCGAAATCAAGATCATCCTCTTCAAAGTCGTCGTCGTCAAAATCATCGTCTTCATCGTCGAAATCGAGATCGTCGTCCTCGAAATCGAGATCATCGTCCTCATCACCCAGATCGTCATCATCTTCTTCGTAGCGGCGTTTTACCGCTTTGGGCAGGGGGTGGATGAGTGATTTGAGCGATGGGCGTGCTGGCACAGCCGTTAGGCAGCATGACTGTGCTGCCAAAACGCCTGATAGGACGTCTGATAGGATTTGCCGCAGCGAGTAAGCATCGGGCGCTGCTGCGTAGGTTAGTGCTGATAGAGGCGAGAGTGCCGTTGCGCTCACAGATGACTCCTTAGCATGGTAGAGCAAGATCGCGGGCATTGTAACGCTACTTTTCGCGGCAAGTCAACAACGAATCGCGCAAAAAGTCATTCAGATTTCTGACTGGACTCAGTTGTTTTGGTTTTATCATAGATTTCACGCCCAGCGCGTTGGGCAGCTTTTCGCACGTCAGGATCGGGATCGTTGCGGAAAACTTGCTCAAGGGCGCTCAGGGCAGCGGGATCACCCAGCAGGCGCAGTTCATTGATCGCCTTCAGGCGGATCGATGGATCTTTATCGCTTAAGCGTTGGATGTGATATTCTACAAGTCGGCTCGCCATGAACTCTGCTATATGTCCCTTTCCATACAGTGCGAAATAAAACACGCTCAGCGCCCTTGCCGTTTGGCTTGGGCGCGCTGCAAAATTTCAGTAGCAGCACGGCGGTCGGCTTCAGTGCTAGTTGCCGTCTCAGTGGCGATGCGCCGCTGGGCAGCCTGATAAATGGCTTTGCCAACCGCTTGTGCCAGTTTGCGTGTCTCTAGATCGGGGTCAAGTGCAAACAAGGTTGCCAGTGCGCCAAGCGCACGCGGATCGCCCAGCAACTCAAGCTGGCGGATCGCCTCACGGCGCACGGTCACATCTGAATCGCGTAGGCACTGCATCCACAAGTCAAGCAGATCGGGCATAGTCACCTCTTTCAGCTAGTTAAGGCGCAGATCAGCTAAAAAACTCATCCGAAAGCCCTTCATCCAGCAAGCGCATTAGGTCAAGCGGCGCATTGGTTGGCTGGGGTGGTGCAGGCGGCGGCGCACTGCGGTTTTGTGTATATAGGGTGTGTTGCTGCAAACTAAGCCGCATCTCATCATAGCTGCGGTGATCCTTCTCAATCAGGCTGGCGATGAGCGCCTCTTGGCGGGGCGTCAGCGGCTCTTCTGTGGCGGATTGCTGCGCGGTCTGGGCGCGCTGCGCGGCATGGATCAACTGACCCGCCCACTGTGCCACTTGGCGCACGCCCGCCTCAGGATCGTTTTTATAAACGTCAGCAATGGCAGGCAGCGCCCGCCCTTCTTCCACCATCGCCAGAATCCGCAAAGTCTCTACACGCACCCACTGATCGGGATGTTTAAGCCGCTCTAGCAAGTCCGCCAACACCATAAGCACCTCGTCTACCTTAGTGTATGCTGAAACACGCGCCTGATGCAAGCCTTTTTGGTTGGAACTGGGCGCTTAGCCAACGCTTAGGCTACGTTTTCAGAGTCTGACTCGACAGACGCCTTTTTTGCAGGTATGCTATAGCGTTGCTGCGAGACGTAATTCTAGCGCAACCCTAAAACGATTCCATGTGGAGTATAACGAGGATGGCTTTGAGAGTGAATAAGTGCTTAGTGGTGCTGGCAGCTTTTGGCTTTGCACTGCTAATGTTTGGCATCCCCTCAGTTGGCATCACCAATGCACAAGATGCAACCCCAACCCCCGCGGTAATTATTGTGACGGCAACCCCTATCGGTGGCGGCGCTCCGCCCGTCGTTGCGACGCCTGAAACGTCTGCGCCACCCGCCGCCGATGCCACCGTTGCCCCGCGTGAATGGCAGGCATTCAACGCTGCGCGTGCCTATCTATCGCGTAAAATTAACACGAACCTGCGCTATGTGAACAGTTGGTCTTGGGAACTGGCGCTTTTCCCCGATAGTGCGCTTGGCTGCCCCGCCCCTCAGGGTGAGACGGTCATCAAGGGTGATACCGCCGGCTATCAATTCATCATTCAGCCGCTTGGCAACCAAAACCGCTATGATATTCGGGTGACCTATGACCTTGAGCGGGTCTACGACTGCGGCATCGCCGGCACAGCGCCAGGTGGCAGCAACTTGCCTGCACCAGCAGCAGGCTCGGCAGCGGGCGGCGGCTTTGAGCTTGGTGGGCATGTGCTGGAGCTGGGCGCCGGCACCGTGAACGCCATGAAACAGGCAAAGATGAAGTGGGTCAAGTTCCAAGTGCGCCCCGGTGATGGGGGTGCCTTCGGCTTGATTGCCAACGCGAAGGCGAACGGCTTCAAGGTGTTGCTCTCCGTCGTTGGCAGCCCACAGAACATCCTAGAGCCGGGCTTCTTTGATCAGTATGCGGGCTATGTAGGGCAGTTGGCTGCCGCCGGCGCGGATGCGATTGAGGTCTGGAACGAGATGAACCTTGACCGCGAGTGGCCTAATGGTCAGATCAACCCTGCCAAGTACGTTGAAATGCTGGCAAAAGCCTATAATGCTATCAAAGGGCGCAACCCCGCCACGCTGGTGATCAGCGGCGCGCCAGCACCCACCGGTGCGGCCGGCCCCGGCGGCAAGACCGCTGCCTTCTGGAACGACGATGTGTACATGCTTGAAATGGCACAGGCAGGCGCAGCACAGTATCTGGACTGCGTCGGTGTTCACTACAACGAAGGCATTGTCAGCCCAAATCAGGCAAGCGGCGACCCGCGTGATAGCTACCCAACGCGCTACTTCTCCACCATGTTGGATCGTGCGTTGGCGGGCTTCCCCGGCAAACAAGCCTGCTTCACAGAGCTAGGTTACCTCTCGCCTGAGGGCTACGGTCCGCTGCCCGGCGGCTTCTCGTGGGCACAAAACGTGACCGTTGCACAGCAGGCGCAGTGGCTGGCAGAAGCGGCTGTCCGTTCGGCACAAAGTGGGCGCGTGCGCCTGCTGATCGTCTGGAATGTGGATTTCCCGTTCTATGGCGGCTCTGACCCAGTGGCGGGCTATGCGATCATCCGTCCCGGCGGTGGTTGCCCTGCTTGCGCCACGCTCGGCGCAGTCATCCCGTAAGAGCGGCAGCTTTCGCTAATCAAACAGACGGGCGGATCGCATTGATCCGCCCGTTTTGCTTTGGTCAGCCGCTCAACTGAGCGCGGAGTGCCTCTGCTGTGTTCACCGGCAGTTGGCAGGCAAAGTGACGGCAAACGTAGGCGGTTGGTAAGCCATTCAGCAGCGAGCGCCCTGCCAACAGCGGCGGGAAGTCCGCCGAGTCCGCCGCGCCGTGCGCGATCACCGCGTTGGGATAGTAGCCTGTGTTCAGCACCTGCAAGAGCGCTCTCGTCTCAGGTGAATCCGGCGCGCCAAGCACTGCCACCTCTTGCACGCCATGCACAAAGAGCCGCACTGCGTTAAGCAGCTCGCCAAAGGCAAGCGGATATTCGCGCAGGGCGCCTGCCAACGGCGCAAGGATTGACTCTGCGGCGGCGCTGTAGCGCGCTTCGCCCGTATAGGCGGCAAGGTGCAGCAGCACCTTTGCCAGCGTGCTGTTACCGCTTGGCACGGCGTTATCTTGCAGGGTGCGCGGGCGCGTGATGAGCCGCTCGTGATCGTCGCTGGTATCGTAGAAGCCGCCATCGGCAGCGCGGAAGTGCGTCAGCACCGTCTCGGTCAGGCTAAGCGCATCCTGAAGCCAGCGCGCCTCAAAGGTCGTTTGGTAGAGTTGGATCAGCCCGTCAATCAGGCAGGCGTAGTCCTCAAGGTAGCCGTTGAGCTGAGCGCGCCCGTCCTTATAGCTGCGGAGCAGACGCCCATCGCGGCGCAGCGCGCTCAGGACAAACTCGGCGGCGCGGACGGCAGCTGCACGGTAATCGGCGCGCCCTAGCACACGGGCTGCCTCTGCCAAGCTGGCGATGGTCATGCCGTTCCACGCCGTCAGGATTTTATCATCAAGGCTGGGCGGCACGCGCTCTAGGCGTTTGGCATACAACGTTTGGCGCGCCTGCTCGATGTGACTTTCTAACACTGCTTGTGAAATGCCTAGCCCAAGCGCCACTTGGCTTGGCTCGGCAGGCACATGCAGAATATTATGCCCTTCAAAGTTGCCGCTCGCCGTCACATCCCAATAGGCGATGGCAGTTTTGGCAATTTCAGGCGGCAAGGCGGCGCGCAGTTCCTCTATGCTCCACACAAAGAACTTGCCCTCTTCGCCTTCGCTATCGGCGTCGGTGGTGCTGTAGAAGCCGCCTTCAGCGGATTGCATCTCGCGCAGCAGGTAGTCGTAGATTTCTTCGGCGATGCGCTTGAAGAACGGATCGCCCGTCGCCTGCCAGGTGTGCAGGTAAAGGCGGCTAAGCTGCGCGTTATCGTAGAGCATTTTCTCAAAGTGCGGCACCAGCCAAACGCGGTCTACGCTGTAGCGGTGAAAGCCGCCGCCCAGCTGATCATACATGCCGCCGCGTGCCATTTTCTTCAGCGTGAAGCCGACCACTTCTAGGGCGCGTTGGCGCGCCGATTCTTCGCGCAGATAGCGCGCCATGCTCAGCAGAAAGGCGTAGTTCATCGGCATGGGAAATTTGGGCTGCCCACGCGATAAGCCGCCATTGACGGGATCAAAATCGCGGATGGCAGCGCGGAAGGCGTGTTCAAGCAGATCAGCATCCAAAGGGCTGCCCGACTCGCCAATGCCGAGCAGATCGCGTTGCAAGCCTTCGGTGATCTGTTCGGCAACGTGGTTCACCTGATCGCGGCGCGTCTGCCAAGCGTCCATCACCGCCGCCATGATCTGCTTGAAGGTTGGCATTCCGCGCCCTGCCTCTTTGGGATAGTAGGTGCCGGCGTGGAAGGGCTTGCCTTCGGGCGTCAGGAAGACGGTCATCGGCCAGCCGCCTTGCCCGCGATTAAAGATTTGGGTCGCCTGCATGTAGATGTCATCCACATCCGGGCGTTCTTCGCGGTCTACCTTGATGTTCACAAAGTCGCGGTTCATGAGGGCTGCCGTTTCGGCATCCTCAAAAGATTCATGCGCCATGACGTGGCACCAGTGGCAAGCGCTGTAGCCAACGCTCAGCAAGATCGGCTTATCCTGCTGGCGGGCAAGGGCAAAGGCTTCCTCGCCCCATTCGTACCAATCCACCGGATTTTCGGCGTGCTGGCGCAGATAGGGCGAGGTGGCGTGTTGCAAACGGTTCATCGGTTAACCGTCCTTTCTTTGGCAAAGTGAATACACAGTGATTTTCGGCACAACAGGGCGCACCTTGCAAACATCCGCCCTTCGGCTGATTTTTTCGTTAAGCGCTTGTGCCGAAGGTCTAACACGGCTATCCTTTAAGCATACCCTTGTGCAGGTAAACAACAAGAACTGAGGATTTTATGAGCCAACCAACTGGCGCCGAAAATGTGATCTGGGATTTGAGCATTTTCTATAGCAGCCCTGATGACCCAGCCATTCAACGCGATTTAACCGATGTGCAGGCGCAAGCAGCGCGTTTTGCCGAAACCTATCGTGGGCGCGTCACCAGCCTGAACGCCGCCGAACTTGCCGCCGCCCTCACCGAGTTGGAAGCCATTCACGAGAAGATGGGCAAAATTAGCTCATATGCGGGCTTGCAGTGGAATACGGATACGGCTAACCCAACCTTAGGCGCGCTTTTGCAGCGCGTGCGCGAGGCAGACTCGCAGCTTGACCAAACGCTGCTCTTTTTCACGCTGGAATGGACGCAGATCAGCGATGAGGGCGCCAAAATTGCCAATGATCCAATGTTGGCGCGCTACCGCCACTTCCTGATCAACCAACTGCGTTACCGCCCACACCTACGCAGTGAGCCAGAGGAAAAAGTGCTTGCTGAAAAGGCTGTTACCGGGCGCGATGCGTGGGTGCGCTTCTTCATGGAGACTTCCAACGCCATCCTGTTTGAGTGGAACGGCGAAAAAGTGCCGCAATCCGTTGTGATGCGCCAGCTTTACGCCACCGACCGCGAAGTGCGGAAGCGCGCCGCCGATTCGATCACGGCAGGCTTGCGCCCAAACTTGCGCCCGCTGACCTATGTCTTCAACACGCTCTTGGCGGATAAGGCGAGCGATGATCGCCTGCGGAGCTACCCAACGTGGATCACCTCCCGCAACCTCTCCAACGAGACGAACGATGAGGCAGTGCAGGCGTTGGTAGATGCCGTCACCAGCCGCTACGACATCGTCTCGCGCTACTACACCATCAAGCGGCGCTTGCTGGGCGTGGAAGAACTGTTTGACTACGACCGCTACGCAGCCCTGCCCGGCGCCGATACGCAGCACACTTGGGAATCGGCGCGCAACATCGTGCTGAATGCCTTCGGCGCCTTCTCGCCGCGCATGGCAGATGTTGCCCGCGAATTCTTCGATAAGCACTGGATTCACGCGCCCGTTAGCGCCAACAAGCGCGGCGGCGCCTTTGCCAGCCCAACCGTGCCAAGCGCGCATCCCTTTGTGTTTGTGAACTATACCGGCGCAGTGCGCGATGTGATGACCTTAGCCCATGAACTCGGTCACGGCATTCATATGTACCTTTCGCGCCCGCACGGCGTCTTTGGCGCCTATACGCCGCTGACGACGGCGGAAATGGCGTCCGTCTTTGGCGAGATGTTGGTCTTTAACGACCTGATGTCGCGGGAGGCTGATCCTGCGGTGCGCCTTTCGATGTTGGCAGGCAAGCTGGAAGATACCTTCGCCACCGTCTTCCGCCAAATCAGCATGAACCGCTTTGAACATGCCATCCACACTGCACGCCGCCAAGAAGGCGAACTCTCGACAGAGCGTTTTATCGAACTGTGGCTGGAATCGCAGCGCGCCATGTTTGGCGAGAGCGTTACGCTGCGCGATGACTACGGCATTTGGTGGAGCTACGTGCCGCACTTCATCAGCACGCCGGGCTATGTGTATGCCTATGCCTTCGGCGAACTGCTGGTGCTGGCGCTCTTCAGCAAATATAAGCAGGAAGGTGAGGCATTCGTGCCGCGCTACCTAGAGGTGCTGGCAGCCGGCGGCTCGGATAAGCCTGAGAACATCCTTGCCAAGGCAGGCGTAGACCTGACCGATCCGACCTTCTGGCAGCAAGGCTTGCAGATCATTGATGACATGGTGAACGATCTGGAAGCACTGACCGTGCAAGTTCCCTAACCTGTTCGTATGGGCGCGGATCGGTAAAAGCTGCCGATCCGCAGCCTTTTTAGCACACAACGGAGCGCATTTATGCAGCTTTTCATCGAAGGCGCACCGCGCAACCTTGTGCCTATTCAGGCTTTCCGCACCGCGCAAAAGCTGCCTAGTGCCTTCGGAGTCACCTTGTTTGAGCCAAAAGATTTCAGCGGGCTAGGTCGCCTAGAGGCTTCGGCAGATGCCTTGCATACGCTGCGCGAGCGCGTGCTGAACGAAGTTGCACCGAATCTGCCGCCACTTCAATGGTTGGATTTGTTCGAGCGCTTGGCAAGCTGCTTTGAGGCTGAACTACGCGCTGCCAACGCCCAGATTGGCTTGCGTGAATCCGAGATTGGCTTTGCCGTCAGCGGCTTTAGCGATGTGCTGAATACCTACGCCTATGCTGTGGTGCGCGCCGAAGTCGAACAGACGCCGCGCCCTACCTTTCAGGCAGTTTACGCGCAGTGGTATGCCGATTCAGTTCGCATTTCCAGCCAGCAGCATACATATGTGCATGGTGCGGCGCTTTGGCAGGTGCAGATCATCAATGCTGCCTATGGGCGCATTGGGCTGGTTGTGCAGACTGATCAAACGCGCCACTATGTGCAAGATGCCAGCTACACCTGCCCTGCCGAGGGCTTCATGAGCCGTTTGCTCAGCGCGATTGTGGTAAAATTGACCGAAAGCCATTGCGTGCCAAAGGATTAGCCATCATGGTTGAGCATGTGCCGCGTAAAATCAGCGAGATGACTGAGGATAAAGTAGAAACCTTCATCACTACAATCTTTGATCAGCGCCTAGCGCAAGCCAATGCTATGGTGACCCTCTATCCGCCAGACGGCACGCCTTCTCCTGTGGAGGTGTTACGTGCCATGCGCGAAGGCAACGTTCACCCTAATAAGGATTGCCACCATGACCAATGCCCTTGATTTACCTGCACTCGGACGCGCTGCGCGTGCTGCTGCCCGCCAACTTGCCCGCTTCAGCACTGATCAGAAGAATGCTGCCCTGCACGCCATTGCCGATGCCTTGGGCGCGCAGCAGGCGGCAATCCTAGCGGCAAACGCCGCCGACCTTGCTGCTGCCCGCGAAAGTGGTATGAGCGCTGCCTTGCTGGATCGCCTCTCGTTGGAAGGGCGCTTAAGCGGCATCGCTGCCGACGTGCGAAGTGTTGCCGCACTGCCCGATCCGATTGGCGAAGTGATCGACTCGACCGTGCTGCCCAACGGAATGCAGCTTGAGAAGCGCCGCACACCGCTTGGCGTGATCGGCGTCATCTATGAGGCGCGCCCCAACGTGACGGTGGATGTTGCCACGTTGGCGCTCAAGACAGGGAATGCGGTCATTTTGCGCGGCGGCAAAGAGACCGTTCACAGCAACCGCGCTTTGGTAGGCGCTATTCAAGGCGCGTTGGCTGCCTGCGGCTTGCCCACCGAGTCTGTGCAGTTTATTGATAGCCCAGATCGGCAGTATGTGGCGGAACTGCTGCGCCTTGATCGCTATGTGGATATGATCATTCCACGCGGCGGCGCAGGGCTGCACGAATTTTGCCGCCAGAACAGCACCATTCCTGTGATTACGGGCGGCATTGGCATCTGCCATTTGTATGTGGATGCCAGCGCGGATCAGGCTGCCAGCCTAGAGGTCATCTACAACGCCAAAACGCAGCGCCCAAGCGTTTGCAATGCGTTGGATACGCTCTTGGTGAACAGCCAGATCGCGGCGGACTTTTTGCCGCGCATGGCGGCGCGTCTGCGGCAGGGCGGCGTTAGCTTCCGCGCTGATCCGCGTGCCTTGAGTATCCTCAATCCGCAGGGCGATGCACCTGATGTGCAGGCGGCGGGCGAAAACGATTGGGACACCGAATGGCTGAGCCTGATCTTAGGCGTGCGCGTGGTGGATACCTTAGATGAGGCACTTGATCACATCGCCGCGCACGGCACTGCCCACAGTGATGGCATTCTAACCTCAGATGCAGCGCACGCCGAGCGTTTTGTGCAAGAAGTAGACTCGGCAGCCGTCTATGTGAATGCTTCCACGCGCTTCACCGATGGCGGGCAGTTCGGCTTGGGCGCGGAGGTGGCAGTCAGCACCCAAAAGCTGCATGGGCGCGGTCCGATGGGCTTGCGCGAACTGACTACCTACAAATGGATCGGGCGCGGCAGCTACCACGTCCGCGCCTAGTTGGCAGCGCTAACCGCTGGCATGCCCCTGTCCCTAACCCTTTCCCCGCAGACGGGGAAAGGGAATCAGCGGCGATCTGCAACGTCCCGCTTGCACACACGCATGTTCGCCTGTAAGATTGATAGGCATATACTTTACCCAAACTATGACAGGATTATTTCAGCATGACGGCTTTAACATCCCCCACCGAGATTGAACAGCGCCTGCACGATCTGAACAGCCGCTCGAAATTGCAGCGCTTCTTCGCTGACATGGATTACGAAAGTGCTGAAATTGCCCTGCCACTGCCTGATCTCTCTGAGCAGATCCCCGACTCACCATACATTGTTAACCAAGCGCACGCGTTCAAGATCATCTACACACCGCTCCCGACTCTCTTGCGCAGCCTTGAGCGCGCCGTGATCGCCGCACTCTTGCCGCGCCACCCCTACGCGCTGTTCGTCTTCAGCGATGCCCAATGCCGCGCTTGGCACTTCGTCAATGTCAAGCTGATCAGCGGCAGAGACACCGATCCAAAGCTGCGCCGCCTGTTCCGACGCATTTCGATCAGCCCGGATGACCGCCTCCGCACTGCCAGCGAGCGGCTCGCCATGCTCGATCTCAGCCGCCTAGCTGCCAACCAACTTTCGGCACTGGCAATTCAAGGCTTGCACGATGAAGCCTTCGATGTTGAGGCAGTCACCCGCCAATTCTTCGGCGAATATCGCCGCATTTTTGAGGCAGCCGAGCGCCACATCAGCGGCATTCAGGGCGATTCACGCCGCATCTTTGCCCAGCGCCTGTTCAACCGCCTGATGTTCGTCTTGTTCTTAGAGCGTAAAGGTTGGCTCAAACTGGCGAGACAGCCCAACCACGACTATTTGAAGGCGCTCTGGCAAACCCACCAGCGCGATCACCGTGCCGATTTCTACACCGAGCGCCTGAAGCCGCTCTTCTTTGCGGGCTTGAACACGCCCAACGATCAAAACGTCGTTGGCATTCATCCCAGCGGCGCCTTGCAACAGATCATCGGTGATGTTCCCTACCTCAACGGCGGGTTGTTTGAGCAGGCGCCCGAAGATGTTGATCCCGCCATCCGCGTGCCTGATCAGGCTTTGCGCCCGCCTTTGACGAACTCTTCTACCGTTATAACTTCACCGTCACTGAATCCACGCCCTTTGATGTGGAAGTTGCCGTTGACCCTGAGATGCTCGGCAAGATTTTTGAAGAGCTGATCGTCGGTCGCCATGAGACGGGCAGCTATTACACGCCCAAGAGCATCGTCAGCTTCATGTGCCGCGCCGCGCTCAAGAGCTATCTGCAAGTGCGCTGCGCAATTCGTGATGAGCGCGTCTTAGACGCCTTTATTGAAGAAGACGACGCCTCGCGCTTGGAAAACCCTGAAGCCGTCTTAGACGCCCTGCGCGCTGTGCGCGTCTGTGACCCCGCCTACGGCAGCGGCGCGTATTTGCTCGGCATGATGCAGGAACTGCTGCGCCTGCGCCAAGCCCTTTTTGAGGCAAAACACAGCCTAGATGCCATTGGTGTTTACAGGCGCAAACTCGAGATTATTCAGAGCAACCTCTACGGCGTGGATAAAGACCCATTCGCCGTCAACATTGCCCGTCTGCGCTTGTGGCTCTCGTTGATGGTGGACTACAACAACGGCAGCAGCCCGCCGCCGCCCTTGCCCAACCTTGACTACAAGATCGAAGTTGGCAACAGCCTGACCGCGCCCGCACCAACCATTGTGCATGGCAGCGGCGTCGCCGGTGTGCAGATCGATCTGGTGCGCGCTCAGCAAATTCAGCACTACTATGCCCTGAAAGCTGAATACCTCCGCGCCCATGGCGCGCCCAAGCAGGCACTCCGCCAAGAAATTGACTCACAGCGCGAGGCGATCCGCGATTGGATGCTCAAAAGCCGCCGCCTGAAGCACGTCGAAGGCTTTGATTGGCAGGTTGAATTTGCCGAAATCTTTGCGGCGGAAAAGCCCACCGAACGCGGCTTTGATATCGTCTTGGCAAATCCGCCCTACGTCCGTCATGAGTCGATCACCGACCAAAAGTCCGCCCTGAAACAGACCTATGGCAACCGCTACAGCGGCACCGCCGATCTTTACGTCTATTTTTACCTGCGCGCCTTAGAGCTGCTTAAGCCCGAAGGCACGCTCAGCTTCATCAGCAGCAACAAATGGCTGCGCGCCGCCTATGGCAAAACCTTGCGCGCTGAGCTGGCACACGGCAGCCAACTGACCCACCTGATTGATTTCGGCGATCTGCCTGTCTTTGGCGCTATTGCCTACCCGATGATCCTGACTGCGCGCAAAGCGCCGCCGCGCTCTGATCACACCTTCCGTGCCTTGCCCGTCCCGACCTTGCAAGCTCTAGAGAGCCTGCCGAAAGCAGTGCGCGATGACGGCTTCCGCCAGCCGCAGAGCAGCCTGAGCGCCGAAGGCTGGACGCTGACCCGCCCTGAAGTGCTGCGCTTGCTGAGCAAGCTGCGCGCCAACGGCACGCCGCTCGGCGAATATGTTGGCGGCGCGATCTATCGCGGCATTGTGACAGGCTATAACGAGGCGTTTGTGATCGACCGCGCCACGCGCGACCGCCTGATCGCCGAAGACCCTAAGAGCGCTGAGATCATCAAGCCATTTTTGCGCGGACGTGATGTTCAAAGCTGGAGTATTAACTGGGCTGGCTACTACATCATATTTGCAAGACAAGGCATTTCAATCAATGAATATCCTGCGGTTCTTCGTCATCTTCGTAGCTATGAAGATCAACTTCTAAAGAAAGCTGGCAGCGCTGCTTGGTATGAACTGCAGTCAACAGTCGCTTATTTTCAAGAGTTTGAATCACCTAAAATAGTGTATCAAAAGTTTGCTGTGAAACCTAAATTTGCGATGGACTTAAATGGTCACTACATCAATGACGCTTTGTGGATGATATGTATGAAAGATTACTTTTTACTTGGTGTTTTGAACTCGAAAATGGGATGGTTCGAAATTTCACGGCATTGCACAAGAGTGCAGAACGGCTACCAGCTCATATGGGATTACATGCAAAAGGTGCTTGTTCCGAATGCGCCGCAGGCGTTGCGCGATCGGATCGGCGCGCTTGCCGAGCGGCTGAGCGCGCTGCGCGGGCAGGGCGCAGAGGCTGCCGCGCTGGAAGCCGAGCTGAACGCTTTGGTCTATCAGGCGTATGGGCTAGACGCGGCTGAGATCGCATTGATCGAGAGAGAAATTGAGGGGTGAGCGTGCTGACGGATATCATTGACAATCGGGATGGTAAGCAGTTTGTCGAGCGCATTAAGACGTTTTTAGCGTCGAGCCAGTCGGCGCATTTTGCTGTCGGCTATTTTTTCCTGAGCGGCTTTGAAGCAATCGCTGAGGAGATCGTGCGGCTTTCGGAAGTGCGCTTGCTGATCGGCAACGTTAGCAACACAGAGACTATCGAGCAACTGGCGGAAGGCTATCGGCACTTAGGGCTGGCGGAAGCGCAAGCGCGGCGGCAGGGCAATCGCACGCGCAGCGAGGCGGCGCGCATTCAGGACGAGACGGCTGAGGCGATTCAGGCGGGCATTGATCAGCTTGATCAAGCCGATCAGACCGAACAGGCGGCACGCACGCTCATCGAAATGATTGCGCGTGGTCGGCTGCACGTCAGGCTCTATACGCGGGGACGCCTGCACGCCAAAGCCTACATCTTTGATTATGGGCAGCTCTACGACGCGGCGGGCAGACCTGTCGTACGCGATGAGGCGGGCGTGGCGGTGGTCGGTTCTTCCAACCTAAGTTTGGCGGGCATTCAACACAATACGGAATTGAACGTGGTGGTGCGCGGCAACGACAATCATAAGGCTTTGGTGGCATGGTTCGATGCGCTGTGGGACGAAGCCGAGCCGTTCGATGCGGCGTTGATGCGCGCTTTGCAAGAATCGTGGGCGGGCAGCTTGGCAACGCCTTATGAGGTCTACATGAAGACGCTCTACAGCCTTGTGGCAGATCGGCTAGAAGGCGGCGAGCGCGATGAGGTGCTGTGGGAAGATGAGCTGACCGATAAGCTGGCAAACTTCCAAAAAGTGGCGGTGCGGCAAGCCATCCAGATGATCCGCGATCACGGCGGCGCGTTTGTCAGCGATGTGGTTGGCTTGGGCAAGAGCTTCATCGGCGCGGCTATCGTCAAGCACTTTGCACGGGTGGAAGAGGCGCGGGCGTTAATCATCTGCCCGGCGCCCTTGGTGGGCATGTGGCGGCGCTACAACGAGGTCTACGGGCTGAACGCTGAGGTGCTTTCAATGGGCGCCCTGCTCGAAAATGGCGATCCGACGTGGTTGAGCAAGGTCTATTCGGGGCGGGATTTCGTGCTGATTGATGAGAGCCATAACCTGCGCCATCGGGAGACACAGCGCTACCGCGTGGCAGAGGCGTTCACGGCGCAGGGCAAGCGGGTCTGCCTGCTGACGGCAACGCCGCGCAATCAGAGCGCGTGGGATGTCTACCATCAGATCAAACTCTTTCACACAGAGGAGGTGACTCAACTGCCCGTTGAGCCTGCTAACCTGCGCGAATATTTCCGATTGGTGGAGGCGAAAGCGCGCACGTTGCCTGAGTTATTGCGGCACATCTTGGTGCGGCGCACGCGGACGCACGTGCTGCGTTGGTATGGCTTCGACGCGGAGACTCATCAGGCGGTCGATCCTGCCAATTTTCAGGCTTACTTGGAGGGCGAGCGGCGTGCCTATGTGCGCGTTGGCGAGCGGCGGCAGTTCTTTCCGCAGCGCAAGCTGGAGACCGTCGAATACAGCATCGAAGCAACCTATGGCAGTTTGTACGAGCGCCTGCGCGACTACATTGGGCGTGGCACGGCTGCCGATGGTGAACACCAGCCTGAGGCACTGACTTATGCGCGCTATGGGCTGTGGTGGTATGTGCTGCCGCAGAAAAGGACGCAACAGCCGTATCTTAGCTTGCAACGGGCAGGCACTAACCTGCGTGGTCTGATTCGGATCATGCTCTTCAAGCGCTTCGAGTCAAGCATCTACGCTTTCCGCGAGACGGTGCGGCGGCTGCTCAAGGTGCATGAGCAATTCCTGCGCGCTTTGGCAGAAGGCTATGTGCCGGCGGGCGAACAGGCACAGCGCCTGCTCTATGAATCGGATGCGGAAGATGAGGTGGCGCTGCAAGAGGCACTGGCTGAGATCAGCACACAGTATGACATCGCTGATTTTGATGTAGCGCGGCTACAGGCGCATTTGGCGCATGACGTCGGCATCTTGCGGCAGATGCTTGCGTTGGTAGAGCCAATTCAGCCTGAACAAGACGCTAAATTGCAAACGTTGAAGGCACGTTTGGCAGAGCCGCCGCTGCAGGGCAATAAGTGCTTGATCTTCACGCAGTATGCAGATACGGCACGTTACCTATACGAACAACTCAATCCTGAAGGCAGTCCTGCTATCGAGGTGATCTACAGCAACAATCGGGATAAGGCGGCGCTGGTGGGCAGGTTTGCGCCGTTTGCCAATCCTGAACAGCAGGGTGGTGCAAACGACGTTGAGGTACAGATACTCATCGCTACTGATGTGCTGGCAGAAGGCTTGAATTTGCAGGATTGCAACTTGATCATCAATTACGACCTGCACTGGAATCCGGTGCGCTTGATTCAGCGCTTTGGGCGTGTGGATCGCATCGGCACAGAACATGAGGTGATTTATGGCTTCAATTTTCTGCCCGAAGTGGGCATTGAGCGGAATCTGGGCTTGCGCGAGCGCCTGCATAGGCGCATCCAAGAGATTCACAACACCATCGGTGAAGATGCCGCCATTTTAGATCGTTCTGAACAGTTAAATCCGGAGGCGTTTTATGCCATTTACGAGCAGCGCGCAGGTGCGCTAGGCGATGCTGAATTGGATGAGGACGCCGAGTTCCTGAGCCTGAACGAGGCAGAGGAACTGTTGCGCCAAATGCGGACGGAGAATCCTGCTGAATTCGAGCGAATCGCCAAGCTGCGTAACGGCATTCGGTCAGCCTTGCCAACGGGCGGTGCGCGTGGCTATTTTGTGTTATGTCGTGCTGGGCGCTATCAAGAGGCGTTCCTGCTGGACGCAAACGCCGAGATTATTTCGCGGGATGTTAATCGGGCATTGAAGGCGATTCAATGCGGGGCTGATCAGCCAAGCGGAAAACTGCCAAAGGGTTACAACGCAACGGTCATGGCTGTGCAGCGGGCATTTGCCCAAAAGGTGCAGCAACGGCAGGCAGAGCAGCACGCGAGCGTCGGGCTGACAGCGGCGCAAAAATACGTGCTGCACGAGTTGCGGTTGCTTTTTAATGCAGCCGAGACGCCTGAAAAACGTGATCAGGTGCAATTGCTCGAAGAGTCTTTTCGCCAAGCGGGGACGCGTGCGCTTAGAAATGAGCTAAATCGGCTGCGGCGGAATGGTGTGCGCGGCGAGGTCTTATTCAAGCGCCTGATTGACTTATACTATCAGCACAACTTGAAAGAGCGCTCGGTGCGGCAGACCATGCAAAGCGAGCGCGACTTGCTGCCGATTATCGTGTGCAGCGAGGCATTGTGAGAGCGTTGAGTGCCTTTAAGGAACACTGAGGACTAGCTATGAGCATCCGTTACAGAAGACTCGCCGAACTTAAACAATCCGGACAGACGGCAGAATTTCGCTTTAGTGATGGCAGCGTTGTCATTGGGGTTGTTCAAGAGATTGACCAAAATGATGTCGTCATTTTGAGTGGCAATGAAGAACGCATCGTGCTGCTAAACACAATTCAGGACATTAAAATCAGCAGCACAGCAAGCGGCACGTCGTTATCGGGTGAGGCAATAATTGCGCCGCGGCACACCTTTAGAGATTTTGTGGAGCGTGCCGTACAGGCTATTTGAGACGTCCGCTGGCAAAAGATGCAACCGCCGCGCTTTGTAGACAGGCTTGACTTGCAGCGCTACCAGATGCTGGGCAAGGAGGGACAAGTTTGGACAAGTGCTATGAATCATGCGCGAGATCGTTCTTGGCAACGGGCGGGTGAAAAGTTCTTTGAGCTAGGGCGGATGGTCTCACGCTACGAACCGTATTATAATGCTGCGCTCAGCTATTACAACGCTTCAGAATTCATCGTGTCCACCTTGCTTTTTGAAGCTGCTATTAGCCGCAACGGCAACCGCGATGAATTTACGGGTGGTGTGATTGCAGCTTTGCAGGCGCAACTGTGGCACAAAGCCGTTGCGTGGATGTTGAAACTCTTTTTGATGACTCATGACCATGAGACCTTACCTGCTATAGACTATGCACTGCGGCTTGGTCTATACCGTTCGGCGGCTGAAATTTTACGTCAGGCTGTCGGTGAAGGTTTCTTGCTGCCGCCAGCTTGGTTGGCAGACAGGATTGCTTTCCTAACCCAACACATCACAAAAGCAGACCAACCTCTGCTGAGAGTGGTTGAAGCCTTTTGTCTAGCACCTAGTGTTGACAAAACACCCGCCGTGCTTGATCGCATTGTGCCTCAGCTACATGATCAGCCTTCACTGGATTATCGCACTGCCCAGAGTGTGGTGGAGAGTTTTCTTGAGCGCTATCCACAATACGATTTTGCCAAGCTGGATTCACTCTACGCGCAAGCTGAACAAGCGCGCCAAGCCGTGCGGCTGCGTGAGGCAAAAGAACGTTTCGAAGCGCTTTTGAAGATTGATCCGAGCAATCAGCGCGCTCAAAACGCACTGCGCGACATAGAAATCCGTTTAGCGACACCGCCGCGCTCAGTCACCACTCCCAAACCGTATAAACCAAAGACTAGTCTATCGACAACTGCATCTTTGCCGCGTGATGGTGGTTTTTATGCTAAAGCCAAGCGCGCTGAGTTAGAGGAAAAAGATTTCACTGCTGCTGAACAGTATTTCCGTGAGGCGATACGGCATGGGGACAAAGCGGAAAGCGCGATCAAAGACCTTGCCTCATTGCTGAATCGGTTAAATCAACCCCACGAAGCCATTCAGGAGTTAGAGAGCTATATACGTAAGAATAAAGTTACAAATATTGTTAGTTTCCGCAATCAATTGATCGCACTTTACCAGCGTGTAGGTAACTATACGCGTGCAATTGAGCTAATTGATAAAAATCTACCCAACTTGCCATACAATCGCCGTCATATTGCTTTGCAGCAAAAGGCATATTGCCAGATGCAGCTCGATCAACTTGAGCAAGCAGAAAGCACTTTACAGGAAGTGCTAAGGCAGGAAACAGGCAATGATGTGGCACAACGCTGGCTAGAGAGAGTTCAAGAGGCACTGCGTTCAGGTGAAAAACTTTCCTTGGTTTCTTTGGAAAATGCCTACAATGAACTCTGGGATAGAACGATAAGTCCGTTTTTGCGCTTTTACATTGACCGTTGCACTTACGAAGGTATTCCAGATGCACGGCGCGCAGCGGGTGATTTCACTGAGGAAGATTTCAACAAGTTGCGCGGTTTAATTGAAGGTGCCGGGCAGCGGCGACCTTCTCAACGTGCAGACTTATACCTCACACAGGCAGCAGTTGCCGAGCGGCTGAGTAAAGAGACGAATGAAGTTTTTAATCTACTCCACAAATACGCCTTAAACATGGCGGAAGCTAGCGCAATTGAAAATAAACATCCTGATGTGACAGGTGCGTACATCAGCAGCGCTGTTTCAGCAGCAGAAGGGATGTCTGAGGCACTTGAGAAACTTCTGAACGACTATCTCAAGGTCTTGAGTCATATTAAAGGTGGTCAAGCAGGTCGCCTTGCACAAACTCTTAAGCATATTATTTCAAACAAACAGGCATCTGCTTTTGAGTGGTTGCTGGAAACATCGCTCTCTGCACAGATTATCTCCGAATCAATCCTGCGCGTTACCAACGATCAGACGCTTGCTGACAAATTTGGTGAGTTGTGCCGTAATCATGTACCTGCTCTCGAAATCCCTTGTGATGTTAAAGAAGCATGGCGTACAGCACGCAAGGCAATCCGCCTAAAACGTGAGCGCATCCGCCAAGAGTTCGACTACCTACGTAGCAAGGCGGCTGATCTGAACACCATCGAGGAACAACGCGCTCGGCTTGGTGAACTCCGTAGTCTATTGCGAAGTGGACTGGACCAAGAGCGACTGCAAGGTATTATGGAGATACAGGAACAAGTATATGCCTACACCAGAGAGACTTCCTATGTTGAGCGCGAACGGCTTGCCTACATCGTCACAGAGACTGCCATTCCCAATTTGCTCAGGGATTTTGAAGCCAATCCGACGATCTACTCAATAGAGCAGTTTTACAGATATTTGGGGACGCTTCAGCAGGAGCTGCGCGAGCATTTTGAGCGCATTCAGCAGCAGGCGGAGCCACAAGATTTGAAATGTGAACTGGCGGTTGAGAGCTACCCCGACGCAGATCAGATCAAGTGCCAGATCGTGATTAGCAACGCCGAAGGCAAAAGCCCGATCAGCGAGTTAGTAGTGCATGTGGTGGCTTCACCCAGCGATGAGTATGCACTCATCCAGCAAACTATTCCCATCAATGCTACGCTTGAAGGTGGGCGATCCGTAACTTGCCAAGTGCCAATCCGCCTGACTGATGCTGCGCGTGCTGCTGAGGTGTTAACACTGCACTACGATCTTTCTTACACACTGCGTTCTGGGCGCAAAGTTAGCCAGTCTAATCTAACCCTTCCGATCCGCCTTTACAGTGCTGAAGATTTCAAACCGATCCACAATCCCTATGCAGTCTATGCAAATGGACGCCAAGTCGAAGATGATAGAATGTTTTATGGGCGAGATGTGCTGATCAAAAACATGCGGGAGGCTATTTTGAACGCCCCCTCGGGTAAGAGCGTGGTCATTTATGGGCAAAAACGCACAGGAAAATCCTCAATACTCTATCATCTAGAACGTGGATTGCCTGAGCAACTCATCCCTGTTAAGTTCAGCGTTGGCGATATTGTTAACGAGCCTTCAGTTAAGACGTTTCTATACACAATCATTCAAAAATTGAGCAATGCCCTTGAGGATCGCCTCCCACAATTTGAAGGCGCCGAACGCCCAAGCCTTTCTGATTTAGCGGAGTCACCTGAACTTGTTTTCTACGACTACATGGATCGCATTCTACGCACGCTGAAGCGCCAACAACACCCTCTCCGCTTCATCCTGCTCCTTGATGAGTTTTCTTATTTGTACAGCTGCATTCAGGCCGAATCTCTACCACGCACTTTCATGCGCTTTTGGAAAGCACTCCTAGAGCGTGGCTATTTCAGTGCAGTGTTAGTCGGTCAGGATAGTATGCCACGTTTCATAGACGAGTTTCCGAACGAGTTTCAAGTTTCACAGCCTGAACGGGTCACCTACTTGGCAGAAGAAGATGCGCGTCGCTTGATTATTGAGCCTATCCAAATCCCAGAGACAGGCGAGAGTCGCTATCGTGGTAGGGCAGTTGAACGGCTTTTGCAACTGACTTCCGGCAGCCCCTATTACATCCAAATTTTCTGTAACCGCCTTGTTGAGTACATGAACCGCAACAAAGCCATTTATGTGACCGATGCCGATATTGAGCGCGTTAAACAAGACCTGCTACGCGGTCAGAATGCAATGCAAAGTGGGCAGTTTGACAACCTACTCAGCTCTGGCGATGAATACACCAATATCATCTCGGTTGCTGATGCACGCGCCGTATTGAGCCAAATTGCCCAACATACGCGCCATCAAGATTACTGTGAAGCAAGCCGCATACAGGCGCATACCAGCAAACCTCTCAACGAGATTCTTGAGGATTTGGTGCGCCGTGAAGTGTTGGAACAGCAAGCAGACACCTATCGTATTCGCGTTGGGCTATTCAAAGAGTGGCTGTTGGAGAGTCAATAATGAATCCGTTCATTGACGAAGGCGGCATTGTCTATGGTGAAAAATTTATCGGCAGGCGCAATGCACTTGAACTCATTGAAGACCGTGTGATTGGCGGACTGAGTTGCTTAGCTATAGTTGGGCAAGGGCGGATGGGCAAGTCCAGCCTTGCTTATCACGCGCTTGTGCATCAGCGCCAACACTTAGCTGAACGAAACAGGCTCGTTTTGCGGCTCAACTTACCTGAACTTCAGGATCGTAACGACTTATTCCGAAAAATTGTTCGACTCGCTCACAATGAAATAGAAGAGTATGCGCCCAACCTTCTGGAGAATGCGCGTATCGTGCGCCATTTGCAGAGGGCTATGCAAAGTGGTTTAGAGTGGCTTGACTTGCAAGATGCTACACAGCAAGTTTTCAAGCACCTAAACCGAAGCAACTGGCATGTCATCTTGATCATTGATGAGTTTGACGCGGCACGCACTATCCTCCGCGGCGATTTGCAAGCCTTTCAGACTTTGCGCGAACTTGCCTACCAGCCGGAATGGCGCATTAGCCTAGTCACACTTTCGCGGCGTACGCTTCATGAGATTGAGGCGCAATCAGAGGCTATTTCCAATCTGGAAGGTATCTTCGATACTTACTATTTACCGCGCTTTTCACTTGACGAACTAGCTGAGCTAGTGAAACGCGTGGAGCGAGCGGGACTGACCGACAGCCGTGAACTGACCCAGGCTGTTTATGATCGCACGGGTGGTCATCCGTACCTGAGCGTCAAGTTGCTATCGCGCTTTGTTGCACGCTGGCTCGAAACGCGCCACGCTGATCTTGAACATGCTTTTGAGCAGGTGCAACTGATGTTTATTGAGTACTATGATGAGCTATTACGCCTGCTCAGAGAGGATGAATCAGACCGCAAACTGTTGGAAATCGTTTGCGGTCCTTTGATTAAAGCAACACGCCAGGATGCTGCAAAACTTGACCGTTATCAGCTGATTCAACCCTTTGAGGAGCATTATCGAGGCTTTTCAGATCACTTTACGAAATATTTGAGCGCGCTTTCCCAGATTACCGACCTTTGGGAGGTGTGGAAAAATACAGAACGTGCTTTAAGGAGCTTTATCACAGCTACGATGGAAAAAGAATATGGCTTAGGATGGGAAGAAAGCCTTGAGTCTAAATTCAGCGAGGTTCGTTCCATTTTTGGAAAGTGCCGATCTTTCCGAGATAATGCACGTAAGTTTCAAGGTGAACAGGCGCCACTTCCCTTGCTAGATTACGCCAACCCACTCGACTATTGGAAAATTATTGACCTTCATTGGCAGTGCTTTAATGTACGCTTAGGAGGAACAAAAAGAGAGTGGCAAAGACGATTTGAACTAATTAAAAGTGTGCGTGATCCAATGGCTCATAACACAGAATATTCACTACATCCTGATAGTATCAAACAAGCTGAAATTTACTGCCGAGAATTATTAGAGGCATTATCGAAGACATAATGTTATGTTGTACCTCTGTTGCAGAAATGTCCGTCTCATCGCATTGCTTGCTGCGGAGGAAAAGTATCGAGGCAGCAGCAGGTGATTTCATGACGCGGCGCTACCTGCATGGACACACCGATCCCAACGGGCTGCTCTACCCCCGCGTACGCTACTATAGCCCGCCGCACGGACTCTTCTTCACCCGCGATGGTGCATTGGCGGGCGGCAAAAGCCGTTGATGTGAATGATCGGCTCAAGCCGCGTTTGCTCTGGCTTGGGCAGCGTTTGAATAAGTATTCAGATACGTAGTATGATCGCTTTTTAGCTTCATTACAAGGGCAATGAATTGCAAGGTAAATTTTGATGAAACATGGCTCGCAGCGGCACTTGACTGCACAGCGAACGGTCGTCGCTACGTTTGAACCTGCTCAGGCGCCTGCCGTGCTGCCAAGTCTGTAGGCTGCCACGCTATCTTTTATTGCCCTATGTTTATAGTTTATAGATGATCGCTAATCTTCATCAAACTGACCCATCTCAAACTTGAGGGTGCGTGTGTTTTCGCCTACCACCAATACAGTCTGATCCTCAAAGCCAGTTGAACGCCGCGCATGGATCGTCAAGGTCACGTTCACTTCACAATCCGAGATCTGCGTAAGGTGCTGCAAAATATTCTGCACAATCGAGTCCATATCTGCCATTGGGCGCATCGGATTGAGCTTTTTTTCCGCCCGAAAGCGTGTCTTACGCTTTCTAACAACGAGATTGGCTGAAGGATCAGCAGTACCTTGTTTCGCTTCCTCCTGGCGAATACGTTCAATGTCCTCGAGTTGACGGCGACGCTCGACGCTCTCAGCCGCTTCTGCCGCGATTTGCGCTATGGCGGCTTCTGATGTGACAAGCACACACTGCTCGCTCAACTGGACATTTGCATTTTCTCGATAGCGTAACCCTTGATACTTCCCATCAGTAAGGACGGCGCTGGCATAGGCAAACTGACCATCTTGGACACCATGCTGCACCGCATTCAGAAAAACCTGCTCTTCTGTCAAGCGCGAAAGATACAGCAGACTGGTAAAATACCCCCACAGCGTTTTGAGGCTGACATGCACTTCACCGCGCCACAAGTTGAAATCAGTCATCTCATTAAGAAGTGCCTCGCCGTTTATTTTAGGAATAAGTTGACCCTGTTCACGCAGAACGCGCACCGCCTTGGCGTAGAAATTCCCATCGCCCTTTAGCCGAATGCTTTCCCATTCGATGCGCGGTGCGGCTGGCTGCGGCTGCTTTGGCAGCAGCACCCACACATACGCCTCTTGTACACGGCGAGAAAACGTATCTTCGGCACGTGCCTTTGCCGTTTGCACCTGTCGCATTTGCTGTGGATCAAGGTTCAGGCTCTCGCGTTCAGCATCCAGCTCACGCCATGCCATAAAGTCACGTGCTGCCGCTTCGATGCTTGGCACATCATTCTTCTCCGCGGCAAGAAATACCAGCATGTTGCGCCGCACGCGCAGTGCGCCACCCCCGCGATTTTCGAGGATGTCTTGCGCCATCTTCTGCGCCTCAGAGTGTGTTCCGTTCTTTTTATGCGGATGCTGTGGCGAGAGTACCACCAAGCGCACATAAGGATCATCGCTCACATCGGCGCTGCTGTGTGGTGCGATATGCACACCGCGAAACTCGTTACGTCCCGAAATGGATTGCAGCCGCTTTTCAATTTCGTGCAGCACGTCATCTTGACGGAAGCTCTGGGCGCGCTCCGACGCCAAGCGATTGACTGTTGGGCGTGTGTCGTACCAGTAGCGGCTGCCCTCGTTGAATAGATATGTGAGCTGGTCGCTCATCCGTCGCAGTGCATCACCGAAGGTTCCTCCCTCGCCACCCGGCTGGATTGTTCCCAACCGCAGGCGCATTTCTTCGACGCCTTTAATTGCACCCGTGGCTGGTGCGCTGCCCATGAAGATAGCACGTGCCACGCGCAAGCACATCCGATGGCGCCCCAGCGCCGGGACGGCTTCATCAATACGCCGCGGACGCGATTGCTCGCCGTCAATATCATTATCAATGATTGCTACCCAGCCATCCGGCAGGTAGCGCGTGATCTCGTTGCGGACAGGCGGCGCGTATAGCGGCACACTGCTCGGCATGATCAACAGCGATTCGTCTTTGCTCATCCACAGCTCATGAATGACCGCCGCCATGAAGCGCAGCACGCCGCGCGTCCTGCTGGATTTGGGCGCGTGCTTCTGCCACCAAATCGCTAAAGGTGGTTAGCGCCACCAGTTGCCGCGGCGTGAAGAGATCACCGTAGGTTGGCATACCGTAAAGTGGCAAACTAACTGCGGCTTTACCTTCTAGATGGGCATCTGGCTTCCATGTCGGCACGGCTTGGGCGGCGATTGCCTCGTGATCGGCGCTTGGCGCGTGGTAGCTGCGCCTGCCTTTGCCTTCGGTCACGATAGCGATCATCTGTGCGCCCATGCGCCCTGCCTTGCCTTCGGCGCGAATGTATTCAAAGGGCATCGCCATACCGCTGATCAGGCACTTGCCGCCTTTGCGGTTCACGGTGCCGGGTGCCACGCTTGCCGCCTGTGCCGTCTTCACCGTATATTGGATGCGCTCGCTCTCTGCCGTGAAGATAGGTTCGATCCAGGCGTGCCGCCCTTTTTTCTTGCTCAGTTCCCAACTTCCCACCAGCGGCACAGGCGCTTTCACGTTCGGGTTCGGGCTTTTCACGGTGCGCGCCCACAGCCAGGCAATCACCGTCTCGCCGTCCTTTTTGGGGTATAAATGCCCAATGCGCTCCCAGGCGCGCTCGCGCATCCATGCGCCGTAATAGCGCACATCGGCAGCCAGCCCGGCGGCACCGCGCCAACCGGCATCACCGCGCTTCTGGTCTTCGGGGTTAATTGGTGGTTTACCCGCAAAACGCGGCGGGATTTCAATCAACGCCTTGTTGATGATCACAGGCACGGGATTCAGATCGCTGGCGTGTGCCTCTAGCCCTAGCCGCTGTGCTTCCAGCGGGATAGAGCCACCACCGGCAAAGGGATCGAGCAGAGGCGGCGGGTTACCATCGGTGCAGAGGCGGATCAGCTCACGTGCCTGTTCCAGCACAACCTGATCAGTGGTAGATTCCCATCTGACCAATTGGGCGATGAAGCCAAAGAGCCGCTGCCGAGGTGTATCAGGCGCGCCGGGTGGGAGCAAGTTTGCAGCAAGGTTGCGGCAGGCGCTCACAAAGGCGGGCGGCGCATCCGGGTCGTCGGGATCATCCACCAACGAGGCAAAGATCACTGCACGAACCGTAGCAAGTGGTTTGCGAGACCACCACAGGTGCAGGGTGCTGGGGTGCCCATGCCGAATAGATTTTTCGCGGGCGCTCGCCTCGTTAATGGCGTCTAGGGGCAGTGCCACCTCGATCAGTTTGCGGCGGGTCATAAGCAGCCGTTCTCCGTATGCGTATTAGGACGCTGGCAAAAGGGTATCATTAGTAAACATTGTAACAGACATGGTCAATCACGCACCCTACACCGGATAAACCTGTTCAGCAAGGGCGATCAGGCGCGTCCAATCAAAGACCACACTTTCGGCATACTTGCCGGGATCGCTGACCGGCGGTTTCAGGTAATACACCTTGCGCGCTTTGCCGTCGGCAACTTCCACAAACGCTAAGTAATAATGATCGGGTTGGTTCAGCGCCGTCAGAATCTCGTTGTGGGTCAGCACCACGCTTTGGGTATCGGCATAGCGCCCTTTCACCTCAATCAGGCGAAGCATACCCGTCTGCCTATCACGCGATTCAATGTCGTAGCCACATTTAACACTACTCACATCATGCGGATCATTGCCGAGAGATAGTTCGTAGTCCATCACAGCGCGCATGGCGATGGCTTCGGTCAAGCGGTTTTGCCGCAGTGCATCGGTAGGTTCCGTACTGATTAACATGCCAATCGGGATGATCAGCGCACGTCCAACCGGGCGCGGTGGAAGCGGATTCAGAACACGGGCGGCGTCTAGTTCTGCGGTTCGCTGTTGCAGCCGATCTTGCAGTTCGCGTGCCTTGTCGTCTGCCTGTGAGGCGTTCAAGCGCGCATTGGTTTTGCCGCGCCGTTCTTTCTCGCGCAGTTCTTGGGCGCGCCTATCCCAGTAGGTGATTGCTTGGCTAAGGCGCTCGTGTACGGCTGCCTGCACCTTGCGGATATGTTCCTCACGCTTGGTACGGATCAAATCAAGATGCTTTGGCATAAGATGCCTCACAGCGTAGTCCTGCACCACATTCTCGGCGTGAAGGCTGGTTTCTGTGGGGTGTTGGGCAAGCTAAGCCTGTACCTGTGCCTGTTCTGCTTCATGCAGTGGGCGATAATCGAGATATGGCGCATAGCCAGCATGATGTGCCACACCATCGGCATCGATCTCGATGAAGTACAACTGCGAAGCAACGATGCGATCTGCGGCGCTGATTTGGCTTTCCAGGATGAACAACGTGCGTGGGTGTGTGCGCGAATCGGTAGGGTCTACCAAGATGACGCCTGCATTCAAGGCGAGCTGCTGCTGCTCCAGTGCTAGGTCAACAACCACATCCAGCAGGGCATGTCCGGGTGCCAGCAGATCGGCGCTGGGCTTGTCGGGGATATCTACAAGACGTTTTTCAAAACAGACCCGCGCGTATTCACTGGCGATGGGCATGTAGCGCGGCGCATGCTCACGGATTGACTTGGGAACTTGGATGATGCGGTAGCTGCCATTCTTGGGATCGAATACCTTGCCGCCAAGCCGCTGGAAAGCACTAAAAAAGAAGTTGCGAATGAAGTAAGGTTGCAGGCGGCGGGCTTCGGCGCGCTGCATTTCATCGCGCAGCGCCGTGACTTGTGAGTCACTGAGCCGATCTTGCGTCAAGGCGCGTTCTTTCAACAACTGGCGGATGCGCTCTTGTTCGGCAGCGTTGTCTACGCGCTGCATGAGTTTATCTCGCGCTGCGGGGCTATCGCCGTAGCGAACTGCCTCTAATAGCAGGTCGCGCAGGGGCGTCTCGATGAATAACTGTCCAAGTACATCAAAGACTCTGCCGCCTAATGCCTCGCGGGCAGCCGCGAGTTTCATCAGCAGCCGTAGATAGACACTGCCTTCGCGGGTTTGGTCTGCCACCAGATTCCACAACTGGCATACTTCAGTCTGCCCAATGCGGTGAGTGCGCCCGAAACGCTGCTCGATGCGGTTGGGGTTCCACGGCAAGTCATAATTCACCATTAGATGCGCGGCACGGTGCAGGTTAATACCTTCACCAGCCGCATCGGTGGCAATCAGGATCAGCACATTGGAGTTGTGGGTAAATTCGTTTTGTATGGCAAGGCGTTTTTCGCGCAGCATACCGCCATAGATGGTTGCAACTGCCTGCGGCTCGCCTAAAAGCGTGCCGATCCGCTGTTTGAGGTATTCAAGCGTGTCGCGGAACTCGGTGAAGATAATGATCTTGCGGCGGCGCTCACCTTCAAACAGTTCTGGCGTGTTTTGTAACAAGCTGGCAAGCTGCTCCCATTTGCGGTCAGTGTGGCTGTTCAGAACGCTTGCCGCGTTGCGTTCAAGCCGCTTCAAAGTGTTGATTTCAATTTCCAGTTCAGGAATAGTGGTCGCTGCCGTCGCGGCATCCACAATGCGGCGTTCAAGTTCCTCACGCTCATCATCGGGAGCTTCATCGAAGGAGTCAAGGAAATCGCCCAAGTCATCAACCTCATAATCACTATTTAGCGCGGCGGCGTCCTGTTGGGCATCTCGCAGACGGCTTTCAAGGCGTTTGATGCGATTAATCAGCGATTTGTGAATTGCAGCAGGCGAAGACGCTAAACGGCGCTGCAAGGAAGTCAGTGCAAAGCCGATGGTATTCTTCTGGTTGATGAGTTTGTCGGCGCGGTCAAACTCGGTAGTCACATATTGTGTGATACGCTGGTACAAGTCCATTTCTGCTTCAGAGAGGGCGTAAGCAAGTGTATGGGCGTGCCGTTCTGGAAACAGCGGGCGACCATCAAAAGTTTTGAGGTCTTCCTTAATCATGCGGCGCATTAGATCGCTGGCGTCCACACGCGGCACATCGCCTGTGAAGCGGCTGTCAAGATGAAAACGATCTGGATCGAGCAACCGTAGCAGCAGTTGAAAGCTCGCCTCGTTACCATTGTGCGGAGTGGCGGTCATCAACAGCAGTTGGCGCACTAAGCCGAGTTGGGCAAGTTTCTCACCGAACAAATAGCGCTTGGTGCGCTTAATCTCGCCACTTGCAAACTGGGCGGCGAGCTTGTGTGCCTCATCCACGATTGCCAAATCCCATCCGTTGCTTATCTCAAGTTGGCGCTGGAACGTCTCGTTGCGGCTTATCTGGTCTAGGCGCACAATGATGAGGTGATGCTCGTTGAAGGCATTGCCTGATTGGGCGTTCTCGATCATTTCGCGGGTCAAAATGGTGAACTGCAAGCTGAATTTCTGCGCCAGTTCCAACTGCCATTGCTCCACAAGGCTACCGGGCGCACAGATCAGGCAGCGTTTGACATCGCCGCGCATCATCAATTCTTTGAGCAGCAATCCTGCCATGATTGTCTTGCCTGCACCGGGATCATCTGCTAGCAAGAAACGTAAGGGCAGGCGAGGCAGCATCTGCTCGTAGACGGCGCTAATCTGGTGTGGCAGTGGTTCAATGTGCGAAAGGTGGATGGCAATGCGTGGGTCAAACAGGTATGCCAAACGAATTCGCTTTGCCTCTACGGCAAGGCGGAAGCCTATTGCGTCTGCTTGAGCATCCCATGTTACATTACGCAAGACACGCGTGAGATTTTGGGCATCCGTCGGGTATAGCAAGCGGCGATCTGGTGTGCCATCTGGTCGCTCAAAAAAAATGGTGATCACATCGTTGCCATGTGGTTGAACGGAGATAATTCTGACAGGTATGCCCGGCAAAATGCCTTGAATAAACTGATCGGGCTGAATATCGCTTAAATGAATCATAACAAGTATCCTTGAATTGATCTGGCGCAGTCGCGTGTCCTAAGCAACTGTGATCGGGTTAACATGATCACGTAACACAATATCTATGATGTATCAATATAGCATTATTCTGCGTAACAATAGCATTCTCTGAATTTGTATTATTTCAATTGCTACATTATATGTATGTCATTCTATTGAGCATAAATGTAAGGTCAGCAGGACGGTATGCGCCTACCGCACCCTATGCCCGCCTGACTTTCACACCGCGCTTGATTTGGTTAAAATCGGGTTATAATGACCACAAGCCACTGCACCTTGTGAGGATGTGCCATGCCCGACAAACGCGATGTATTC
>DAOTVQ010000015.1:0-16899 GCA_034436355.1 Anaerolineae bacterium
CCTATACACTGACGCCGACCAGCACGCCCACGCGCACCCCAACACGCACGCTAACGCCTACGCGCACACCCACCAGCACGCCCACCCGCACGCCCACGCGCCGCCCTGCCACGCGCACGCCGGCGCCTTTGGTGCCAACGGCAACGTCCGGTGGCGGTGGTGGCCCCGGTGAGGGCGGTGGTCCCGGTGAGGGTGGTGGTCCGCAGCCGACACAGCCACCGCTGCCAACGCCCGAACCACAGCCAACGCCTGAACCAACTGAGCGTCCAGGACTTGGTTCATAAGCCATGCCTGAAGATCGCCTGACGCATCTTGATGCGAGCGGTGCTGCCCACATGGTTGATGTGGGCAGCAAGCCCGAAACAGAGCGCCTCGCTGTGGCTGGCGGCGAGGTGCTGATGCAGCCTGAAACGCTGCGCCTGATCGCGGAAGGTGCGCTCCAAAAGGGCGATGTGCTGACTGTGGCGAAGATTGCTGGCATCATGGCGGCAAAGCGCACCAGCGAGCTTATTCCGCTGTGCCACCCGCTGCCGCTGACGCAAGTTGACGTGACGCTGACTCTGGATGCGGCGCATAACCGCATCCTTATTCAAGCAACGGCGCGCACCGTCGGCAAGACGGGCGTCGAGATGGAAGCGCTGACCGCCGTTAGCGTGGCAGCACTCACCCTCTATGATATGGCAAAGGCAGTAGACCGCGCTATGCGTATTCAAAATATCCGCCTGCTAGAAAAACACGGCGGCAAGAGCGGCAGCTACCGCGCTGAAGATGCAGCCGATCCACCCACCGCCGAATAGTGTGAGTAACCCGCGATGCAAATCACCGTCTTATTCTTTGCCACCTTAAAAGATCGCGTTGGCAGCAACCGCCTAAGCCTTCATCTGCCTGAAGGCAGCACCCTAGACGATCTGCGCGCCGCGCTGATTGCCCAAGTGCCTGCCTTGCATGAACATCTGCAAGCAGCGGTGAGCGCCATTAATCAAGAGTTTGCCTTTGGTGGCGCCGCACTCCACGAAGGTGATGAGGTGGCATTTTTTCCGCCCGTCAGCGGTGGCAGCGGCTTTCCCGAACTGTTCCAGATTGCCACCGAACCGATTGATCTCAATGCGCTCATGGCAGCTATCACCACGCCTGCCACCGGTGCGCTCTGCTTCTTCAGCGGTGCGGTACGCGGCGAAACCAACGCTGAAGGCAAGCCCATCCAGACCGCACACCTTGAATATGAGGCATACGAACCCATGGCAGTTGCCAAAATGCGCCAAATTGCCGCCGAGATTCGGGCGCGCTATCCCTTAGTGCACGGCATTGCTATGGTGCAGCGCGTGGGTGTGCTGCGCGTGGGCGAGCCAACCGTCTTGATTGCCTGTGCAGCCGCCCATCGGGATCAGGGCTGTTTTGAGGCAGCCCGCTATGGCATTGATCGCCTGAAAGAGATTGTGCCAGTCTGGAAGAAAGAAGTCGGGCAAGATGGCAGCCATTGGGTTGAGGGCAGCTACACGCCAACACCATCTGATGTGCCGAGCGAACCACAGCCATGAGCTACCCAGCGGCGTTTCTTAGCAGCATGGCGGCGCTGCTGGCAAATCTGAACATTCAGCCGCGCACGGTTGCCCTGTTCCATCAGGCGCTCACCCATCGCTCTTACCTGAATGAGCATCCAGAGGCAGCCCTGCCCGACAACGAGCGCTTGGAATTTTTGGGCGATGCTGTCTTGGCATTCTTGGCGGCGCGCTGGCTTTATGAACACCTGCCCAACGAGCGCGAAGGCATGCTCACACGCCTGCGTGCAGGTATGGTGGGCAACGAACGCCTTGCCCACTATGCCACAGCATTGGGCATTGGTGAGGCGCTGCTGATGGGCAGAGGTGAAGAAGAAGGCGGTGGCAGGGCGCGCACGCGCAACCTCAGCGGTGCCTTTGAGGCATTGCTGGGCGCGCTCTACCTTGATCAGGGCATGGAGGCTGCCTACGCGCTTGTGGCAGCTTGGTTCGAGCGCGCTTTAGCAGCCATGCAACGCGATCACTCGGATAAAGATGCGCGCAGCCGCTTTCAAGAATGGGCGCAGACCGCGCTGGGCAAAACGCCGCGCTATCAAGTCCTTTCGGTAAGCGGACCTGAACATGCGCCGCTGTTCACGGTTGCCGCCTTCATTGATGAGCAGTGCTACGGCACAGGCAGCGGCAGCAGCAAGCGCAGCGCGGCACAGGCAGCCGCACAAGCAGCCCTCGATCAGCTTGGCATCATACAGAAGTAAGGACGGAACGACGTGAAAAAGATCTTGATCACAGGTGGCAGTGGTGATCTTGGGCGCGTTTTATGCGAACAGGCGGCTGCCAAAGGCTACGACGTGACAGCCAGTTACCTGACCCGCCCCAGCCGCCTGCGCGCAGGCAAGCCGCTCCAGCTGGACTTGAATGATCGGGAAGCAGTCAAGGCTGCCCTTGATCAGGTGCAGCCGCACGTCATTTTGCATACGGCGGTGCCGCCCATGAGCGCGCCCAATTTGCGCGCCCAAATTGTTGCCTCTGCCTATCACCTACGGACGTTCTGCCCGCGTGAGACTCTTTTGGTCTTCCTCTCGACCGATATGGTGTTTGATGGCACCCAACCGCCTTACACTGATGACGCACCGCCTTCGCCACTCTCTGCCTATGGGCAGGCAAAGGCGGAGATGGAGCTGATGGCAGATCACGTCATCCGCACCAGCTTGATTTACGATTTTGAGCGCGGCAACAAGCAGGTGGATTGGCTGCTAGAAAAAGCACAGCGCGGTGAAACGCTGCGCCTGTATGAGGATGAGATGCGGAGCGCCGTGTGGGTCGTCAACCTTGCAGAGGCAATCCTAGAGCTGATCGAAAATCCTTTCTTCAGCGGTGTGCTGAATGTGGCGGCGCCAAGCGCCGTCAGCCGCCTGACGCTTGGCGAAAAGCTGCTGGAAGCGCTTGGCATTGCTGGGGCGCGCATTGAGGCAGTCTCTTCCGCCTCCACAGGGCGCCCTGCCAACCTCACCCTTGATGTGAGCAAGGCACAACTGCTGCTTAAGAAGCCACTGCTCAGCCTTGAAGATGCCTATGCGCGCTGGCGCAGCAGCCAACCAGCATACACGGAGTGACAATGCTTACATTTTTTCGTCTGCTGCTGCTGGCGCTTGTGCTGAGCCTTGCCGCTTGTGGCGACCTGAGCAGCGTCCTCAGCCAACCGACGGCGCCACCACTCACCATCAACTACCCAACCATGCCGCGCACCCTGACCGAAGGGCGCGTTAGCCGCGTCGTGGATGGTGACACCGCCGAGGTGCTGGTGAACGGCGCCCGTTGGCGCGTGCGAATGCTGGGTATGGATACGCCTGAGTCGGTTGATCCGAACCGTCCTGTTCAGTGTTTCGGACGTGCGGCTGCCGCTTACGCCAAACAACTGCTGGAAGGGCAGACTGTTTATCTTGAAGCAGACGCTTCCCAAGATGACCGCGATCAATTTGACCGCTATCTGCGCTTTGTCTGGTTTGCCGATGGCAGGCTCTATAACATGCAGATGATCGCAGAAGGCTACGCTTTTGAGTACACTTATCGCGGCAATGCCCACAAATATCAACGCCAATTTAGGCAGGTGCAGAGCGAGGCACGCCAAGCAGGGCGCGGCTTATGGTCGCCCAGCACCTGCAACGGCGAACGCCGTTCGGAGTAATGCCCATGCGAAAATCACTCGGATTCCTGCTCACGCTCTGTTTGCTGCTCAGCCTGTCGCCCGTGCTTGGGCAGGAATCGGCAGGCACTGTGGTGGAAAATACGCATTACTGGCTGGCACGTCCCATTGCGCTGCGCGCCAATGCTCAATCAGCGGAAGGCTTTCCCTATGGCTGGCATCGCAACAATCAATCGCCCCTTCATCACGGCGTGGATATGGTCAATCCGCGTGGCACACCCGTCTTGGCAGCCGCTGACGGTGTCGTTTACTATGCCGGCAACGACTTTGAGCGCATTTTTGGCGAAAAGCCGAACTTTTACGGCAACCTGATCATCATTCAACACGATCTAGAAGCGCCTGAAGGTGGTGCGCTCTTCACGCTCTATGGGCATCTCAGCCGTATAGCTGTGCAGGACGGGCAGCGCGTGGCACAAGGTGAGGCAATTGGTGCGGTGGGCGCCACGGGCATCGCGTTGGGCAGCCACCTGCATTTTGAGGTGCGCGTTGGCAACCCTGATGATTATTTCGCCGTCCGCAATCCGGAGTTGTGGTACGCGCCGCTGCACGGCACCGGCACCTTGATCGGGCGCTTGCTCAACGCCGATGGCGCCCCTGCACTGGGTGTGCGCCTCACGCTTTCCGCGCCAACGCGTGCGCCCTACACCTTCACCTATGCCGACCCAAACCTACCTAGCGATCCCGCCTTCAACGAAAACTTCACCCTAGCGGATTTGCCCGCAGGCTGCTACCGCCTGCGCGTGCGCGGCACGCCCTTAGATGTGCCGATCTGCTTGAAGGCGGGCGAAACAGTTTTCATCGAGGCGGTGCTGCCCTGATCAGCTTATGCTGTATAATGATCAAAAATAGCGTTGAGGAACGGACATCATGCGCGCAAAGACAGTTCTCGCCATCTTGATCGCGGCTGCCTTGCTCTGCGGACTATTCATGGTTGGGCTAGGCGCTGGCACACCCAACCTGCCCAAAGCCTATGCCCAAGATACACCCGAATTTGAAGGCTTTGATCCTGATGATGACCGCGTAGAGGCGGATCCAACAGATCGTTTGGTGATCTACTGCGATGCGGAATGGCGCGAATTTGAAGTGTGGGGTGTTCGCCCTGATAGCAGCGGCTACCGCCTGACGATCTTCGTCTTTGATGACCTGACAGAAGTTGCTGGCAGGGCTGTGGTGCAAACTGCCCGCGATGGCAGCCGCATTGCTGCCGTGATTGACCGCACCCTGCCCATCTTTACCGTGCAGTGGTTCGACGGACCCTACAACGCGAACGGCGCCCCGCCCTTTGCCAAGCGCTTCCGCTGCCCCTTCGAGTGGAGACGCGCCCCAACCAGCACGCCTATTCCGCGTGCGCCGCGTTTGCCCGTCATCACCTTAACGCCTTCGCCCACACCCACGCCACTGCCCACCCGCGCCAATTTCTAGGCTGTGGCGTCTTCCGCCGTTTCAGCAGCCTGAGGCGGCGGAATTTTTGCTACCAAGACGCGATCCACGCGGTAGCCATCCATATCCACCACCTCAAAGCGTAACCCATCTACCTCATGCAGATCGCCCAGCTGTGGGATGCGCCCGAACTGGCTCATCAGGTAGCCGCCCAAGGTCTGGTACTCCCGCTCAGACTCAGCAGGTAAGTTCAGCATTGGGAACATCTCTTCCAGATCATCCATCATGAACATGCCATCAATCAGCCACGAGCCATCTTCGCGCTGCACCACATCTGGCTCACTTGCCTCTTCTTCAAGGTAAATGCCGCCGACGATCTCCGCCAAAATATCGGCAATGGTCACCACGCCGCGCAAGCCGCCATATTCATCAATGATCAGGGCGATGTGTGTGTTGGCAGCGCGGAATTGGCTAAGCATCTTAAGCGCGGTGAGCGATTCCGGCACAAACAGCGGCGGTTGCAGGCTTGCCGTCAGATCGAACGGCAAGCCCTCAAGAGCGCGTGCCAACAAGTCTTTAGCGCGCACCACCCCGATCACATCATCAAGGCTGCCGCGTGCCACAGGAAAGCGTGATCTGCCACTTTCAACAACCTTCTGCCGCACGGATTCAATCGGCTCGTTCACCTCGAACCAAGTCACTTCGGTGCGCGGCGTCATGATGGCATCTACGCGCACATCGGCAAGGCTAAAGACGCCATCCACCAATTCGCGTTCCACTTCCTCAAAGGTGCCGCTTTGCGCGCCTTGTGCAATCATCACCTTGATTTCTTCTTCGGTGACGGCTGGCTCATCGGAAGGGCGCACATTCAGCAGCCGCAGCAGCAGGTTGGTTGACCCATCCAGCAGGCGCACAAGCGGCGCCGTCAGCCGCGAGAGGGCGCTCATTGGCGCGGCAACGGCGGAAATAATGTTCTCAGGGTTGTTGAGGGCAAGCTGTTTCGGCACCAGTTCGCCGATGATCAGGGATAAATAGGTGATCAGCAGCACAATCAGGGTGAAGGCAATTGCTTCGGCGGAAGGCGCCAGCAAGGGCACGCCGCGCAAAATATCCGCCAACGTGCTGGCTAAGGTTGAACCACCGAAGGCGCCTGCCAAAATACCGATCAGCGTGATGCCAATTTGTACGGTGGCAAGAAAGGTGCTTGGCTTGTTGGCAAGCTCAAGGGCTGCCACAGCGCGTGCATCGCCTGCGTTGGCGCGCTGCTGCAAACGCGCCTTGCGCGACGAGAGCAAGGCAGTCTCGGACATAGCAAAAATGCCATTGGCAATTATCAGCAGCAGGATGATCAAAAGTTCGCCCATGAGACATTCCCGCGCCTTCACGCTCAGTAAGCGTTTTTGCTCTTACCCGTTAGCGTCTGCACAATCGTCCGCAGAATGATCTTCACATCCAGCCAGAATGACCAGTTTTCCACATACCATAGGTCATATTTAATGCGCTCCTCGATGCTGGTATCGCCGCGCAAGCCGTTCACCTGCGCCCAGCCCGTCATGCCTGCTTTTTCGCGGTGGCGCTCCATATAGCGCGGAATGCGCTCGCGGAATTGCTGCACAAAGTGCGTTTGTTCAGGGCGCGGACCGACAAGGCTCATATGCCCAAGCAGCACGTTGATCAGGTTCGGAATCTCATCCCAGTTGTTGCGGCGCATCCATTTGCCAATGCGCGTCACACGCGGATCATTCGCCGTTGTCCAGCCGGGGCCGCCCTTCTCGGCATCAACGCGCATCGAGCGAAATTTGAGCATCGGGAAAGGACGCCCATCCAAGCCCATGCGTTCCTGAGCAAAAAAGACAGGTCCCGGCGATTCGCGCTTGATCAGAATGGCGGTCAGCAGCATAAACGGCGAAAGGAAGATCAAGCCCGCCAGCGCGCCGAAAATATCCAAGCCGCGCTTGAGCGAGAGCTTCCAGCCGCGCAATGCCACATCGCGCACCGAGAGCAGCGGCAAGCCGCCCAGATCGTCCACGCTCATGCCGCCTGCCATGTAGCTGAACAGGTCAGGGTAAATTTTGATGCTGACGCGCCCGCGCTGGCAGCGCGCCACCAGCCCGACCAGCTCTTGGCGTTGCAGTTCTGGCTGTGCGATGATGACCTCATCAATATGATAGGTGTCGATTAGATCGGACAGGGCAGCTGCCGAGCCGATGATCGGCACTTGCGCCACCGATTTACCTGTCTGCCCATTGACAGCACCCACAATCCGATAGCCCAGCTGCGGGTTGGCTTGAATATGCTGAATGATGCCTTGCGCCACCTCGCCCGCACCCACGATCAGCACACGGTCACGCGCAAAGCCCATTTTGCGCAGGCGCACTGTGATCTGGCGGTGCAGTTCGCGCCCAACCGTCACCGTGACCAGCGTAAAAAACCACACATACAGGATCATCTGGCGCGGATAGTCCGTGCCGATGCCTGTGCCTTTCAACAAAATGCTTGAAAAGCCGTTGGACATGACCACGCCGATGGAAATAGAGGCGGCAATCGCATAGAGCGTATCAATGCGGCTGACAGCCCGCCGCTGGTGGTAGAGCCGCGCAAAATAGAAGATGGTCAGGATCGTAATGGTTTGGATGATGAAGACTGGGATATACGAACGCAGCGAGGGCGGATCAAGCGGGGCGGCAAACAGCGGCACTTCGCGGCGCGCCAAATAGCCTAGCACAAAGGCTGCGCCGAGCATCCCAACATCCATCAGCACCAGCAAAACTGCCAAAGCACCACGTAGGCGCGGCGGTGGCTCAGCCGTCAACGTGATTTGCCCAACGCCTGTATGTCTGCCCACAGCGGACGCCCGCCCTTGATCAGCAGCCCTAGCAGCACCGCCCAATGCATCAGGCGCGGCGTCGTCCGTGCGTAGTGTTTGTGATAAAAGATCAGGCTGGCGCGCTGAAATTCCAGCTTCGCCCGCGGATTCTGGCGGCTGGCTGCCCGCTTGATGTGCAAGACCGTCACCTTCGGATAGTAAAGTATCTTCCACCCGTCTTGTTTGATTCGATACGCCCAATCTATATCTTCTCCGTACATCCAGAATGTTTCATCCAGCAGCCCAACGCGCTCAATCACTGCGCGGCGCACCATCATAAAGGCGCCTACCACACAATCGACTTCTGTCTCAAGGTGTTCATCTAAGTAGGTTAGATTATAGCGCCCAAACAGGCGGCTTTTGGGAAAGAGCTTGCTCAAGCCCACCATCCGCCACAGGGCAACTTTCGGCGTCGGAAAACTGCGGCGGCAGGCAAGGTCGAGCTTGCCATCTGGCAGCACCAAGCGCGGACCCGCTGCGCCAACCTGCGGATCGGCATCCAAACGGGCGACCATTTGGCAGAGGGCATCCGATGGCAGTTCGGTATCAGGGTTCAGCAGCAAGGCATAACGCGGCGCATCCTCAGCCGAGGGCTGCCCAAAGCCAAGCTGCCGCAGTCCCAGATTATTGGCTGCGGCATAGCCCGTGTTTTGCGCGTTTTCAATCAAGATTACATCGGGAAATTCGGCGCGCACCATCGCTGCGCTGCCATCACTGCTGGCGTTATCCACCACCACCACCCGCCGCACAACACGCCCATCCCCCTGTGCAAGCGAGTGCAGGCAGCCGCGCAGCAGATCGCGTGTGTTCCAATTGACAATGACGATGCCGATGTCTGTCTGTGCTGTCATAGATGCCCCTCAAGGAAGTAACTATACCAAAAGGACGTGCCTGCAAGCAAACTGTGCAGAAGGCGTGCCGTGATGGTACAATTACCAGCTTAGCTCTGCCTAAACATTAGCCGCTCAGCATGTAGGAGTCGGGACATGAGACGTATGATTGCCCTGTTTGTGATCGCTGCTGTGCTAGGCAGCCTTTCCGCAGCCAAGCCGTCTGCCATTCGCGCCCAAACCGAGTTTCGGATCGGCTTGGTGACCGACATCGGACCTGTGGACGACCGCAGCTTTAACCAAAGCGCGTGGGAAGGCGCTAAACTCGCTGCCGATAAATTGGGCGGCATCGCAGATTTTATTGAGACGACTGACCCAGAAGATTACGCCAACAACTTGCGCCTCTTTGCCGACCAAGAATATGATGTGATCGTCAGCGTTGGCTTTGCGCTAGGCGATGCTACCTTTGAGGCAGCCAAGCAATATCCCAATACGCACTTCATCATGGTGGATGTGGACGCCGAGCTGCTGATGGAAGGCAAAGGTGAGCGCCTGCCAAACCTGACAGGCTTGATCTTCCCTGAGGATCAGATCGGCTTCCTGACGGGCGTTTTGGCAGTGCGCCTTTCGCGCAGCGGCATCATTGGCGCGGTGCTGCCCACCGATCTGCCGCCGGTGGTGCGCTTCCGTGAAGGCTTTGAGGCAGGCGCTCGCTTTGCCAAGCCTGATATTCGCATCCTAGCAACCTATCATCCGGGCAGCTTGGTGGTCGCCTTTGAAGACCCGGCCTGGGGCGCACAAACTGCGGCGCAAGCCATGGATCAGGGCGCGGATGTCATCTTCAGCGGCGGTGGCAAAACGGGCAATGGCGGCTTGCAAGAGGTTGCCAAGCGCACCACAGCCGATAATCCGCGCTACTGCATCGGTGTGGATACTGACCAGTGGTTCACCGTGCCAGAGGCGCAGCCCTGCCTTGTGACCAGCGGCTTAAAGCTGATTACCGAAGGGGTGGCGGAGATTATTGAGCAGGTGGCGGCTGGCACGCTGAAAGAGGCTAACTACATCGGCGAGGTGGCGCTGGCACCCTTCCACGACTTTGAGACCGTCATCCCAGAGGCGGTGAAAGAAGAACTGCTGCAACTTCAGGCAGATTTGGCAGCAGGGCGCCTTAAGAGCGACGGCACACGCCCTGAATAGCGCTGAGGGCATGACACTAAAAATCACCCCACCCTAAATCCCGCCCGCAAGCAGGGCGGGGCTTCCCTCGATCACCTCCAACACCCCTTTCCCTGCTTGCGGGGAAAGGGGCGGGGGATAGGGGTCTCTTGCTTGCGGGCAAAGGGGTCAGGGCAGCCAAACAGTTAGGGTCACCGCCTCAGGCAGGCTGCCATTCACCCCTTACGGCATGGCGAGTCCGCCGTCCACGTGCAGCGCTTGCCCTGTCACAAAGCGCGCTGCATCCGAACACAGGAACAGCACGACGGCTGCCACTTCCTCAGGCGTGCCAAGCCTGCCTTGCGGATTGTGCGTGGTGGCGGGCAACGGCAGGTTGGGCAGCGCAATCTCGGCGGGGCAGATTGCGTTAACGCGCACACCGTGCGGCGCCAGTTCGCGGGCTGCCTCACGAGTCATGCCGATGACAGCGGCTTTGCTGGCAACATACGGCGCGTGGTCTGCCAACGGTAGCGAATGCCCATAAGCGCTGGCAAGGTTGACGATCACGCCGCCGCCTTCATCTGCCATCACACGGCTGGCAAGCTGAGTCATGAAGAAGGTGCCGGTCAGGTTGATCTCGATGATGCGCCGCCAGTCGTATTCGTCAATCTTGACGAATGGCGCAGCGCGCAGGGTGCCAGCCGCGTTCACCAAGATGTGCAGATGTTCAAAGCGATCCCGCACCGCCTCGATCATGGCAGACGCCTGATATTTGTTCGAGACATCGCCCTGAACGGCGAAGGCGCGTCCGCCCTGTGCCGTGATCGCCTCCGCCAGCGCGTCGGAACGATCTGGATTCAAGTCACCAATGCCAACCGCAGCGCCGGCGGCTGCCAACGCCTCAACAATCGCTCGTCCCACATCGGCGCCGCCGCCTGTGACGAGCGCCACCTTGCCGCGCAAATCCACCGAAAAAGGCGCGCTGTAGCTCATAGCCGTTCCGCCAGCCACTGCGTCAGCAGGCGCATTCCGCCCGCGCCAACGCGATGCCCAACGGCTTCCTCAAAAAAGGTGACTTGGGCATCGTGCGCCGTCAGCAGATCGCGGTTTTTGCGCGCAATCTCCACAGCGATCACGTCATCTTGTGTGCCATGCAGGATCAGCACGGGCAACTTGCCCAACGGCGGGATGATCTGCTTGGTCAGGTAGCCGGGGATGAAGCCGCCTAGCGAGGCGACTCCGCGCAAGCGCGTTGGCTCTGCCAGCATGTAGGCGTATGCCATAGAAGCGCCTTGCGAAAAGCCAAGCATCACTAGGCGCGTATCATCCACTGTGTAGCGCTGTTTGATTGCCGCGATCAGGCTGTCTAGGTAGACGAGCGCCGCTTGCAAGGTGGCGGGATCCGTTTTGCCGACCTCAAACTTGAACCACGAATAGCCCTGATTGGGTGCATTCAGCGGCGCACGCGGACTCACGATCAGCCATTCGGCGCTTGCCGCACGGCTAAACACCCACGGCGCATCTTCATCGCCTTCAAAGCCGTGCAGCATCACCAGCAAGGGATGCGCGCCTGCCTGTTGCGGCACGCGCAGGCGGCACGGCACGCCGCCGATCTCAAGGTGTTCGGCGGCAGTATGCAGTTCTTCGGACATGCTGTTTAGCGCCCGTTGATCTTCTGCATGGCGATTTTGTAGGTGACGCGCACTTCACCTTCTGCTAATTCATATTCTTCTCTGCCACGATATTTCAGCGCGAGCTTTTTGATGACATCATGCGCGCCTTCTTCAGTTGCTTCGGCGATCACGCCGCGCACCTCCGCCCAGTGGTACTGATTCTCAGGGTCAATGATGAGGACGGTCACTTTGGCATCGCGGCGCATGTTGCGGTCTTTTTGGCGTCCGCGGGCGGTGTTCACAATGATATGCTCACCGTCAAAGTCGAACCAGACGGGCGTGACCTGCGGCTGACCATCGGGCATGACGGTTGCCAACGAGCAAGCAATAGGGCGGGTGAACAAATCACGCAGATTTTCAGGTAGGCTGACAGCCATTCTTGGAAACTCCAGTGTGAAAAACAGAAACTTACCTAGATCGTAGGCGAAATGGGTGCGGCTGGCAACTTTTGTGACAAAAAACAGCCCTTAGGTGTGCTAAGGGCTGCTTGCAAGTGTTGGATAGCGCTTGTTTAGGCGGCGCGTGCGCGCTGCGTCACCAAATCTGCCAGCGCGTCCAGCGTTTCGCGGCTGTTGGCGGGCGTCATCTCGACGGTATCGCCCTCAACTTTCACCAGCCAGAAGCCAGTGGCAGTTGCCAGCACGATCAGCATGTCGGCGTCTACGTTGCCATCCGCACGCGGATAGATCATCGAGACGACCATGCGGCGGGAAGGCTGCGTTACAGCGGCAGTGACTTCCGCGGGCGCGCCCAAACTTGCCAATTCCTGGGCGAGTGCTGCCTGTTCGCCTGCCCGATTCTGCTCGGTGATGCGCTCCCAAACATTCAGCGGCATGGTGGTGCCTTCGCTGGCAGGTTTCGCCGTGGCATTCGGATCAATGCCCATCAACTGCGCCAGCATCACCGTCATCGAAAGCCCGTCCGGCACCGTCTGGAAGCGCTGCACACGCGGCAGGATGGCGCTGTGATAGACCGTGATGCCGGGCGCGATATAGAACCAGTGCTGCGCCACCTGATTCTGCTCGTTGGCAGCCGTCAGCGAGAGCGCCGCGCCAAAAAGCGCGCCAGCACCCACAATCGCCATCGTGCCATCTTCAATGGCAACCGTGCCTTCAGGCGTCAGGGCTGCCAAGCCACGCGCCAGCAACACACTCTGCAAAATTGCCTCTGCGTTGGCATCAAGGGTCACTTCTGGGGCAAAGCCGGGCAGGCGCGGTGCGCCAATCTGGCGTAGGATCATCGCCACTTCGTAATCGCTCAGGTCGAGCTGGAGGGCTGGCACAGTCTCTTGTGCGCCGCCGGTTGGGTTCGTCATATGTGTTTCACTCCGTTTTCGTGTATGTATTCAATGGCAGAGGGCTTGCACAGGGTTTCAGCGCCGTGGCGGCCCTCCTTAGTTATTATGCCGATGTTTCTGCTAAATGAGCAGCATTGTTGGTTTACTAAACGTGCCTAGAATAGCGATCTGAAGAAACCGCCAACCTTGTCTGCTGCGCTGCTGGCTAAGCCGCCAAGGGCATCCCCCGCCCGCGAGACCAAGCCCGCGCCGGTGTGCCACGCCAGTGTACCACCTTCTACGAGAGTGCCACCCACGCCGCCCACCAAGAAGCGACCGAGTTCCTTGCCCACGTTGCCGGCTGCACCCAAAACATCGCCGCTTTGGAAGCCGCCGCGCACTGCGCCCACAATGCCGTCAATGCGGTTATCAAGGCTCAGGTTATCCAGCGCGGTGCTAAAGCGCCCTGCGGTTTGGCGAATGCTCTCGGCACGTGCCAAATTGTTATTTGAGAGCCAATCTGCGCCGCTGGCAGCACCTTGTGCAATTGCCTGCCCTGCAATCTGGATGCCAGCATCTGCCAGCAGCACACCGCGTCCGATTGGATGTAAGCCGATCAGCCCTTGAATACCACCGCTGGTTAACTGATCGAAGACGGCGCTGCCGTTAATAGGCGTGCCGTTAATGTAGGCAAAGGCAAGGTCTACGGCACCGCTGAGGAAGCCACCGCCAAGCCCGCCAAGCACTTTTTTGAAGGCATCGCTGCCATGTTTCAGGAAGTGTTCGGCTGCCTTGCCAACTGCCTCGCCAACGCCGGTGCCAAACAGCTTGTTCAGCGCTTTGACGAATCCGTTACGGTTATCAGCGCCGCCCGCGATCATATCGCGCATAAAGTTGGTGAAGCGCTCCATCAGGCTGCCGCCGCCTGCTGTGCCGCCAACACCACCCGCGCCGGGCGTGCCAACGCCGCTCTCGCCGCCTGCACCGTTCATGAATAGGGCGCCGGCTTCACGTTCGTGCTGCTCCATTGCCTTAGCAATGCGCGAGGTTGCGCTGCTGGCATCGTCCAGCGCACTACGAAGGCGCTGCATGGCAGGCGAAACTTCGTTCTGCATTTCTGCGTAGAACTGATTAGCGCCCTTGCCAATCCAACCGCCGCTCTGAAGGCTCTCGATACACCGCCCAACGCTTTGGATTAAGCTGTTGGTCTCTTGTGCCTTTGAGGCAAACTGTTTGGCGATCTCGCTTAAGCTGCCATAGTCTGCCTGAATTTTTGGTGCGCTCAAAACATACTTCCTTTCATGCGTATGAGTTCTATTCTCATTCTAAATGAGTTTTTATTTAAGTGGATAGCCTTTCATGGCTTGGCACAGCCCACTTTTGCAACCTTTTTACAGGTTTGATACAAGTGCTTATATAATTCAGGTGCAGGCGGGGGAAAAACGCCCTGCCACGGCGCAGGGCGTTGTGAGGCTGTGCTATTCGGCGCGGCTGCTGAGGCAGTGCGCGATCACAATTAGTTGTGTGTTCACGCCGTCTTCGGCAAAGCCAACGTTTTTCGCTACCGAGGTGATGTTGTAGTAGAACGAGAGTTCCGGGCTGCGGCTTAACGCATTCAGCTTTTCACCAACCTGACGGTTATACCACGCCTCAATCTCACGCGGTGCGCCCCGCACAAAATAGGTGGTAATGCTCTGCCCCATGCCGTTCGGCGTCAGAAAATTGTGGCGCTGCCGCGTGATGACGGATTCTGGATGGACAGGCACGCGCCAGCCCAACGCCGACACACAGACGCGATCTAAGGCAAGGATTGAAGATCCCACGCAGAGCGACATCAAGAAGAAGATCAACGTGCAGCCCATACCGCGCCGTCGGCGGTTCAGAATATCATCCATGGTGTGTATCTCTTTCTGACAGGCAGCGCCTAGCGAACGACGCTTTGCAGCACACCCGCTGCGAGGCGCGTTGGCGCGCTGCCATCGGGTGCGATGCGCCAAGTTTGGTCGCCTTCGCCGCTTGAAACGCTGAAATAAATAGCCTCCGCCTCTGCCCACAACAAGGCAGAAACGCTCTGTCCAACTGCCAAACGGTGCAGCACTTGCCGCCCGCTGCCATCGGCAGCGAGCAAACTGAGCAGCGCGCCGTCTTCCGCCTGTGAGGCAACCACCAAGCGGCTGCCATCCGGCGCGCTGGCGATCAGTGTATCGCTGCTACCTTCGGGCGTCAGGCGGAGCGGTGCGGCAAGCTGTGTTAGGCGGTGCAGTGCGGCAATGCTGCGCCCTGTCTGCGGATCATCGCGCACGGTCAGGAAGGCGCTGCTATCGCCCAACCAGCCGCTAAAGCCGAGCAGTGCATCTTCGGCAAGGGCAATCGGCTGCCCACCCAGCAAATTTAGCAAGTAGCCCGCGCCGCTTTGTGCGCCAATTGCCTCTGTATCTTCGCTTAGTACGGCATAGAGCAGGTAAATGCCGTTTGGCGAGAAAGCAAGCGCCGCAGCGCGTCCGCCGCGGATGCTCTCGCTGGGCAGCAAGGGGCGGCTTTGCCCATCGCTTACCCTGTAATAGTAAAGCGTATCCAGCGTGCCGCGCAGTCCGCCAAAGAGCGGAAAATCATAAAAGGCAAAGCCGCTGGAGTCGGGTTGCCAGGTCACAACAGGGTTGATCAGCCCACGCCCTTCGGCAATCTCGCGGAGTTCGGGCGGCGCTTTCGTGTAGTCAATCAGGAGCAGATCAAAGGCACTGCCGTTGGGCGCAAACGCCACACCATAGCTGCCGTTGGGCGCGCCGCGCACGCCAAACTGCTCATCCGAGACGGGCAGGCTGCGCCCTTCAGGCAGCAGGGCTATGCGCTGGTTGTTCTGCATCAGGATCAGGCTGCCGCTGGGCAAGCGTGCGCCGGCGGCTAAGGCTGCCGACCGAGTCGGCGGTGGCGGCACGGGTGGCTCAGCCGGTGCGCCGCTGCAACCAACCAAGAAGAAAAGAACCAGCACGGGCAAGTATCGGCGCATTTAGGTCACTCGCTCTCTAGGCTAGGGCTGATTAGGCTGTGAAATCGCGCAGCAAGGCGGAGTCCGCTTCGGTGCAGGTCATTTGGTCGGCGGGGAAAGCAACCAACAAGGCTTGGAGCGCTTCGGTGGGTGTATGGTTATCCAGCCAGAGCGCGTAGACCTCAGGCGGCAAAATGACGGGCATTCGGTTGTGGATGGGCGCAACCAGCGTATTGGGCGTGGTGGTGATGATCAGGAAGGCGGCTGCCTCGTCACGCTGTTCCCAAATGCCTGCAAAGGCAAAGGGCTTGCCGCTGCTGAGGGCAAAGCGCATGGGTTGTTTGGCTTTGCCCTTGCTGACGCGCCATTCATAGAAGGCGTCGGCAAGCACTAGGCAGCGCCGCCGCTGAAAGGCACTGCGGAAGGTCGGCTTTTCGGTGAGCGTTTCGGCACGGGCGTTGATCAAGCGTGTGCTAGGCGCCCAAGCGGGCATGAAGCCCCAGTTTAGCAGGTGAATAGCGCGGCTGCTATCGTTCAGCAGCACGGGCAAGGTTTGGCTTGGCGCAGCATTGCGGCGCGGCTGCCATTCGGCGGGCAGTTGGGCATTAAAGTGGGCGGCAAGCTGTTCGGTTGGCGTGCTAACTGCATATCTTCCACACATGCCGATTCCCTTTCGCACAAGTGTACTCATCTTGCCTTATTATACCCTAAGTGGGCTGTTCAGGAGAGGTGCTTTCCTTAGGCGTGGGAAACGCCTATGGGCATAGCAAGGGGTGGGCAGCCGCGAGCCTTCGCAGATCACTACTGAGTTCCGCCTGTTGCCTGTGCTGAGCCGTGAGAAGCGGCAGACGCGCCTTCGTGCATCCGCGTTTCAGTACCCTCTACGGGTCGAAGTGGGTTGCAACGTGGCGCGCGATGGTTGCCTCATTATGGGCAGCCTCGTTTCAGTACCCTCTACGGGTCGAAGTGGGTTGCAACTACTTGGGGTAAGCTTGGATGAGGAGTGACAACTCGTTTCAGTACCCTCTACG
>DAOTVQ010000016.1:0-158993 GCA_034436355.1 Anaerolineae bacterium
GAGTCCGCCTCCCACAGGCGCACAGTGGCGTCATATGAGCCTGAGGCGAGGTAGCGTCCGTCGGGTGAACACGCCACCGCAGTCACTTGGTCCTCATGCCTTTCAAGCGTCCGCAGAAGCTGCCCTGAGTCTGCCTCCCACAGGCGCACAGTGCGGTCATCTGAGCCTGAGGCGAGGTAGCGCCCGTCGGGCGACCACGCCACTGAATTCACAATGCGTGCGTGTTCCTTGAGCGTCTGCAGAAGCTGCCCTGAGTCCGCCTCCCAGAGGCGCACAGCGAAGTCTTCTGAGCCTGAGGCGAGGTAGCGCCCATCAGGCGACCACGCCACTGACTGCACCCAGCCCTTGCCGCCTTCGAGCGTCCGCACGAGCGTCCCTGACGCCGCGTCCAAGACGCGCACCATGCCATCCGTCGTGCCTGAGGCAAGGTAACTTCCATCGGGCGACCACGCCACCGAAATCACTCTTCCTGTGTAGCCTTTGAGTAAGCGCGGCATCTGCTCAGCACCCTGTGCATCGTACAGCCAAACGCCAGTGTTACTCGCCACTGCCAGCGTCTTGCCGTCAGGCGCGTATTGAAGACCAGAGATTGCTCCGTGTCCAACCAAGTCCAGCATCTGCAAGCGGTCTACATTCGCAGCCGTAATCGCCCTCTCCGAGCGAGCTATGGCAGTAGCAGTCTGGGCATACGTCTCTGGCAGAGCAGTCGCCCTGACCTCAGCAGCTGCCGCCATTGTCTCGATCAGCGCCGCACGTTGACGTGCGGGCTGCGTGGCTGCAAGGGCGATCAGCGCCACCACGATCAGCGCGCCTGCGCCTGCCAGAAGTCCTCTGCGCTTCAGAAGGTGCATCTCTCGTCACTCCTCACCACTGCGATGGCGTGTTCAGCGCCGCACAGCCTGATGTGTCGCGCACAGTGTAGCATCATTTTCAGATGCTCTGCAAGGCGCTGTGCTGCTCGGTCTGAGATTAATGAATGGTGACGCTGGCGCCGCCGCTGGGCGCTTTCCGCACCTCAATGCGGGTTGGGAAGGCGTCGCGCAGTTCTTCGATGTGCGTCACGACGAGGATTAGGTCGAATTTATCCTGCACGGCGTTGATCGCCTCAATCAGACGTTCGCGCCCGGCGGCATCCTGAGAGCCGAAGCCCTCATCCATCACCAATGTGCGAAGCTGTGCGCCTGCCCGCCGTGCCAAAAATTGGCTGAGTGCCACTCGCAGCGCGAAGTTTACGCGGAAACTCTCGCCGCCGCTGTATAGGTCATAATCACGCTGCCCTAGCTCATCGCTGATCAGGATATCTAGCGTCTCGATAGTGCCTTCGCCGCTTTTTTTGCCGCGCTGCGTCTCAAAGCGGAGGTGCATTCGCCCGTCGGTCATGCGCGCCAGCAGATCGTTCGCCAGTGCTTCCAACTCTGGGATGGCTGCCTCGATCAACATAGCAGGCACACCTTTTTTGCTGAAGGCATAGCGCAATTCATCATAGAGCAACTCTTCGGCTGCCCAATGCAAGGTTTGCTCGTGCAGTGTTTGGCGGCGCTGGCGGAAGCGATCAAGGTTTGCCAACTGGCTTTTCAGGTAGGTGTACTGCTCGCTGAGCGCGTCATAGGTGGCGCGGCACTGATCGCGTTCAGCGCGCAATACTTCAGCCTGCTGAACACGCGCTTTCAGCTCAGCAAGCTGTGCGTCTAGTTCAGGCAGGCGGGTGTGCAGTTCGGCGCGCTGGGCTGCTTTTTGGGTGTGCTGCTCACGCTTAAGGGCAAGTTGTTCATCCAGATCGGGCAGTTGTTCAAGTGCCTGTGCCAAATCGTGAGCGCGCAGGCGGAAATCTTGTAAATGGCTTAGCTGCTCGCGCAGGGCGGCGTGTTGGTCGGCATCATAGCCAAGATCGGCAGCGGCGCGCTCGCAAGCTGCCATTTCAGCGCGCACAGCCTCGCCAAACGCCTCAGAGTCGAGCTGTGTTTGCAGGAGGGCATATTCAGCACGCAGCACCTCAGCACGCGCTGAAGCGTCTTGGGCAGCCTTCAGGCGTTCTGTTAGTGTGCCAAGCTGTTTGGTAAGCGCCTCTTGGCGCTTCAGTTCAGTTTCAAGGTCTTTCAGGCGTTTCTCAAGCTGCTTGGTTTGCTTATCGGCTGTTTTGAGCGCTTGCTCATTGTGACGGTAGCTTTCGCGCAGCACCTCGATTTGATAGGTGTATTCGGTGATCAGATCGGCGCGCTTCTGGGTGGAAAGCGGCTCGTTGCAGAGCGGGCACAACGCCGTTTCACTCGCTTCCAGAACGTCTAGGCGGCTGCGCAGCTGTTTGCCTTCTGCCTCAACCTGCTCATTCTTGGTCTTGGTCTGTGCGCTTTGCTCAGCCAACTGCTGTAGCTCTGCACGGATTGCCTCGCGCTCCGCCTTTTTCAATTCCAGCGCGTCATAGTCTGCCTGTGCTTGTGCGATGGCTGCTGCTAGGGCAGCGCTTTGGTCAGCCTCCGCTTGGGCGGCGTCCATTTGTTTGGCAAGCGCTTGCGCGGCACTGGTCAGGTGCGCACGCTCAGCCTCCAGCCTTTTCTCTAGGGCGTGATATTGGCGTTCTAGCTCGCGGAATTGCGCTTCGCGGGCTTGGAGTGCAGCGAGTGTCGCTTCCACCTGCTGGCGCTGTGCTTCACCCTGTTCGATCTCTTCGCGCTGTGCCACCAACGCAGCGCACGTTGCCTGTGCTTGCTCTAGGCGCAGCACGTCGCGGGTGATCACATCAAGATCGCGCTCCAGCAGGGCGCGGCTTTTCTCCAGCATTTCGCGTTCGCGCTGCACCATCGCCAACTGATCATCGGCGCTTGCCAAAGCACGGAAGGCGTCATCAGCGCGTTCAAAAGCCGTGTGCGCCTGATCAAGCTGCGCCCTCAGCACATACTCTTGCTGATGCAGCGCATCTTCTTGGGCAAGTTCATCATCAAGGCGGCGGATTTCCCGTTCGTTATCAGCGCGCAGGGTGCGGTGTTTCTCTACCTCTGCTTTGGCGCGGGCTTCATAGTCATCCCAACGCGCCAAACCGAGGATATCCGCTAGAATTTCTTTGCGCTTGCCGGGTGGTTGTGCGGTGAAGGCATCTGCCTTGCCCTGCTGCAGAAAGGCGGAGGTCACGAACGTTTCATAGTCTAGCCCAACGCGCTTGGCAATTTCCTGATCCACTTCGCGCAGGCTGGCATGTTCACTGAGGGGCAACCACTGGGCGGCGTCGGGTTCGCGCATACGCAGGAACGCCTCAGTTTTGCCGCTTTTGCCACTTTTTACATAAAGGCGCTGCACCTGATAAATACGCCCGTCTTGCTCAAAGGTGAGCGTGACCGACATCTCTTTTTGCCCGCTATGCAGCAGTTGATCTTTATCGTTCGCCCGTGCTTTGCCCCACACCGCCCATGTAATGGCATCCAGCAGAGAGGACTTGCCCGCACCGTTGGCGCCAGTCAGGCAGGCAACATGAATACCCTCAAAGGGAATGCGAACTGCCTCCCGATAGGCGAGGAAGTTCTTGATCACCAATTCCAGCGGGCGCATCAGCTGCTTTTCGGCTACCAACCATGCTCAAGGCGTGCGATCAGACGTTCGGGCATCTCGACACGGCGCATTTTCTCTTGGGTGACTTGGACGGGATATGGCACGCGCCGATGCTCAAAGATATGCTTCTCCACCTCAAGGATGGCGTAGGCTGCATCCGGGTTGGAGTCACGTGGCTGCCCAACACTGCCCGGATTGACGATCAGGCGGTGCCCATTGAGTTGCGAAGGCTGCCGATAGGCGGGCGCTTGCGCGTCGGTATCTCCCCGTTCAGACATCAGTTTGTAGATGATGGGCGTGTGCGTATGCCCAACGAGGCAGTAGGGCGTCTCGAAGTGTGGGAAGTTGAGGGCAGCGATCAACGGATCAAGGATATATTCCCAAACAGGCTCACGCGGGCTGCCATGTGCGAGTGTATATTGCCCTAGCACAAAGGTGGTTGGCAAGGCGTCTAGGTAAGCGATATTCTCAGGTTTGAGCGTCTCTTGCGTCCATGTGACTGCCTTGCGCGCATCGGCGTTGAAGGTGCGAATATCGAGCCTACCCAAAGCTGCCCAGTCATGGTTGCCAGCAAGGCACAGGTGTGGCAGCGTCTTAAGCAGTTCGCAGCATTCGTTGGGATCAGGTCCATAGCCAACCACATCACCCAAGCACCAGACATAATCCCAGTCGCCCTTGGCATCCGCCAGCACAGTCTCAAAAGCGGCTAAGTTCGCGTGAATATCCGAAATGATTAAAATCCGCATAGTTTGCCTACGTCCCGAACGAAGATTTGGTGCAGCACCACAGTTGAGGGCAATCTTAGCACGAAATTAATCAGAGTGCGAGAAAGATCAACCCTCTGCCCGTGAAAAATTCATGCAGGTTTCGGCGGTGGGCAAATGCTTTTCTAACGCGGAGTCTAAAGCCTGCTATAGGCTATCTTTTGCGGTACACTAGGCGGAAATTTCACTTAAAAAGGATTTTTATATGGCGCGTTTTATCTTTCGGCGTGTGCTGCAAGCCGTGCCGCTGCTGTTTTTGATCAGCCTTATTTTATTCGCCCTGATGCAGACTGTTGGCGATCCGGTTGCCACGATGGGTGGTCGGCAGCCCTTGGATGACGCCGACCGCATTCGTTTGCGCTGCCAACTAGGCTTGGATCAGCCGATTCTGACCCAATACGTCTTTTGGTTGATCGGCAACGACTGGACAATCCTTGACACCAACTGCAACGGTGTGATTGATGAGGCAGATGGCTATGGACGGCTGCGCGGCGATTTTGGCAATTCGATCACGGATCGGCGCCCGGTCACAGATGTGATCGGAGAAAAAGTGGGCAACACGCTGCTTTTGATGATCCCGGCGCAGTTTCTGATCATCGTGATCGGTATTGGCATCGGCATCTATTCGGCATTGCGGCACTATTCGCTGCTGGATAACGCGATGACGGCACTCTCGTATGTCTTTCAATCCATGCCGATCTTCCTAATCGCCCTCATTTTGGTCTACCTGTTCAGCGTGAACCTGAAGTTGCTGCCGCCCAATGGCATGTTTGATCCACTTGGCGACCGTTCCTTCCTGGATGTGCTGCGCCATATGATCTTGCCTGTTGCGGCGCTCACCCTGATCAGCGTGGCGGGCTACAGCCGCTATATGCGCGCCAACATGCTGGAAGTGCTGAATGCCGACTACGTGCGGACGGCACGTGCCAAAGGGCTGCCCGAACGCGATATTAACTTGATTCACGCGCTGAAGAACGCCAGCCTGCCCATTGTGACGCTCATCGGGCTGGATTTGGGCAGTTTGATTGCCGGCGCAGTCGTCACCGAGTCGATCTTTGGGTGGCCCGGCATGGGGTCGCTCTTTCTGACCAGCTTAGGGCGGGATGATTATCCGGTGCTGATGGGCATTTTGATGCTCACCACACTCTCGGTGATCATCTTTCAATTGCTGACCGATATTACCTATACGTGGCTCGATCCGCGTATTCGCTACTAAGGCGGAAGACACCCAACGATGACAGTTGAAGCACTTTCTTTACAGGCAGCCGCGCCCAAAACCGAAAATCGGGCGTGGCGGCGCTTCCGCAAACACCGTATGGCAATGCTTGGCTTGCTGCTGCTGATCGGGATGATCCTCTTTGTGGTGGTTGGCTCGATCCTGATACCCTATGAGCGTGCTACCGTCCCAGCCGTGCGGAATCGGCTGCAAGCGCCCAGCGAAACGGCGCTCTTTGGCACCGATCAGCTTGGGCAAGATGTGTTGGCACGCGCCATTTATGGCGGGCAGCTCTCCCTGCTGATCGGCACCTCGGCGATGCTGCTCTCCATTCTGATCGGCACATTCGTCGGTGCGGTAGCAGGCTACTACGGCGGCGTGATTGACAACCTGCTGATGCGCTTCACAGAGGCGATCATGACCATTCCGCGCCTGTTTCTGCTGCTGGTGTTGGCAAAATATTTCGGCGGACGCATCCCTTCCCTGCCGTTTTTTGGGCGTGAGCTAAGCGGCGGCGTGTTGGTGGTTGTGATTGTGATCGGCATCACCAGTTGGACGAGCCTTGCGCGCATTGTGCGGGCGCAGATTCTCTCGCTGAAAAATATGGAGTTCGTGACGGCTGCCGAAAGTTTGGGGGTGCCGAACCGCCGCATCCTGATTCGGCATGTGCTGCCTAACACGCTTGCCTCGATCATCGTCTCGGCAACCTTGGGCATTGCCGGCGCCATTTTGAGCGAATCCTACGTCAGCTTCTTAGGGTTAGGCGTGGATGCCAAAACGCCGACGTGGGGCAACATGATGCAGATGGGCTATCGCTACATCAGCACTGCGCCGTGGATGTGGCTGTTCCCCGGCGTGCTGATCGTGATCAGCGTGCTGTGCATCAACTTCATTGGCGACGGTCTGCGCGATGCCCTCGATCCGCGCAGCCAGAAGGGCAGCTAGTGCCGCAAGGCGGGAGACATCCCGCCATCCGATCTGCTTTCGCCCGCCTTTCGTAAAAACTAGCCGCCTCATTTGCTAGCTTTTTCGTTGCTTTTTTACGAAGTGTGTTACAATAAAAATGAAATTTGTAAAGCACGTGCATGGCGGAGGCTTCCTTGAATATAACAGAGATGAACGCAGAAGGCAGCGTGACCAGTGGTCACAGCAAAAGCACCGCGCCAATTTCCGAACCAGAGGATTTAATCATCCCTGAGGCTGCACCCGAAACGCTTTCGCCCGAGTCAGCTCCCACCTCGGCTGCCAAGCCATCGGAGGCAGTGCCGTCCACAGCAGCTTCAGCGCCTGTCAAAACAGATTTAACGCCGCCCATACCATCGGCAGACCTTGAAGCGGAAAAAGAACCCGCCACCAAAGAGTTTCCTTGCCCAAATTGCGGACATATGGCACGGGTTGGCGAGTGGATCTGCTCCAACTGCCAGTTTGTGTTTAGCGCTTCGGTCAGCACGCACCGCATTGAGGAAACAGAAATCGTGCCCCCCTCGCGCCCGCAGCAGACGGGGGATGCAATCGCCACTGAGGAAAAGCCGATCACGCTCGAAATTGATGGCACTGTGCTGAATTTGAGCATTCACGAGACCTTGATCGTTGGGCGGCGCGTGGTGGGGGAAGACCCGCCTGATGTAGATCTGACGCCTTTCCGTGCTGAGGAGCAGGGCGTCTCGCGGCGGCACCTGCGCCTCAGTCGGCGTAGCAGCCTGATCTACATCACCGATCTGCACAGCACCAACTGCACCTATTTGAATGGGCGCAAGTTGATCCCTGACGGTGATCGGCTCATCCGCAGCGGCGATGAAATTCGACTAGGGCGCTTGAAGATCAAGGTGCGCTTCTAGCCCTACAACACAGCCACGGCAAGCGCTAACGCCTCGCGCACGGCAGGCGCGCTGAAGGTTGCCCACTGTTCGGTAAGGGCAGCGCGCAGCGTTTCGCCCTGTGTGCGGCGCGCACTCACATAGCGCTGCAAAGCCCGTTTACCACGCTGCACATTCGGCAGATAGTGCGTGGTAAGGCGTTCTGCCACTTCAGCATCCTGCAATTCGCCCAAGAAATCTTGCAATTGTTTACAGGCTTCCACAGGCAGTTCGGCGCGTGAGCCAAGCAGTTCGCCGAACGCCTCGATCAAGTAGCGCAGCCGCTTTACTTCGATGCGCAGCGCGTGGAGCTGTTCGGGCGTCGCCCTGCTGAGCAGTGGTTCGTAGGCGCGCACAATGCCATATTGCTCATAAATCAGGCGCGGCGCAACCTCGCACACGCGCTGTGGCACGGGCAGTTCGGGTGCTACCGAACGCGCACCTGCCAGCGGTGTTTGCACAAAAACGGCAAATTCACTCAGAAAGTCTCTATGCGCCTCGCTGACCAAGTAATCGCACAGGGCTTGACGCAGCGCAGCATGTGGCGCTGCCAAACCTGCATTTAAGAGGCGCAGTTCGCGGCGGCTGGCAGCAGGCTGCTGCTTGGCATAGCCTGCCAAATGCTCGCGGTACACATCCAGATCGCGCACGCTGCCCAGCGCCTCTGCCACAGCGCGCAGCGCACGCCGAAAGGGTCTGAGGCTGCCCTGGCGGTAATACGGGCGAAAAATGCGGAGTGTGCTGCGTAAGCGGCGCGTTGCCACGCGCATCTGGTGGACTGCTTCACTATCATCGCTTGCCAGCACGTCGGCTTGTTTGGTCAGCAGGCGCCCAAAGTGAAACGCCATCACCTTGCGCCCGCCTTCGCTCAGCAGGTCACTGGGCTGAAGGTTAGGGCGTTCGGGCGCGGCAAAGTCCAGTCCATGCAGTGTTGCTAACACGGGTTTGGCTGCCTCACAGTATTTTTACCCTATGCTTAGCATTATAACACAGTTTGTCGAAGGATTATTTGCCTAGCTAGGGCAAGCGGAAAAAGCCACGTGGCGGGAAAGCGTTATACAGCACTGCGCAGGCTGCCCGAATCGCTTCTGGGTATGGGTTGAAGATCGTCAGGTAGGCGGCGGGCTGAATGCCGCGTGTGATGTCATACGGATTTTGAAGCGCCACCACCACCGTTTTCTGCGCGCTGAACGTATTCACCAAGCGCGCTTGGCGCGGATACTCGTCAATGTTGAAGGTGAAGACGACCACTACATCTGCCTGCGTGTTGATCTGGCGTGCGATAGACAGTTCGGCGTCGGTGGGCGTCAGCGAATAGGCAAGTTTGCGGGTTGGTTCGCCGTAGACGCCGCACACATTTGGAATAGAGGCATAGGCGCCCGGATAGACGATCCCGATCTTGCTGCGCTGCGGATCAAGCGGCAGCAGTTCAGGCGCTTGGTGGGCAACTGCCACCGTCCGCAGATAAATCGCCTCTAGCGCGGCTTGGTGCGCTGCGCTCTGGACGCGCTCTGTGGCGGTTTGCACATCTAACGGCTGCCAAGCTGCCAACACGCCGTACTTTGCCTTCAGCCGCAGAATGCGCCGCACCGACTCATCAATGCGTGAGCGTGCAACATCGCCGTTCAGGACTGCTTCTAAGATAGCGCGCTTCATGTTTAGCTGCTCGGTGATGGGCAAGTTCGGTCCGGTTGCCAGCATATCTATGCCGGCTTGCACAGCGCGCACCGCCGCCGCGGCAGGTGTGAAATTTTGCCGCACGCCGCCCATATCCATCGCATCGGTGATGATGACGCCCTGAAAGCCGAGTTCGCCGCGCAGCAAATCGCTCACAATTGGCTTGGAGAGCGTGGCAGGTGTATCCTTCTCAGGGTCGAGGCTTGGCACGCTTAGGTGTGCCACCATGACCACATCCGCACCAGCGGCGATGCCCATGCGGAATGGGATCAGCTCATATGCCATCCGTTCGCGTGTGAAGTTGACGGTCGGCAGCGCCACGTGCGAGTCGGTTGCGGCGCCGTGCCCGGGAAAGTGCTTGAGGGTTGCCGCCACGCCGCCGCCTTGCAGCCCGCGCACATAAGCGGCGATGGCAGCGCCAACACGGGCGGCAGAATGCCCCCAGACGCGCTTTTCCATAAAGCGCCCTTCGGGATGGCGCAGATCGGCAACCGGCGCAAAGTTCATGGTCACGCCCACGGCGCGCAGTTCGGTAGCGGTCATGGCTGCCACTTGCGCGGTTTGTTCGGGCGGCATGGCGCTCAATGCGCCGCCCCACGGGAAGGCCGTAAAGCCGTTATTCAGGCGCTGGACGGTGCCGCCCTCCTGATCTGTGGCGATCAGCAGCGGTACCTTTGCACCGATTTGCACCGCCAACGCCTGCCATGCGTTGGTAGAGCGCGTTACGGCAGCGGGCGAAACGCCGTTGGAGCTGAACACACCCACGCCGCCCGGCGTCATTTGCCGCATGAAGGCGGTGCTGGTCTCGTTCAGCCCTTCGCCAAAAAAGCTGACCATGAACAACTGCCCAACGCGCACCTCAAGCGGCATTTGGGCAAGGATCGCCTCGATTTGCATCTCGACCTCATCTTGGGCGTGGCTAGGCGGCAAGCCCAAACTGAGCAGTGCGATAACGCTTATCAGGATCAGCAAACGGCGCATTATAGTTCCTATCTCTCTCTAGCGAATATCCGCCCAAGCGGTATGCACTTCGGCGGCACCTTGCTTGATGGCGCGCAGCAGTGCATCTTGATCCACGGGCAAGCTGTAAACGCGCACGCCGCAGGCGTTGGCAATCGCATTGCAGATGGCGGGCGTCGTGTTGATGGAGGCGATCTCGCCTACGCCTTTCGCGCCGTAAGGTCCGTCGGCGGCGCGGTGTTCCACGATGTGCGAGATAATGCGCGGCGTGTGCTTGATGCTGGGCATTTTGTAGCGCGCCAACAGCGTTGACCACGGCACGCCCTCCTCAGTGATGTATGCCTCGCTGAGGCAGCTGCCCATCGCCATGACGATGCCACCCTCGATCTGCCCTTGCAGCGCCAGCGGATTAATAGCGCGCCCAACATCGTGTGCGCCGACGACGGTTAGGCACTTCACCGCGCCCGTTTCAAGATCAACCTCGACCAACGCTGCCTGTGTGGCATAGCTGAAGGCAAAGTGCATATCGCCACCTGTGCCAAGCGGCTGCGTTTTCGGTCCCCAATACTCATAGAGGGCCTTCGCCTGCACGCCGTGCGCCTTCATCGCGCCGACGACCTCGCCAAGCGGCACCGCCTGCCCATCATAGCGCAGCAAGCCTTCCTCAAAGCGGATGTCTTGCGGCGGCACGTCGTAAAGTTCGGCGGCAAAGCGCCCGATTGCCTCGCGCAGCGTGCTGGCGGCAAGGCGCGCCGCATTGCCCGTCATATAGGTTTGGCGCGAGGCAGTTGTCGGACCGCCGTCCGGCGTCAGGTCAGTATCGCTGAGCAGCACGCGCACGCGCTCATAAGGTACGCGCAGTTCTTCGGCTGCCACTTGCGCCACCACCATCACCAAGCCCTGCCCCATATCGGCGGAACTCGTCCGCACCTCAAACGAGCCGTCCTCAAACGCCTCCACCTCAGCCGCAGCCTTATCCGGCGCGCCGCCGCCCAAGCCCGTATTTTTGTAGGCACAGGCGATGCCCCAGCCATACGCCTTGTTGCCTTCGCGCCACGCCCAGCGGAAGCCATTCGGCGTCTCGGTTTCCATTGTCTGATAAACGCGCTCGAGCGTTTCAAGCAAGCCGACTGATTCACGCAAAAGCTGCCCAGTTGCCGTCACCACACCGACGCGCTGCGCGTTCTTGCGGCGCACTTCAACGGCATCCATGCCCAGCGCTTCTGCCAGCAAATCCATGTTCTGCTCAACGGCAAAGGCAGATTGGGTGACGCCAAAGCCGCGAAAGGCACCGCTGACGGGATTGTTGGTGTACATGGCGTAGCAGTCAATCTTGGCGTTCGGCACGACGTAGGGACCGGTGGCGTGCGTGGTGGCGCGGGTCAGCACTTTGTCGCTCAGGCTGGCATAGGCGCCGCCATCGCCGTAGAGTTCCGCTTGAATAGCGGTCAGTGTGCCATCGCGCTTGGCACCTGTCTTGATGCGGATCACGGTGGCGTGCCGCTTGGGATGGAACAGGAGCGATTCCTGCCGTGTGTAGAGCATTTTCACAGGCTTGCCCGTCGCTTGCGCCAGCAGCGCCACGTGAATCTGCCCGGCGATATCTTCTTTGCCGCCAAAGCCGCCGCCGATGAGCGTTCCCTTGATGCGGACTGCCTCATCTGGCACACCGAGCGCCGCCGCCACCTGATAGCGATCTTGGTAGGGAATCTGCGAACCGACGTAGACGGTCAGCTTGGGGTGGTCGGCATCATAGCCTGCTGGCACGCCAATGGCGCACTCTGGCTCTAGGAAGGCGTGTTCGGTGGTGGGCGTGCGGTATTCCCGCTCAACGATCACGTCAGCCTCTGCAAAGCCCTGCTCAGGGTCGCCGTGCCGCACTTTAATGTGTTTGAGCAAGTTCCCATCAGGGCGATCTTCGTGCAGGATGGGCGCTTCGGGCGAACGGGCATATTCGGGGTCAGCCACGACGGGCAGCACCTCATATTCGACTTCGATGAGTGCCAGTGCCTCAGCGGCGATGGCTTCCGTATCGGCTGCCACAATCGCTACGGGATCGCCCATGTAGCGCACCTTGTCATCACAGAGCGCCGCCCAATCCAGATGCACCAAGCCATGCCGATTGCGACCGGGCACATCCTTATGGGTCAGCACGGCGCGCACGCCTGCCAGTGCCTTTGCCTTTTCTGTGTTAATGCTCAGGATGCGGGCGTGTGGGTGTGCAGCGCGCAGCGTGCGCCCATAGAGCATATCGGGGAAGGTGTAATCATCGGTGTATTTGGCGGCGCCGGTCACTTTGGCAACCGCTTCTTGGCTGGGCAAGCTGTGACCTGCTACCTTCAGTTCATCGGTATCCGTTTCAGGTAGGGCGGGTGGCAGGTGTGTGCCATGCTGCTGGAAGTGTGCGGCGGAATGGATGGCGCGCAGCACGCTGGTGTAGCCTGTGCAGCGGCAGTAGGTATCTTTAAGGGCGTGCTGAATATCGGCGTCGCTTGGGTTGGGCGTGCTGTTCAACAGCGCACGCGCCGTCATGATCAAGCCGGGCGTGCAAAAGCCGCACTGCACTGCGCCATGCTGCACAAATGCCGCTTGCAGTGGATCGAGCGTCGTGCCGTCTGCCAAGCCTTCAATAGTCGTTACCTGCCGCCCTTCGGCGCGCAAGGCGGGATAAATGCATGAATTGATGGGCAAGCCATCCACCAGCACCGTGCAGATGCCGCACTCTGCCTCGTTACAGCCAATTTTTGTGCCAGTCAGTCCGAGATCGTAGCGCAGCACTTCCGCCAGCGTGCGCGACTCGGCAATTTCGCATGTGCGCGGCTCACCGTTCACCGTCAGCTTTAACGTCACCATACCAACCCACCTCACAGACGTTGCAAAAGTGCATCAAGTTAAGCGAGAAGACACGCAAAAGTCAAGGTTTGCTCGGGTCTACTTGAAAAGACATGCTATGTAGGGCGAGCTGCCTTTACGTTAACTGTAAAACACCTGTAAAGACTTGATCGTGCATCAATACACATTTAGCTTGAACTTATCCCTAACCTGTTATAAACTTTGCTTAATTTTGAAGCCGCATTGCCCTAATTGTAATTTTCTTGAGATGCAAGTTTCTGCAATTTTTGTTAGTTTTCCGCGAAGTCTTTGTAACAGGTAGTTGCTCGCCCGCCTTTTATTCGTATTGTGAAGCGCGCAAGCGGATCAGTCGTTGGCAACCATCATCAGGAGTCATCATTATCCATGCAAAATCAAGCACGCGCTGCCTTTTGGTTGGCTTTTGCCGCCTTGGCACTCTGCCTAAATGCATTGTGGACGACGACCATAAGCTACGGCGCCACCACCATTGTGGTCTCGCCGCCTGAAGATACCACCAGCATCCTCGTCAACCCGCTGATGGGCTTTGAGGATCACAATGTGAACGGCACCTGGTATCCCTTCAGCACGGGCTACTTGCGGGCGGGCGCCACCTGCGATGATAATGGGAAGGTGGTCTCGTGCGATGCGCTGAATTGGGATCGCCTGAATCCGCAAAACGGCGTTTATTCGTTCACCAGCCTTGATCGGTTCGTTGCCAACATGGCAGCCCGTAATAAATACGTCAGCTTTCGCATTCGAAATGTGGTTGGGCGCGGCGATCAGCCCAACGTGCCGAACTGGGCAAAGGCGCTTGGCGTCACCGTCTCCAACGGGCGCGAGCCATGGGGCGGCGGCAGCTACCCAGAAATTGACTACCACAAATGTGTTTTCCTCGATCTGTGGGGCAAATTCATCAACGAGGTGGTGCGCCGTTACGATAATCACCCAACGGTGACCTCGATAGATATTGGCAGCTACGGCTGGTATGGCGAGTGGTTTTCGGGCAAAACGGTGCTAGAGCGCTTCCCTGAAAGCCAAGTCTACGATGCGACCGACCCAACCTTGCAGCAAAGCATTGATACACGCACGCGCATTATCCGCATGTTCACCGGCGGCAGCGGCAGCGGGCGCTGCATTGGCAACAATGGGCAAGAGCAACTTGTCAGTTACACCTACAAAGGCTTCCGCAACAAGCCCGTGCTGATCAGCCGTGGCGATCAAGAGGATGTGGCGCTTGGCATTGCCAACGGCGCCGGCATCCGCTTTGATGGCATTGGCGCCAAAGACAACAAACAGCGCGATTTCCGCACCAGCGTTGGCAATTATGTTCAGCAAGTTTGGCAGACCAAGCCGATCATGGGCGAGTTTGGCACGAGCGACTACGCGCCGCTGGACAGCACCTTTGTGCAGCGTTCGCTGTGCTTTGCCCGTGAATTCCATGTGACCAGCATTCACAACAACTTCTCCAGCAAGCCAAGCATTGATCTCAATCCGCTCTGGCGCGAGCTGGGCTACCGCATCCTGCTGAGCCGCGCCGAATATCCCACAATCGCTAACGGCGGTCAGACGGTGAATTTCGCGCTCACGTGGCTGAATCGCGGCACCGCACCCGCCTATCACCGCTACCCCCTCTATCTCTACTTCAAAGAGGCGGGCAGTTCACAGGTTTCGTTGCAACTGCCCCTCACCCAAACCAACATCACCAAGATTTTGCCCGCCAATGTGACCAGCACCAGCAACGACTTTCTGACTTGCCCAAAAGGCGCGCCGCCTGCCTACAACGTTGTTGAGCAGTTCATCCTGCCGCAGATGCGCCCCGGCACCTATGATCTGTACTTCGGCTTTGAAGAGCCTGCCTACGAACGCCAGATTCAGCTTGCTCACACCCAAAAAGACGCGCAAGGGCGCTACTTTCTGGGCAAGATGACGGTGAACAGCGGTCAGCCCACAGCGGTGCCAAACAGCCCGCTGCGAACGCAATATCGCGCCCAAATTACGCAGACCGCCACCAACACGCTGCAACCTGTTTTCAACGTTGCCAACGGACCGCAAAGCACGGTGAACCTCGCCGAACTGACCCTGCGCTACTACTTCACCCGCGATAGCGGTGCGGCGCTGAACTTCACCTGCAACAGCGCAACAATTGGCTGCTCGCGCATCACGGGGAAATTTGTGGCGCTGCCCGCCGCCGTAAGCGGTGCTGATCACTACCTTGAGATCGGCTTCACCAGCACCGCCGGCAGCCTTGCGCCCAACGCCCAAAGCGGCGAGATTCGGGTGAGCCTCACCAAGCAGGATGGCAGCAGCTTCAATCAGAGTAACGACTATTCGTTTGGCAACCACAGCACCTTGCTGGACTGGGCAAAAGTGCCGCTCTACCGAAACGGCGTGCTGATCTGGGGATCAGCGCCGAGTGCCACCGCCGTGCGCGATCCGTTTAAGTTCGTGCAGGCGGAAAGTGTGGAAAGCGCCCTTGTGAACGCCAGCATCCTGCCAGATTCAACCATACCCGGCGGGCAGAGCGTGGCGTTTTCGGCTGCTTCTGCGCCGCTGCGCTACACGCGCCTGAACTTCTACACCTATCCCGCCTTTGCGATGGTGACCGCCTCACGGCAAGGCACGACGGCTGTCAACGGCAGCATCGAGTTTCGGCTTGGCAATCCAAACGGCGCCCTGCTGGCAAGCGTACCTGTTAGCGGCGTAACCGGTTGGGCAAATTTCCAAGCGCGCACCAACACGCCCGTTATTGGGTTACAAGATGTGTACGTCACTTTTAATGGCACAGGCACAGTGCGGCTGGATTTCTTCCACTTCCTGCAAATGGCGCAGCCCGAGCGCCGCGAGGTGGAAGTGGATGCTACACCACCCGTAGCACCAACTTTTGTGCCGCGCCACTAAATGCGCTCATGTAGCAGGGACGCCTCCCAGCGTCCCTGTTGCCGTTTTATAAAATCTCTGCCCTTTTTTAATGCGCCCTCGCTTGACTCGCCTAAACCACAGGGCTATACTCTGCCTGCATAACCTGATTCCAACTTGTGAGGCGCACTTACTCATGACCGATAACCAATCGCAAGAAACGCTTGCGTTCAGCCCTGATTTTCTAGACCTGCTGCGCTGTCCAGTTGCCGTTCACTACACTGACCATGGCGATGATCCGGGCAAACTGCGCTTGGTGCGGGATAACTACTGGCTGGTCTGTGACGACTCCGGCTGCAAATACCCAATTGTTGGCGGCATCCCGCGCATGATGGTGGAGATTGGCGAACGCTATAAGGATGTTGCCGAAGCTGATCTGCCCGTGCCGCCGCCCGAAGAATAGCCCTTAAGCGCTGCCATGTGCCGTCTGCCTGTGCTGACTCGTTCCGCTGCTCGGCTGGCGGCAGCGCTTGCCTGCTGGCTTGCCCTCAGCGCGTGCAGTGCCGCCTTAGAGCCGATCATCCCAACACCGCGCCCAACCCAAACGCCGCTGCCCACCGAAACACCAACTGCCACGCCGCGCCTTAGCCCAACGCCCATCCCCACCGAGCGCCCAACACTGCCCGCTGGCGTCACGCCGACGCCCCTACTCGGCTTTGCGCCAAGCCGCCCACCCGAACTGCCCACCGCCACCTCACAAGCGCTTACCGTTGGCTTGGTGCGCGTAGAGTATTTTACGGCGGATGTGACCGCTGCTGCCGCTGGCGACGTGATCACGCTTTTTTGGGCGGTGCAAGGCGCAGATGTTGCCACCATTTATCGGCTGGAAGGCGAGGCAGAGGCAACCGCCCGTGGGCAGGCGTGGCGCGTGCCGCGCAGTGGATCGCTGCGTGTGGCAGTCCGTCCCAATGCGGATGGCTTGGCGCGCTTTGTGCTGGTCGTCAACAATGGCGTGGAAGAAATTACGCAAGAGGTGCGCGTGACGGCAAACTGCGCCGAAGGATGGTTCTTCACGCCCGCCCCTGCCGATGGCGGCTGCCCTGATCTGCCTGCCGTGCCGAGTTTGGCAGTCTATCAGCCCTTTGAGCGCGGCATGATGTTCTGGCTGGCAGAAGGGCGCACCATTTACGTGCTGTTCAATGACGACCGCACGCCCGCTTGGCTTGCCCTTGAGGATGAATACCGCGATGGGCAGCCTGAAAACGACCCGAATTTGAACCCGCCTGACGGATTGATGCAGCCGATACGCGGCTTTGGCTTGGCGTGGCGCAGCCGCGAGAGCGTTCGGCAGCGGCTTGGCTGGGCAACGGCGCCCGAAACTGCCTTCGAGACTCAGTTCCAGCGCAGCGCGGCTGCCCTATTCCTGCGCGACCGCGACGGCAAGATCATTGGGCTGTATGGTGAAGGTGCGCGTTGGCAATGACGAACTTTCCGTAAGTGATAAGGACTCCCTGAATGAAAATAGGTGTGGTGGGCAGCGGCTTCGTCGGTGCGACGGCTGCTTATGCAATCGTGATGCGCGGCGTAGGCAGCGAAATTGTGTTGGTGGATAAATTTGAGGAGCGCGCACAGGCAGAGGCAGATGACATTTTCCATGCTGTGCCGTTTGCCCATCCGCTGCGTGTGCGCGCCGGGCAGTATAGCGATCTGGTCGGCTGCCGTGTGGTGATCCTAGCCGCGGGCGTTAACCAACAACCCAACGAGACTCGCCTACAGCTTCTGGGGCGCAACGCTGCCATCTTCCGTGAGATTGTGCCAGAGGTGCTGCGCGCAGCACCCGAAGCACTCTTGATCGTCGCCACCAACCCGGTGGACATCATGACGCACCTCACCGCGCAGATCGCCGCCGAACACGGCAGCCCTGACGGGCGTGTTTTTGGCAGCGGCACCATGTTGGATACGGCGCGCTTTCGCGCCCTGTTGGGCAGGCATTTGGGCGTTGATCCGCAGCATGTGCATGGCTACGTGATCGGTGAGCATGGCGATTCCGAAGTGCTGACGTGGCGTTTGGTCACGGTTGGTGGTGTGCCACTGGCGGATTTCTGCCGCGAGCGCAGTGTGCGCTTTGATGCCGATTTCATGGCAGAGGTGGACGAGGGCGTGCGGCGCGCTGCCTACCGCATCATTGCGGGCAAACGCGCCACCTATTATGGCATTGGCAGCGCTTTAGCGCGCATTGTGGAGGTGATCGCCTCTGATCGGCGCGCCATTTTGACGGTCTGTTCGCCGATGCCTATGGTTGCCGATGTGCCGAATGTGACCTGTGCCTTGCCACATTTGGTAGGTGGCAGCGGCGTGCTGGATACCTTCCCACTCACGCTGAGCACTGAGGAATACGCCGCACTCAACCACAGCGCAGGTATCATCCGTGCGGCGCTGGACGCACTGAATGCCTAGAGCCGCTTCAGGATAGCATCTGTCATCTCGGATGTGCTGGCAGACCCGCCCAAATCCCGCGTCAGCACGCCTGCCCGCAGGGCGGCTTGCACGGCAGCTTCCACGCGCTCGGCTGCTTCCGCCGCGCCAACATGCGCCAGCAGCATGGCAGCACTCAAGATCGCGCCAATCGGATTGGCGATGCCCTGCCCTGCAATATCAGGCGCAGAGCCATGCACTGGCTCAAAGTAGGCACCCTTGCCCGCGCCCACATTGGCAGAAGGCGCCACACCCAAGCCGCCGATCAAGCCCGCCGCCTCGTCCGAGAGAATATCGCCGAACAGATTTTCCGTCACGATCACATCAAAGCGCGCGGGATCGCGCACCAGCCACATCGCACAGGCATCTACCAACAGCTCGTTCACCTGCACGTTCGGAAATTCGGCAGCAACGCGCAAACACACCTCACGGAACAGCCCATCACCTTCCTTGATCACGTTCGCCTTGTGGACAATGGTCACCTGCTGGCGCGGACGCTGTGCCGCAAGCTGAAAGGCAGTCCGAGCAATGCGCTCAGTTGCCGCCGCTGTGATCACGCGCTCGGTGATGGCAGTTTGCCCGCCGTCTTCTCGGCGTTCGCGTCCGCTGTAGAGTCCTTCGGTGTTCTCCCGCACAATGAGCAGGTCTATGCCCTCGCGCCCGCCCGCGATAGGCAGTGAACGCGTTGGGCGCAAATTGGCGTGCAGGTTGAATAGCTTCCGCATGGTCAGCACCGGGCTGCGGTAGCCTTCGACTTTGGTCATGGGCGATTGCGTCGCGCCAAAGAGCGTGGCATCGGCGGCGCGCATGGCGGCGATGGTGGCTTCGGGCAAGGCGTCGCCCTGCCGCGTGAAGCACTCCCAACCTGCCTGCGCGTGCGTAAAGCGGATCGGCAGTCCGAGCGCGCCTAGCACACTTGCTGCCGCGGGAATCACTTCTTTGCCAACGCCATCACCTTCAATCAAACAGATGGTGAGGCTCATTCGGCGCGCTCCGCTGCCAGCTTGGCGCGCAGCATTGGGATCAAGCCGCCCGCCGCTAGGATCGCTTTGAGCGACGGTGAGAGCGGCGGAAAATCGAACGTCCCTGCCGCGCAGCGCACCTGATGCGCCTCTAAATCCACCTGCACCGTCTCGCCATGCTGAATCGCCTCGACAGCCGCCGCGGAAACGACGGGCAGCAAGCCGCCGTTCACTGCGTTACGGAAGTAGATGCGCGCTATGGATTTGGCGATCAGCACGCGCACGCCCGCTTGTACAAGGCAGGTCACCGCTTGCTCACGCGATGAGCCACAGCCCCAGTTTGTGCCGCCCACCACCATATCGCCCGCTCGGACGTTAGCGGCAAAGGTTGGGTCAAGGTCTTCTAGGGCGTGGCGCGCCATCTGAGCAGGCTCAGTGACGGTGTAGGTATATTTGCCGGGAAAGATCACATCGGTGTTGACGTTATCGCCATATTTCCAGACGCGCCCAGTGTAGATCATGCTTGCTCCTTAAGGCTTAGCGCCGTGATGATTGAATGGCATAGGGCAGCGGCAGCACCTCGTTAAGGATCAGCGCAAAGGTGCTGCCGTTCCACTGATAGGCAAAGCGTTCTACGCCGCTTGGGCAGCAGTTCGGCTCTTCGGGCAGGTAGTGGGCTTGGAAGAACGTTAGCAGCCGCCCGTTGATCTGCATGAAGCCTTTGTAAAAGGTGTTGTTGAAGACGGGCTGCACCAAGCCAGTGGCAGGGTTGAAGCGCAAAATGTGAGTATCCATGATGCTGCCGGTGCCTTCCAAGCGCACACTCCACAGCAGCGATGGGTAAGGATCGCCTGTCAAGTCGTGCAGGCTCAACCGATCTGTGCGAGCAAAAAAATCGGTGTACTGGGTGAAGATCGGCGTCCAGCTTCCGCCGCGCAGCGCAAACGTCCGCAGCGAATCACGCGGTTGCACACCCTCTAAGCGCGCCAGCACCACCACAATGGGCGACGTGCCGCCATCCAGCTTGGTGCTGGCAAGGCAGACCACTTGCTCACCGGGATCAAGCAGGCGCGGCAAGCTGCTCACAATGCTATCCCAGCCCGTCATGCCGAACGTTTTCAGGTCGAAGTTATCACAGACCTGATAACCATAGACGCGCAGCGGGGCGGTCACCTGCATTTCACGGACGGTATCCACCAGCCAGCCTTCGGCGCCGCTGCCCAGCACGCGCACTTTCCACCAAGTATAAAGGTCGGTGATGATGGGCGCATCCAGCACGCGCACCTGTGTGCCAATCGGCAGCGTCGCCAAGATGGTGTTGCCACGTCCGGGCGCGGCGTAAAGGCTCATCGGGTTGGCGGTGATCACAGCAGTGGCGCTGCGATCCATGTTCGGCGTGATTTGGGTTGGGTCGGCAAAGTCAATGACGTTGTCATCTGGGCTGATCCAGCCGCTGGTGCCGCCAATCTGGATGAAGAGCCACTGCCTGCCTTCCGCAAAGGTGCGGTCAGCGCGCCACAAGAAGCGATTGCCGACGCCAATCGTCCGCAGGATAGGGCTGCCTAGGCTAGGGCGCTCATAGAGCGCAATCGGCGCGCCGTTATAAACTTGTAGTACCATCTCCACGCCAACTTGGGCAGCGGCAAGGTAGGGTGAAAGACAGAGCGCAACCACCACACACAGCAGACTTAAACCTTTTACCAAGCGCGTCATGGAAAGCATCTCCCACAGTGCAAACGGATGCTTTCCATTGTAACGCAGCTTTGGCAAAGGGCGCACTCAGCGGCGCACGAGTGTATAGTAAACGATGGTGCGCGGCGGCAGCGTCTCGGCATAGCGGATTTGGTGATCGGGGCTGAGCGGCACGGGCTGCCACTGATAGGCATCGGTGATCAGCGGCTCGGCAAAGGGCGCGCCGTAGAGTCCTTCGCCGCCTGCCTGCATGGTGCGCTTGCTGATCAGCACCTCGCCACCGAAACCTTGCGGTGCATCAAAGCGAAAGTCAATCGGGCGTGGCGAGTCGTCTTTGTTGACGGCGATCAGATAGATCACCTGCCCTGTCGGATCCGTGGTGGCTATAGCATCCAGCAGGCGATCTTGCAGCCCTGTGTAGGCGGCAAGGATTTTTGCCTCTGTGTGCGCGATGTATTCGCGGTATGCCCACCACACAGGGTTTCGCACCAATTCATGGTTAGAGTCGGCATCCTGATAGACGAGTCCCTTCGTCCAGAAGTCATTGCCCTTCCAATAAAAGTGAGAGAGCATCCGCAGCTTGCCAGTGGCAAAGTAAGTGTTTAGGGCGCTGGTGTGCCACAGTGCCGCGTAAAAATTCTTGTAGTATTCCTTCGATTGTTGCAGTGTTCTGCCGGCGGCAAGGTTCATCTCCGAGACGACCAACGGCAGCCGCACGCCATAAGCCGCGCTTTGGGCATAGAGTGCGTTCACGCGGTTGAAAATGGCGTAGAGGTTCTCTAGGCGGTAGATGTTGTTTGGCACATCCCATGTATCGCTGCCATAGTCGTGCCAGCTTAGAAAGCCAACATCATAAGCGCCCTCGCGGGAGCCTTTCGCCAACAAGGTCGGGATATAGGCACGCCATGCGCGCTCACCGTCATCAGTGCGGTTGGCAAAGCCATCGGGAAAGCCACCATCAATCGGGTCGCCGCTGCCAAGCACGGGCCCGCCCAGCCGAATGCTGTTCACCCGCGGATCAGGGTGCGCCTTAATGCGCGCCGCCACCTGTCGAAAGATCGCGGCGTAGGTTTCAGGCGAGACAGGCACATCCGCATAGCCCCAGTCAGGCTCATTCAGCACTTCCCAATATTTAATGCCGCGCTCCAACACGACGTTATAATAATAAACCACCGCCAAAAAGTAATCGGCGTAGGCAGCGCTCTCTGGCGGATTGCCCATGTAGGATTCGCCGCCGTAGTGCATCACCATCATCAGCGGGAAGCGCACCAAGCCCTCTGCGCCGCCGATATAGGGCATGATGTTGCTCAGGGTGCGCTCAGGATCGTCAAAGCGCCAGCCGCGCTCGCTCAGATAGCTGAAATCGCTCGGCGCAAAATCCGCCGCAAAGGGATCATCGGCTGTTTCGGCGCGCACTTCTTCTGCTGTCACCTCAACGCGCAAAAAGTCAAGCTGGAGTTCGCGCAGCCAAGCGCGCTCTTGCGCGCCGCCTTCGCCTTCGGGCAGCCAATACAATTCTGTGCCGATGAAGGGACGGTTGGGTAAGCACGCCACGTCCACGGCGCCACGCACAGAGTCCGCGCTGCTGATCTCGCCTGTGAAAATGCCGTGTGCCGCACCGATGCTTGGCAGGGCGCTAGGGCGCATGTAGGCGGCTGGCTCCGGCAGTTCATCCTGAGTCTGCGCGCTGAACCAACTGCCAACGCATAAGTCTGCCTGTGCGCTTGGGCGTTCTATCGCCAGCAGCAGCACGCCGAACAGCAGCACTGCCAGCGGCATGCGCCTAAAAAATAATCGTAGCATTGCTATAGTCATGATCGAGTCGGCAACCTTAATTGATAGACATTTGAGATAATCAGCAGGACAGCTTGCCACTATGATCTAGGTGCATCATGCTGCGTCATCCTCAATCGTAGCGAACCTTAAACAGTGTGAGTCTATCCAAGTTATCTCAGTAACAGCCGAAAGATATGTGAGCCGTGGCTGAAAAACGGACTGTTTTGTATATTGAAGATGATGCTCATGCCCGTAACCTTGTGCGGAAAATTCTTCAAAAAGAATTTGAAGTGCTGACCGCGCAAAATGCGCTAGAAGGGCTGGACATTTTGCAGCAGCAGATGCCTGATTTGGTGCTGACTGATCTTAACCTGCCCGATCTATCGGGCGAGGTGATCGCAGCGCGCATTCGCGCCCTTGCCGGCGATGACATCCCGATTGTCGCCATGACTGCCCACAGCGAAAAACAGGTGCGTGAGCGCGCCTTAGCCGCCGGCTGCATTGGCTACATCACCAAACCGATTGATTCGCGGACGCTGGTCGCCACCATTCACGACTTTTTGGGCGGGCGCACCGAACGACTGGATGATATCGATCAGCGGCGTGCCACCAAAGAGATGCACGCAGACCTCACCAGCCAGTTGGAACGCACTGTCCGTAAGCTGCAAGAAGATAACGCCGAACTGCGGAACTTGGAGCGCGCCAAGACTGCCTTCCTCACCCAAGTTTCACACGAACTCCGCACACCACTAACCGTCCTCTCCGGCTACATCCAGATGCTGCGCCAACAACTGCAAGCCAATCCGAATGTGAATCCGTCCTATGCCGATCTGGCGACGATGGCAGTCGCCGGCGTGCAGCGCCTGCACACCGTCATGAACGAAGTAGTGGTCATGGCGCGCCTTGCGGCAAATCAGGTAGATGCCTTCATGGCGCCCGTCAGCATTGGCGCTTTGGCGCAAGAGGCGCTGGAGGAATATGCGCCTGCCCTTGAACGCCGCCAGCTACGCATTGAGCAAAGCGGCGAATGTTGGGAGAACATCATCATGGCGGATGCCACACTGCTGCGGCTTGCCTTCAGCAACCTGATCAGCAACGCGATCAAGGCAACGCCCGATGGTGGCGGCGCAATCACCTTTCATATTGGCAAGCAAGCAGATATTTTACACATCTACGTGCGCGATCAGGGCATTGGCGTTCACCCTGATCATCTGCGGCTGCTGTTCAAGCCGTTCTACACCAGCATTGACGTGAACCGCGGACGCACCAGCAAGACCGATTTTATGGGCATGGGCATGGGCATCGGGTTGACCATTGTCTCGCGGGTGGTGGAGGCGCATCATGGGCGCGTCTGGGCAGAGAGCAGCGGCTATGACGAAGAAACCTGCCCGGGCGCAACCTTTCACATCTTGCTGCCCAACCTAAGTGGGACGGCTGACTAGCAAGGCAGCCGCCTTTGATGGGCGGTATTGGTTGAAGGGCGGCACATCGCGCTGCACCAACAAACCAATTCGGCGTAGGGCGGCGGCATCAAATTCGCGCTGTCGGCAGACGTCACACTGCCAAGCGGGCGTGTTGGGCGCACAGATTAGCGTGTTGCCGTGCGTGTAAATGGCGTTGGCGCGCTTCAGATCAAGCCTTCCGATACGGCAGTGTGGGCAGAGCAAACTATCGCGGCGCATGGGAATGAATCCTCAATATATTTCTGAGATGCATCTATTATAAGGCGGCAAGCGGCGTGTGATGGTTCAGATTAGGCTAGGATCGCCTAATCCTTTGAAACTGCTTGTGATCTCTTACCAATCCCAAAATGTTAAGGGTTATCGTCTTGCATGGCGCATCGCACACGCTATAGTTTGAGGCGCACAGCACTAGCCTTTATTCAGAGGAGATAAACCCGATGAGCGTCACAACCAACTTGTTCCGCCATGTTGACCAACCGGAAGAATTCAGTGCCGGGCAGAGCATTTTCAGCGAAGGCGAATATGGCGCAGTGATGTACGTCGTCTTGGATGGCGAAGTCAACTTGATTGATCACAGCGGCAATATCACCGAAGTGGTGATGCCCGGCGGCATGTTCGGCGAGATGGCGCTCATTGATGCCAAGCCACGCAGCCTTTCGGCGGTGGCGCGCACCAACTGCAAACTTGCCCCAGTAGATCGGCAGCGCTTTAGCTTCATGGTGACCGAGACGCCCTATTTTGCCCTGCACGTGATGCAGGTGATGGCAGAACGGCTGCGTCGGCGCGGCGGCTGAGCCTAGCGCGCCCTACCTTTGCGCGCTACAATCTGCTGCTATGAACACCTTCAACACCAAAGTTTTAGTGACAGGTGCGGCAGGCTTCATTGGCAGCCACCTCACCGAACAATTGGTGCGCGCAGGCTATGCTGTGCGCGCCATGACGCGCTACACCTCCGCCGCCGATAAGCGCGGCAACCTTGCCGATTTGCCCGCTGACGTGCTGGATCACGTTGAGCTTTACGCCGCCGATCTGCGCGACGCAGAAGCAGTCAGCAAAGCAGCCGCAGGCTGTGCGGCAATCTTTCACTTGGGCGCGATCATCTCGATTCCCTATTCCTACCAGCACCCTGAAGAAACCGTTGCCGTGAACATCAACGGCACGCTGAACGTGCTTCAGGCAATGCGCCAGCACAACACACCACGCGGCGTCATCGTCAGCACCAGCGAAGTGTATGGCACTGCCCAATACGTGCCGATTGATGAACGGCATCCCTTGCAGGCGCAATCGCCTTATGCCGCCAGCAAGATCGCGGCGGAGGCGCTCAGCCTGAGCTTTCAGCGCACTTACGGCACGCCGATTGTGGTGGTGCGCCCGTTTAACACTTATGGCGAACGGCAGAGCGCCCGCGCTGTGATCCCAACCATTATCACACAGGCGCTCACCCGCGATGTGGTGCAGCTTGGCGCCATTCACACCTACCGCGACTACACGCACGCCGCCGATACGGCACAGGGCTTAATGCGTGCCGCCTTCGGCGCAGACTCTGCCGTTGGGCAGGTCTTTAACTTGGGTACGGGCGAAACGCATACCATTGGCGCTATTGCCGAGATGATCATCAGCCTGATCGGGCGTCCTGTCACGGTGCAGGCAAATAGTGAAGCGCGCCTGCGCCCTGAAAAAAGCGAAGTGCTGCGCTTGCAATCCAACAACAGCCTTGCGCGCAGCGTCCTGCATTGGCAGCCTGAAATCTCGCTGGAAGAAGGCTTGGAGCGCACCATCGCGTGGATTTCAGCGCACCTCGATAAGTTTCAGCCCGATCAGTATCACGTATGAGCAACGCTGTGCAGGCAGTCCTGATGTGTGGCGGACTCGGCACGCGCTTGCGTCCGTGGAGTTATGTCATTCCCAAGCCGATGTTTCCCATCGGCGAGCGCCCAATCCTCGAATTGCTGCTGGCGCGCTTGCGGAAATACGCTATTGGCGAGATTTACCTCTCGCTTGGCTATAAGGCAGAGCTGATCGAGACATACTTCAAGGATGGCGCACATTTAGGCGTAGCGCTGCACTATGTGCGCGAATCCGAGCCGCTTGGCACAGCCGGTGCGCTGAACTTGCTGCGTGATCAACTGCGTGCGCCGTTCCTGATGATGAACGGCGACCTTGTCACACGCCTCGATTTTCACGCCTTCTATGCCTTCCACCTTGAGCAGCGCGCCGCGATCACGGTTGGCGTGAAGGCGTATGAGGTGCCGATTCCGTATGGCGTTGTGGAAAGTGCTGCCAATGAGGTGATCGCCTTGCGCGAAAAACCAACGCTCAGCGTGAACATTAACGCCGGCATCTACGCCATCAGCCCTGAGGCGCTCAATTTGCTGCCCTCCAGCGGGCGCTACGACGCCACTCAGCTCATCCAAGCGGCAATGGACGCACACCTGCGCGTGTGCAGCTACCCGATCCACGAATATTGGCTAGACATCGGGCGCTTTGAGGATTATCACAAGGCGAATGAGGATGCCGCCACTTGGCTGGATGAGGACTAGGCTGAGGATAGGCGTGCTTTTCACTATTTCTGAGTGCTTACACGCGGCGGACGGGATTGCTCCCGCCCGCCGCCGCCTGTCTAGCCGCCGATGCGTACCTCTGCCCAGATTTCATCCCACAAGCGGCGCGCTGCGTCGTCCAGTGGGCGAATCCACTCCATCTTGGCGATTTCCTCATCAGAAGGTAGGAACTTGAGCAGCACGGGATCAGTGAATTCACGGGCTGCCTTGTTGGCGCTCAAAAAGCCGATGGTGTTGCTAATGCGCGCCGTATTCTCTGGCTCTAGCAGGAAGTTGATGAAATGCTCTGCCGTTCCCTTGCGTGGGCTCTTGGCAGTGACGCACACGCTCTCTTGGAAGCGCAGCGCGCCTTCTTTGGGCGTCACATGCCGCCACTCGCCCTCAGGCTTCTCATCGGTGGCGGTCAGCAGTGCCGCCTTGGCAGTGGCGCCATTCCAAGATTGCGAAATGATCACCTCTTTGGCGGGCAGCAGCGTTTCCTGATAGTCGGCACTGTTGATGTAGCGGTACTGCGGCACAACGCGCAGTAGCACGTCGCGTGCTTGTTCCAGTTCGGCGCGCACGCTGCTGTTGGGCGAATAGCCAAGGTAGATCAGCGCTGCGCCAAGCAGTTCGCGCTGGTCATCAAAAACGTTGATGCCGCCGAGCAGGGTGTAGTTATCCACTTGCTCAGGATCGAAAAGGGCTGCCCATGAATCAGGCGGCGTCTCGATGGATTCGTGATAGGCGATGCCGGTTGTCCCCCACATGTAGGGCAGGCAGAAACCATCCGGATCGTACCAAGCGTCAAGGTTTAGCGGATCGAGGTTTTCCCAGTTCGGCACGTTGGCACGGTCAATCTTGGCAAGCAGTCCCAAGGTGATCATACGCGCCACCATGTAGTCTGACGGAAAGACCACATCATATTCGGCGCCGGCTTGCAGCTTGGCGAACAGTTCTTCATTGGTCGCATAGTTATCATAGGTGACGCGCACGCCGAACTGCTGCTCATATTCGGTCAGCAGTTCTTCGTCAATATAATCACCCCAGTTGTAAACGTAGAGTTCGCTATCCAGTTGTTGTGCGCGTGAAGGCGCGCCCAGCGGCGCGAACACGGCGGCTAAGGCGGCGATCAGCGCCAGAACAACAAGACGTTTTGCCATCAGGTTTTGCTTCCTTTATCCTTAATTGAACGATTGAACAGAGTGTGCTTTGCCGCCACGCTGCATCAACAGCGAGACGACCACCAACGCTACTGAGAGCAGCAGCACCAACGCGGCAACCGCTGTGATCTCAGGCTTCAAGCCGAACCGAATTGACGAGTAAATCTTGACGGGCAGCGTTGTATCACCCTGTCCACTGACGAAAGACGTAATCACAAATTCGTCAAAGGACATGGTGAACGCCATAAGCCCGCCTGCCAAGATTGCAGGGCGCAGCAGCAGCAGCGTCACGCGCCGAAACGCCTGCCATGGGCTGGCATACAGGTCAGCGGCTGCCTCTTCCAAGCGTGCATCTAGGCTTGCCAGCCGCGCCCGAATGATGACTGCCACAAACGCCGTGTTGAAAGCCACATGCCCGATCAGCACCGTCCAACGGCTTAGTGAGACGTTCACCGCCGAGAAAAAGAGCAGCAGTGAAAGCGCCATCACAATATCAGGAATGATGATCGGCAGATAGAGCATTCCATCGTAGGCATGTTTGCCGCGAAAACGGAAGCGCTCTAGCGCCAAGCCCGCCAAAGTGCCAAGCACCGTCGAGATCAGCGCTGAGAAGGTGGCAATCCACAGCGTAACATTCAAAGAGCTGATCCACTCGCGGCTGCTGAAGACGCGCTGATACCACTGCAAACTAAAGCCTTCCCACGTGCCTAGCCGTGTGCCGCTGTTGAATGAGAAGATCACCAAGACGATGATCGGCAGGTAGAGAAAGGCAAACACGGCAAAGCTGATCAAGGGCAAGCCAAGCCGACGGGCTGAACGTGCCTGCCGCCGCAGGGCAGCCCCTAAGCGTGGTGCAATAAGCGGTGGTGCAACCGCAATGCGCGTTGATTCTGTCGTCATGTGGAAGCTGCCTTTCTGCCTAAGCGGAAGTACACAAGGGTAGCCATGAGCATTAGCACGGTCAGCACCATGCCAAAGGCGGCGCCAAAGGCTTTATCGCCCGAGGCGCCTATAAACTGCTGCTCCAGCAGGTTGCCGATCAAAAAGAACTTGCCACCGCCTAAGACATTGGAGATCACATAGCTGCCAACCGCAGGAATGAACACCAGAATGCAGCCTGCCACCACGCCCGGCAGCGTCAGCGGAAAGACCACCCGCCAAAAGGCGCGCACAGGGTCAGCGTAAAGATCATTTGCGGCTTCCACCATGCGCTTATCGAGCCGTTCGATGCTCTGGTAAAGTGGCAGCACCATGAAGGGCAAATAGCCATACACCAAGCCGAGCAGCAGCGCGCCCGGCGTGTTCAGCAAGTCTAATGGGCGGTTGATGACGCCTAGCCCATCTATCAACAGGCTGTTCAGCACACCATCGCGCCGCAAGATGATGATCCAGGCGTAGGTGCGGATCAGCAAGTTCGTCCAGAACGGGATCATCACCAACATCAGCCAGAGGTTGCGCCAGCGCTCTGGTTGGCGTGCGATCCAGAAGGCGAACGGATAGCCGATCACCAGGCAGATCGCCATCGTCAGGAAGGCAATCCACAGTGTGCGGATGATGATGTTGAGGTAAACCAACCCACTAACACCGATGGGCGTGATCAGGCGTTGGTAGTTCTCTAGGCTTGGTGTGCTGAGGTCAAGCGTTCCTAACTCGGTGGTGCGCCCTAAACTTGCCGCAAAGACGCCCACCAGCGGCAGCACAAAAAAGATTCCGAGCCACACAAGGCTTGGGTATGCCAACAATGCGCCGCTATTGCGCGAGAGCAGCGCCAGCAGGGCGCCACTATGCACACCGATCAACAGCGCACCACCAAAATCGCGGGTGGTGGCAAAATAAAGCAGGCTGAGCGCAATACCCGCCCATGCCCGCGCCGCCGCAATCCGCCCAACCTGCGCTTCACCCTGCCGCAGGCGCAGCCCAAGCCATCCCTCCAAAAGGGCAACGACTGCCACGCCCGCAGCGACGCCCAGCATCGAAAGGCTTTCTGCCAAGTTGTAAAGCTGTGTCTCGATTGGCAGAAAATCTTTCTGCCCCAACAGTGGAACGCGCACCAAGAGTGCTATTCCGTACAAGGCGCTCAGCAGCAGCGCCCAACCTGCCCAGCGGTCATAGCGGCGTTGGTAAGGACGCGCCGCCGCCCACTTCGGCAGCTTGGCAGCCTGCGCCGCCTTGCTACCCACACCCGTTGAAGCTGTTGTCGTCATTCTTTCCCAGCGATCACCTCATCAGTTAAAAACTGTCTCCAGTGCTTTTCCGAACGATAGCACTAGGCAGCCTGCCTAGCGTTGCTTAATCAATCAGGACGCGCGCATTGTCCAGCGCCCACGTCACATAGACCGTATCACCACGCCGAAAGCGCTGATCCCGATTGGCGCCCAAATTCTGCACACGCGCCACCACCTGCGTGCGTTCGCCAAGCTGCACCACATAGCGCATATCCGTGCCGATGTAAACTGCCTCGCGCACGCTGCCGCGCAGCGCACGCGGATCGCCGTTCGCCGCGCTCAGCGTGATCTTTTCAGGACGAATGGCAACCGTGACGCGTGTGCCTTCTGCCAGAGCGCGCTCGCTGGCTGCCGCCGCAATGCTCAAGGCAGGCTCCAACATCACTTCTGCCACGCCATTCACGTTGACCAACTCGCCCTCAAGAAAGTTCGTCTCGCCAATGAAATCTGCCACATAGCGCGACTGCGGGCGCTCGTAGATTTCTTCAGGTGTGGCGCATTGCAGCACATGCCCGTGTCCCATCACCGCGATGCGATCCGACATGGTGAGCGCTTCTTCCTGATCGTGCGTCACGTAAATGAAGGTGATGCCGATCTCTTGCTGAATCTGCTTGAGTTCAAACTGCATCGCCTTGCGAAGTTTCAAGTCCAGCGCGCCAAGCGGCTCATCCAACAGCAGCACAGCAGGGCGGTTGACTAAGGCACGCGCCAATGCCACGCGCTGCTGCTGCCCGCCTGAAAGCTGCGACGGACGGCTGTTAGCGCGCTCAGCCATCCGCACCATTGCCAGGGCTTCGCGCACGCGCAGATCAATCTCTTTGCGCGGCAGGCGCTGCATTTCCAAGCCGAACGCCACGTTTTGGGCAACGCTCATGTGTGGGAACAGGGCGTAGTTCTGGAAGACGGTGTTGATTGGGCGCTGAAAAGCAGGCGTTTCGCCGACGGCTTGCCCATGCAGGTAAATTTCGCCGCTGGTGGGCGCTTCAAAGCCGGCGATTAGGCGCAGCGTGGTGGTTTTGCCACAGCCGCTCGGACCGAGGATCGAAAAGAACTCGCCATCCTTAATTTGGAGCGAGATGTTATCTACTGCGCGAAAAGTGCCGTAGGCTTTGCTGAGGTTAACCAGTTCCACTGCATAAAGCATCGCATAAAGCCTCCTATGCAAACGCAGAAAAACCGTGCGTAGAATTTTGCTATTTTAGTCAGAATAGCGCAGAATGCCAGTTGTATTTTTGTGACGTGGTGTTGCAAGCCTGTTATGCAACGGTAAGTTTTCCAAACAAGTGTTTGTTAGGCACTTGCGGCGGGCGGTATAATGGAAATAGGCTTTTGAAGGAGAATCTTTATCTTTGTCTGCTTTAACCAAAACACAACTATCCCGCCCTTCGGAGCAGCTTTCCAACGAGACGCTGCTTGATATGTATTGGCACATGCTGCTTTCGCGGCGCACCGATGAGCGTGCTTGGGTGCTGCATCGGCAGGGCAAGATCGCCTTTCACATCAGCGGTATGGGGCATGAGGCAACACAAGTTGGCGCTGCCTTTGCCATTAATCGCGGTGTGGATTATGTGGTGCCATACTACCGCGATCTGGCGCTGGTGATGGCGCTGGGCATCACGCCCCGCGATTTTATGATCAGCCTGTTCGGCAAGGCGGGCGAGATCAGCAGCAAGGCACGCCAAATGCCCAGCCACTGGGGCAGCAAAGCGCACCACATCCTCTCGACCTCTAGCCCGGTGGCAACCCAAGTGCCACAAGCGGCGGGCATGGCGTTTGCCATTAAATATCAGCGCGAAAACGGCTTGCTCGATCCAAACGATCCCACACAGCCACGCCTTGCGCTCACCTGCTTAGGCGAAGGCTCCACCAGTCAGGGCGAATGGCACGAGGGCATGAATTGGGCAGGCGTTCACACACTACCGTTCATCTGCATTGTGCAGAACAACAATTACGCCATCTCGGTGCCGATTGAGCAGCAAATGGCAGTTAGCCACGTGGCAGAGCGCGCTATAGCTTACGGCGTGCAGGGCGTCACGGTAGATGGCACCGATATTCTCGCCTTCTATGATGTGATGCGCGCCGCCGTAGAGCGTGCCTACAACGGCGAAGGCGCCACGCTGATCGAGGCGAAGTGCTACCGCCTGACGCCGCACAGCTCTGATGATGATGATCGCTCTTACCGCCCGCGTGAGGAAGTCGAAGAGGCAAAGCGCACCGATGCCATCCTGCGCTATGAGCAGCACCTGATGGCGCGTGGCATTCTGAGCGACGCCCTGAAGCAAGACTACGAACAGCGTGCGCGGCAGATGGTGGATGAGGCACAGCGCTACGCCGAAAATGCGCCCTACCCCGAAGAATCTTCTTTGTATGAGGATGTTTATGCCTGAAATGACTTTAATTGACGCGCTGCGCGAGGCGATGGACGAGGAACTCGCCCGCGATCCGCGTGTGTTCATCACGGGTGAAGATGTTGGCAAGCGCGGCGGCGTTTTCCGCGCCACGATGGGACTCTACGAAAAGTATGGCGAAAAGCGCATTATTGACTCGCCGCTTGCCGAACTCTCCATCGTGGCGATTGGCATCGGCGCCGCCTGCGCCGGCTTGCTGCCCATCTGCGAGATTCAATTCGCCGATTTTATCCATCCCGCCTTTAACCAAATCGTGAACGAGGCGGCAAAGATGTACTACCGCAGCGGCGGCACTTGGAACGTCCCCATGACCATCCGTGCGCCTTACGGCGGTGGTATTGGCGGTGGCTTGTACCACAGCCAGAGCGTTGAGGCGTTCTTCACGCACGTGCCGGGGCTCAAAGTAGTGATCCCTTCCACGCCGCACGATGCCAAAGGCTTGCTCAAAAGCGCCGTGCGCGATCCGAACCCTGTGCTGTTCTTTGAGCCAAAGAAGGGCTACCGCAGCATTAAGGGCGACGTGCCAGCGGGTGACTATACCGTGCCGTTGGGCAAGGCGCGCCACGCCCGTGAAGGCGGCGATCTCTCGGTGTATGCTTATGGCATGATGGCACATTATACGGTGCAGGCGGCTGAACAGGTGGCGCGTGAAGATGGCATTCAGTGCGATGTGATCGATCTGCGCACGCTGCTGCCCATAGATAAAGAGTCGATCTTGGCGTCTTTCAAAAAGACGGGCAAAGCGCTGATCGTCTATGAAGATAACCTGACGATGGGCTACGGCGCAGAAATTGCCGCCATCCTGAGCAGCGAAGGCTTCGAATACATGGATGCGCCGATCATGCGGCTCGGTGCGCCGGACGTGCCAGCCGTGCCATTCAGCCATCCGCTGCAAGAGGCGTTCATGCCCAACCCGCACAAAATTGCTGCCGCCATGCGCGCATTGGCTGCCTACTAAAGGAGAGACCATGCCAACTAATGTGATTATGCCGCAACTTGGCGAAAGTGTGGTAGAAGGTACCCTCAGCCGCTGGCTGAAACAAGTCGGTGAGCATGTTGAGGAGTTTGAGGCAATTGCCGAAGTGACCACCGATAAAGTGGACACCGAGATTCCCGCGCCTGCCAGCGGAGTCGTCCTAGCAATCCACGTCGCCGAAGGCGAAACTGTAGAGCGCGGCACGCTGCTGGCTGTGATCGGGCAGCCTGATGAGCAAGCGGCTGCTGCGCCAAACCCACCCTTTGCCCAAGCACACAGCGCGCCCAAAGCTGCCAACGGGCAAGCAGCGGCTGCACCGCAAGCGGCAACCGCCCTACAACGCTACAGCCCTGTGGTGGCGCGCATGGCAGCCGAACATAACCTAGACCTAGCCCACATCAAGGGGACAGGTCTCGGCGGCAGGGTGACCAAAAAAGACGTAGAGGCATACCTTGCCGCGCAGCGTGGCGCGCCCGCTGCTCAACTTGAACCTTGGGAACAGCCCGGCGGCGGTGATCTGTTCAAGCCGACCGATGAAATTTATGCGGCTGCCAGCGGGAAGCCATCTGCCGCTGCGCCGCCGCCAAGCACCGCGCCACGCCCTGCTGCGCCGCAGAGCTTTTCACCAAGCACCACACCAGACGGCACACTTGTGCCGCACAGCGCCATACGCCGCAGCATCGCCAAGCATATGGTGGAGAGCAAACTGCACACCGCGCCGCACGTGACCACCGTCTTTGAGGTGGAGATGACGCGCACAATGGCGCACTGGAAGGCGAACGAAGCACCTTTCGCCGCGCAAGGTGTGCGCCTCACGCTGACTGCCTACTTCGTGGCGGCGATGGTGCGTGCTGCCCAAGCACAGCCAACGCTCAACAGCCGCTGGACGGACGACGGTTTGTTCATCCCGCGCAATGTGAACATCGGCATGGCAGTCGCCCTGCAAGAAGGCTTGATCGTGCCTGTCATCAAAAACGCGCAAGACCTGAGCCTGATCGGCTTGGCGCGGCAAGTGACCGACCTTGCCACCCGCGCCCGTGCCAAGCAGCTTAAGCCCGACGATCTACAAGGTGGTACAATTACCTTGACCAATCACGGCGTTTCAGGCAGCCTGTTCGCCACGCCGATCATCAACCAGCCGCAATCGGCGATTGTGGGCGTTGGCGCCGTCACCAAGCGCCCTGTGGTCATTACTGATGCAGAGGGGAATGATATGCTCGCCATTCGCCCGATGCTCTATGCCACACTGACCTTTGATCACCGTGTGGCGGATGGCGCGCTGGGCGATGCCTTCATGCGCGTTTTCAAAGAAACGTTAGAGAACTGGAGCTAACTGATGACTACTGCCGCACCGCCGCTCACTGCTCAGCAATCCCGCCTGATCTTTTTGGCAATTTTGGCGGCGGCAGTGCTGCTGTGGGCGCGCCGCCGCACGCCGATCACAATCTCGGTGCGCGGCGATAATACGCTCATCACGCTAGATCGCGGCGCTGCCATCTTTGGCGCCAAGTGGAATACGATCACACTCCATGAAGAAGTTTAGTTGAGGTGCTGCCATGCCACGCTATGACTACCGCTGTCGGGTCTGTGAGGTTGTCTTTGAGGCAAAGCACGGCTTTGCTGATCCGCCGCCGCCTTGCCCGAACGGGCATCCTGAGGTGCAGCGCCTGATCACAACCACGCCACGCCTGCTGAAAGGCATGGCTGCCCTTACCCGCCCCAACGCCACCAAAGAGGAACTTCAGGCGAAATGGGCAGAAGAAACGCCCAAACTGCGGAAGAAGTTGGTCGAGAAGCTGGGTGAGGAAACCGTCCGAAAGCATGGCAGCACGCTTGGCAGCGCCGATGATTAGCCAAGCGTGCCGTCCGTTAGCCAAGCAGATTGATCACCAAAACGACGAGGGCAATGACATTTAGCCCTGCTAGCACCAACACACCCGCTGAAAGCAGTGCGCCACTCGCCGTGCCTGTTGCATCAATCTCGGCGGGAATGCGCGAGAACGGATCGGATGAGCCGCCGTATTTGCCCCGTCCGCTGCCGCTGAATGTGCTACGCCCTCTGCCACCGATTAAGCTCGGTGGGGCATTGCGCGGGCGGGCAGGCGCGGCGGGTGTCGATTCAGCATAGCCCTGATTATCCTCCAGCGTCAGCGGCGCATCATAGTCATCTGCATCAAAGCCTTGTTCATCGGCAGGCTCAGGCGAATACAACGAGTAATCTGGTTGCGAGTCCTCGATCAGGGCATCGTCGGTAAATGCCTGCGCAAAAACGCCCTCAGCGGCACTTTCGCTGTAGGTTGATTCCTGATCGCTGGAAAAGAGACCGTCATCCGCATAGCCTGTTGAAGCATAGTCATTGCGGAAGCTAAACGGCTCAGACTCCACGGCGGGTGCGCTGCGCTGATCGCCTGCCCACAAGCCGCCATAGTCGAAGTTATCCAAGTCTTCCAGCGGATCAGCGGGCGCGCTGAACGGCGAATCAGCCGGTGCCGCCGTAAAGACGCTGTTGGAGGTGCCAAGCGGCAAGTTCTCTAACCAAGCGTCATAGTCTGCGTCCGAGAAGGCGGGTACGCTGCCGCCGCTGCCGTGGGCTGGCACACTCGTTGAGTCCGCGCCCCAATCTACACTGGTTGGTGTGCTGGAGGGGCGCGGCGGCTGTGGTGGGCTGCCAAATGGCGACCCCGCAAACGGATCGGCTGCCGATGGACTGCTAAACGGCGAGGCTGCAAAGGGATCATCGGTGGCTGTAAGGTGCTGCTGGAGGGCCTGCAAACCTTTGAGCGCCTTTTGGTTGTTCGGGTTGATGTCGAGGACGTTCTCAAGGCAGATCGCCTGCTCCTCCGCCGTTTCAACGCAAGCGCTCAGCCACAGCCACGCCTGCTCATTCATCCGATCAACCTGCACAATGCGCTCTAGCATCAGGCGCGCTTCTGCCTTACGGTTGGCTTTCACCGCGTCAATGGCGCTGCGGAGCATTGCCTCAAGATTAGGTGGCATGGCATTTCCCTTCCCAAATCATCTTATGGTGCGCTGATCTCGCGCACAATTTCACAACCATTCAGGCGCGTGGAACAGGTGGCAAGGGTCTGCCCTGCACGCAACACATGGAAAATATCTGCGCCAGCGCTGGGCATCCAAAAGGGCGCCTCACCGCGCCGCAGGTCAAGCCTGTAATCAGGATTGGCGCAGTTAGCAGGCAGCGCAGCATTGGCTGAAGCTCGGATGACGGCGCACTGCTCAGGCAGCAGGGTGGCGCTGCTTTGGAAATTGGCAGTGCGGTTGCCTTGCTCGAAGCGCAGTTCGCCTAAGGGCAGCGTTTGGCGGCTGAGGTTGTAGATCACAAAGGCGTTGTTGGTATAGACAAAGCGCACTGCGGGCAGCGCAAACTGACCGTTGGGCGCGGGCAGCAAGGGCGGTGTAGCCTGTGGTGTTAGTAAATAAGCCATGAGCGCACCAATGCCCGCGATCAGGGCTGCCAAGACGGTGAACGCGAGAACCTGAAGGCGGGAGGCGCGCTTCTGTGCCAGCCGTGCTGTATGCACGGAACGGCTTGGGTTGGTGGGGTCTTCGGAGACAGCCGGAAGGGGGCGCTTGGCGATGGAGTCGGGTCTAGCCGTTTGGCTGGCAGGGAGCAAAGGCGTTGGGCTTGGGTCTGCCACAGCAAGATCCGAGGCGCTTAGCACATCGCCGCTGAGTTTAATATTTTGCGGCTTGCCGCTGAATGCTTCGCGCAGGGCGGTGGCGAACTGGCGGGCGGTTTGCCACCGTGCTTCGGGGCGTTTTTCCAATGCCTTTAGGATGACTTGCTCAACTGCCTCTGAAAGTTCGGGGCGCATGCTGCGTGGTGGCGGTGGCGGCGTGGAAATGTGCAGCAGGGCAAGGCTCATCGCGGAGTCGGCATCGAACGGCGTTTGCCCGGTCACCATCTCATAGACGATCACGCCCAGCGAGTAAATATCGCTCTGTGGCACGGCCCGATCAGAGGCAACCGCCTGCTCTGGTGCGATGTAGCGCGGCGTGCCAAAGGCAGTGCCAAGCGTGTTATCGCCGCTGGTCTCCATCAACAGACCGAAATCCATCAGGATGGCGTGCTTATCACTGCTGAGCATCACATTGGAAGGCTTGATGTCGCGGTGAATAACGCCACTCCTGTGGGCATAGTCCAGCGCAGCGCTCACATCATCCACAATGCTGAGCAGTTGTTCAGTTTCGATGAAACGCTTCTGGGTGCGAAGGCGCTTCAGCTTTTGGAGCAGGGTCTGCCCTTCCAGAAGGCGCATGGCAAGGTAATAAAGGCTTTCACCCTGCCCGAACTGATAGACGGTGACGATATTGGGATGGTGCAGGTTTGCTACGGCACGCGCCTCACGGAAGAAGCGCTGCTTCATCTCATCACTATCTTCAGACTGTGGGTTGATAACCTTAATGGCGGCGCTGCGGTGCAAGTTGGCATCAAAGCCTTCGTAGACACGCGCCATGCCGCCGCGCCCGATCAAGCGTCGAATTTCATAATCACCTAAGCGCGTCCCGATCAGCGGGTCGGCTGTGGTTGCAGAGTTTTTGGGGGAAGTAGCCACAGGTTGCTGCTCACGGCTTTTCGCTTATTCGTCTATATCGCCAATGATACCCTGCATCAGCGCATCGTCAAAGGTAATGCGGCTGTCAGGGGCAAGGGCAAGGGCGCTCTCTGCCAGTTTATCTGGGTCAAACATCGCCTCAGCCTGCTGCAAATCGACGCTGTCCAAGCCATCAAGGAGGCTCGGATCAAAATTGGTGATGGGCTGTGCAGCAGGGGGTTGGGTGACGATACTGCTGGGCATGACGGGCTTCTCTGCGGCGGGCGCAGCCGCGGCTGCGGTCAGCGCACGCATATCTTGTGTGCGGGTCTTACGTTTGGCGTGTGGTTCGGGCTTGGGGTGCAGGGATGGGGAAGACGGTTTCGGGTCAAAGGCCACCTCGCCGACCAGCTCCAACATCTCGTTGATGGCGGTGCTGCCATAGCGCTTGACATTGCCAAGCGCGGTTGGTGGCGCGTTACGGTCAAAGACCAAGATGATGAAGTGGTGCAAGCCTAAACTTAGCCCAAAGACGGTGCTGCGCTCTGCATCGTAATATTTCAGCACACGCGGCTGGTTGCCAAGGGCGGGCAGCATCTTGATGGTGTTGCCAAAGCCGGGCGCAAGCGCAGCAGCGAACAGGTCACGGTCAACGTAGCCGGCTGCACCATCATAGCCGATCACCTTCCCGTTACGGTCGGCAAGGATGACAGCCATCGCATTCACGTTCCGCATCAGATCAAACATAATCTTCTGGAGGGCAGCGGTGTATTCCAGTGGTGGCACGGGGATAATTTCATCGGGCGAGGCATCGCGTGGGGCAGCCTCAGGGCCGTCGAGGGCAATTCGCAGCGCACGGATGAAGGTTTCGGGTGCCATCGGGCGGCGCAAATATTGGAAGGGTGATTGGGCGATGGTTTCAGCATCCAGTTCGGGATCGCCCTCCTCGCCGACCACGATCACGGGCAAAGCAGCCATCTCGCGCTTCGCCATCAAAGCAAGGATGGTGCCACTGTTTGCCTCCAGCAAGGTCTGGCTGCTGATGAGCAGGTCGGGCGCCACGGCGCGCAGTTCCAGCATGGCATCATCGCCGCTGTAGGTTTCGATCAGGCGCGGACGGCGATCCATGAGTTCCATCGCAGCACGCACGAGGTGGTAGAGTTTCTGCTGCGGGTCAACAACGATTATTCTCGGACTGCTTGTAGACATACTTCACCTACCAATAGTTTGGGCGATCAAACCAAAATGCGGCGTCGCTTTGATGAACGTTAGGGATACTTTCCATTATACCCTAAAAGCTAAGCAGGGCAGCAGCCTTGCCTCTGAACAGTTTGTGAAAAATTTTTATTTGGTATGCATAGCTGCACCGCTGGGTCTGCCGAGCGAGGTTTTGGTGGGCTTATCCTTTGGCGCGGTGCTGGCTGCGCTGTAGCGCATCGCTAATAAGATGCTCACTTTAGTGCCTTTGCCGGGCGCACTGTCAAGGCGCAGTTGTGCATCAATGGCTTGGGCGCGTTCACGCATGTTGACCATTCCTAAGCTGCCGCGTGCTTCATAGTTGCCATTGACGGACGCCACGTCAAAGCCTATGCCATAGTCTTGCACTTCCACCAGCACATGCCGACCCTGCCGCAGGAAACGGATATCAATGTGCGTTGTTTGGGCATATTTTCGGGCATTGCCCACCGCTTCCTCAATGATGTAGAACAAAGGACCTTGGCGATGCGGCTCGATTAGGTCTACAACACCCTCTTCGGCGGAAATGTGAAGCGGCAGGTTATGCGTCTCAAGCATCTTATGGCTAAACTGCTCTAGGGCGGGCAAAATGCCTTGCGATTCCAAGACCAGCGGGCGCAGCGTAAAGAGCATATGCCGCAGATTCTTGATCGTCTCGCGGGCGGTGGTCTCTATCTGATGCAGCTCGGCGGAGAGGTCTTCAGCCTTGCCTTTCTTCACCAATTGGCGGCAATAATCGAGGCGCATGGCGATTAGAGAGACTTGTTGTGTCGGTCCGTCGTGCAGATCGCGGGCGAGTTTTTTACGCGCCTCTTCCTCAACTTCGATCAAGCGGTCGCGCTCTTGGCGCAGATTGGTGTAGAGGATGGCATTTTGGATTGCCATCGCCGCTTGGGTGCTGATGGCAGTCAGCAATGAGGCTTGCTCAGGCGAAAAAGCCTTGCTGCGCGTGCTGCTGAAGATCAGCACACCATACGTCTCAAAGCCAACGCGCAGCGGAATAAGCATCACAGAGCGGGCGCTGTGCATTGCCACAAAGTAGATCAGTTCTGCGTCGTTACCCGTGCCATCCGCAAAGACTGGCTCAGCGTGCTGTAAGGTTTGGGCAAGCAAGCCTTCCTCGCCGGCTAACACCAATGCCTGATCACGCGGCGGCAGCCCGCGTGAACTTGCCACATGCAGCTTGTCGTCATCTTCAAAGAGCAGCACTGCGCTGGTTAGGCGTGCCTCACTCGCACCAACACGCAAGCCAAGCAGACCGATGTCTAAGGCTGTGTTGAGCGCCTTTTCATAATCAAGCGAGGCGCCCAGCGCGTTGGTGATCTCAGCCAAAGCACGCGCACGGTCATGCGCGCTTTGCAGCACGCTATCCATCTGCGCCTGACGGGCAGCCGATTGCTGAACAAAGGTCGTGCGGCGGCTCAGGAAGCCTAGCACGGCGGCGGTAATAAGCAGCACTGCACCGCCAACCAACAGCCCATCGGTGATGCCGCTGCCCATTGCCAACCCTGCAATAAACGCGCCAAGCGTTACAGCAAGGATCATAATCATTCTAAGCATAGGATGCACCACGCTTCTTTACTCATCACGTTCAGGTTGTCTACGTTGTCTGCCATGCTGAGCTAACCAAAACAAAAATGCCGCAAGGCGCTCCTTTGCGGCGTGCAGTGCTATCAAGACAGTGTGGGCGCAAAAGGACTCGAACCTATGACCTCACGGATGTGAACCGTGCGCTCTAACCAACTGAGCTATGCGCCCTTAGTGCATGATAGTATAGCACACCCGACCTTGCTTGGCAAGGCTTACCTTTCAAGGAAGTTGCCCACTGCTAACACTGTATTCGCCTTTACCTATCATTATGGCACATTCCGACGCAAGCGCTATAGGTTACATCTCTTAATTGCATATCGGTTTTGAAACGTTTTCTTAATTTTCGGTGCGGCGGGGTGCAATCGAATCAACATGCCCTAGCACACCGACCAGTTCCAGCAGTGGCTGTTCTGCCTGATCAAGCAGGCGGAAAACGCTGAAGCCGCCTAACCAAACGCCCAACAAACGCACCCGCGAAAGCACGCTTTCGCCCTGTGCCACAAAGCCGCACAGCAGCGTTTCATCAGGCAGCGTGCTGGCACTTTGCACAAGCAAACTTAGCCGTGCGCCGCCTTCCACCTGAGGTAACTGTTCTAAATCGCGCCAATAGACGCCTTCTTGGGCGCCTTGCTGAATGCCCTCAGCATCCACCAAGCGCGCTGCCTGAAACGCATAGCGCTCGCCATTGCGCGCCGTGAAAGTGCCGCTGTAGCCATCGGCTGATGCCTGTGCGCTGAGCGCCGCACCGCCTGCGCTGCTCAGCCGCCAAATGCCATCCTCGCGCACGCTCTGCCCCAGCCAACCACTGATCGTCTGCCATAAGCCATCTTCTGCCGAACAGGCTAAGGCACGTGCGTTGTCCGCACCGATCATCAGCGCCACAACACCTACAGCGCGCCCGTCCACATCCAGCAGCGCACCATGATAGGTGACGGCTGGCTCAAGCGGAAGGCGCGTCACCTCTGGCGGCAGCGTCGGCAGGATGGCGGGGTCTTGCAGGGGCGCACAGGCGGCGCTCAGCACGCACAGCGCCAAGCAAGCAACAAGGCGACGTACAATCATTTCTGTGGCACAAGGTTGTGATATTGACGATTGTAATAAATCAGCGGCGTATTATCAGCAGTGCTGAGCGCATAGACCACTTCACCAATGAAGATGGTGTGTGTATATGTATCATGCGCGGCGCGCACCACGCAATCCAGCAAGCCAACCGCACCCACCAACAATGGCGCACCGGTCTCGGCTGTCACATATTCTACGCCGTCGAAGCGATCACCCGTCACGGTCGGGTCGAAGCCCGCAAAACGCTGCGAGAGGTCGGCTTGCCCTGTGGCAAGCAGCGAGACCCCGAAACTGCCCGCACGCTTCACATAGTCATGGGCGAAGGCACTTTTATTCAGGCAGACCAAGACCGTTGGCGGCTCTAGCGAGACGGAGGTGAAACTGCTGACGGTCATCCCAACGCGCACGCCTTCGAAAGCGGCGGTCACAACGGTGACGCCCGTCACCCATTGGCGCATGGTGGCGCGCAGTGCATTTGAATCAACAGGCATAAGGCAATCCTGCTCTGGTGTAATCCTCAACCCTACCCATGATTATAGAGCCTTCGGGCAAATCTGCCGCACAAACCCAACCTAAACATCAGAGGATGCTGAGAATGAGAGCGGAAGGCTACCCTGTTGCTGCACAATGATCGTATATCTTTAATAAGAAAGCGAGGATACCTACCATGACAACACTCGAAAAGCCACGTACGAGCGTGTGGCGGATCATCTTCAATCGCTATGGTTATATCTCGATGGCAGCGATGGCATGGGCGGCTATTTCTGCGGCGCTGCTCCTGATTGCCCTTGTGTTCAGCATCAGCCTTGTCTTGCCGCTGGCTGTGAGCGCAACTTTTGCCGTGATTGCCTTCATCCTTTGGCTGCGGAATAGCCCACATCTGCGGCATGTGACGCCGCCCGCATCCAGCACCGAGACGCTCTTTGAGGCGATTCGCTCAGGCGATACGCCCGCGCTCATCTCGCTGGAGAGCGACTATTGCGCCTATTGCATGACGGTTGGCAAGCGCATTCATAAGTTGGAGCATGAGGAAAACCTGCGCGTCTTTCGCCTAAGCGTTCACAGCGAGCCGGGACGCAGCCTTGTCGAGCAGTTCGGCGCCACAACGACGCCGACCTACCTTCTGATGGATAATAATGCTAATCTATTAGAAGAATGGACAATCGCGCTGCCAATCGAGCGTGTGCGCTATGATGTGCGCCGCCAAACTGCCACCTATAAAGCCATCCAAGCCAACTAAGGCGCAAGGGCAGCCCACACGCGGCAAAACTGCCTTGAATCGGTTGCGCCGCGTTGATGTGTATGTTGCCTTGGCGCACGCACCTGTGCTGCGCCAGCCCAACGCCCTTGTGATCGACGTTGGCTTCGGCGCACAAGCCTGGACAACCCTTGAAATGGCGGCGCGCTGGCAGCCTTTTAACCCAACCCTGCGCGTTTTAGGCGTGGAGATTGATCCGCAGCGCGTGGCAGCGGCACAGCCCTATGCCATGCCGCCACACCTAACCTTTCAGCTTGGCGGCTTCAACCTTGCCGATCTGATCGGCAGGCAGGCGGCGCACCTCATCCGCTGCTATAATGTGCTGCGCCAATATGACGAAGTAGATGTGCTGCCCGCACTGTACAAGATGAGTTGCGCCCTTGCCGAAGGCGGCGTCCTGATCGAAGGTACCTCTAATCCAAGCGGCGGCATGGCTGCCTTTGATATCTACCGCAAGCAAGGTAGCGGGTTGCAGCATGAAGCGTTGGTGTTCGCCACAAATTTTCACCAAGCGGACTTGCCCACAGCCTTTCAAACCATTTTGCCCAAACGCCTGATCCACCACATGCAAGATGCGTTGCCCGCCGCCTTTTTTGCGGCATGGCAGCGCGCCTATGCCGTTGGGCGCGGCGCAGGCATTCGCAGCCGCTGCAAGTTGTGGCGCACGGCGGCGGCATGGTTGATCAGCAACACGGATTTTGCCCTTGATCGGCGAAGGCGGCTGATCAGGCGCGGCTATGTCTGCCTCTACACACCTTTGCCCTAGAGGCTGAAGCTGCCGCCCGGATCAACAACGATGGCACGTGCGTCAGTTTGGGTGTGGATGCTCTGCGCCCAGCTGGCGGCATCCTGCTGAATAGCGGGAAAAGTGTTGTAGTGGATTGGGAACACACCACGTGGGCGGATCAGTTTGGTCGCCTCAACCGACTCGCTAGGACTCATGGTGAAGTTATCGCCAATGGGCAGCGCGGCAAAATGAATGCCCAGATCACCGATCAGGCGCATATCGCTGAACAAGGCGGTATCACCGGCAAAGTAGAGGCGCGTGCCGTCAACGGTCAGCACAATGCCGCAGGCAACGCCACCATAGCTGCCATCTGGGAAAGACGAGCTGTGATCAGCGCGCACAAACTTGACATGCCCGAAGGGATGTGCGTAGCCGCCGCCGACGTTCTGTGCGTGCGTGTGTGCCACGCCGTGATTCTGCATCCAAGTGTGAACTTCCCACACGCCGATCACCATAGCACCTGTGCGCTTGGCTATTGCCACTGTGTCACCAACGTGATCCGCATGGGCATGGGTGAGCAGGATAAAATCAGCCGCAAGCTGTTCAGGTTCGATAGTTGCCAATGGGTTGCCCGTCAGGAACGGATCGATCAGCACATGCGCGCCATTCACCTTCAGCGCAAACCCAGAATGCCCCAGCCACGTGATATGAATGCCCATTGAAAAATCTCCTAATTTACCCTTGTAGCTTAGATTATAATGGCAAACAGCGTGCGAGGTAGTTAGGTTTTGGTAGGGATCTAAAATCTGTAAAGAGGCGCATCAACCTGCCAAAGCGAGCGACAGAAAGGCGCTAGATATGTTACAATAGCCAAGTTCATGCACACGCAAGTGAGCCTTTGGCACGCCCTGCGTGTATGTAGTGTGCGGTTATCCACACAAGATGAGGCGTGAAATCCATGAAACGCTGGCAAAGCGTGCTGCTGGGGCTGGTCGTTAGTGTAGCGACCCTTGCCTATGCCCTGAATGGGAACGATTTCTCCAAAATTGGCGATGAACTGGCAAGTGCGCGCTACCTGTGGGCAGTTCCCTGCGCCCTGCTGATTGCCTTAGGGCTGTGGTTTCGCGGGCTGCGCTGGCGGTTCTTGCTCAATGAGCGTATTACACCAACCCACAGCTTTCACATCACCAACATTAGCTATTTTCTGAATGCATGGCTGCCGCTGCGCTTGGGTGAGGTGGCACGCGCCTATCTGGTGACGCGCCTGAAGCCGCCGATCTCGATGTTCACCGCACTGAGCAGCGTAGTGGTGGAGCGCCTGATCGATCTGCTGATGGTGGTGGTGTTGGTGGTGCTGGCAGTCCTGATCACAGACGTGCCGAACGAGGTGCAGGTCAGCGCGCAGATCATCGGTGTGGTTTCGGTGCTAGGCATGGTGGTGCTGGCGATCTTTGCCGCACGGCGCAGCCTTGCCCACGCCATTTTGAACATCGTTTTGAAGATTCTGCCCTTCCTAGAGCGCTTGGGCATTCGTGGGCTTGCCGATAAGGTGCTGGATGGCATCGCGCCGCTAGGCTCGGTGCGCGGCGTGAGCAATTCGCTGTGGTGGTCGGTGTTGGCGTGGGCAACCTCGATCATCGCCGGCTATGTGATGCTCTTTGCCTTTTATGATGAGCCGAATTGGGCGGCTGCCCTGCTGATGATCGCGGCGGCGGCGTTGGCGATTGCCTTGCCCGCCGTCCCCGGCAGCGTTGGGCCCTTTGAAGCAGCCGTGATCGTTGGCTTGCAGCTCAGCGGCTTGATAGACCCTGCCAACGGCTTGCCGCAAGAGCGCGCCTTTGCTTTCGCCGTCGTGCTGCATTTGGTGAACGCCGCCTGTTACGTGATCCTAGGCTATATCGGGCTGTTGCAAGAGCGCGTCTCGCTTGGTGAGGTATTCCGTGCAGCGCGTGCCGCCGTAGCGCGCAAAGCGCCAACCACCACCGCATTAGACGCACCAACCACAGAAGGATAGGCTTAACCGTGTCTGAGACTGCTGAGAACCGTCCACTCAAAATCCTGATCAGCTTGCTCTACTATGTGCCACACTACACTGGCTACACCATCCATGTGCAGGATGTCGCAGAAGCACTTGCCGCACGTGGACACGAAGTTACGGTGTTGTGTGCGCGCCACAACCTCGATTTGCCGCGTGATGAGACGATCAACGGCGTGCGGATTGTGCGGCTGTGGGCGCCCATCAAACTCAGCCGCGCCATGATCATGCCCTTCTATCCAGTGGCGCTCTATGCCTTCATGCGGAAGTACGATCTGATCTTCTCCAACACGCCGATGTTTGAAACGTGGATGGTGGCGTTGGTGGCAGCGCTGACGGGCAAAAGTGTCATCAACACCCATCACGGCGATCTGGTGCTGCCGCCCGGCTTATCCAATCGCTTTATCCAGTTCGTCACCTTCCAACTCTATAAGATCATGGCGCGCAAAGCGTACCGCATCGTTGCCTACAGCCAAGACTACGCCGATAACAGCTACTATCTGCGTCCGTATATGCACAAAGTCGTGCCGAACTATCCACCCGTGCGGATTCCACAGCCGAACCCTGAGCGCGTGCAAGAACTGCGCGCCCAATGGCAAAAAGACGGCGCGCCGATCATCGGCTTTTCAGGCAGATTTGTGCAGGAAAAGCGCCCCGATCTTCTGATCCGCGCCTTAGAGGTGGTCAACCGCAAATATCCCAATGCGCGGGTGGTGTTTGCCGGGCAATATAACATTCCCTATGAGGATACGTGGGAACGCCATCAGGATTTGGTGGAGAAATACCGCGAGCAGTTGATCTTCTTGGGCGTCATCACCAGCCGTGAGGCGTTGGCGAACTTCTATGCCGCGCTGGATGTGATGGTGCTGCCCAGCGATACCGAATGCTTTGCCCTTGCCCAAGTGGAGGCGATGCTGTGCGGCACGCCCGTCGTCATGAGCGATACGCCCGGCGGCAGAGTGCCTGTCACCGTCACCGGCATGGGCAAGATTGCACCGCGTGGCGATTGGCGCGCCTTTGGTGAAGCAATTTGTGAGGTGATCGAGAACCGCGAACGCTACCTCAAAACACGCGCAGAGATTGAGACGATCTTCAGCTTCCAGCGCACCATTGATACCTACGAGGGACTCTTTCGGCAAGCGGCGCACCACAGCCGCATCAAAGTGGCAGATTTTCACACACGCAACGGCAAGGACTCCTGAGCAACCATGCTTGACGAAGCAACCTTTCTGCGCCTGACGCGCAACGAAGCGGATATGGCGTTCAAAAAGCGCGTCCGCAGCATTTTTGAGTGGCTGCAACCAACAGCGGACAAGACGATCCTCGACTGCGGCTGTGGACGTGGCTTCTACTTGAATATGATCCGAGCGGTGAGCGCTTGCACGCTCTACGGCTTGGAACTAGACCCTGAAATCATCGCCAAGACACGCCAAAACCTAGCGCACTTGCCCGATATTACGTTGGTGCGCGCCAGCATTTACGAGCAGCCTTTTGAGGACGCCAGCTTTGACGGCGTGATCCTCTCTGAAGTGCTGGAACACATTGATGAGGATGTGCGCGGCTTGCGGGAAGTCTTCCGCGTGCTGAAGCCAAACGGCGTGGTGGCGATCACCGTGCCGAACGCGGATTATCCCTTTTGGTGGGATCCGATCAACAAGACGTTGGAGTCGCTCGGCTTGCCGCCGATCAAGCAGGGCGTCTTTGCGGGCATTTGGGCAAATCACGTGCGCCTATATACTAAAGCACGCCTGCGCCAAGCCGTTGAAGCGGCGGGCTTCATTGTGGAGGAAGAACGCGCCTTCACGCATTATTGCTTCCCCTTCATCCATAATCTGATCTACGGCATTGGCAAGCCGCTGCTGGAGAGTGGTGCGCTGCCCAAAAGCATGGCACAGGCTGCCGACCGCACCACCTTTGATCAGAACAGCGGCAGCCTGCTCAACCCGATTAATCTGGGCTTGGCGGTGCTGAATTGGTTCGACCGTCCTAACCAGATCAACGAACCTGAAGGGCGCTCAACCGTCAACCTTGCGCTGAAGGCGCGCAAGCCTGCTTAGCCGTTTCCATTCAGGCGATCAATGCGGCGCTGCAAGTAGGGCGAGAAGTAGCCTTTGTAGCGCCGTTGCAGTTCAGGGTCGCGCCAATCGTCACCGGTGATCACGCCGCGGCAGTTCGGCTGACCGCACAAGCAGTTCATGCGAAAGTTAGGATCGCCATCGCACGTGGCATAGTCAAAACACACTTCTTCGCCCGCTGCAATATCGCGCAGCGCGATGAGCGTGATCTGCCCTTGTAAGCCCGCGTTCGGGTTGCAGGAGTGGTTGGTGCAATCTGCCAGATCGTCTACCATACCGCTGGTGAGGTGCAGGTCTTCCTCAACCTGAATCGAGCGGTGCTGCGCCATTTCAGGCAGTGTGTGCAGCGTCGCCGTATCCACGATGATTCCGCCCCAGACCACAAGCAATTCGCCTTGGGCAATAGGCGCAGTTGCTACTAACGAAAAGCCGGCGCCGTCTGTCCATTTTCGATCAATATGTGCATGACTCCATGCAATGCGCCGCGAGGAGGTTAAAATATCCGTCATGCGCTCTCTTTCCTCTGTGGAGTGTGCTAAGGTTTATCTAGAACGGCAGGTCAGACGGGTCATCCGAATCAGATGCCGCCGATGAGTCGCTGCTGCTGATCTTCTGGACGCGCAGCTCGGCAGCATTCAGTTTCGCCTCGCAAAAGGCGATCAGCGCACGCCCGCGCTCATAAAGCGTGACGGACTCATCAAGGCTGAGCGCGCCGCGCTCCAACTGATCAACGATCTCGCTCAGGCGCTGATACGCCTCTTCAAAGGTTTGGATAGGTGGTAAGTCGCTCATGCTGGGTCGCTCTCAGGTGAATTGGTCTGCAAAGTGCGTTCCTGCACACGGACGGTGAGACGCCCATCCGCCAATTGTACGTGAAGATCGGCGTTGGGCATAGCCTCAGCCGCACTGGTCAGCCGTGCGCCCGTCTGTGGATGGCTGAGGATGGCATAGCCACGCGCCAATAGGTTGAGCGGATTGGCACGTTCAAGGGCGCGTGCCTGCCCGCTGAGTGTTTCGCTCGCCCTGTGCAGGCGCGCCGCTGCCGCACGCGCAAGGCGTGCGCTAAGTGCATCAAGGCGCTGTGCCTCACCCTGAATGCGCGAGCGTGGCGAGACAAGGCGTAGCTTATGGGCAGTGTTCGTAAGGGCTGCACGGTAGCCCTGCAAACGGTCAGCTAAAGCTGCCTGGGCGCGCCCTGCCAAGCGCCCTAGCTCGGCGTTAAGCGCCGCCATATCGGGCGTGGCAAGTTCAGCAGCAGCCGATGGCGTTGGCGCACGCCGATCTGCGCTACCATCCACCAGCGTTGTATCAATCTCATGCCCAACACCAGTGATAACAGGCGCACGAGTCGTCCGCACAGCGCGGGCAAGCTGCTCATCATTAAAGCACCATAAGTCTTCGGCGCTGCCGCCACCGCGCACCAACAGGATCACATCTACACCGAAGGCATCGGCACGCCGCAGCGCTGCCATAATCTGCGGCGGTGCATCGGCACCTTGCACTGGCGTATGGCTCAGCCAGACTTCCGCCAATGGATAGCGGCGGCGCAGCACGTTGCACACATCTTGGAAGGCGGCGGTGCTTTCAGAGGTGACCACGCCGATCCGTTGTGGAAAAAAGGGCAGTGTGCGCTTGAGATCAGGGCTGAACAAGCCTTCTGCCTCCAGCTTATCCCACAAGGCGCGGAACTGCGCGGCGAGATCGCCCTGTGCATCGGCAAGCTGCACGGCATCCGCATAGAGCTGGTAAATGCCGCCCTGCTCATAGACGCCGATCTTGCCGTGTGCAAGGATTTTCTCGCCATTGTGTGGTGTGTGGCGCAGCGCCCGCGCCTTATCGCGCCAAATGACTGTGCGAAGTTCGGCGTGAGCATCTTTCAGGGTGAAATACAGGTGTCCGCTGCTCTGGGCGCGCAGGTTAGAGACTTCGCCTTCGACCCAAACATCCTGCAATGGCGCGTCGCGCTCGATTAGACGGCGGATATAGGCGTTTAGGGCGCTGATACTGAAAACGTCGGGCATGGCAGCTCACCATTTGCGAAAGGTTTTCGCAAAGTATAACATAGGTTAAGGCGCTTGGCGCGGTGCAGGGTGTTTTTTTTCGCCCTTTTGTGCTATGCTTAAAGGGTCGAATCTGTGCCACAGGCGTGGTTTTTGAGTGGCAAGCGCGTGCGCTGCGGGAGGGAAAATCGCCATGTCCGACAAGCCGAGCGATGATAAGGAGCGTCCGCGCAGCAGCGTTTTTGTCTCACGCTCTGAGGATAAAGAAAAAGAAGAAGAAAAGAAGACGGGCGAACGTCCTTCACCGTTTGGTGGCAAGTCCGCCAGCAGCATTTTCGGTAAGCCCGCCGCCTCCGAGCCAAGCAAGCCAAGCAGCACCAGCACCTTTGGGCGCCCCGCTCAGATGCCGCCTAAGCCCTCCACCAGCACCGGCAGCACACCCAAAGTAGAGTCAAAGCCTGCTAGTAGCGGTGGCAGCAGCACCTTTGGCAGCCGCACAGGTGTATTCGGCGCGGCAAAGCCCGCCGAACAGCCCAAACCCGAAGAGAAGAAGCCCAGCGGCAGTATGTTTGGGCGCAGCGGCGGCTCAGGCGATAGTGGTAGCAGCGGCAGCAAGCCCGCCGAGCCTGCCAAGCCCGAAGAGAAAAAAGGCGGTCTGTTTGGCGGCTTTGGGCGTGGCGGCGGCAAGCCTGAAGAAAAGAAAGAGCAGCCCAAGCCCGCCAGCAGTGCTGCGCCCGCCCGAATCGACACAGGCACAACCTCTGCCCCTAAAGCGGATGCGCCTGCGCGCCCTGCTGAACCTGCCAAAAAACCAACTGCCCCTGAACAGCCCAAGCGCCGTCTTCCAAGCTTAGGCAGCTTCTGGGGGCGCGGCAAAAAGGAAGAAGACGACAAGCCCGCCAAGCCCGTTGATGCGGCAAAGATCGGGACGGGTAAGCCTGCGCCTGCGGAACAGCCCAAAACAGGTGGTGGCGTGTTTGGCAGGCTGCGCAGCGAAAAGCCCGCCGAGCCGCCTAAAGAGCAGCCTAAGCCCGCCACTGCCACTGGCGCAACGCCCCGCTTCGGTGGTGGTGCGCCTGCCACACCACCCAAAGCCGATCCTAAGAAGGACGATAAGAAGCCTGAACAGCCTGCCAAGGGTGGCTTCTTAAGCCGCTTTCGTGGCGGCGGCGCCAAGCCCACCGCCGAGGCACCTGCTACCCCTCTGAAAACGCCCGCGCCCATTGATGGCAAGCGCGGCGGCTCATCCATTCCCGGCGCGCCGCCTGCCCGTGGCGAAAAGCAGGCTAAACCGCTAGAAGGGCAGACGCATGTCGCAGTCAAGAATGTTGGGCTTTCGCTCGACCAGAAGCTAGATATGATCGGCTGGCTGTTGATCGCCACCGGTGTGGTGATGATCTTCGGCTTGATCCAGCCCGACGAAGGCACTTTCACCAAAGCCATTGTGGATATTTTCGGCGCGCTGTTCGGCTATGGGCGCTACATATTGCCCTTGCCTTGCCTTGCCGTTGGCGGCTGGCTGCTGGTGCGCTACTTCAAGGAAAATCCCTTCCTGACCTTCGACGCCTTGCAGATGACAGGTGGGATACTGCTCTTTTTAAGCATCGTGACGGGGCTGCACACCATTGAACTGCTCGATAAGATTGTCTATGATTGGGATGAGTTGGTCGCGGTCTCAGCGCGTGCCGTAGACCTGATGCAAGGCGGCGGTTGGGTCGGTGACCGCCTGTATATGATCCTGATCCGCCTGACGGGCGAGTTTGGCGTGCCGGTTGTGCTGGTCATCACAACCTTTATTGGCACCCTGTGGCTCTTTGAACTCTCGTTGGCAGAGATCACCACCTACTTAAAGTCATCCTTCCAGATTCTCGGCGCACGAACAAGGCGCATCCGCGAAAGCTGGCGCGCCTGGCGCCAGACTGTGGCGACGCGGCGTGCCGCACAGGCAGCGGCTCGCGCTCAGGTGCGTGCGCAACGTGAGGCGGCAAAGTTGGCTGCCCAAGCCCAAGCACAACCTAAACCCGCTGCCGGTTTGCCAGCAGCGGCAACGCTTGCCAACACCGCCGATCTGCCTGAACAGCCCACCCTTGCTACTGTTGGCGCAGAGCCGACACCGCCTGCCCGTAAAGCCGCTTTCCGCACATCTGTTGTTGCGCCGGCGGTTACCCTATCTGAGCCGCCCTCTGAAGAAACACCGCTGCCTGCGCCGCCTATCGCCAAGCCTGCCCCACTTGGTGCGCGCAGCACACCCATGCCAACCGCCGCGCAGCCAACTGCCTTCAGCGTGCCTGTCGCAGAAGCCTCACCGACGGCTGCGCCCGAAAAACCCAAGACTGGCACCTTTAGTGGCGTCTTTGGTGGCGGCAAGCCTAAATCCGAGCCGACGCCAACGCCTGAGAAACCAACCGAGTCAGCGCCTGCTGCCAGCAGCGCACCTGCGCCCGAAAAACCTGCCGAAAAACCCAAAACTGGCACTTTTGGCGGCGTCTTTGGTGGCAAGCCTAAATCCGAGCCGACGCCAACCCCTGAGAAACCAACCGAGTCAGTGCCTGCTGCCAGCAGCGCACCTGCACCCGAAAAGCCCAAGACCGGCACTTTTGGTGGTGTCTTTGGCGGCAAGCCTAAATCCGAGCCTGCACCGGCGCCCGACGCACCAACTGTTGCCACCCCTGCTGCCACCACACCTATGGACTCTGAGCCACCTGATTTATCGGTGACGCAGCCCACACGCGCTACGGGCGTTTTCAAAACACCAACGCCCACGCCCAAACCCAGCAGCATTTTCGGCAGCAAGCCCAAGCCTGCTGAGCCACAGCCCGAAGATGACGCTGAGGACGAGGATGTGCCAGTTGCCAAGGCGCCGCCGCCTACCAAGCCGCCCGCCAGCGGCATCTTTGGCAGCAAGCCCACCAGCAGCCCGTTTGGCAGCCCCAGCGCCTTCCGTCCCGCACCCAAACCGACTTCTGAGCAGCCTGCTGTGCGCGCTGCCCCGCCCGAAGATGCGGCAGACGATCTGGAGGATATGCCACAGGAGGCGGATGCCGTCGGCTCTGTGCCAGCTAGCCCTGAGCATGTGCCGACCGCCGCGCCTGCACCGCGCATTTTTGGCAGCTTCAGCAGCGCTAAACCGACAGAGAAGCCCGCTGAGCCTTCAGCAGAGATAGCTGCCGCCCTTGCGCCTATTCCTGCTGCCGAATTGCCACCTATGCAGCACCTGCCGGGCGATACGACTTGGCAAATGCCCGACTACCGCGAACTCTTGCAGTCAGGCTCGGCGCAGACCATCACGGAAGAGATGCTGGCAGAGCGCCGCCGCCTGATCGAGGAAACGCTAGAAGCATTCGGCGCGCCGGGGCGCGTTGTGGAGATCAACGTCGGACCAACTATCACGCAATTCGGCGTGGAGCCGGGCTACTTGAACGCCCGCGGCAAGCAAACGCGCATCAAAGTCAACCAGATCGCCAAGCTGGACGCAGACCTTGCCCTTGCGCTGGCAGCACGTTCCATCCGCATTGAAGCACCTGTGCCGGGCAAAGGCTATGTGGGCATTGAAGTGCCAAACCCGGAAACCTCGCTGGTTGGTTTGCGCGATATCATCGGCAGCAGCACCTTCAACCAGATGCGCTCACGGCTGCGCGTGGCGCTTGGCAAGAGCATTGATGGCGCGGCGGTCGTTGCGGATTTAACGCAAATGCCGCACATGCTGATCGCCGGCACGACGGGATCGGGCAAATCAGTGTGCGTCAATGCAGTGATTGCCTGCCTGCTGCTGCAAAACTCACCCGATGATCTCAAGCTGATCATGGTTGACCCGAAGCGCGTCGAGTTGACGGGTTACAACGGCATTCCGCACCTTGTCGCGCCGGTGGTCGTTGATCTAGAGCGCGTGACGGGCGTGCTGAAGTGGGTCACCCGTGAAATGGATGATCGCTATAAGAAGTTCGCCGCCTCCGGTGCGCGCAACATCACCGACTACAACAGCAAACTCGGCGCCAGCGAGCCGCGAATGCCCTACCTTGTCGTGATCATTGACGAATTGGCAGACCTGATGATGCTGGCGCCGGATGAGACGGAAAAGCAGCTTACGCGCCTAGCACAGATGGCACGCGCCACCGGCATTCACCTGATCATCTCGACGCAGCGCCCAAGCGTGGACGTGGTGACCGGCTTGATCAAGGCGAACTTCCCGGCGCGTATCTCGTTCGCGGTTGCTTCCAGCGTGGATAGCCGCGTGATTCTTGATCAGCCCGGCGCCGAAAAACTGCTAGGGCGTGGCGATATGCTCTACCAAGCGCCGGACGCCGCCGCACCGATCCGTGTGCAGGGTGTCTACGTTTCGGATGCCGAACTCAAGCAGATCACCGACTTCTGGAAGGCTGCCCAAAAAGAGCGCGGCACGCCGCTGAGCAGCGTCTCGTTTGATCACGCGCCGGATAAGCCGACTGCCAAGCTAACCAAGCCCGGCGAGTCGGCGCCTTTCCAGCCGCGCACCGAGCGTTTCGGTGGCAGTTCGCCTTTTGGAGCGCCTAAATTTGCGCCGCCGCGCCCACAGCCAAGCCCTGAGGACGAAGCCTTCTTTGCGGCTGTACGTGGTGATGCCGCCGAAGATGAGGCGGTAGACAATGCGCTCTACGAGAAGGCAGTCGAACTCTACCGCCAGACCAACGGCAAAGTGTCGGTCTCGCTGCTGCAAACGCGCCTGAAAGTTGGCTATCGGCACGCCGAGTCGATCTACAAACTGATGCGCGAACGTGGCGTGGTGAAGAATACAGATAGTGGTGATGACAACTCCGACGCCTAATGCACTACGCCTGACCGCCGCCTTGATCGGCGCGCTGCTGATCATGGCGTGCGGCTTCACAAGCGTTGTGGCACAGCCCACCTCACCCTTTGCGTCGGAATCGGTGCGGGCGGGTACTTTCGCACCCATCGTCAGCGCCACGCCAAGCGCTGCCACACCCACGCCGCCGCCAACCTACACCCGCGCACCCGATCTTGATCCGTGCGGCGCACCCAAAACCGATACCGCCATTCGCTACGCGATCAGCGCCCAGATTGATCCCGCCGCGCACAGCTTGCGCGCCGAACTGCGTGCCGAATACCGCAACACGGCAGGTGTTCCGCTGGACGGACTGCTCATGTATGTTGATCCCAACCACAGCGATGGCATTTTTGCGCTTGAGTCTGCCCAAAGCACGCCCGACTCAGCCGTCAAGCTAACTGCCTTCCGCCTAGAGAAAGCCCGCCTTGACCTCACGCTCGATCAGCCGCTGCCTGTTGGCTGCCGCGCCGTGATCATGCTCACCTTCACGCTGCGCGTGCCAAGTTTGCCCAACGCACGCATGAAGTACCTTAGCTATACCGAGCGCCAGTTCAATCTTGGGCATTGGCTGCCTGAATTTGCGCCACGCTTGAACGGTGATTGGGTGCTGCCGCAGGCGTGGCTGATCGGCGAATACATCTTCTCGGAAATGGCAGACTTTGAGGCGGATATTGCGATCAGCGGCACACTGCCCACTGATCTGATCGCGCCGGGCAATGTTACGCGCTTGGGCGATAGAAATTGGCGCGTCGTCTTTACGCAAGGCAGATCGCTGCCATTGGTCATCAGCGGTAGCATGGCGCGCCTAAGCACACAGACTGCCAACGGCGAGACGGTTGATCTGTATTATTTCCTCAACAGCAGCGGCAAGCCTTCCGCCGCGCACCTGCACGCGCTGCAAACGGCACAGCAGGCTGTCGAGCGCTTTACACTGCTCTTTGGCAACATGCCCTATGATCGGTTGGTGGTTGTGGAGGGCGATTTTGCGGATGGCATGGAATTCAGCGGCTTGGTGCATGTTGGGCATCATTGGTTTGCCAACTTCACCGGGCGCGATGACTCTTGGCTGACGCTCATCACGGCACACGAGGTAGCCCATCAGTGGTGGTATGCTCAGGTGATGACCGCGCAAGGTGAAGCGCCCTACCTTGATGAATCACTCTCGATCTACGCCGAACTGCTCTACCTTGAAGGCGTGCGCCCGGATTTGGTGGCATGGTGGTGGACGTTCCGCGTGAAAACTTATCAGCCCAAAGGTTACGTAGATACGCCTGTTTACGAATATTGGAACGTGCGCCTGTACATCAACGCCGTCTATCTGCGCGGCGCGCAAATGCTGCAAGAAATGCGTGAAGCGCTGGGCGAGGCAGGTTTCTTCACGTGGCTGCGCCGCTATCTCTACGGTGGCAGCGGCACAATTGCCACCGCACAGGATTTTTGGCGTGCGCTCGGCGCAGAAAACTACCTTCGCACGGCAGAGATACGTATGCGCTATCTGCGCCAACCGAACGTGCTGCCTGAGCCTGAACCAACGCCAACCGCCGCCGATCCGCTCAGCGGATGATCAGCGGCAAAGCATCGGGCAGCCATCAGATTTGTGACGCGCCCTGCCCGCGATTTCGCGTATAATGATAGGCACACTCGCGTTGTCTACCTTACCCTGAGATGTTATGACCCAAGCAACCCAAGAATACGACGAAGCACAGCAGCTTACCGCGCTCAGCCTGCGGAAGTACCTTGATACCACCGATCAGCTCACGCACCTTTCCCTGCCAGAGCTCTCCTCACTTGCGGATGAAATTGCGCGCATTGTGCCAGCCGGCAACGTGCCAACCATGATCAGCATTGGCTTGGCAAACCTCCGTGAGCGTGTAGTGCCGCTGCAAGAGAGTCGTCGTAACCTCTCCCTGCTGATGCAAGGTATGCAAACGTTCATTGATAAGGTGAAATACAGCGCGCTGTTCGGCGGCCCGGCTGCCATCCTTGCCGCCTACCATATGCTGCTGCGGCTGAGCGGGAAAGACCCTGTGAAATCCTTCCCGGAAGGCACTTGGCAATTTTATGTGGAGTTTGGCTTACGCGAAGATACCGGCTGGCACGCCTGCGAAACGACGGGCTTTCAGCAGGTGCTGAGACGCGAAAGCGCACACCTTGAGCCTGCCAACGAACTGGCAGCCTGGATCATGGCGTCGGCATGGCTGCTCAAGCACTATCCCGATCTGCTGGCGTGTGAGTGGCTTGAGCGCGTGCGGTTGCGTGCGATTAGCGATGCGGTTGGTGATCCGCGCCTGACGGAGCGCTGGCTGAAAACGCGCCCATACACCGCGCCCACCGATACCCTTGACGATACCTTCATCGCCTACCGCCGCCAGATGTTTGACCGCTTCTGCAATCAGGCGTTAGACGGTGTGCGCCGCGACCGCCGCCGTGCCTATGAGCAGAAATGGCAGGATCGCACGGCTGCTGCCGAACGTGAGGCAGCCTTGCAAGCCTACCTTCAGCAAATGGATATTCGCGCCGCGCTGACGCCGAGCGAATATAACGATACACGCACGCCCGTCCCACCTGATCAATTGCAGATCGGCATCATCCTTCGCAAGCGCTATTACCTGATTCCGCTCAAGTTTGCCGCCGAACATGCACGCTACATCGCTGCTGAGCTGCTCGCCCTCAAGCCGACGCACCCCATTGCCACCCTTGACCGTGCGCTGCGAACAGCCCGCCGCCGCGAACAGCCCACCTTGCGCCGTCTGCTGCCCCCTGACACGGCACAAGCACTCGAACAACTGCGCTGTGCGCCGATCCTGATCAATTGGGATGCGGCACGCGCCGCGGATCGGCTGAGCGACATTCGCAGTGGGCAGCGCGGCATTGGCGACCACGCCCTGACGATTTTCCGCACAGCAGAGAGCAGCGTCTTCGACCTCTCGCACATCTTCTTTGACGCCGCCAATGGCATGGCAATCGCCGAAATTCTGACAGGGCAAGCCGTGCGCTTTGTGCGGATGCTGGCAGCACGCCACACGCAGCGCGGCAGCAGGCTGAACCAAGCGCCTGCCTCAGGGGCGCCCTTCACACCACTGACCCTAGAAACGCCCACCACCCTGACCACCGCCCGCCTGAAAAAAGTGCAGCGTGCGCCTGAGGTGAGCGCTGAAACAACCCTTGTGCGCCTTGACTTGGTGCAGGATGTGCGCCGCAGCTTGCTCAAACGCTCGGATAAGCTGCGCCTGACCGTCAACGATCTGCTGCTGCTCTACCGTTCGGTCTACAGCCCACTCTATAAGCCCGCAGACGCCATTATTCACGCCCTTGCCGAACTGAGCGCACAGCGCGAAAAAGACGCCCAAACCGCCGCACAGCTTGTTTCAAAAGCGCTGGATGCCGCCCGCCAAGCAAACCCTGCCTTGCTCATCCCCATTGATGCCACCAGCCTTAGCCCGCACGAACGCATTTTTCCCACCACCTTCCGCAACCCATTCACCAGCTTGTACGAGCAGCATCAGCGCACGCGCTACGCCTTCCGCATGTTGGAACAACGCATCGAGGGCATGAATATGGCTGCCCTTGCCACAGAGGCACAGGCAATGCGCCTAGAATACCTTGGCACGCTTCAGAAATTTGGCGAGGCAATGCTTGCCTATAAAGATGTGACCATGAAGGGTGAGAGCCTCAGCACCAGCACCATTCGCTTGTTAGGTGGCTTGCCACCAGCAGTGCAGCGCCTGCTGGATAGCCTGCCCAGCCATTTTGACATGCTGAACGATACCATCAAAGGGCAAGAGGTGTTCAGCAACGTTGGGCAGGTGGCGGTAACCTCTTCGCTGCGGCGCTTTAACACCGCCAAAGATGATAATGAGAAGAAAACGCTGGCGTGGGGCATCCTGACCGATGCGGCGGGTGTAATGCACATCTCGCTGCGCGATTTCCGCCCGCACGTTGGTGCGCTGATGGGCATCGGGCGTGGCGATTTGGCGCAGCTTATGGCACAAGATTACCTTGATAAGTATGCGCTTGGTTTCAACGTATTCATGGAGGAGCTGCTCTACATTACCCGCGCACGCTCACAGAGCGATTAGCCGCAGCCTCACTCCGTCTTGAGGGCGATGACCGGCGGCAAGTTGGCAGCGCGCAGCGCAGGGAAAAAGCCCGCTGCCAAGCCCACGCCGGTTGCCAACCCAAGCGCGAAGACCATCAGTTCGCTTGGGATGATCACCAAGTTGCCGCCGATCTTGCTTGGGTCAAGCGGCAAGAAGGATGTGATCGGGCTATCCGGCGGCACATTCTGCACGGCACCATTGATCAGATCGCGCAGCAGGAGCGCCACCACTACACCCGCCACACCGCCTAAGAAGCCCACCAAGCCCGATTCGATCAGGAAAACGGTCAGGATGTTGCGATCCGTCGCGCCAATTGCCTTCATCAAGCCGATCTCTTTGGTGCGCTCCAAAATTGCCATCGTCATGGTGTTGGCAACCCCGAAAGCAGCCACCAAGAGCGCCACCGCACCGATGCCGCCCAACATGATCCGCATGGTGCCAAAGAAGCCGTTCAGCATGTTCAGAAAATCGCCCGCGCCGCCTGTCTGATAGCCGAGTTTCTTAATCGCCTCTGAAACCTCGTTCGTCACATTCCGATCTTTGGCGCGCACAATGACCTGATCGTAGCGGAAGGTCTTTTCGTCATACTTTTTGCCCATCAGCCATTCGTTCAGCTTGATCACCTCAGGCAGCGCCATAAAGATGGTGTTCTCAAAATTGCCACCGCCTTCCAGCACCGCCACAAAGCGTGCTTCCACGCGGCGCGGCGTTGCAGCATCTGCGCCATATTTGGTCACGCGCAGGCGCGGCTGTTCTTTCATCAAATCCACCTTGACGGGCGTGTATTCTGTGACGTTGGGATCGAAGAACATCTCGCCCACACGGCTGCCGGCGATTAGGTCTGTGCCGTTTAGGGAAAGGGCGCCTTCCTGCACTGTCAGGTTCAGGTAGGGCAAAATGGCGGGATCAATGCCGACGATTTGCGGATAGCCTTGCAGCTTGCCTGCAAACAACTGCGGATTCTGCAAAGTGAGCATCGGGATCACAACGGCAACGCCGCGAATGCGCCAAAAGGTATCTATGGCTGCCTTATCCAATTGCGGAACGTTGGCTGTTTGTTCGCGCCCATAATTCGGGAAAACATACATCTCGGTGAGCGAGGCAGCGCTGCCAATGCCTGCCTCTGCGACGGTCTGCAAGCCGATGGTGAGCGCCACCAACAAGATCACCGCCGTTGTGCCAACCAACACGCCACCCGCCGTCATGATCAGGCGTGCGCGTGCGCGCAGCAAATTCCCAAACGCCAACTGTGCCAGTTCGCCAAACATAAAAAGACTCCACATATTCGCTGTGTGGAGTCTACCATAAACAGGTGTGCTTTTGCCCTACGCTTGGCGGGCGTTAGGCAAACCTTAATTCAGCCGCCAGAGCTGCACATTATCAAAGCTGCACAACTGACCAGCGCCCTTCACACCACGGATCATGAAGTAGCCCAAACTGCCGCCTTGTACGAAGAGCGGGTCGCTGTTTTGGGCGACCAACACACCGTTCACATAAACGGTTAACAGACCTCCCACCATCACAGCGCTGATGCGATTGACGGAGCCATTCTCGCCTTGGATGGCGGCGTTTGTGCCGCTTTCAATGGCAGTGCCTGCCCAAGCCTCATTTTGGCGTGTGATCAGACGGTAGCCCTGCGTGCGAAGGAAACGGAACACGCCCATATCTGCATCCAGCAGTTGGCGCATGCCATATATTTCGTTGGTGGCAGCCATATAAATGCCGCATGAGGTGCTGGTGCGCGCATCCTCAGTCGTCACAATAGTCACATCAGCCGAGAAGAAAAAGTCGTAGAAGCGCGCTCGACTGAAGGGCTCTAGCACAAAGACGTTTTCTTCTTCTTCATTGCCCGTCATGTTGGGCGGTGTGTTTACCACAGGCACCTCAACAAGGTTGGCGTTTTCGGGGATGACGCCTTGAGCACGCAGCACAGCAATTGCATCGAGCAGGTCTCTAGCAAGTAGCTCTGGGATTTGTCCTTCCAGTGGCAGGGCAGCAATGGGTGTTGGCAACAGGCGGGCAGCTTCAGCCGTCAGGGTTGCTAGTGGATCAAAGCGCGGTGTTGGTGTGGGCGTCTCGGTTGGGCGCAGCGCAATGGCGGTTTGGGTTTGGGCAATGGCTTCCGCCTCTGCTGTTAACAGGCGGTCGGCAGCCTGAATGGTAGCAGTTACATTCGCAATGGCAGTGTTCTGCGCGGCTATGGTGGCAGTTAGCCCTAGCTCAACTGCCTCCGCCGTTTGCAGCCGCCCTGCGATGAAGGTTGCCGTTGCGCCAACAATGGCTTGGGCTGTGCCAGTGGCGATCAGCGCTTCAGCGGTCTCGGTTGCCTCGATAGCTGCTTGCGTCTGGAGGGCTTGGGCAGTTTCGAGTGCCTCCGCCGTAGCAAGGCGCCCTATGATGAATGTCTCCGTAAGGTTGGGGGTGGGTGTCTCGCTGGGTGTAGGGCTTGGCGTTTGCGTAGATGTGGGCGTCGGTGTTGCCGAGAGCGCAACCTGGGTTTCTTGGGCACTGGTAGCGGCTAACGCCACGCCTGTGCTTGTTCTTTCCTGAAGCGCAATTGCCGTCTGGGTGTTGGCGGTCTGTGCGGCGCTCTCATTCTGGCTGTTCAGCAGGAAGAAGACACCACCCACCAATCCCAAAACGACCACCGCAAGGGTGATGATCAGGGCAGTTGGTGCGCCGCGTTTGGCGGCGGGCGTCTGAATGGCGCCTTCGCCCAGCGGTGAGCCAACAGCCACAGTGCCGCCGCGCCCATAAGCAGGCGCTGCCTGTGGGTTGGTGAAATCAGGCTTTTGCGGCATTGTTGGCGGTGGCGCGCTGGAAGCACCACCCACAAAGGTTTTATCGGTATCCGAGGCGGCGCCCGCCGTCGGCACTGCTTTTGAGGGCGTGCTGCGAATGCCAAGCGCTTGCGAAAAGTCGCGGGCAAGTTCTTCCGCCGTGCCGTAGCGCATGTCGGGCGCTTTTGCCAACACGCGCATAAAGACAGGCTCAACGGATTCGGGCAGGTTCGGGTTAAATTGGCGCGGTGAGGGCGGCATTTCATAGACGTGATGGAAGATCAGGGCAGCAGAGGTATCCGCCATGAAGGGCAGTTTGCCCGTTACCATCTCATAGAGCATGACGCCAAGCGTGTAAATATCAGAGCGCCCGTCAACGGGTCTGCCCATCGCCTGCTCAGGCGACATGTAGGCAGGCGTCCCCATCACGCTGCCGGTGGCAGTCAGTTTGCGCTGATCGCCACCTTCAATACGGGCGATGCCAAAATCCGTCAGATAGCAGTTGTTAGCGCGGTCTAACAGCACATTGTTCGGTTTCAGATCGCGGTGAACGACGCCCTTTTGGTGTGCATAGTCCAACGCAGAGGCGATCTGATCAAGGTAATGGGCAACTTCTTCAGGCTGTAGGCGGCGCTGGCGCATCCGATCATCCAGTGAGCCGCCATCCATATAGCGCATGACGATGTAGTAGGTGCCATCCGACTCGCCAAAATCAATGACGGGCAGAATATGCGGATGCTCCAAGCGACCAATGATGCGCGCCTCCCGCTGAAAACGCTCTACAAACCCCGGATCATTGGCGATCTCTGGCGTCATTACCTTGATCGCCACATAACGATCTACACTGGCTTGATAGGCGCGGTAGACCGACGCCATCCCACCTTTGCCGAGCGGTGCCTCAAGGGTGTATTGCCCAAGCGTTCTTCCCACAAACCGAGAGTATTCCATGCACGCACCTATTCCTTTGCAGCGCTGCTAACTTTATCACCGAACCGCCCGCCAGACAACTGCCTTTTTCCACCCCTTTAAGACGCTTGCCCGATGACAAATGTTCCACGCCGCGCTATGCTTAGGGCGTTCTCGTAACTGTATGGGAAAACACCTTGTCTCAACACGCCTATCAGCTTTCGGCTGTGCAGTTGGCGCAGCCTTCGCTTGTGACCATTGGCATTTTTGACGGTGTGCATCGTGGGCATCAGCACCTGATCAAGCAGTTGGTGCGCGCTGCACACGCGAATGGGCAGCTTGCTGCCGTCGTCACTTTCTTCCCACATCCCGACGTGCTGCTGCGCGGCATTACAGGGCGCTACTACCTCACCACGCCTGATCAACGTGCCGATCTGCTGGCAGAACTTGGCGTAGATGTGATTGTGACACACCCTTTTGATGAGGCAACCCGCCACATGCGCGCCGCCAATTTTGTAGATGCACTGCTGGCGCACTTGCGGATGGCAAGCCTATGGCTGACCCGTGATTTTGCGCTAGGCTATCAGCGCGAAGGGGATTTCGCCTTCCTGAGCGCGCAAGGGCAGGCAAAAAACTTTACGGTGCAAGCGGTTGATCTGCTGATGGATGCCGAGAATGCCGTCATTCGCTCTGCCAACATTCGTGCGGCACTGGCAGACGGCGCGGTCGAGGTTGCCGCGCAGTTGTTAGCGCGCCCTTACCGCGTGGCGGGCGAGGTGGTGCATGGCGATCATCGTGGGCGCAGCATTGGCTTTCCAACGGCGAACGTCGCAGTTTGGGAAGGGCAACTGTTGCCCGCTCATGGCGTGTACGCCTGCTACGCGCAACTTGGCACGGCACGCTTCGCCGCAGTGACCAACATTGGCTCGCGCCCAACCTTTGGCGGTAGCGAAACGCGCCTGGAGGCACATCTGCTCGATTTTGATCGGGATATTTACGGGCAAAGGCTGGCGCTGGACTTTGTGGCGCGCTTGCGCGGTGAGCAGAAGTTTGAGAGCCTAGGGGCGCTCATCGCACAGATCAGCGCGGATGCAGCACGCGGACGCGAGATTTTATCGGCGCACCTCAGCTAGGCGAATGCACCGAAACGGTGGGCGATGCACAGATCGCCCACCTGCCCTACCTAGGGCTCGACACAGTGATTGGCGCTTTGGTGGCTGCGATCTTCAAATCGGGAAAAACTGCCGAGGCGGCAACAGCCCAACTGCCAATGCACAGCATCAAGCCATAGACCACAAAAAAGGTATGCCCGCGCTGTGCGGCAAGGAAGGCAGTCAGCAAGCAGACCGTACCCCACATGAAATCAATTAGAGCGCCAATATCCGCACGCACATGGTATTGGTTCGCGCTGAGCGCGCTGCTGCCCCACTTCGGCGTGCGGAGGAACTCACCGCGCTGCCCGATGATCGCCTTGATCGCCGCCCTTAAGATGGTCATTGCCAAGCCGCTGCTCACCACCTGCAAGAGCAGCACATTCGGAAAGGCACGCCAGCCGCGTTTGAGCAAGGCTTGCGAAAGGAACAGGTAGAGCGTTGGCGCAAAGGTGAACGGTCCAATCGCGTTGGCATATTGCATGATGGGTGAGTTCAACCAGACCTCACGCGGCAACAGCAGGCTTGCCAGCGTATAGGCAACCACAAGAATTGCCATCGTCGGGCTGACCAAATAGCTGAGCAGATGAACAGTGGCTTGCAGTTTGCTGCCTAAAGGTGCTGCGCTGCGCCACACTTTCGGGATGAGCAAGCGCGCGCACTCAAGGCTGCCTTGCGCCCAGCGCGCCTGCTGGCGTTTGTAGGCAGTCATGGTCGGCGGCAGTTCGGCGGGCGCGCTGATCTGGTTGCAGTAGATGCCATGCCAACCGTTCAGCCAAGCGCGGTAGCTCAGGTCAAGGTCTTCGGTTAGTGTGCGTGCTTGCCAGCCGCCGGCTGCCTCAATGGCGGCACGCCGCCAAATGCCGGCTGTGCCATTGAAGTTGAACGGGAAGCCGCTGTGAAAGCGCCCGCTCTGCTCAATGCTGAAGTGGCTATCTACCGAGATCGCCTGCACGCGAGTCAGCCATGAGTCAGCACTGTTGAGGTGTTCCCAACGCGCTTGCACAAAGGCCGCTTTGGGATCAGCCAGCAGCCTAGGCAGCAGCATCTTCAAGAAGTGCGGCGGCGGCACAAAGTCGGCGTCAAAAATGGCGATGTATTCGCTGTGGGTGAGCGCTAAGCCATAGGCAAGCGCGCCTGCCTTATAGCCATGCCGATCTGCACGGCAAATGTGCCGCACATCTATGCCACGCGCACGCCAATAGGCAACCGTTTCTGCCACAATTTGGCGCGTTTCATCGGTAGAGTCATCAAGCACTTGGATGGTCAGCTTATCGGATGGGTAATCAAATTGGGCGGCAGCGTCTATGATGCGGCGGCTCACATAGCGCTCATTATAGAGCGGCAATTGCACGGTGATGTGCGGGAACTCGGCAAGCGGTGGTTGCGCCGAACGCTGACGGTTGAACAACACCACGCCCATCAGATAGTAGAGGTTGAAGCCATAAGCAAACAGCAACAGTGTCGCAGGCAGAAAACTGATCAGCAGCACTGTGGATACGATTGCGGAAGCAGTGGACATTGCGGCATTTCACCTGATTAATTGACATGATTTCGGCGGTTGCCGCTACATGTTGGGCAATCTCAAGCGTTCATGGCGGTGTAGGGTGTGGTGGTAGCGGCACACAAAGCGCCAATTTTAGCGCATTTTGTACCGCTTGCGTAGCCTGAACCTGCTGCCTATGCCGCTTTTAGGGCAGGCTGATCAGCCACAGCGCCGAGTCATCCGCATTCCAAAAGACGACATGCCGTCCATCCGGCGAGACGTGCCAATCATCGTTGGCAATGCGGAAAGGCTGCGCCGGATCGGTGAGGATGCGCTGTTCGCCAGTTGTCACATCGTAGCTTGCCAAGAGCATTTGTCCGCCATTGGTGGTGAGGATCGGGCTGGCGTTCGCGCCGTAGAGCAGGTAGAGGATCGTCTTGCTATCGCGCCAGCGGTAACTGCTAAAGAACGGCAGCAAAATCGGCTGCGCGCCTGCCTGCGTCAACATGCCATATACGCCGCTGCGGGCAGGATCCTCTTGAAAAGGCGCGTAAAAAAGCAGCAGCGCGCCGCCGGGTGCAATCTGCACACCGCGCAGATTTTTCACCTCTGCCAGCAGCGTTTTTTGGCGCGTTTGCAGCGTCCAGATGAACAGCTTGAAGGTCTGCGTGCGCCCGACAGGCTCAACAGCCAGTATGCGCGTTTCATCCAGCCAGAAGACTGTGCCGCCCTGCTGCGTGCCAAGCAGATCGCGCCCTGTGCCATCGGCATTGGCGATCCACACTTCCGTCAGTGGCGGAATGCCGCCGGGAATGTTATCGGCGGGATGCCGATGCCACAAGAGGCGTTTGCTCTCTGGCGAAAACTGCGGGTAAGCGCCGCCCGTCGAGACTTCGCGCCATTCGCCACTGATGCGGTTGGTGGTGCGCGTGCGCCCGTCGAACTGGGCAATTTCCCAAACGCCATCGGGCGAGTAAAGGCGGTGCGGCGCTTCGCCAACGGGCTGCGGCGCACGCTCGCCGTTCAGGCTGACGGCGTAGCGCGTTGCTAAGGCGCCATCCGCGCCATCGTAATAGTAGACCGAGCTTGAGTCGGGCGCCCAGAAGGGCAGCGCACAACAGCCGCTGGCAGTCAGGCGGCGCAGCGTGGCGTAGCCTTCGCCCAGCGGCGGCGCGTTAAAGTTGGGCAGCGTTAGCGGTGAGGGCGCATTGCGTGCTGGCGGCGGGTAGCTCAGCCGAAACTCATTCAGCGGGCGCTCGTTAAAATCCACGTTCGGCTGATCATAGGCGCTCTGCCAGCGGTTTGGGTGGTAGAGGTCTTTCACAAAGCCGCCAAAATGGTGATAGCCAATGCTGGCAAGCGTCTCCCATTCAGCGTCAATCAGCAGCATAGGGTTGTAGGACACGCCATAGTTCGCGCTGCGGATTTCGAGGTGCAAGTGCGGGCGCGATTGGCAAGTGCGGTCAGGGTCGCCCACGGTGGCAATTACCTCGCCGCGCCGCACCGGCTGCCCACGCATCAGGCTTGGTTTGGCGTTCAAATGTCCATAGACGGATGTGTAGCCTAACTCACGGTGAAAGATGGTTAAGTTGTGCGGCTCTAAGCCAAAGCTGAAATTATCCACCTGATCCACAACGCCATCGGCAATCGCCACGACGGGCGTGCCACAGGCTGCCCAAAAATCCAAGCCAAAGTGCAAATTTTGCCCACCGGCATACCAATAGCGCCCGTAGTTAAAGGCGCCCACTGTGTTGCCAAACTGCTGGCTAAGCAGCCAGGTGGTGGGTCCGGGCGGCGTGTTGAAGGGCAGGCTGAAGGGCTTGCTGGGCTGGGCGGCACTTGGCAGCGTGCCGTGCAAGGCTGCCAAGAGCGTGCTAACTGCCACCAAGCGCGCTAAAAAGCGGCGGTTCATGCGTGTCTATCCCTCATGCTGGTCTCTTGACGGAGGAGTATAGCACAGGTAAGCTAGAGTGCAGCACGAACTAAAGATTGCCATCTTGAGATGACGTTAGAAAGCAAGCCATGTATATCCATCGCGTGGTACTAAAAGGCATTCCAGGCGTGCCTGATCATGACCTGACCTTTTACGATAACTGGACGGAAAGCCCACTGCGAAATGTGCTGCTGAGCGGACCAAACGGCATTGGTAAAAGCACGATTTTGCGCGCCATTGCCCTGCTTTGGGAAAACTTTGATGAATGGCTGCGGCGCGGCAAGCCGCTTAGCGAATCTCAACACAATCAGCGCGGCGTGCTGGCTGAAGCAGAATTAATCGCCGTTGAGGTGCGTGATTTGCAGCTTTCCACCATACCTGATGTGATTTACCGCGCTAAACCAGAGCTAAACCTGCCTTCGATCTGGCTATATATGACACGCTCCGAGAAAGCCTCAAAATTCATTGAAGCTGCTGCGGCAGATTCTTTTTCAATCGGTGAACAACGCGGCAAGCGCGGCAAACCAACACTCAGCCGCAAGCCTGAGTCTGATCACTTTGCCGAACTTGCTAATTGGGCAGAATACCTGCAATTGGGCGCGCTTGATGAAATGCTGCGCTTACCGAACCTGCTCTTTTTAGAGGCTGAAACACGCCAAATTATGCGCCCTACGGTGCGCCCTAAACCTGCGCCGGAAGCGCTCTACCGCTGGCTAGTCACCTACAGTGCTTCAGATCGTGCCGAAAGCCACATTGAGGCGATGCTGCGTAATCACAAAATTCGCAGCCCTGCGCGCTTTCAGAAGACTCTTGCACACATCAACCGTTTTCTAGAGCAGAACGGCAAACGCCTGACCGATTTCGACGACAATCTGCGCTTGCTTGTGCAGGTTGGGAGTGGCAAGGCGCGCACCACACACTTTTTAGAGGCGCTTAGTTCCGGTGAGCGCCAAGTGGTGTTGCTTATCTTCATGGTCAGCCGTTGGCTGATGCAAGGCGGTGTGGTGTTGATTGATGAGCCAGATTTGCACATGCACGGCTCGTGGCAGCGCAGCCTGATCCACGAACTAAATCGCCTCGTAGCAGACAAAGAAGGGCAGTTGATCATCACATCACACGCGGAGCTTGTCGCTCAGGAATATGCACCTTCGCAGCGCTTTGCGCTGGATTTTGAAGGGCAGCCTGCATGAGCATTGGCTGGCAAAACCTGCTGCGGGGCGGGATGCGCGGCGTAGCCGTTGAGGGCAAAGATGATCAGGTTGCCCTTGAAGCCTTCCTTTCGGCAGGTGAGCGCGATGGACACTGGCAAAATTGGCGCGCACAGCTTGCTATCCAACGCGCTGATGGCACTTCAATGGTCATCAAAGAGGTGAGCCGTACCGACCATGTCATCTGGGGCATATTGGATCGGGATTGGCGCACCACAGAAGAACTTGCTGAACTACAAGATAAGCATCCACGCTTGCTGTTCTTGCCGCGCATCATGATTGAGAACTTCATCATTGCGCCTGATGAATTAATGGCGAGGGTGCCGCCTAAGCAACGCGAACGCCTTGAAAAGAGCGACTTCGCAACATTGGTTGAGGCTGAACGCGCCGTATGGATACAGCACGGCGCGCTTTCAGGAGTGCTATATGAGCATGGCGCGCATCAGTTCTGTCGTGGTGAAGAAGGCTTTCCGCGCCGCCTGTTGGCTAAGCCTATCAGCAGCAAAGATGAGATAAAACATCAGTTCGAAGCGTGGCAGGCACACTTAGCCCCTGAAAGCTGGCTGCCAATCTACGAAGAACGCCTCGTTGCCTTACAAAGCAAAACGGCAACCGATCAATATTCGCACTGTATTCATGGCAAAGATTTCTTTAACGAAGTGGTTGTTCAGAAACTGAATAGATTTTTGGGACAATCTGGGCGCGATACGTGGTGGGAAATATTATTCCAACATACCGCTGAGTCACCACCCTGCCCACCTGATCTTGTGCCACTGCTAAAACGCTTGCTGGCAGATTAGGTCTGTTCCGCTACATCTATAGCACAGCCCAACGCCTAGTGCCTTCGGCGAAGGCGCGCCAATATAATGTTGCCCGTGTGCTGAATTAGCCCCACATAGCGCATATGCAGCCACAGCAGCCACACACCATAATACAGCATGTAGTGCCAGCGCCTTAGGCGAAGGCTGCTGCTTACAGTAAACAAGAGCAAGTCATAGAGTGGACCGGGATCGTCTACCTTTGCCTGAATGGTAATCGCCTCGCGTACATGGTCTAGGGCAGTTGCCCGCGCACCTTGCAGCGTCAACGCTTCTGCCAAATAGGTCAGGCACAGCGCTATCATGTGCGGTGCGGCTGAACCTTGCCCAAAAGCCTGTAAACGGTTTAGCTCACCGTGATCGTTATCGAAATAAACCTCAATGGCTTTACGCACAAACTTTTCAGCCGTATAGGGATCATCCTGCATCAGAATGTTTCCCAAGCTGAACAGTGCGCGCCCTTGCTCATAGAACATGCCGCAGGCTTCCGCGTTGTGCATGGCACGCTCAAAGCAGGCGCGTGCTTTTGCCAGATCGCCCTTGCCCAAGTATGACCAGCCATACATGAACGCAGGATCAAGCGGTGTTTGGCTAACGCCTAGCTTTTGCGCGTAGTGATCCATCTCACGTAGAGTATCCAACGCCTCGTCATAACGTGCGAAAACACGAGAGGTGTTGTTGTACAGCACTAAGGCACGGAATCTATAAAACGGCGCCGTTTCAAAGCTAAGGCGCGCCACAGCTTCTTTCGCATGATAATAGGCGCGCTTTTTGCCAAAGTTAAGCTGATAGACATAAGTTAGCACTAAGTGATGCAGGGCTTCTTCAAAAGGCAAGTTTTGCCCTGCCAAGCGTGCAAGGGCTGCTTTCTGCGTCCGTTCAATGTGCCTGAGCGTGGTATAGCGGAAGTTCGACCACGCCACCGCGCTCTGAAAGCGTGACCAGGCGCGCAGCGAAAGCGACTCTAGGGCAGGATCATGCAAGATCGGCTTGGCAAGCCAGCGCCAGCCGTTCCAGCCGTAGGCATGTTGATAAAACTCGGAGAGGTAGACGCACAGCCAATTACGGGAAGGCTGCTCTTCGCTATCGGAGACGGTGTGCCATTCGGGATAGGTTTCGGGATCGTCTAGATAGGTGCGGAGCTTCTTCAAAACGCGCCGATAAATCTTGACGGCGGGCATAAATTCAGCACGGCACATCCTGTGATGTGCCTGCTGTAATTCACGCCAGGTGTAAGCGGCGCGTTGAAGTGCCTCATCTCGGTTCATCGCGTGTCTCTAACACGGGTCAGGTAGGCACGGATCAGTGGGTGCATGGTGAAATTGCCACGCACATTGCTTGGCACTAACACACGCTGATCGACCAACTCGGCAAGCGCCTGCTCAAAGGCATCTTCGTTTTCGGTGTGCATGGCAGCGTCGCTCAGCAAATCCTCTTGAAGAATTTCCCCACCGTAAATTGCCGCATCCAGCGCGATCTGCTGCGCTGTAGCGCTCAGCGCGTCGTACAAGCCGCCGAACAGGTTTTGGAAGGCTTTATAGAATCTATCGCCTTCCTGCATATGTTCGATCAATTCGCTCATTGTTTGCCGCGTTTGGGCGCGTGCATAGCGTGCAATGGCAATTTGAATGAACAACGGATTACCACCAGTGGCTTTTGCCAGTGCCTGACGCTCATCGTCAGTTAACAGGATGTTGTTCTGATTGCGCTCTACGTATTGAATGTACTGTATGACCGCCTCGGAGGCAAGCCCTTTGATCGGCATAAATTTAACATTCATAGTTGGATATTCAACGCGAGAGGTGATCAGAATGCGGCTGGTGCGCGGCACTTTAGGATGCACCAACACGCTCAGCGCCTTTAGGAAATGTTCCAACTGCCCTTGCGTCTCCATATTATCCAGCACCAAACAATAATGCCCTTCATAGAAGCGCTGCGCGCATTGGCTGGCAAGGTTAGTCGCTCGCAGTTTTAATTCGTCCCAATTAAAGTGTTTGATCATGCTGTTGAAGATCGAGTCCGTATGCAGTGCAGGCAAGCCGGTTGGGCGTGGTTCACCGTTGCTATCCACATACATGCTGCGGTCGGTCACCCAGTCAAAGTGGGTGAACAAGCCTTCGTCCAGCGCTCGACACATGGCGTGCCAAGCCAAATTCGTTTTGCCATCACCGGCGGTGCCGCTGATGCACAGGATTGGGTTGCGCTTATCTTCCAGCAGGGTTAGCAGTTGGCTCATATCGTGATCGCGCCCAAAGATGACCTGTGACGGGCTGGGAAAAACACGCCGATAGAGTTCGCTGAGCGTTTCGCTCATCCCTGCGCTGGCTTGAAAGCCTGAATCAATTTGCAGTTGGGCAACTTCTTCGGGCGTCAGCTCAGCAAAAGGCTGCGCGCAGACGGCTGTAGAGCGCAAGAACAAGCGTGCATGGGCGACCAAATTGATGCCATTCAGCACAAGGATATTCTGGTGGCGGGCAAACTGGTGCAGCACACCAATAGCACACAGCGCATCGGCACGCAGATTAATTGGCTCGCCACGCAGCCATTTGCCAAATTTATCGCTGCTGATCTCAAGGGCAAGGTTTCCATGAAGTGATTCAGTCGCTTCCTGAAAGAGACGGTGATGATGTGCAATGCTTTGAGCGGGATCGTAAAAGGCGGTAGCTTTACACCACTCAAGGAACGTCCAGGCTTCGCTTGGCTGCTGATAGCTTATGTTGGTCACGGTGCAATCCTTCTCTAACTAACTGTCCACAGGCTACCATATCCATCTATTGTAGTATTTTGCAACCGAATGTGCGCGGCAAAAATAGGCATTTTTGGGTAGTACTACGCATTGCCATACCAGATCGAGTGCTTGTAGGCTAGGGGTGAACGTCGATCTTGCCAAGTGTGAGAGCCCCTCTATGAACATGCGATGGATGGATATAGATATTATGAACTATCTAGATAGAACGCTCCGTTCCTACATCGAGATTGTGGCGATGTTCATCTCGCCAAGTGACTGGCTGCCTGTAGAGCGGATCACAGCACTCTGCGCCTACCCGAAATTGAACCATTTCTCACCGTCCGAGATGATCGACTACTTGCAAGAGAGTGCTCAGATCATTCAAGCGAAGGGCATCGCTGCGCATTTAGCCACCATCAAACACTACTTGCCAACGCAGGGGCAGTACAGAGAGGCAATCGCCTTAGCGCTCTCTATGGTTGCCCACGAAAACTGCTTGCAGCGGCAGCACATCGAGATGGCACATCAGATGGCAGCGGTCTTTGAACTCGGCGATGATGACGTGGATGACCTGCTTTCACCCTACCACCTAATCTGACACTAAGGCACACTTGGGCGCAGCGCAATGCGCCCAAATGTTTTTCGGCACTTTTTCTCCAAACAGGCTATACTCACCCTTACATATCAACAATACTTGAAAAGGAAGTAAAGCCGAATGTTTACCAGCATCACCGATATGTTTGACAAGCTGCAAGAGCGCTTTAACCCCGACAAAGCGCGTGGCGACAAGGCGCTCATCGCCTTTGAGCTAGGCGGCGAAGGCGGTGGCTCGTTTTGGCTTCAGGTGAACGATGGCACCTTAAACGTTGGCGAAGGCACACCACCCACTGAAGCAGACGCTATTTTGCGCGCTGAAGCTGCTGACCTAATGAAGATTATGGGCGGCGAACTCAACCCGATGATGGCGTTCATGTCCGGCAAGGTCAAAGTAGAGCGCAACATGGGCATGGTCATGAAACTGATGGGCTGGTTTGGCATGTAGCCACCGCCCAGTTAGCAGATTGCCCAAGCAGCGCAGCAGATTGGGCAAAATGGCAAAACGCGCCGACCAATTTGTTGTGCAACTTGGCAAAGGGTGACATAATACTGCCAAAAGCGCTTTATCTCGCTGCCGAGCGCATTGCAAATATCCTTTGGCTCGGTCTAGGACACTCTATAATAACTATTGGAGGTTTCGGTGGCAAGCGTATCGTTCAGAAGCGTTTATAAACGCTACGCCGGCGACGTGGTCGCGGTGAAAGACCTCAACATCGAGGTTGCAGACAAAGAATTTCTCGTGCTTGTTGGGCCTTCGGGCTGCGGCAAAACAACCAGCTTGCGGATGTTAGCAGGGCTGGAAGAGATTTCCGACGGCGAGATTTTGATTGGCGACCGCGTCGTCAACAATATTGCGCCCAAAGACCGCGATATTGCAATGGTCTTCCAAAGCTACGCGCTCTACCCACACATGACGGTTTACGAAAATATGGCGTTTGGCTTGCGGCTTCGCAAAGTGCCAAAGGAAGAAATTGACCGCCGCGTGCGCGAAACCGCCAAAAGCCTGCTGATTGATCAATTGCTAGACCGCAAGCCGCGCCAGCTTTCAGGCGGTCAGCGCCAGCGCGTGGCAGTGGGGCGCGCCATCGTGCGTGAGCCGCAGGTCTTCCTCATGGACGAGCCGCTCTCCAACCTAGATGCCAAACTGCGCGTTGAGGCACGTGCCTTCATCAGCAAGCTGCATCAGCGGCTTGGCACCACCTTCATCTATGTGACGCATGATCAGGTGGAAGCCATGACGATGGGTACGCGCATTGCCGTGATGAGCGCAGGCGAATTGCAGCAGATTGACACGCCGCAAAATCTCTACGATCATCCCGCCAATATTTTCGTGGCAGGCTTCATCGGCAGTCCATCTATGAACTTCTTTGAGCATTCTCGCCTTGTGGATGAGGGTGGCAAACTGTTCGTCGAAACGCCCAGCTACCGCCTGCCAGTGCCAGAACACCGCTATGAGCGCTACCGCGATCATGTTGGCTCGGAAGTGATTCTTGGCTTGCGCCCAGAGGTCATCCACGACTCACACTTCACCCCGCCCAGCATCCAGCCGGCGCCCATCGAGGCAAACGTGGATGTTGTTGAGCAGATGGGCAACGAGAAAATCCTCTACCTTGAGGAAGGTGGCAAGACCTTTGTGGCACGCCTTGACCCACGCACGCAAGCCCACGTCGGGCAGCGTATTCAGGTTGTGATTGATGTGCTGAACATGCACCTGTTCGACGTAAAGACGCAAAAAGCGCTCTAGAGCGCGCTGCATCGCTGCATTTTCAAACGGGACGAGGGCGTCGGGGCTTTTTGAGCAACGCGCCCTCGTTTTGTGTTTAATCGGTGAAACGAGGTATGAATGAACGCACATCTCACTTACCGTGTTATGGCATACCGCATTCGTATGTTGGTGCGCGATTGGCAAGGCGAACAGCCCACTGTGGTCTTTTTGCACCACATCACCGCCAATGGCATTGAAGCACTACGTTTGGCACGCCTGCTCAATGGGCGGCGGCGGCTGATCGCACCTGATTTGCGCGGGCGCGGTGGCAGTGATATGCCCTTCGGCGAATATGGGATCGCCATCCATTTACTAGAGCTTGCTGCTGCCCTAGATCGGCTTAACATTGGTCGGTGTACGTTGGTTGGGCATTCGTTCGGCGCCATGCTGAGCGTCTTTTTTGCCGCCCACTATCCCGAGCGCGTGAGCAGCTTAATCCTTATTGATGGCGGCGCGCCGCCCAACCCTGAAGAGCTTCAGCGGCTAAATGCCTATTATGATCTGATGCCCTATCGCTACCCATCACTGGATGCCTATGTTGATCGGTATAAGGATCAGCCGCTTTATCAGCCTTACACCGAAGAACTCGACCTGCTGCTGCGCAGCAACCTTCGCAAACAGGCAGATGGCAGCTACATCCGCCAGATGGCGCGCTATGTGCTGGATGCGGAGCGCAGCCCCGCGGCGGTGGCGCAGTGGCAGCAGTTGCCTGAATGCTACCCGCAAGTGCGCTGCCCAGTCCTGATCGTGCGGGCAGGCATGGGCATTTTCAGCGCGGATGCCCCTGTGCTGACCGAAGAAGCGCTTGCCCAGATGCAAGCAGGAATGCCACAGGCAGAGGTCATCAATGTGCCAGAGGCAGGGCATACCACCATCGTCACCATGCCTCACGCGCAACGCGATGCAGCGATCTTACGCTTTCTAGGAGTCGAAAGTGTCTGACCTAATCGAAAATTTGGCAGAACAACTTGAAGAATTGAAAATGCTTCAGCATGTTGATAAAGAGCTGGGCGCCACCCTGGACTTCGACAATGTGCTGATGCTCACGATGGACTGGGCATTGCGGCGAACCGGCGCTGCCGCCGGCATGTTTGTGACCGTTGGCGAGGAAGAAGGCACCCTCAAACCACTGGCGGCACTGGGCTACCCTTCTACAGCTGTGCACGATCAGGTCTGGACGTTTGAACGCGGCATTGTCGGGCGCGCTGCACGCACCCGCACAGCCCAGCACGTTACCAACCTTGCCGCTGATCCCGATCACCGTGCCGAATATGCGCTTGAAGAGACGCAATCTGCCGTTGCCATGCCGATTGAACTGCGCGGAAAAGTGATCGGCGTGATCTGGCTGGAAGGCGAACTGCCCAACACTTTCAGCGCAACGGATGTTGCGTTTGTGCAGCGTCTTGCTCAGCGGGCTGCCATTGCCCTAGACCATGCGCGCCTTTACCGCGAGGCAGCCCGCCAGGCCGATGAAATGGCATCGCTCTACACTGCCAGCCGCATGATCTCAACCAGCTTGGAAAAGGCACAGGTGCTGGCGATTGCTGCGCAGGCACTTGCCACAACCTTGCGCGTTTCAAGTGTGGTGATGGCAGATTATCGCAGCTTGCACGGCGAATTAGAGTTCACGCACGCCTATCGGTTGCCAACCGCCCGCCGCACCACCGATATGCTGCCGCGCATTGGCAGCACCTTCAACCTAGAAAGCCTGCCCGAAGTGCGTCACGCCATCAAGACTCAGCGCAGCGCAGGCTACTTCGCGCAATCGCGCCTCATCTCGGACGCCCTGCGCGATTTTATGACGGCACACACAGTCCGTGCGCTGTTGGTCATTCCGCTGGCAACCGCGCCAACCGCAGCGCAATCGCCTATGATCGAAGTTGTTGGCGTCGCTTTTGCGATGGAAGGACGCCATGAACGGCGCTTCACGGAGGATGAGTGCGGCATGGCAGAAGCGCTGGGCAGCCAGATCGCTTCTGCGCTGCGCCAAGCGCGCTTGTATGCCGAAGTGCGCGAGCTGGAAGAGATCAAGTCCCACATGATCCGCATGGCATCCCACGACCTACGCAATCCGCTCAGCGTGGCGATCAACTACTTTGATATGTTCGTGCATTCCCTGCCGCCAGAGCGCCTGACGGCGGATCAGACCAAATACATCAAGAATGTGCAGCAAGCTACACAAGCCATGCGCACACTGATCGAAGACTTGCTAACGCTTGAAAAAGTGGAAAGCGAACGGGAAGCACTTTGGAATGAAGTGGAATTTAACAGCTTGGTGAGCGCTGAAGTGGAAGCACAAGGCAGCGCTGCACGGCTGAAGAAGCACACCATCACCGCCCACATTAGCCCAGCGCTGCTTTTTGTGCGTGGCAGCGCCTCTCAACTGCGGCAAGCTATGGGCAACCTGATCAACAATGCCATCAAATACACGCCCGATGGTGGCTTTATTCAGGTGCGGCTCACCTTCAAAGAGCGCCGCCTGATCTTTGAAGTGCAGGATAACGGCTATGGCATTAGCAAAGAGCGCCAAGAGCGGCTGTTCAGCAGCTTTTACCGTGCGCGTGAACCCGGCACCGATCACATCACTGGTACGGGCTTGGGCTTAAGCCTTGTGCGGACGGTGATCGAGCGACACGGCGGCAGGGTGTGGGCGAATAGCGAGCCGGGCATCGGCAGCATCTTCAGCTTTTGGCTGCCGCTGGTGCGCGTTACCGAAAGTCAGGGCGAATAGAAGCTACAGCGGCTTGTGGGGCGCCGCCGAGCGCTCCACAGGCAGGTTTCCCTTGAAGCAATTTTCACCGCCTTCTTCCCCATAAAATAATGGTCACAAGTTCAGGTTTTTTGCACTGCTGTAGCAAGCATTCTCTTGCTATTTTCGCATTTCGCCTTAAACTTATATAGACTCAAATCGCGCCGCCAAACCTGTGAGGGAACTACTTTGTCTACATGGATGGTTGTCGAAGACGAACCGGATATTTACGATGTGCTGCTTGCCATGTTCGAGATTTGGGGCATTGAAGGCATCGCCTTTGTGGATGGTGGCGAAGCAGTCGCTTGGGTAGAGGATGTAGATAAAGGGAATGTGACGGGCGATTTGCCCGAATTAGCAATTATTGATATTCGCCTGCCCGAAGTATCCGGACCCGAAGTGGGCGCACGGCTGCGGCAAAGCCCACGCCTTAGCAAGGTCGCAATCGTCCTAATCACTGCTTACCGCCTTAGCCCCGATGAAGAAGAAGCGATGAAAGCAAAGGCGCAGGCAGACGCCCTAATGTATAAGCCGCTGCCGCCCATGCCCGAACTGCGCCGCACCCTAGACCGCATCATTGCCGAGCGCAAGCTGAAATCGGCACAACCTACTCTCCCAAACAACCTCTAACCACCTCAGCTGTTTCTCTGCACCTTAGCGCAGCGCGACTCTCATTCGCGCTGTTTATGCTGCACAAACCTTATGAATTTTTTATGCAGATTCAAAAGTATGGCACATTCTTTACTATAATTTGGGCTGTAGAGATTTATACAAAGGTTTGAGCTTGCCACACATGACTCAACAGACCAAGACGCGCATCATTCTGATTGACGATCATCGCCACACCCATGAGTTGGTAAGCCTTGCGCTTGCCAATGCCGAAGATATCGTATTGGTGGCGCATGGCAGCAACGGTGCAGAAGCAGTGCAGCTTTGTGAAGAATATCAGCCTGATCTCGTCTTGCTGGATGTGATGATGCCCGTGCTTGGCGGCGTGGAGACAGCACAAATCATCCGTCAGCGCTTTCCCAACATCAAGATTTTGGTGCTATCCAGCTTTCAGGATGATGAAAGCATTCATGCCATGCTACAGAACGGCGCGGATGGCTATGTGCTGAAAGGCGCACTCTCTGCCGATCTCGCTAACACTATCCGCGCCGTGCAAGGTGGCAATCAGGTTTTTTCGCCACAGGTAACCGATGTGCTGCGCCACACGCCACCCTCAGGCATACAAATCAACCAGACCTTCTCGCTGACCGAGCGCGAGATCGAAGTGCTGCGCCGCATGGCGGAAGGTAGCAGCAACAATGAGATCGCAGCTGCCTTGTTTATTAGCGTCTCAACCGTCAAATTTCACATCGCCAACATTCTGCACAAGATGAACGTCCAAACACGCGCTGAGGCAATCGTCCTCGCTACCAAAAATGCACTCATCTAAGTCGCCTATCCGTTTGGCTAGGTAGGTATCGGCTGAAACTCTCCCAATAGCCAGCTAGACCTGCTGCCAAGCTAGGCATATCCTATAGCAGAGACATGAGAACGCTCTCATATATATTATATATAATAGCGAAGGGTAGGAATTCGAGAAGTGACAGACGCACCACCCCCTAAGGCTGAAAATCCGCGTTTTGCACGTTTTTGGCAGCGGCTGACTGCGCCTGCTGCCCATCTGGTTGAGGATGAAGCACAGCGCCGCGCACGGCTGCTGAACGCCTTGCTGTTGGTCATCATCCCGATTGGGTGGATCCTCATTGCGCTGATCCTCATCAACAATCCGCTTGCCATCCGCAGCGCAGATACTTGGGCAACCTTAGTGGCATTGTTCATCGCCAAAGGGCTATACTTCTATCACCACCGCAGCGGAAAAACCAACCGCACAGCCCTAGCTGTTGTTCTGATCACATGGGTGATCTTCACAGTTACACCGTTTATTCCCGCCACCCGCGATGCCCTAGTTTACTTCAACATCATCACCCTGCTGATCGCCGCAGTCTTCTTCAATCCGCGCTTTGTGCTGTGGCTGGCAGTGGCTTCCGCCGCCACGCTGCTGGTGCTGGTTAACTTTGCCGATGCGCCACGCTGGACGTTCAGCCGTGCCTTCTACGCCGTTCAATACACCGCCGCCGCCACCGCCATGCTGCTCACCTTTATGAACCATCTGCAAGGCGTGGAACGCAGCCGCCGCCAGCGCCTTGAACAGGCAAATGCCGCCCTACGCGCCTCCGAAGCGTTCTTAGAACAACGCGTGTTAGAGCGTACCGCACAGGTGGCACGCGCTCAGCGCGAAGCAGAGGTGCTGTATCAGGTCAGCCAGTCCATCAACGCCGTGCAGAGCTACGTCGGCATTGTGGATGCCCTCGCCAAGCACATGGACGATCCGCAGGCGAACATTGTCCTGGCGCTCTACGAGAACTTCGATAGAAGCACCGCCACCGACCTTGAGATGGTGGCGCTGCGCCCTGCCAACGCAACGCAAGCCGTTGCACGTGATCGGCGCTTTGAGGCGCAGCGCCTTCAGCACTGGACATTGAACGAGATTTTTGTGGTGGAAGATATGAACACCACAACGCTGATGGCAGCCGAGGACAGTGCCTTCTACCTTGAGCAAGGCGCACAGGCGATGATGGCGGTCGGCTTGACGCTTGGTGAGCGCGTGATCGGCATTCTGAATGTGACCAGCAACACGCCGCGCACCTACAGCGAGGATGAACGCCGTTTCTTGCGCGCCGTTGCCGATCTTGCCGCCGCTGCTGTTGAGCGCACGCGCCTTTACCATGAACAAGTGCAAGTTGCCGAGAAACTGCGCGCCGTTGATCAGATGAAAAGCCAGTTCTTGGCAAGCATGAGCCACGAACTTCGCACACCGCTGAATGCTATCCTCAACTTCACGGACTTTGTGGCGCTCGGCATGTTGGGCGAAGTGAACGATGCCCAGCGCGACGCCCTGCAAAAAGCGCTGGATAGCGGACGCCACCTGCTCTCACTCATCAACGATGTGCTGGATATGACCAAGATCGAAGCCGGCATGATGACGCTCTTCCTTGAGGATGCTGTTGATCCGCACGCCGAGATTCAGCAGGTGATCGCCGCCGCGCACAGCTTGATCGCCGACCGTCCGATCAACTTTGTGAAGGATATTGATGCCGACCTGCCGCGTCTGCGCGTTGATCGCCGACGCCTGCGCCAAATGCTGCTGAACCTGCTCTCGAACGCGATCAAATTCACCGAGCAAGGCAGCGTAACGCTGAGCGCCAAACAGCGTGGCGACCATATCCTGTTTGCTGTGATTGATAGCGGACCGGGCATCTCTGAGGCAGAGCAGGCAATTATCTTTGCGCCCTTCCGCCAGACCGAGCGCGGTGTGCAGCACGCCGGCGGCACCGGGCTTGGTCTGCCAATCACCAAGCGCCTTGTCGAATCGCACGGCGGCAAACTCTGGCTGGAAAGCACACTTGGTGAAGGCTCAGCCTTCTTCATCGAACTGCCTGTGCAGGCAGTTGAAACGCCGCTCTTAAAATCTGAGGCACCCTATGCGTGAGCTGACCTACCTCTATGTGGAGGACGACAAGCTGAGCCAAGAGATCATGCAGATGATCTTGCTGCGCGGCATGGGCGTTCCCGCCGAACGGCTGCATATCTTCAGCGATAGCTATGACTTTATAGCGCGTGTGAAGGCGCTTGCACCGCAGCCGAACGTCATCCTGCTGGATATTCACGTCTCGCCTTTGGATGGCTTCGGCATGTTGCAACATTTGCGCGCCGAAGGCGATTATCAAAAGGCAAGCATCATTGCCCTAACCGCCAGCGTCATGAACGAAGAAGTTGCCCAACTGCGGCAAAGCGGCTTTAACGGCGCCATCGCCAAGCCGCTGAGCTTCAGCACCTTCCCTGCTTTGATAGAACGCATTGCCAACGGCGAGTCCGTCTGGCACATTGTTTAGTGGAGCTGACTTAATGTCTGAGGATACACAAGCCCTAGCCCATATTCAGTCGCTGATCGATCAACTCGATAGTGCTGATCCCTTTGCCGCAAGCGCCCTAACCCGACAACTGCTTGCTTATGGCACATTGGCGGTGCCTGAACTGCTAGACGCCTTATCCTACACACGCTTACCGCGCAGCTGGCGGGCTGCCAACATCCTTGCTCACATTGACGATATACGCTGGTTCGTGCCAATGGTGATGGCAGTGCGCGCCGAAAATCCGCTGTTGGGACATGCGGCTGCCAATGCGCTTGCCAAGCGCTACCCGCATGAGGCGTTGCGCCGTTGGTGGCAGCCTTGCCGTTTTGCCATGCCATTGTGCAGCTTCGGATTATCGCTATTCTAGAGGAGTTGCATGCGATTGAGGCTGTGCCGCAGTTGATCGAACTGCTTGCCCTCGCTGATTCGGCAACCATGCGCGCCACCATTTTGCAGGCACTCAGCACACTGGGCGATAAGAGCCTGATCAGCATCGCACGGCAATACCTCGAAGATACCGATCCGCACGTTCGTAAGCGCGCACGTAAGTGCCTAACCAGCTTTGGTGTTGCAGTGGATGACACCGGCAGCTTGGTGCAGCCGTAGTGCTTTCCGCAAAGGACTTTACCATGATCTTAAGGGGAAAACGCATCTTCTACTTTGAAGATGACATGAAAAATCGAGCAATTGTGCAGTTGATCCTTGAGCGCGAGGGTGCCGTAATGGGCTTTGAGCGCTGGGGCGGACGGGAAGTGCTGCCGCGTTTGCACGCCTTCGCGCCGATAGACCTGATCCTGCTGGACTTGATGTTCCCGAACGGTGTGAGCGGCTACCACGTTTACGATGTCATCCGTGCAGAGGCAGCCTTTGCCCAAGTGCCAATTGTGGCAATCTCTGCCTCTGATCCTGCCGTTGAACTGCCTAAAACACGCGCCAAAGGCTTTTCGGGCTTCATCGGTAAGCCGATCAGCCTGCGCGATTTTCCGCTGCAAATTGCCGCCGTCCTGAATGGTCAATCAATTTGGCATCTCGCCTGACCCTGCAACAAAAGGAATACTCAGCATGAACACTTCGCACGCCCTAATCATTGATGATAATCAGCTCAACATTGATGTTTTGGTCATGCTGTTAACGCAGCAAGGTATGACCTACACTGCGGTGCGCTCGATTAAGGAAGTGGCGGCGCTGCTCGATAATTTGCCGCCGCTGCGGGTCATCTTCCTCGATCTGGAGTTCCCAAACGGCAACGGCTTCAACCTAATTGGCAGCCTGATAGCACACCCTGCCGTGCGGAATGTGCCAATCGTGGCGTACAGCGTGCATACCAGCGAGCTTGAGCGCGCTCGTCAGCATGGTTTCCACAGCTTTTTGGGCAAGCCGCTGAATGTGCAGCGCTTTCCCGATCAACTGGCACGCATTCTAAGCGGGCAATCGGTCTGGGAAGTTTAGCCGCTCACCTGCGCGCCAAAATGCCCTAAGCATGTTATACTGCGTTGGCGCTATCCGAGTGCCGCGCAGTAAGAGAGAGCATGGATAACTCGCACAAGTTCGCACAATTGGGCATCATCGTTGCGCTGTTAGGCGGCGTGATCACCTTCATCGGCTTGTTTCCAAGCGTGGTTAGCTTGGAGGCAAGCGCCGGCGTGGGTGTGCTGCAAGTGCTGGCAATTTTGGCGGGCTTTTCCATCCTGATCAGCGGCGTGTATATCTTTGCTCAAGCCACCTACTATCCAAATCGGCGGCACAACCTTGCCCAAAAAATCGGCGTGCGCCTGAGCATGACCGGCATCGTGTTGGCAACAGCAATCGGCTTGGCAGATGTGCTGGGCTTTGGCTCAAACTCACCGCTGATTGGGCAGCGCCCAACGCTCGGACCTTGGCAAACAGGCGGTATGATTGGCAGCTTCATCATTGCCTCGTTGGGTGTGCTGATCTTCGTCTTGCTTGGTGAAAACGCCCCAGATGATCCTGATCAGCCGCATGATCCCGATGATACGATTGTGTTCTAGGCTGTATCTTTATCCTGTTTGGCTGCGCCATACATGCGCAGCGCTTTTTCCCGCTGCGCGCTGTGATCCACAATCGGCGGCGGATAGTCACGCCCGATCAGCACGCCAAAATGGCGCTGTTCCGCCGCGCTCATGCTGAAGGGCGCATGAATGAATTTGGCGGGCAACTTTGCCAGTTCGGGCAGCCAGCGCCGAATGTAATTGCCTTCGGGATCGAACTTCTCTGACTGGGCGACGGGGTTAAAAATGCGGAAATAGGGCGCGGCATCTGTGCCTGTGCCAGCCGTCCACTGCCAGCCACCAACGTTATTCGCCACATCGCCATCCAGCAAGTGCTGCATGAAGAAGCGCTCGCCATGCCGCCAATCGCACAGCAAATCCTTGCACAGGAAGGACGCCACAATCATGCGGCTGCGGTTGTGCATCCAGCCGGTGTGCAGCAGTTGGCGCAGGGCGGCATCCACCACAGGATAGCCCGTGCGTGCCTCACGCCATGCCGCCAAATGCGCGGGATTATCTTCCCATTGCACGGCGTCATAGGCGGGTCGGAAGTTATGGCGGACGCTGTGCGGATAACGCGCCAAGACTTGATAGTAAAACTCTCGCCAGACGATCTCGTTCACCCAAACATCAGCGCCTTTGCGCGCCGATTCATCAGCGGCGGCGGCACGCGCTTGCTGCGCGGCGTGGTAGCACGTCCGTGCGCTGATCATGCCAAAGCGCAAGTATGGGCTAAGGGCAGAGGTGCCGTCTTCCGCCATGAGATCACGCCGCTCGTGGTAGCGATAAATCGGCGCGGCGATGAACTGCGCTAAGCGGCGCTGTGCCTCTGCCTCAGTTGGCGCACCGATGGGCTGTGGTGCTGGTTGCTCACCAACGGGGATAGGCAGGCTTGGCAGCGCGGCAAATTCAGCAGGCAGGCGCAGCTTGGCGCGCAGTTCGTCAGGGATGGGATAGGGTTGCGGTTTGGGCAGGGCTTCCCATGCGCGGCGAAAGGGCGAATAGACATCATAGGGCTTGCCGCTTTTGCTTGGCACTTCATGCGGCTCGTGGATGAGCAGATCGGCGCAGTCGTGTGCGATCAAGCCGCGTTCGCGCAAGGCGCGCCGCACGGCTGCGTCGCGCTTCACAGCATAGGGACTGTAATCGCGGTTGAAGACGACGCCTTCAGCGCCACTTTCGGCGCACAGGCTGAGCAATGCCTGATCAGGGCTGCCTTCACGAACAATCAAGCGCGATCCGTGTGCGCGCAGCGAGTCGTCTATGGCGCGCAAAGCGTCGAAAAGCCACGCCATCCGCGCACCGCGCAAGCGTTCGGCGCTCAGCAGGGCTGTGTCGAGAATAAAGACGGGCAGCACATGCTCAGCGCTCGTGAGCGCGTAGTGCAGGGCGGCGTTATCGTTCAGGCGCAGGTCGCGGCGCAGCCACCAGATTAGGCGATTCATAGGCGGCGAAAAATCCTCACACGGTTTGCGGTGAGAAGATTTTCGCAATATGGTGAGCCAAATGGCAACTTGGCAGCGTGTGGCTAGAAGAGCAATTTATCATGCTCAGAGCGATAGAGCATCAAGAGTTTCTTGTCGCTATAAGTTTCTTGGCTATGCCCTGCCACGGTAACCGTATGTTTTCCGAAGATAGCATCGCTGTTCGGCGGATCAAAACGGTAGGTGATATGGAATGTGGTTTCAGGGTCGTTGTCAGAGTCCGTTCCCCATTCACGCTTCACATTGGTTATTTCACCGATCAGCAGCACACCTTCGCGCCACAGCCGCGTCATCCGATCCGCATAATTGGCTGCACCAAAGAGGAAGCCCAAGCCAATAACGAACGCACCGATGCCAAACAGCAGGGCAAGTTCAGGTGAGCCGTCAATGTTCTTGCGTTGCTCAGGCGAAATTACTATGAAAAGTATTAAGCTGCCCATCAAGCACATAAATGCACCAATAATCAGGCTAAGCGGCAGATCGAGCATTGAAATGCCCTTACCTTCGCGCAGTCGTGTGAATACTCTTCGATTGCTTTGTGTGAAAACAATCCCTGAAACAGGGAGAAGTTGCAGCACTTCACGGTTACGCTCAGCAAAATTAGCCATAATACACATCCTCTATCTAAAGCATTAGGAAATCTTGCAGTGTGCGGCGCAGCATCAGCAGTTTAGTCTGTTGATTCACGTAAACCGTACCGCTTTTGCTGATCTTAAGCACACCTTGAATCGGCTCGCCATCGGGTACTGCAAAGCGGTAAGTGATCCAAATATACGTTTCACCATCTTCGCTATCTGGCTTAAAGACAGTTTTCACATCGGCAATTTCGCCGATTAACAGCACACCTTCTGACCAAAGGCGCTTCACCCGATTGGTCTGCCATGCAGCACGGAAAAGCGCATAGGCACCAACGCAAATTAGGAGAATGCTGAGGATGGTCTGATCCAGAAAGTTGGTGAGTAATGCGGCGCTACCTAACCCAATAGCGCCGATAGCTGCCAGCAATTCGCCATCAAAGAGATGCATTGGTTTGCCACGCTGAAGGTGGGCAAGGCGCTTTTTGCTGATTGAGACCAAAAACACGGTGGAAAGGTCTTGGCTTTGCAGCGTTCTGAGATTTTGCGCTGAGAAATCTTGCATCAAAAAATCCACTAACCTGCTGTTAACAATTCAACCATAACAGCATACAGTTAAGCGGCTGTTAAGTAAACGTAAAAAATGCCGCACAGCACTGCCGTGCGGCATTCAATGTTTCGGGCGTGCGGTCTTTGTTTACTCAGCGCCGCCGACAGGCTGCACGCTCAGTGGACGGTTGCCCAGCACACCTTCAATGGCGCGCAGCACATCCTCTGAGAGTTTAAGGTCAGCCGCCTTCAGGTTATCCTCAAGCTGGCTGACCTTCGTTGCGCCCATGATCGCGCTGGAAACGCCGCTGTGGCGCAGCGTCCACGCTAGGGCAAGCTGAGAGCGCGTCACACCGAGATCATCGGCAATCTGCTTCAAATTCCGCACGCGCTGCACATTTTCTTCAGTCATCATGCGCTCTTTTGCCCAGTCCTCACGCGCAAAGCGTGAATCGGCTGGCACGCCTTCATCATATTTGCCCGTCAACATGCCGAAGGCAAGCGGTGACCATAACACCAACCCGATGCCGTGCTGCACGGCTGTGGGCAGGATGTCCGTCTCGAAATGCTCACGGTAGAGCATTGAATACTGCGGCTGTTCCACCTGCGGCGGATACAAGCCGTAGCGCTCACACAGGGCGCACGCCTCGCGCAGTTGTGCGCCCGTCCAGACTGACGTTCCCCAGTACAGCACTTTGCCCATGCGGATCAGATCATCCATGGCACGGATCGTCTCGATCATGGGCGTTTCGGGATCGGGACGGTGGCAGAAATACATATCCACATAATCCGTGCCGAGCCGTTGCAGCGATTTATCAATGCTCTCGAAGATGTGCTTGCGCGATAAGCCGCGATCATTGACATCATCGCTCATTGACCAAAAAACTTTGGTGGCGATCACCAGTGTGTGGCGCGGAAACTGTTTCAGCACCGCACCCATTTGCTTTTCAGCCTCGCCACGTCCGTAAACATCTGCCAGATCGAAGTAGTTCACGCCGTTGGCATAGGCATATTCCACAACGCGGCGGGCTTCCTCCTCCGCCACTTTGCCTTCACCATAGTTAATCCAGCCGCCAAAGCTAAGCGCGCTGACCTTCATACCGGCAGCGCCAAGCCTTCTGTATTGCATCGAAAATCCTTTCTGCACAGCAGGTTACACGCCTAATTATATGCCATGCGGGTGAATTTGCCCTGCACATGGCGAACCACTGAGGGGATAAGGCGCAGAGGCTAAAACAAAAGCAAACTAAGGCTATAATAGAACTTACCTTTTATTGCCCGATGGGATTTTACGATGAAGCTCTCTTCACGCAGTGAATACGCCCTTTTAGCACTGGTTTATCTGGGGCGCCAAGCCCCTGAGCAGCACACTTCAGTCGAGAAGATTGCACAGGCGCAAAGCATTCCGCCCAAATTTCTAGAGCAAATCCTTCTAACGCTCAAGCGCGGCGGCTATTTGGCAAGCCTGAAAGGGCAGCGCGGCGGCTCCCGCCTTGCAAAAGCAGCCAACACCATTACCATTGCCGAAATTGTGCGCCTGCTGGACGGTCCGCTCGCGCCGAGCGAAACCGTCAGCAAAAATTTTTACCGCGCTACGCCTATCCAAAAAGAGGCTGCGCTGGTGGCGCTTTTCACCCGTGTGCGCGATTGCGTGCTGGAGATTATGGAAAAGACCACCCTCGCCGATCTTTTGTAGTGGCGCACTAAAACATACGCGGATGGGCAGGCTTTAAGCGCCTGCCTTAACGACACCCACTCTGTTCATTCCTGCACAAAGGCGTTATACTTGTGCCATTCTCCGCAACAACCGAGTAGGTATAGAATCCCGATGGCTAGACAATCCGTGTATCCTTTCACCGCTATTGTTGGGCAGGATCGCATGAAACTTGCCCTCAGCCTGAACGCGATCAACCCTAGCATTGGCGGCGTGTTGATCCGCGGTGAGCGCGGCACAGCCAAATCTACGGCAGTGCGTGCGCTGGCAGCCTTGCTGCCCGAAATCCGCGTGGTGGCAGATTGCCCCTTCAGCTGCGATCCTGATCGCCCCGATCAACTCTGTGATGACTGCCGCGCACGCCTAGCGCGTGGCGAAGACCTGCCTGTTGCCATCCGCAAAATTCGCATGGTGGATTTGCCCGTCAGCGCTACGGAAGATCGCGTGGTTGGCACGCTGGATATTGAGAAGGCGATCAAAAAAGGCGAGCGCCACTTTGATCCCGGCGTGCTGGCGGCAACCAATCGCGGCATTCTGTACGTGGATGAGGTGAACCTACTCGATGATCATGTGGTGGACTTGCTGCTCGATTCCGCTGCGATGGGCGTGAACACCGTTGAGCGCGAAGGCATTAGCTTTCAGCACCCTGCGCGCTTCATCTTGGTTGGCACCATGAACCCTGAAGAAGGCGATCTGCGCCCGCAACTGCTGGATCGCTTCGCCCTCTCTGTCGAGGTGCGCGGCATTACGACGCCGCGTGAGCGCATGGCGATCCTTGAGCGTCACATCGCCTTTGATGCCGATGCCGATGCCTTTCGCGGCGCATGGCAAGCCTCTGAGCAGAAGCTGAGCAATGAAATTGACGCCGCCCGCCGCATTGTGGATCAGGTTGCCTACACCAGCCGCGATCTGTTCACGATTGCCAACCTGACCGCCAGCCTGCATGTGGATGGTCACCGTGCCGATCTGGTCATCTTGAAGGCAGCCCGCGCCCATGCTGCCCTTGAAGGGCGCACGCGCATCAGCGAGCGCGATATTATGATTGCCGCTGAACTGGCACTGCCACACCGCCTGAAGCGCGGTCCCTTCAATGAGGCACAGGCAAGCCTGAACAATCTTGAAGATCGCGTTCAGCAGTTGCAATCACAGTATGAGGAAACTGACGAGACGCAGGCAGCCCCGCAGAGCGCTGACTCCGATAAAAAAAAAGTGAGTCCGTAAGCGCGGAGCAAACAGAGAGCGCCGAACAGCCACCGGAAACGGGCAGCACCGAGCCTGCACCGCAATCCGTCTTTGATAATCGAGATTCGCGCTGGTGGGAAGGCGGCAAAAAGGTTGACCCAACTGCCGAGTTCAACACGCGCAAGCTGGATACGCCGCTTGACCGCCTGACGCGCAAAGTGGCGGGACGGCGCAGCCAAACGCGCACCGACCGCAAACGCGGACGCTACATTCAGGCGCGCCCTGCCGGTGATCGGCGCGATGACATCGCCTTTGATGCCACCTTGCGTGCCGCTGCGCCTTTCCAAAAAGAGCGCCCACGTCAACACCTTGCCTACAGCATCGAAATGCAGGATTTACAGCGTAAAATCCGTGTGAAGCGCGCTGCCAACCTGATCCTGTTCGTGGTGGATGCCTCGTGGAGCATGGCAGTGACCGAGCGTATGCGAGCGACCAAAGGCGCCATCCTCTCGCTGCTGACGGATGCCTACCAACGCCGTGATCGCGTCGGCTTGATCGTCTTTCAAAAAGATCGGGCGAACTTGATCTTGCCGCCCACTAACTCGGTTGTATTAGCGCGCAAGGCGCTTGCTGAAATTCCCGTCGGTGGCAAAACGCCGCTTTCAGCCGGCTTGCTGCTGGCATTTCAGGTCTTTGAGCGCGAGAAGCGCCTGCATCCAGACGTGATGCCGCTCATGATCCTCTTAACGGATGGCGCCGGCAACGTCTCGCTTAGCGACTTGCCGCCGCAGCAAGAGGCACATCAATTGGCAGACCGCATCCGTGAGGCAAATATCCGCAACGTGACGATCAACATGGAACACGCCGCCTTTGATCAGGGCTTGGCACGCCAGTTGGCAGAGCATCTCGGCGGCGCCTGCTTCGCGCTTGCTGACCTGCGCGCCGAGACGCTCTACGAGGCAGTCCGCCAGCAGCTTGATTAGCTTTCCGTGCGCGCTTGCCCGCAGCAGACCGCCCACATCAGCACCAGCAGGCAAGTGATCAGATAGGCGCTGTAGGCACGCGCTAGATCGTGCGGCAGAAAGTACAAGCTGTTGGTGAGGATCAGAACTGCCAGCGCAAAGCGCGGACGCGACGGCAACAGCCCGATCACGGCGAAGGCAAAGGCTGTGATCAGGCTGATGCTAGAGGTATACGGCGAGATCAGCATTGACGCGCTGATCAGCATACCAACTTTGGCGCGGGTCAGCTGTTTGGCGTTCCGCAGTGCCAGCAGGCTTGAAATGCCGACGATCAGCGCACCTAAGACGGCAAACAGCCACATCGGGTAGCCCAAACGCCCTAAGCTGGCAAGCAGGCTAACATCTACCGGCGTGCCAACCTGATGCCCAACCTGCATCATTGCCCACCAGGCTGCGCCGTAAATCAGCATGGTGGGCAGCACCACCGCCAGCACGACCGCACCAACGCGCAGCCAACGGCGCGGCTGCCACTGCCACAGCAGATAAATGCCCACCCACACCACCAAAAGCCAAACTGTCTGTGGCTTGGCAGTAGCGATCAACGCTCCCACGCCCAGCGCGAAAGGCTGCCCACGGTTATAGCCAAACCTGATCAGCAGAATGCCGATCAGGATGAAGCCTTCAATGTTGCCATCGGCGATGTGGCGCATGGCAGGGTAAGCAGTAAAGAGCAGCAGCGCGTAGATTGCCCACTGCCAACGCCGCGCCGCACGCGGCACGCTGAGCAGATAGGCAATCAGCGTGATGAAGGTGACAATGCCCCAACTCAGCCGAAAGGAGAGAAAGCTGAGCGGCAACAGCATCGGTAAGCCCCACGGCGTTAGGCGCATCGAGCCGTTGGCATAATCCACTTGCCCATTTTGAATCGGCGTCCAGATCAGTTGCCAATCCCAGCCCAGCGGCGCCCCTTCAATCGGCAGGCTGCTGATCGCCCCGACCACCAAGGCAGAGGTGAGCAGCACAAGGCAGGCGGCAAGGGCAAGTTGTGGTAGGCTGTAGGGTTGGTTGGCAAGGCGCACGGCATCCCCTAAAAATTAGGTGCAATCGGTTCATCTGTGGATAGTATATAATGATCTTAACGGTTTGCCGCCACCGAAAGGATTTCACGATGCGTCCCCATAGACTATTGGCGTTCTTTGCCCTGTGTGCGCTGCTGATCAGCGCCCTGCCCGCTGCTGCCCAAGAAAACTTTACCGAGCAAGAGCTAACCCTCACCATCGGCGAGGATACCCTCTACGCCACGCTGACTCTGCCCAATGGCACGGGCAAATTTCCCGCCGCGCTGCTGATCTCTGGCAGCGGACCAACAGATCGGGATGGCAACACGCCGCTCATCGGCGGCAAGGTGGATTCACACCGCAATTTTGCGCGTGTGCTGGCAGAAAGCGGTGTTGCCTCGCTGCGCTATGATAAGATCGGCAGTGGCAAAACAGGCTTAGGCAGCCGCTTGAACAACCCCACCAGCATTGATTTCAATATGTTTGTGGATCATGCCCGCGCCGCCTATGACTTTTTGAAGGCGCGCCCTGAAGTAGACGCCGAAAAAATGATGTTGCTCGGTCACAGCGAAGGCGGCTTAATTGCCCAAGTGGTGGCAGAACAGGTGCGTGATGAAGGCAGCCTTGCCGCCTTAGTGCTGGCAACGCCACTTTCCAAAACCTATCTCGCCACCATCCGCGATCAGCTTACGGCGCAGTATGCCGCCGCGAAAGAGGCGGGGCTTTTCACCGCTGAGCAGGTGACCGCCGCCCTTGACGAACTCAATCGGATCATCGCGGAATTGCAGGAAAAAGGCGAACTCAGCACACCGATTCAAAACCCTGTCTTCCAACAACTTTTTGGCAACCCGATCAACAACACGTTCATGGTACAGGCAAGCCGCTACGATCCTGCTGTGATGGCTGCTAGCACGCCGATCACGCTGCCCGTCTTGGTCTTTTGTGCCGAGTTCGACGTGCAGGTGTCCTGTGAAGATGTGGCGCTGCTGATGAATGGCTTCAAGGCGATCAATCACCCTGCCACGTTGGTAACCTTAGCGCAGGTCAACCACGTTTTTAAGGAAGTGGAAGCACCCAACCCTAATCCGTTGGTGGATTATGCGAATGAAGCGCTGCCCTTCTCTGCACAGGCAACCGAAGCACTCAAGGCGTTTGTGGCAGAGGTGTTTGGCACGCCTTAACGTACTGCCGATCACCCAACGCGGCGCACCCCAAGCAATGGCGTGCATTGGCTCCGGCTGCAACCCGAAAATGCTGCCCGTCAGTGTGACCTGCACGCCATCTTGGCTGATGGTGTGCAGGCTGCCATCGCCATCCACATAGGCGGCCAGCCTGCCATCGGGCGAAAGCGCTATCACCGCCGATGGAAACGGCGCCGCCAAGCCCGCCAACGCACGTTTGCGATCAACGCCCTGTGCGCTCAGGGCGGGTATGTGTGTTTCCTCAAACGGCGCCAGAAGCCAGCAGGTGTAAGGCATTCCGTCGCCTTGTGGCGTGCTGATCCCGACTGCCGCTGCCGCAATCGGCGCGTTCCGCATCTTGTTAGCCTGCATAGCCTAAAAAAAGCGATGTGGGCAAGCCGCACAGCGCATTTTTGCGCTACAATGAGCGTGTGCCGCCTGATTCATGTAGAGGTTTGCTGATGAGCGAATCAACCAATGCTGTTTATCTCACCTACCGCCGCGATATTGCCGCCATTCCTGCCCGTGCCTTGTTCCACGCCTTGCGCGGCGGCGGCATAGATGTGTTCATGGATACCGATAGCGTGATGGACGACGCCACACGCGCTCTGCTCAGCGCGCAGATTGCTGCCCGTCCCTATTTTGTGCTGCTTGCCACACACGGCAGCCTAGAGCGTTGCATCGAATCGGGCGATTGGCTGCGCTTTCAGCTAGAGCAGGCGCAGGCTGCCCAAGCTAAGATCATCGTTGTGCATCCACCTGAGTTTTCTTTTGCCCAAGCGGCAGCCATGCTTGGCGGGTTGCTTGCCAATGCCATCCCTTTTCCCGTCACCTATGAAAGCCTGCCCGCCGACTCGGCACGGCTGCGCCTAACGCACCTGAAGGCAGTCCCGCACAGCGCATCGCCCGATCCCGAGCCTGCCACGCTTGCGGCATGGCTGGCACGCCTGAACACACTGCTGCCTGTGGATGCTGATCAGATTGCCGCCCAAAAACTCTTTGAGCGCGCCTTTACGCGCCCACAGGGCGATTGGCAGAGTCGCATTAACGATTACACAGCTGCCCTTGAGCGCTATCCTAATTTTGCCTCTGCCTATGCGCGGCGCGGCGCTAACCGCGAAATTATGGACGACCTGCACGGCGCAATGGACGACTTTGATGCTGCCATCCGCCTCAATCCACTGCATGACGTTGCCTATGTGAACCGCGGCATTTTGTTTGCCAAGCTGGGCGACCTGCACAGCGCCTTTCTGGACTATAACGAGGCGATCCGCTTAAACCCGACCCTCGCCCTTGCCTACTACAACCGTGCCGTTGCCTATGCCAACCGCGGTGATGATGACGGCGCACTGGCTGATCTGAATACGGCGATTGCCTTTGAGCCGCGCCCGATCTATTTCTTTCAGCGCGGTTTATCGTTTGCGCGCAAAGGTGATGATGCCAACGCCCTTGCCGACTACACAGAGGCGATCCGCCTGAACCCGAAGTTGGCAGAGGCTTACTACAATCGCGGCTTGATCCGCGCCAAGAGCGATACACGGCGCGCCGTTGCCGACTGGACGCAAGCCATTGAGGCGGATCCCAACCTCGCAGAGGCATATTACAACCGTGGCTTGGTGCGCGCTCAATGGGGCGATCTGGAAGGCACCCTTGAGGATATGATCAAGTTCCTTGAGCTAATGCCCGAACACGATAAAACTGCCGAAGTGCGCGAGATGATCGAGAATTTGCGGCAGATGCGCGATGGCAACCTGCCCGACGGACAGGCAGGCAGCCAATGAGCAGCCGCATCTTTCTGGTCTATCGGCGCGGCATGAGCGAGATTCCTGTTTTTATCTTGGCGGAACACTTGCAAGCCGTCGGTGTGGAGATGACTGCCAGCCTCGATGCGCCCAATAGCCCTGAACGCGACTTTCTGCTGCTGGTGCTGACGCCCGGCACACTTGAACGCTGCATCGAGCCGAACGACGCCATGCGGAATGTGCTGAAGGATGCCGCCTTACGCCACACACGGATATTAGCGCTGACCTCACCACACTTCAACCCGACCGATCAAGCGCGTTATGCCGCCGAGTTGCTTACCCACGCTGAGCCGCTGCTGCTGGACTATACCCAGTGGCGGAAGTCCTTCAGCGCCCTAATGCAAACGCTCCATGTGGAAGCGGAAGCGCCGCCGCTGCGCTCTGAGCAGGAAGCGCAGCTTGCCGCACAAGCACACTTTGAGCGCGCCCTGAGCCTGCCGTCGGATGATTTGGCGGGCAAGTTTGCCGCCTATGAGCAAGCCTTGTCGCTCTACCCTGACTTTGCAGAGGCATATGCACGGCGCGGCGGCGCACAGCTTGCCAGCGGCAATCTGGCTGCCTGCCTTGCCGATTGTGAAACTGCGCTGCGCCTGAACCCGAATTTGGCTGAGGCGCACCACAACCGCGCTATGGCGCTCAGCAAGCAAGAGGACTATGCTGCCGCCCTAGAGAGCTATGCCCTTGTGCTGCGCTTTGATCCGCGCAACGCTCGCGCACACCTCAATCGCGGTGTGGCACGCGCCAACTTAGGCGATGTGGACGGTGCCATAGAAGATTATACGGCTGCCCTTGCCCTGAACCCGAACCTGAGCGAGGCATATTTCAACCGCAGTTTGGCGCATGGGCAGCGCGATAACTTTGAGGAAGCAATGCAGGACTACACACGGGCAATCGCGCTGAACCTGAACCTGCCGCAAACTTCCGATGCAGCCAACTTAAGCGCCACCATCAGCTACCTAGAGCGTTTGCTGCGGCGCTTTCCCGATCACCCGCAGGCAGAGACGATTCGCCACGAAATCTACCGTTTGCGCGGCATGGTGGATGATCTTTAGCGGCTAGGTGCGGCGCAGCAGGCTGTAACGGTTGATATTATCGGTGTGTCCATCGGCATAGAAGGTCTCCAGCAGCGTCAGACCGCTGGCAGCCTCAAGGGCGCGCTGTTCAGGCTCATCTACGTGGTGGCAGTAGCGCAGCAAGCTGTTGGGAGCGTGTCCGCGCCGCCAATCCATCAGCCAATCGCCGCGTTCACCGCCATATTGGGCGGGCAAAGGGATGAGGCGTTCGCGGAAGCGCATATGATCATAAAAGCACCAACTGGTGAAGATGAGCAAGCCGCCCTGTGCCACACGCGCCGCCAAATCACGGATTAGGGCAAGGCGGCGTGCCATGCTTGGCACATGGTGCAGCACGCCAAAGAGCGCTACGATCTCATACTGCCCATTGGGCAGAGCGTCCTCCAGCAGGTCGTGCGGATCAAGGTGCGCCTCAGGCAGAACGCCCATTTTGGCAAAGGCAGCGCGTGCCGCTTCCAACAAGGCGGCGTTGTTATCCAGCCCGTGATAACGCACCTCAGCCAAGTTGCGCGCTAAGAAACGCCCAAAGCGCCCATTGCCACAGCCCACATCTAAGACGCGGCGCGGCATGGGCAGCGCTTCGAAGTAAGGCAGCAGACGCCGCCAGCCGTTCCATGCCCTGCCACGCGATTCATCGAAGTTTTCGGCGGCTTGGGCGTAGAAGGTGCGGTTCAGCGCATTCAGCGCACGGCAGGCGGCATCATCCATAACTGAAACTAGGCTTGAACTTGCACACCGCGCCAAAAGGCGATGTAGTTCTTGATGTTGGCAGCAGCAGGCTTGGGATCAGGGTAGTACCAAGCGGCGTCAGCGTTGGTCTTGTCGCCTACTGCCAGCGTGTAGTAGCTGGCAGTGCCTTTCCATGAGCAGATGGTGTGGGTGCTGCTCTCGCGCAGGTATTCATGGTTCACGGCTTCAGGCGGAAAGTAGTGATTGCCTTCCACCACAATCGTTTGGTCACTTTCTGCAATCACGACGCCGTTCCAGATAGCTTTCATAGGGTGCTTATTCTCCATTGTATCTCAATCCGTAGCATAGTGCGCGCCACACCACAAAATCTTACCGAAGTCGCTGCAAAGTTTTAACAAAGCATTTGCGGCATCTGTGGTTCAGTTGATCCGACCTGTTATTTTCAAGATTTTTACGAGAATTTATCTATGTCTTTCGTTGATAATCATAAAAAAGCCCTTTACACTTTTCATGTGCCTTGTTCACCTTTTAAGGAGTGTGTGTGATGAAGGCAATTATCGCGTTGGTATTGGTACTCAGCTTGGCTGCTTGTGGCGGTGGTGCTGCCAGCAATACAGGCGGTGGCGGCAGCATGACCGATGCCGCTAAGCAGTTCATCGAAGCCACCTTCAAAGCGGATAAAGATGCTTGGGTAGCCGTTGCTTGCGAGGCAATCAAGGGTCAGGCAGATCAGGCTTTCACTGGCTCAACGGGGATGCCCGAAGGTGTTACTTATGATTTCTCCGCTCTGAAGTATGAAGTCAAAGAAGAGAGCGGGGATACGGGCAAAGTGGGCATCAGCGGCGTGATGAAGTTGACGGTTGCAGGGCAAACCCAAGAGCTGGACTTTGCAAGCAACCCACTGGCTGAAGTGCCAATGAAGCGTGAAGGCGGCAACTGGAAAGTTTGTCCGAACATTAGCTAAGATGTGTAACCGACCCGCTTTATCGGCGGGTCGGTTTATGTTTAGTAGCGCGGAACGGTAGCATCCACTTCAACTGACCAGCGATCAATGCCGCCTGCCATGTTATAAACGTTCGTGAAGCCCTGCATGGTCAGCCACAGCGTTACCTGCCCGCTGCGTCCGCCGCTGTGACACATAATGACCACAGCGCCCTCACGCGGAATGCGCGCTAACGCATCGGGAATGTCGTCCATTGGGATGTGCTGGGCGCCTTCCACGTGGCAGATGGCTAGTTCCCACGCTTCGCGCACGTCAATGATGGTCAGTGCCTCGCCTGCGGCAAGGCGCTCATGAATTTGTTTGGGCGTCAGTTCTTTCAGCATGATAATTCCTCTCAACTCAGATCAGGGCAATTAACGGCGCACAGCGCGCATGATCACGCCCGGTCGTGGCTCTAGGGTGACTGCCATATGCATATGCACATGCGGCTGGAGCAAGGTAAAGCGGTAGCGCTGCACAAGGCGCGCAAGGATCACCTTCGCCTCGACCTGGGCAAAGGCTGCGCCGATGCAGTTGCGCGCACCGCCACCAAACGGCAGAAAGCTGTACGGCACAGGTTTTTCTAAGAATCGATCAGGGTCAAACTCGGCAGGCTTCTGCCAGTAGGCTGCCATGCGGTGCGTGACGTAGATCGAGTAGGTGACGCGCTCACCTTTGCGGATCAGGTAGCCTTCGTGCGCTAGGTCTTGGGCGGCAATGCGCGAGCCAAGATGCGCCGGTGGGTAGAGGCGCAGCGTCTCATCAATGAAGCGGTCAAGGTATTTAAGCTGCGCCAAGTGTTCCATCGTTGGCGCTGAATCGCCTAGCACGCGCTCCACTTCGGCATAGAGCCGCTGGGCTGCCTGTCCATCAGCGCCTAGCATATACATCGCCCATGCCAGCAAGCCGGTGCTGGTATCATGCCCGGCGATGATCATGGTCAGCATTTGGTCACGGATCATAGCATCATCCACGCCTTCAGCGCTCACCAAAATGCCCAGCAAATCGTTGGGTTGCGCGCCCGTTTGCGCTAGATGTGTGCGGCGCAGACGGATGATCTGGTAGAGGTAGTCATCTATGCGGCGCAAGGCACGCCGATAGTTCGGACGCGGCACATCTGCCCACAGCACCCACACGCCCGGCGAGATATAACGCAGCGTATGCAGCAGCGCTGCCCAGTAGGGCTGAATGTGCGGCATGAAATCCACGCTAAAAAGCGTCTCCATCACGATCAGCAGCGCGATCTTACGCACTTCGGGCAGCATGTCGTAGGCTTCCTGCGGCTGCCACTGATCAGCGATGCGGTCAGTCGCACGCCACATGGCTTCCACATAGCCAACCAATGCATTGCGGTGCAGGGCGGGATTCATCAGCCGCCGCATTGAGTCGTGCGTCTCACCATCGGCAACCAGCAGCCCATCGCGCAGCAAACGGGCGATGGGGTCTTTGGGCGCCTTCCACAAGAAGGCTTCGCGTGCTTCCACCAACAACCAACGCGCCCACTCCGCGCCGGCGGTCATGATTGGCTTGAAGCTGGGCAAATTAGCGCGAAAGACGTTGCCCAGTTCGGCGTGAAAGACCTCTAAAGCGGGCAGCGGGCTGCGCGTGCGAAGGATGGTCTGGAGCGCCTTCAGGGCAAGTTTGCCGTTGGGTGTTGGGATTTTAGCGTGCGGTTGTGTGGTCATACAGGCAATTGTAGCGCAAGGCGCGCTGCTTTGCACACGGGCTAAGCTGCGCTACACTGTGCAGCATGACTCGCGTATTGATCTTCGGTTTTGCGCCGCTGCCTTTCGAGCCATACCGCGTGGCAGGCCCCAGCTTGCGGACGTGGCATTTTATCACGGCGCTGCGTGCAGCAGGGCATGAAATCTGCCTGATTGGTGACCGCATGGCAGGGCTGTATCCTGAAGATTTGCCGCCGCTGATCACCACCCAACACGAGCGCCTCACCTATCACAGCGTACACGACATCCTGTGGCATGATCCGAAGGCGCTGCGCCCGCTGATCAACGCCTTTGCGCCTGAGTGCGCGATTGCCGTCACCACGCCCGCCGCCAGCATCGCCGCCCCCAACATTGGCGCTCTGCCCTTGTGGTGCGATCTGTATGGCAGCATCATGGCAGAGGCGCAGTTAAAGGCGCTGCTCTACGCCGATGATCAGTACCTTGCCCACTTCTGGAATATGGAACGGCTTGCCCTTGAACGCGCTGATAAGTTCTCCGCCGTCTCGGATCGCCAACAGTGGTCAATCATCGGTGAACTAGGCTTGTGGGGACGCTTGAATCAGTGGACGAGTGGCTATGAATTTGCGACGACTATCCCAATTGCAAGCGAAGCTGCGCCCTATACGGCAACAGGGCGCTTCATGCGCGGCGTGCGCGTTCCCGAAGATGCCTTCCTGATCCTCTACAGCGGCGGCTATAACACTTGGACGGATGTGGACACGCTCTTTAGCGCCCTAGAGCAAGTGCTGCAAGCTGATCCGAAGGCGCATTTCGTCTCGACGGGCGGCGCAATCTATGGGCATGATGATTTCACCTATCGGCGCTTTGAACGCCTGATCGCGGAATCGGCACAGCGCGAACGCTACCACCTCTGCGGCTGGATCGACGCGCAAGACCTGATCAACCTCTACTTGGAGAGCGATGTCGCCGTCAGCACAGATCGCTTTGCCTACGAGACGCTGCTTGGCAGCCGCACGCGCATTCTGGATTGGCTGCGCGCAGGCTTGCCGTGCGTCTCATCCGATCTGACTGAGCTGGCGCAGAGCGTGGCTGCTTATGGCGCAGGCTTCACCTACCCGCCGGGAGACGCAGCGGCGCTGGCAAAGTGCCTGCTGGCGTGCGCCGAACCTGAGCGCGCCGCACAAATGCGCCAGAATGCGCGCCGCCTGCTCACAGAGCGCTATACCTATCAGGCGACGAGTGCTGCGCTCTGTGACTGGGTGGCAGCGCCGCGCCGCGCACCGGATGTCGGGCGGCAGACGCTCAAGTTGGCGCGTCCTTACCGCACGCTGTGGGTGGAACTGGGCGAAATGCTCCGCACGCGGCGGCTAAACCTGAGCCTAGCGGTCAGGCTGTGGTCACCGGTGGTGGCGGTGCTGAAGGCAGTTGGCTTGGGCGGTTTGCTGAAAGGGCTTGCTGCACGTGGGCAGCGCGCCTTGCGCTTTGATGTCTCGCCCTATCGGGCAGCGTGGCAGGTACAGGCTGCGCCGAAGGCAGTGCGTGCCGCGCAGACTTTCACGATCCGTGCTAAAGTGCGGAACATTGGTACGGCGCTGTGGCTGCCGATCAGCGAGAGCGCCTTCGGCGTGAACATTGCCTACCGTTGGCAATCAGCGGCACACTTTGGCACATGGGAACGGCTGCCACTGCCTGAGCCTGTGCCAAGCGGCACAGCCACACAGCTTCACCTCGCAATCCGTGCGCCTGAGCAAGCAGGTGATTACGCCTTAGTGCTGGATTTGGTGCGCGAAGGCGTGACGTGGTTTGCCCAAACGGCGGCTGAGGCAACAGCAGGCGAAGGTGCGCTCCGCCTGCCCATACGTATTGTGGCTGAAAATTAACCCTTCACAGCGCCTGCCGTCGTGCCGCTGGCAATCTGATCTTGCAGCACCAGATATACGATCAGGGTTGGCAACATGCCGATCACGGCGCCGGCGGCAAACAAGCCCCATTGGTTGGCAAAGTTGCTGCTGACGAAGTTCACATACAAGCCGACCATGAGCGTCCACGTCTCTTTATCGCGCAGCAGCACACGCGCCAATACGAATTCGTTAAAGATGCCCACAAACGATAGCACGCCGATCACAATCAGGATTGGGCGCGCCGCCGGCAAGATGATGCGGATATAGGTCTGTAGGATGGTTGCGCCATCCACAAGGGCTGCCTCATCCAATTCACGCGGAATCGAGTCGAAGAAGCCTTTCATCAACCAGATGTTGGTGCCCATCGCGCCGCCGATGTAGACCAAGATCAAGCCGCCGGGCGTGTTGAAGCCGATGAATGGCAGATAGACACCCAACTGTTGCAGCATCAGGAAGATCGAGACCATTGCCAACAGATTTGGGAAGACCTGCACCAGCAGCATGAACAACAACAGGTTGCGGCGCCCCTTAAAGTTGAAGCGCGAGAAAGCATAGGCGGCGGGCGCGGTGATCATCACGATGCCGATTGCCGTCACCGAGGCGATCAACGTCGAGTTAAGCAGCCAGCGGAAGAACGGATAGCGATCCGGATTGCCCAGCAGATCGGTGTAGTTCTTGAACAGCAGCGCCGGATCGGAAACGTTCGGGATTAGGCTTTGGCTTGCCATGCTTTGCAGCGGATTAAAGGATGCGCTGACAATCCACAGCACCGGGAAGAGCGCAAAGATGATCAGGATCGTGAGGATGGCATAGCGCACCAGATTTCGCAATTGGCGGCGCTGCTTAAAGGTCAGCCCGCTGTTACTCGGCGCGCCAAGTGCCGTGCTGGTCGAACGTGATAGGCTAGACATTGCGAGAGACCTCCTCCCAGCGTCGGGTTAAGCCCATTTGCATGATGGTGACCGTCCCAACGATCACAAAAATCACGATAGAGATAGCAGAGGCAAAGCCGAAATCTGCGCCGCCTTGCCCAGAGAATGCCACACGGTAGGTATAACTGATCAGGATATCCGTTTGTCCTGCTGGGATGGGCGAATCGGCAATGACGGGATTGCCGTCGTTAAAGGCGGCAATCAGCGTGTAGTTGTTGAAATTAAAGGTGAACGAGCTGATCAGCAAGGGCCCGATGGAGACCAGCAGCAGCGGCATGGTGATGAAGCGGAACGCCTGAAATTGATTGGCGCCATCCACCTGTGCTGCCTCATACAAATCGGCGGGAATGGCAGCCAAAGCACCACTACAAATCAGCATGAAGTACGGATAGCCCAGCCACAGGTTCACAATCAGGATGGCAATGCGCGTCAGCGTGCCATCGGCGAACACATTCGGCAAGCCGGGGATGATCTGGCTGAAGACGCCAAACTGCGGCTGGAACATCCCGCGCCACGTCACCACCGAGATCAGGGCGGGAATGGCATACGGCACGATCAGCATGGTGCGGAAAAAACGCCGCCCAACGAATTTACCCTGCATCAGCAGCGCCACCAGCAAGCCTAGTGCGAAGGTGGTTGCCACAGAGGAAAAGGCAAAGACCACCGTCCACATGAAAATGCTGATCAGCGGACCGCGCAGGGCGGGGCTGTTAAAGAAGCGGTCGAAGTTGGCAAAGCCAATCACAGTGCGGTAGCCGACGCCCGCCGGGAAACCCTCAATCCTCATGATGAAATCGTTAGGACGCGCCTCTGGGTTGGCGGCAAGCGCAGACTCGTAGGCGGCTTTATCAATGAAGAAGCCGATTGTATCGTTGCCGACGAAGACCGTCCCCGTTTGCAGGTCGGTGATGGTATCTGTGCTGGAATCATAGCGGTAGCGCGGCGCCAGCACCGCTACAAAATCGCGGGTGACGCTCAGGCGGTTATCTTCAGGTCCGAACTGTTGGCTGGCGGCTGCCGTCAAAAGGCGGGTGCGTTCAGCGCGTGTGGCACGCCGAAAGCCTTGATAGGTTTCAGGTATTTCGCCGCTGACGGGCTGTAACTCGCCTTGCCCGATCACAAAAAATGCATTACCGTCACGATCCGTCAACCAGAGCGCATACTCGCCCGCTTCATTCAGAAAGGCCTCCCAGCTATAGCGCACACCGGTCTCTGGCACATAGGTGCGGCGCTCCAAAAGCTGCACTGCCTGCACTTTGGTCAGCAAGTGACCATCGCCATAGTTGGTGAACGCCACATAGACGGTATACACAATCGGGTAGATGACGCCAAGTGCCAGCAGCGCAAAAGCGGGCGACATCCAACGCAGGGGCTTAAGCTGCGGGCGCAAATTGATGACATTCACCAAGAGGGTGATCGCGGCGATGGCAACTGCCAGCTCCCAGATGCCATCGTTGATGAGTGAGAAGATAAGCCATAGCGCGAAGGCATCTACAATCATCAGACCAATGTAGCGAATGATCAGGGTTACAACGCCGGGGATGGCAGGTGTGCCAACGGGTTGCTGCGTAAGGGTGCCTGTGGTCATAAAACGCGGTAGCGGCGTGATAGCCGCGTCTCCTTTCAGCAAACAAAAAGACTAAGTTACACGACTATTGGCGGCAAGGTCTGCCTATGCGTAAGGGCGGGAATTTTTCCCGCCCCTACGACAAGCTGTTGTGAAAGTGCGCTTTAGCTTACTTCAGCAGGTTGCGAATCTGCTCAGCGGCGGTCTTAAAAGCCTCTTCCGCACCGACCTGCTTGTTGGCAACCGCCTCAACCGCGTTGCCCCAAGCCTGCCACACCGAAGACATTTCGGGGATGGCGGGCATCGCCAAAGCCTCTGCGCCTGCCTTGCCGAAGGCGATCAGATCAGGGTCTTCCAACTTCTCTAGGGCGGGTAGGAAGGCGGATGGACGGTCGAAGCCGAACAGCACCATCGGGATGCCCGTGCGCTCCACGCCATCCTTCCCGGTAGCGGTCACTTCAATATCCTCAGCCGCCACAAAGTCTAGCAAGAACGACTTGGCAAGTTCCTTCTGCTTGCTGAAAGCGTTGATCATGAAGCCCTGCACGCCCAAGAACGGCTTGCCGCCGCCGGGGATAGGGGCAATGGCGTATGGCACGCCGCTCGGGCGCAGACGGTCGCCCAGCGCCCACGGACCGGTGATGATCATCGCGGCTTCCTTGTTGGTGAAGAGCGTGTGCATCACGTCGTAGTCCACACCGGCGGGCTGCAAACCAGCAGCGATCATGCCTTCAAACCACTTCAGCGCGGCGATGCTGCCCTCGCTATCAATGCCCAGATCAGCAGCATTGTAGCCAACGCCTTCTTCATAGCCGAAGACATAGCCACCGAAGGCGGTCTGGATGGGGAAGAAGTGGTAGGGGTCACCGCTCTGGCGGACGAAGCCATACTTCACGACACCGGAGGCAACCAACTCTGCGGAGAGTTTCTGCACTTCTTCAAAGTCGGCAGGCACTTCCTTCACGATCTCGGGATTGTAGACGAAGGCAACGTTCTCGGTGGCATAGGGCATCCCATAGAGGACGCCTTCGTAGGTGAAGCCGGCGATAGCCGCAGGGGCAAACTTCTCGGTCAGGTCGCCCAAGTCCATTGGCTCAAGCAGACCGTCCTTGGAGAGTTCGCCGATCCAGTCGTGCGCGCCCACGAAAATATCAGGACCTTCACCGGCGGGCGAAGCAGTCTTGACCTGCGAGCGAATATCGCCGAAGCCGAGCTGCTGAACTTTCACTTCCACACCAAATTCTTCCTTGAACTTAGCGGCGAGCGCCTCAAGGATTGGTGCGCGAGTGTCATCCGCCCAGATTAGCAACGTCGCATCTTGGGCGCGGACATTAAAGGTGCCGAAGGCACTGAAGGCGAAGGCGGCAATCAGAAGAAAGGCAATAATCTTGTTACGCATTGGGGAATCCCTCTTTTTCGGACACTATGTTGGGTGTCGGTTAACGGTGCGTATTTGTCTACGCGCTGCTAAATATACCGCGCCTTGCAAAACTTGCAATGGGTAGATTTAACTTGGGCAAAAGTTCATTTTTTGCACGTTTGTGAAATTCCTAACAAGCGTTTGTTCGCCTTTTCTGCGTTAACAAAGCGCTCATACAAGCGCGCTATAATAGCTACCAGTGTTCATTTGGCGCCTTTTATGGAGTGCTTCCGCCCATGAGCTTACCAAGACCGCCCACGCCCATTCCACTAACCATTCTTTCAGGCTTTTTGGGTGCGGGTAAAACAACTTTGCTGAACTATTTGCTGAAGAGTGATCATGGTTTGCGGATCGCTGTTCTGGTCAACGATTTCGGCGCGATCAACATTGACGCCCAACTGATCGTTGGTGTGCAAGATGCCGAACAGATCAACCTTGCCAATGGCTGTGTGTGCTGCACCATCCGCGGCGATCTGCTGCGTGCCGCCCTTCAGCTTGTCGAACGTCCTGATCCGCCTGACTATATCATCATTGAGCCGAGCGGCGTCTCCGACCCTGTCTCGGTCGCGCAGACTTTCCAACTGCCTGAACTGCGCGATCACATTCGGCTGGATGCCATTGTTGCCGTCGTAGATGCCGAACAGTTTGAGCATCTGGAAGGTGCCAACGCTTATTTGGCGTATGAGCAGCTAACGGTTGCCGATCTGATCGTGATCAACAAGGCAGACCTCGTGACGCCTGAGCAGATCACCGCCCTGAAACGCAAATGGCTGTATCCAACGGCGCGTGTGATCGAGACCAGCTTTGGGCGTGTGCCGGTTGACCTGCTGCTGGACACTGGACGCTTTGATCCTGCGCGGCTGGCAGCGCGCACAGCCCGCGATGTGCATGTGCATGAATCAGCCGCGCATGGCGATCACGATCCCGATCACCACCCGCATGATCACAGCATGGTTTTTGCGTCCTACAGCTGGCAATCAGCGGCGCCGCTCTCCCTGAAGGCGCTGCACAAGGCGCTCAAAAAGCTGCCAACAAGCCTCTACCGCGCCAAGGGCTTGCTCTACTTGGCGGATGATCCGACGCGGCGGGCTGTGCTGCAAGTGGCTGGCACGCGTATCACGCTGACGGCAGACGCGGCATGGGATGGCAGCGCGCCGCAGACGCAGATCGTCGCCATTGGCGCGCCTGATTCGTTCGATGCGGCTGCGCTAGATGCGCTCTTTGAAGGCTGCCGCGCTGATCAACAGCCGATCTCGATTGCCGATCAGATTTTGAGTGGTGCGCTGACGTGGCTGCGCGGCAAGCGCTGAGCGCACTTTGTTGTACAATGAAGGCGGCTTTCTTTTCGTTAGGCAGTTGGGAGAGATAAACATGAGTCGCTGGCTAATCGTGGGCTTCATCGTGGTGAGCCTGTTTGGCAGTGCAGCCGCTGCACAAGGGCAAAGCGCAACCATTACACACGGTCCGCTGAGTGGTGAGGTCACCGCAACGACCGTTACCTTGTGGGCGCGTGGCAGTCAGGCTGGCACACTCCGCTTTGAAGTGTCCGCCGCCGCCGATTTTGAGCAACTGGTTGCTTCGGGTGAGGTGGACATCAGCAGCGCGCAAGATTTGGTTGGTCAAGTTACGCTTGACGGGTTAACACCTGCCACACAGTACTTCTATCGGGTGGCATTAGAAGGTGGCGCTGCCAAGCAAGGCATTTTCCGCACGGCGCCGACGCCCGAAAGCACAGCCGCCTTCAGCTTCTTGCTGGGCGCTTGCTTGGGCGGGCAGGGCTACTGCCGCGATCCACAGACAGGCTGGCAGATTTTTCAGCCTATGTTGGCAGAAAAGCCTGATTTCTTCCTGCTGACGGGAGATGGAGTCTATGCCAGTGGGGTTTGCCCAACCGAAAATAACCGAAATGTGGCAGGTGCAGAGCGCGTCCCAACCGATCTGGAAGGCTTTCGGGCGCGCTACCGCTACCACCTTGAGGATGAACACTACGCAAACTTCCTTGCCAATGTGCCAGTTTACGTTGGCTGGGACGATCACGAAGTTCGGGATAACTACAGCGCACCGCTGATGGCGCAGCTTAACCCACAACTGCTGCACGAGGCACGCCAAGCCTTTTTCGATTATTGGGCGCTGGAAGGCAGCGGTGATCAATTTCAGCTTTACCGCAGCTTTCGGTATGGCGCACATGCCGAATTTTTCATCCTGGACACACGCACTTACCGCGATCCGATTGTGAACTGGGATCCTAGCCCGCGCACGCTAAACCATAAAACAATGCTGGGTGCCGCGCAGCTGGCATGGCTGAAAGAGGGCTTGCAACAGTCTACCGCCACTTGGAAGTTCATTGTGAGCAGCGTGCCGCTTGCCTACCCGACGGGCTTTCCGCAGCCTGAGGTGGATGGGCGGGATGGATGGGCAAACGGCGCCGACCGCAGCGGCTATGAAAATGAGCTAATGGGCTTATTGTTTTACCTGTTTAAGCATGAGGTCAAAAACTTCATCTTCCTAACGGGTGATGTGCACTGGGCTTATGCGCTTAGCTTTGATGTGGATCGGGATGGGCAGCCCGATTTTTACGAGCTGTCTTCCAGCCCGTTGAGCGCGATTGTGCTGCCGCCCACAGCCGTTGATCAAACCTTCAATCCAAGCGTGCTGTTTGCCGAAGGCGAGTTTCAAGGCACGCAGTTTAATTATGGGCGGCTGAGCCTAGCCGAAGATGGGGAACTCACCTTCCAGATCAAAGACCGCAACGGCGAAACACGCTACAGCCTTCGCCTAACACCAATGCGTTAGGCGTACAACAAACATGCCGAGTTGCGGCTCGGCATGTTTCATTCATAAATAGCGGGCTATTGCAAGTTCCATGCAAAGACGTTGCTGTAACGGCACTCGCTGTTGCTGCGGTTGCCCTCTTCGTTAAAGAGCATGGTGGCAAAGCGCCCACGCACCGAACGCGCCGTTGTCTCGCGGGTGATCTCAACACCGTTCAGGAATAGCGTTAGTTCGTCGCCCACTGCTACGATAGTGACGAAGTGCAGTTGAGTGCGATCCAACTCATAATCGGTGGCGTCAATGCCCTCGAGATCATCGATCACTTCGTCGAATTCAACGATCCTATCGCCGCGGTCGTTTTGGATCAGGATGATACGCCGATCTTTGGTCAACATCACATAGCTGAAGTCGTTATCGTTCACAATACGGAACGCCATCCCACAGCCGTTGGTATCGCTAGGGAGTTCTTGGGCGCGCATTTCAAAATGCAGCACATAATCACGCAGGGCAGTACCGCGCCCAATCGGGAAATACCAAAAACCCTGATTACGCACATTGATCACGGTGCGTGGCAAGGTCAGTTCTTGCGCGCCACCGCCGGGAATCAGGTTTTCGGAACGCAGTTGGCGAATCAAATCCAGCGCACGCATACCGGCTGACACATCCAGCTTGATGCGCTCGGTGTTGCCTTGTGCCTGAACACCATTTGTGCTGATGCTAAATGCCGCAAAAACGAACATGGCAATAAGCGCTACATGAAGTGCTTTACGCAACATACAAAACGTCCTCCCAAAGGAATTACCTGTATCCCTAACGATTGTAGAGAAAGTGTGGATTTGTGCAAGCAAAATACGTTTTTAATTGCAAAAAACCTGTAAAAAATTTAGCCTAGTGGATAGCCAAGCCGCTGCAAGGCACGCGCTGCGCGCTGGCGCAAAGTGGCGTCAGCAGCGCGGTAGGTGAAGAAGTAGCTTTCGGCGGCGCTGCGGGCATCGCCCTGATGTTCCAGCAGCACGCCGAAGTAATAACGCGCCCGTGCATTTTGGCTATCCAGTGCAAGGGCGCGTTGCAGTTCGGCGCGTGCCAACGCCACCTGCCCGTTGTAAAGCAGCCCATAGCCATAGTTCGCGGCGATCTCGGCATCTTCGGGCAGCAGCGCTAGGGCGTCGCGCAGCGCATTCATGCCTTCGCCGTTCAGGGCATAGTTTTCATCAGCATAGAAGGCGGTGAGCGTGCGGCGAAGTGCGGCGCTCTCAGGTGCAAGGCGCACAGCATTCTTAAGCCAACGGGCAGCTTCTTCAAGGTTGCCAGCGGCGCGGTAGGTATTTCCGATCTCGGCTGCCAGCCCTGCATTCTGCGAGTCGAGGGCGTGGGCAAGCCGCAGTGCTGCCAACGCCTGAGCGAAATCGCCACGCAAGCGCCAATACAGCCCCGCCGCATATTGCACCAACGGATCATCAGGTGCGGCTTGCAATGCTTGCGCTAAAATTGGGAAGCCGTCACGCCCGTTGTAGGTTTGTGCCAAGCCCAAAAAGGCAAGTGCCGCCGCTGACTCGGCTCCCTGAGCGTTGGCTAAGAGTAAGGCGCGCTCAGCATAGCGCCATTGGCGCGCCTCGATGAGCGCCAAGCCGCACCGAAAGGCAAAGGCACTCGGCGGCTCGGCGGCATAGGTGGCAATCAGCAGGCGAAGCGTGTGCGCAGCCCCATAGCGCGAGTCGTCGGGTAGGTCTGCCAGCCAACGGTCTGCCCTCTGTGGTTGGTCGGCAACATGGAGCAGGGCAAGCTGATAGCGCAGATCGGGATCGTCGGGTGCAAAAGCGGCAGCCCGCATCAGGTAAGCAGCGGCAGCTTGCCAATCACGGCGCGCCAGGGCGGAATCGGCAAGGGCGCGCAGCAGCGGCAGGTCGCTCGGATCATCGCTGAGGGCAGCCAAACGGTGTGCATCGGCAGCTTGTGTATTGCCCTGTCGGCTGTGATGGTCTGCCCAAAGGCGGTGCAGCGTGCTGGAATAGCCATTGAGAGCAGTCAGGCGCGCTAGGTACGCCGCTGCCATGTCATAGCGGCGTGCCGCTATGCTGAGCGCGTAGAGCTGGTGCAGCAGATAGGTGTCATTGGGCAGGTAGGCAAGGGCAGCCTGATAAGCGTTGAAGGCAATGCCTAAATCACCGCGTTGGGCTGCCACTGCGCCGCGCTGAAGGGCTTCGGTGAGCGCCTTTGGGTGCGGTGCGCGCACTAACAAGGCGCACAGGGTGATCAGGGCTAGGCGTGGCAGCAAGCGCATCACGAACATGCTATAATCTCTCATCACACAGATAAAGCAGAGTATACCGCGCAGTATGAAGTGAGGCGGCAAGCACAGCCCATGATCACCGAAACACGCACCGTTTTTTGGGAAGACGGTCAGGTTTGCCTGATCGATCAACGCAAACTGCCCGAAACCTTCGAGATTGCCCGTTACGACACTCACCTGCAAGTGGCAGAGGCGATCCGCAGTATGGTGGTGCGCGGCGCGCCTGCCATTGGCGCAGCGGCTGCCTTTGGCATGGCGCAAGCAGCACAGCACAGCGCTGCTCAAGACCTAGCAGGGCTGCACGCGGATCTAGCGGCGGCGGCAGAGGTGCTGCGCGTGGCGCGTCCGACAGCCGTCAACCTCTCTTGGGCAGTTGACCAAATGCTTAACTATGTTCAGCAGTCAGGGCATAGCGATTTGCGGCTGCTGCGGCAAGGGCTTTTGGCACATGCCCAGAAAATTGCCGATGACGATGTGGTCATCAACAAGCGTATCGGTGAGCATGGTGCGGCGCTCGTGCCAGATGTGGCAACCGTGATTCATCACTGCAACACAGGCAGCCTCGCCACCGTGCTGTGGGGAACAGCGCTAGGCGTGATCCGTTCGGCGCATATGCAGGGCAAGCGCCTGCACGTGCTGGTGGATGAAACGCGCCCACGCTTACAAGGCGCTAAACTGACCAGTTGGGAGCTGCTTCAGCTCGGCATCACGCATACGATCATTGCCGATGGTGCTTCAGGGCATTTCATGCGCCGCCGCAAAGTGGATGTGTGCCTTGTCGGTGCAGATCGCATCGCGGCGAACGGCGATACAGCTAATAAAATCGGCACCTACAACTTGGCGATTGTGGCACGTGAACACGGCGTGCCGTTCTATGTGGCGGCGCCTTGGTCAACCATAGACATGCGCTTGGCGCACGGCGATCTGATCGAGATTGAGGAACGCAGCGGCGACGAGGTGACGCACATCAACGGCATCAGCATCGCGCCGCACGGCGCACGGGCTGCCAACCCTGCCTTTGACGTTACACCGCACCACTACATCAGCGGCATCATCACCGAATATGGGGTAGTGCGTCCGCCCTATACAGTTAGCCTAGCGCAGTTGGCAGCCCGCATCACCGAAGGGAAGGTTTGAGGCATAGTCAGCTATGTATAGATACAAAGGCGGATCGCCAATCTTGGTAGCGCTCTTAGCAGCGCTGCTGGTCTTTGGCGGTTATTTTCTATGGCGTGGCGCGCTCACGTTTCTCAGCACTGCGGGCAACATCACGGCACCTGCCACTGCCACCGCCGCTGCAACAGTCACGCTGCGCCCAACGCGCACCTTTGAAGTGCCGCCGATGAACCTCGTCTTTGGCACACAGCCAACGGCGCGCCCCTGCCTTGAGTTCTACGTGACTGTGGTGCGTGCGCGTGTGCGCGAATGCCCTTCCGAGCGCTGCGAGACGCTTGAAATGCCCTATCAGGGCAACCGCATCTGCGTCTATGGCAGGGCAGAAGAAGCGCCCGAATGGTATGAGGTGAATATTTATCCCAACGATCCGATTCCGCGCCGCGCCTACATGCACCAAAGCGTGATCGCCGCCGTCAACCCGACTCCGCGCCCTTCTGCTACGCCGCGCCCTTCGATTACCTTCACGCCGTCCCACACACCCACGCCGCTGCCCAGCGTTACACCGCGTCCCGTCACACCGACTTTGCCGCCCATGCAAGGCGCATGAAGCGACCCACCGCTTGCCCTACGCCCGCTTGACTCGTCTCGCTGCGCCACGCTAGGCTCAGGGCATGGGTGAGTCGAGGTGCGGGTGCGGTGCCTTCTACGGGCTGGCGAGCGCTGTAGCGGGCTTGCCAAATACAGTCAAACTTGCTATACTCACCACCATAGCATCAGGAGTAGTTTAACATTAAGTTAAGCTCGGCAACCTGGGTCGGACAGCCTAAGGTGCCTGCCTGCAAGGGGATGTGGCTCACTCAAGAGCAAACACCTGTCCCACGCGATTTTCCGCGTCTTCTGGTGCAAGAGGATGCGGTTTTTTGTTGCCAGCAGACAGCCCTCAAGCGCCATTGCCTAAGGTTGCCACCCTACAGGTGTATTGGAGGCAAGCATGACTTTGGACGTGAAACTCTTTAACGCACACAGCTTTGAACCGACCGCAGCCTTCCCGCCGCAAGGCGCGCACGCCGCACTGCTTGCGCCAAGCAGCCGCTGCGATATTTATCAGCAAGCAGCAGTCTGGCATTTTGTGGGCGCTTATACGGCGTGGCGGCATTACGCCGCAGTCGAGGCAGTCTGCTTGTATCAGTGCGTGCGCTATGCCGTTGGCGACCTGATCGCGCTCGATCCACAGGCTGAGGCAACACACGCCGATCAGGTGGCGTGCCTTGCTGTGAGCGCCATTCGCATGATCCACACCCAATACCTTTCGGCGGTGGCATGGCAGGCACTCCGCACTGTGCGCCATATCCCACAGGCTTTCACAGGGCGCGATCATGTTCAGTGGTATTTAGAAGGGCAGCTTGTCTATCATCCGCATGGTGCAGTGCGTTTTGCACGCCCAGAAGTTGCCCAGAAATTCTGGGTGCAGCACCGCGCCACAGGCAGCGGCGAATACAGCGGCTGGCAGGCATAAGCACCCTGTTTCAGGGAAAGCCTGCTATTGTCTTTTGGATGCAAACGCGCTATGGTTGGGCTGCACGCGCATAACCTACCCTTAATGTACATCGGAGACACTCATGAAAACCCTGAACCTTGCCCTGATCGGCTTTGGCGCTGTTGGGCGTGGCTTTGTGGACTTGCTGCAAGCGCGGCACACCTACCTTGAAGCACAGCACAGCCTGCGCGTTAACCTAATTGGTGTGGCAACGGCGCGGCGTGGGTCACTTTTCCGCCTCGATGGCTTAGACCTTGCCGCCTTATCACAAGCGGCGGATAGCGCGCATTTGAATAACTATCCAACGCAACCGCGCTTGATTCGCGGGCTAGAGCCATTGACCATGCTCACCCGTCCTGGTGTGGATGTTGTTATTGAAATCACGCCGACCACCTACGAGAACAACGCCGAACCCGCGATGGGACATATCCGTTCGGCATTGGCAGCCGGCAAGCACGTGATCACAGCCAACAAAGGTCCGATTGCGCTCGCCTATCCCGATCTGATGGCACAGGCAGCCCACCGCAATGTTTTCTTAGGCTTTGAAGGCACGGTCATGGGCGGCACACCTGTGTTGCGCTTGGCGCGCAAGGGCTTGGCGGGTTGCCAAATCAGCGAACTGCGCGGCATTGTGAACGGCACCACCAATTTCATCCTAACCGAGATGGAAGGCGGCAAGCCTTACGCCGAAGCGTTGCGCGAAGCGCAAGCACGCGGCTACGCAGAGGCTGACCCAACCAACGACGTAGAAGGCTTTGACGCTGCCGGCAAACTGATCATCTTAGCGCACATGATCTTTGGAAAGGCGCTCAGCATGGCGGAGATTGACCGCGAAGGCATCACCAAACTGACGCCTGAGGATATTCAATCGGCGCAGGCGAACGGCGAGCGCTGGAAGCTGATCGCACGCGCTGCCCTTAGTGCTGAGGGACAGTTAAGCGCTTCAGTGCGCCCTACACGCTTGCCACTCAGCGATCCGTTGGCGGGCGTCGGTGGTGGCGTCAATGCCATCACTTATCAGACCGACTTGATCGGCGCGGTAACGCTGACGGGCGCTGGCGCCGGCGGCAAAGCAACTGCCTATGCGCTGCTCTCTGATCTAATTGAATTGGCTGAATGGTTGTGAGGTAATTTGTGATGGAGATCAAAAGCCTGCTTGCCGTGCTGAGCCGCCGTTGGTGGCTGATCGCAGTACCTGCCTTGGTCGCGCTGGCGCTCAGCTTGCCAATGCTAGGGCAGGCGCTGCGCCCAACACCGCTTCAGCGCGTTACGCTGCGCTTTACAGCAGGGCAGCCACCGCAGCCCGACTCCGCACAGACCTTTGAAGAAAGCAGCTACATCTCGTGGCTTGGCTCGGAATACGCCATCATCAACCTTGCGGCATGGCTGCGGACTGAATCCTTTGCCCGTGAAGTGGTGGCGCTGCTGAATGCAGCCGAACAGGTGACGGATAGCGAAACCGTGCGGGCGATGATCGCCTCTGATAGCGTGCGGAGCATCATGACGCTCTACCTCACAGCGGCTGATCCTGATCTGTTGCGTGCTGTGGCAGAGGCAGCCATCCAGGTATTGGCGCACAAAAGCGATGCTTATTTTCCACAGCTCAGCGGGCAGCCAGCGCGCATTGTGCCGCTGGATGCCGTAGAAGTGCTGCCGCTGCCAACGCCGATCACAGAGCGCCTTGCGCCCTTGCTGCGCGTCTTGATTGGCGGTTTAGGCGGCGTTGGGCTTGCCTTCCTCGCCGAATACCTTGATCCAACGCTCCGCACGCGCCGCGAACTTGAAGTGCTCGATCTGCCCATCTTAGCGGAAATTCCGCGCTCATGAGCCACAGCGGATCGGAATGGTCGGGTTGCGGCGCGCATCCACGTTAAAGCCGAGGTAAGGCGATGGATCGAGTGTGTTGCCGATCTGCGTCTCGTTGCGGAAGCTGCCATCAGGTTCGCTCAGCACGACGCTGAAATGCACGTGCAGACCAATGCGATAGGCTGCGCCGCTATACAGCCCTTGATAGCCGAGCAGCGTGCCGCGCTGCACAAATTTCTCGCGGGTGGCGGGCGGAAAATCATCCACAATGTAGGATTGGGCGCCGTTCTCGCTCGCCATGTGTGTGTAATACGTCCAGATTTGGCGATCAGGCTGCAACGGATCGCTTGGATGGCGGATGATCAGGCTGCTGCGCCATTCAGGCAGGCGCGTCAGATAGCCGTCGTAGGCGGCGTAAACAGGAATTGTGCCGACCGCGCCATCGCCGAAAATATCAATGCCAGTGTGCGGTGCAAATGGTGTATAGGGCGCGGTCGGGTCGCCATACAGAAAGCCGACGAAACCTGTTGAGGGCAGCAGGAAGGGCGCATTCGGGCATGGCGCGTTCAAGCGGCTGATCAGGGTTGGGCGCACGTCTGGCGCCTGAAACCAGGCGCGCAGTGTTTGGGTAGTTGGCGAAGTGCCGCCAAGCCTGCCGCGCAGCACCAAAACGGCAAGGGCAGCCAGCAGCAGCAGCGGCACAAGGCTGTATAACAAACGGCGTTTGGGCATGGTTATTCTGTAAAGCGCACCGATTCCAAAATTGCTTTGAAGATCGGCTGGTAGGCGCGGTAAAACAACAGTGGTGCGCTCCAACGGATGACGGTGATCTGATCGGGTGCGCGCTGCACAGCGATGAACACAAGATGCTGCGCGCTGATCGGATCGAACGTCTCGTGGCGCAGCGCAGGGCGTCCGCCGATCTGTTCAGCGCTCAGCGGCGCGGAGTCATCCAAGCCAAACAGCGCCCGCACCGCCTGATTAAAGGGCTGTCCTTGCGGCAATATGCCCTGCGTGCCAAGCACAAGCAGCGCGCCGTTGGCAAGGGCGCTGTTATCAGCATAGAGCGCACTCTCGTTGGTGCGGTAGGCATTGGCTGTGGCGGCAATCGGCTCAGGTTGCCAACCTTGCGGCAGCCTGAGTTGCACGCCGCCAGCTTCAAAGGAAGACACCGCATCACTCAATGGCGGCGCGGCAACATCCCGTGCGCTGAGCAAGCGTGCTGAAGCACGTATTTCTGCAAAGACGGTCACGAAGTTTGCCCATTGATCACCGCGTGCAATGCCGCTAAGCGCGGCATAACGTCCATCCGGCAGCAGGAAGGCAAAACTTTGCCCATACAACCCACGCTCGGGATTCTCCACTTCGGCAAAGCCTGCATCCAAGCCCGCCAATGTGCCTAAGGCAGATGTCTCCACAATCAGCGAGTTGCCAATGGTCAGGTTGAGCGCAATGGCAATTTCGGTTAAGGCGCTGCCTTTGGGCAAGCCGAGTTCCTCGACAGGATCAATAATTCGCAGCGCCACAATGGGCTGCTCAAGCGTGCCACTCAGCGCTGCGGATGGATCAGCACCTAAGAGCATTTGCCCATTGATGAACAGTGGCGCACGCCATGCGGCAGGGTAATTCAGGGCGATGCCCACATCCCAATAAGTGATGCTATTGGTCAGCGCATTGGGATCGGGCAGAGCAGCGGCAGGTGTCGCCGTTGGTGGATCATCCGCCCGAACAGGCGCAAAGCTGCTGAGCAGCATCAGCGCAGCACAGATCAAAGCAAGGCGGCGCATTTAGGCATCCTTCAGCAAGGCAGCCACACCTTTTTTCACGCTGTCCTTCGGGCTGATCTTGACTTCCGCCGCCTCGATCTTGCCCTCAGCATCCACCACGAAATGCGAACGGATAATGCCCATATACTTCTTGCCATACATGCTTTTTTCGCCCCACACGCCGAAGGCATCCGCTAAGCGGTGATCAGGGTCACTGAGCAGGATGTAGGGTAGGCTTTCTTTGGCACGCCATTTGGCAAGTGCTTTCGGCGCGTCGGGACTGATGCCGATCACCAGCGCACCCTTTGCCTCAATCTGTGGGAAGGCATCGCGGAAGCCGCACGCCTGATCGGTGCAGCCCGAGGTGCCAGCCTTCGGGAAGAAGAAGATCAGCAGGCGTTTGCCCAGATATTGCGCTAAGGTTACGCTCTGTTCCATGTCATCTTGCAGGCTGATGCCCGCCAGTGCTTGCAGAGTCGGCAGATCGCTCATCGCAGAGTGCTTTCATTCAAGGTTAGCTGATAGATGCCATTATACAGCGTGCGGCACTGATCAACCAACTGCTGCCGCCGCCAAGAGGGCAACAAAGATGCCGTAGCCTAGTTCGCTGAAGCCGATCACTTTGGTTGGCACAGCCGCAGGCGCGATCAAACCTTTGGCGGCACGTGCCAGCAGCACACCGAAAGCAAGCGGCAATGTTATGCCTACCGTCCCTGCTGCCCACAGTGCGCCGAAGGTAAACACGGCTGCCACGTGCAAGATCAGCGTGCCTTCGATCCGCACCGCCTCGCGGCGCGCACGGCGTAAACGCACACGCACATACACAATCGAGATAAGCGCACGCACTGCTATGATCAACCACAGCAGGAATGCCGTTGGCGCCGCCAAGCCGCCTGCCAGCCCGATCATCGCCGCAGAGGCACCTAACGCCCATGCGCCGCTGATCTCTGGGAGCAGTGCGCGCCCTTGATTACGCGCCGCATAGCCAACTTGGATGAGCGCCAATGGCACAGCAATCAGCAGCGGCGCCAAGAAAGCCTGGCGTGCGCTTAAGAGCGCCAACACGCCGCCAATCACGGCAAGCCCGCCAAACAGCGCGGCGAAGCGCTCTGCCAACATAGTGCGTGGGTAGAACTTGCCGCGCAGCCGATCCTTGAGGGCAAGTTTAAGCGGCTGCTGCATCATGAAGACGCCAAAAGCCGCAACGCCAAGCGCGACGCCTGCCCACGAAAACGCCACCAACAAACCCAGCAGGATCGGCTCGCTCAAGAAGCCCCACGCACCATGTTCAGTCGGTAGGACGACGCTGCGCCATGTGCTGCGCGCCTTTGTGGTTGAACTGTTCATCACAACACTTCCCATCAGCTTCACCTCAAATCTTTAAGAGCGATCATGTGCCTGCGGCGCGTTTGGCGCAATAACATGCCTTAAATCAGCCATAAATGCCTGTATATCTATGCCGTAAATCTCGGTGAGATCGTGCAAGGTGTGGAAACATGCCAGCCAACAGCCAACGCACGCGAAACGCCACTGCACAAAGGCTTGTGCCGCCTGTGGGTAGCGGGTGAGCAACTGTTCGATATGAGTATCTTCCGAGATCGTAGCTTGGTCAGACATGGTATACGCCCCCTGTCAAACGCCGTAAGGCTAGGATACACTATGCCTTTGTGACCGTTCTTGATGTGGATCAACCGCCGTGATGACGCCCAATGCTGCGCCTAAACGCCCCGAACTCTTTGCCGATCTGCCACCGCACCTCTATGAACAGCTCTTGCGAACTGCCCGCACTTGCCAGATTCGCAATGGCGAACACCTCTTTCATCAAGGTGAGCCAGCCCAGCGCTTCTACCTGTTGCAGCGCGGCAGGTTGCGCCTTGTGCAGCATACGCCCGAAGGTAAAGATGTAACGTTGGCAACCTTCAGCGAAGGTGACCTGATCGGTTTGTTGGTGGCGCTTAGTGCTGAGCCATATCCAGCAACGGCTGAGGCGTTGGAAGATTGCGAACTCTTGGCGCTGCAAGGCACGCCGATGTGGGCGGTGATGCAGCAGCACGCGCCGCTTGCCGTCCGTGTGGTGCAGATGCTTGCCGCACGCCTGCACGAGGCGCATGAGCGCATCCGTGAGCTGAGCGTTGAGCGCGTGCAGCAGCGCCTAGCGCGCTCGTTGGTGCGTTTGGCGCGCAAAGTTGGCGTGAAGCAGGCGGATGGCAGCATTTACCTTGATGTGCGCCTGAGCCGCCAAGATTTGGCGCAGATGAACGGCACAACCTTAGAGACGGTCAGCCGCACCTTGACGGCATGGCAGCGCGAAGGCTTGCTAGAGGTCGGACGCGAGCAGATCACACTCATCAAACCGCACGATTTGGTGCTGATCGCCGACGATCTCCCGTAAGGCTTGGCAGCGCAACCCTAAAACCGCTATATTTGCCTGTGACACATTCAGATGGAAAGGACTGACCGCGCCTATGGCATACTACCTTGCCCTGCTTTCGCCAAGCGCCTACGAATCCTTCACCGATACGCTGCATTTTCCTGCTTGGCGCGCTCAGACACTGGCTGCTTTGCAAGTGGGTGACCACCTGATTGCCTATCTGCCTGCTTTGGCACGTTGGGTCGGTGTGTTGGAAGGGCTGGCAGCACCACAAGGCGCGCAAGTCCGCGTGGCACCATCGGTATGGCTTACCAAAGAACAAGGTGTGCCGCTCACGCATAATCGCCTGTGGATGACGCTCTCTTTCACGCGCCAGCGCGATAAAGGCATGGCAAGTGCCATCCCGACCTTGCGGACAACGCTCACAGCACTGAGCGAAACGGATGGCAGCTTCCTTGCAGACTTTTTGCGTGCCTACGCTGAAGGCGGGCAGCAAACTGCCTATGATGAGACAGCTTATGCTGCATTGTTGGCACGCCGCCTTACGCGCAGCGATGGGCGCAGCCTGATCGCCGCCATGCCTGATCTGCATGATATGGCGATTGAGGAGCTTTTCAACAGCAACATCGAGGCGCGTGAAACCGTTCGCGTGCAAGCGCTGCTGGCTGACACGGGCGCGAAAATGGGCTATACAATTTGGATTCCGCATGAGGATCGCTCGGCAATCTTCCGTGAGTGGAAGCCGAAACAGCGCCCAATGCTTGACTCCTTTGAAGTATTTGACTTGGATACGCTGACGCGAGAGACAATCGAACGCTTTGACATGCTCTGGCTGCAAGGCGATCAGATTGTGCGCGCCTTTGAGATTGAACACAGCTATTCGATCTATCTCGGTGTGCTGCGTGCTGCTGATCTTTTCAGCCTTCAGCCGCAAGCTGCCACTCGCGTTCACCTCGTGGCGCCGGATTCGCGCCGTGAGCGCATTTTTCAAGAGGTGCAGCGCCCTGTTTTCAGCCTGATGCAGCCACTGCCACTGCGCGATCTGCTCACCTATATTTCATATGATGGCGTGCGCGATTTTGCCGCCCAAACATTGCACCCTTATGGTGCGGCTGCCTTAGATGCCTTTGCAGAGGCAATTGAATAAGTGCTAAGCGCATAAGGAACAGAACCACCGCCTATGGAGCGCCCAAGGCGCACTTCACAGGTAAAACCCTGCAACGCCACTCCAATTTTTGAACCAGCCGATCCACTTTTCAGTACTTTCCCTAAGTTAGAGCGCTTCCCCAATTTCACTTTTGTGCGGTATAATTCATATATCGTTGGTGAATTATGAGGCGCTTATGCGTACAGCCTTCTTTCTGAAATATCACATCCACTGCCTGCATCACTTCTATCAGCGCGCCACAGGTGCTGATAGCCTCGTCGATCACTGACTTCCCCAGCGCTGCTCAACTGAATACGGTCAGCCTTGCACCTCATTGTGTTGTGTGTGTGCGCTGTGCCGTGCCTAGCTTTCGTCCGTTTTCTATCTGCTAATAAGGGTGACCCTAAAACCTAGATGTGATACCTGACACCATTCTCAGAGGATATTATGATCAACTCTGCCATACAGCGCCGCGCTACGCTGAAAATCAACACAGCCTTTGCTGCGATGATCATCTCAGCTGCCCTATGGGGAAGCGGCACCGTCTTTAGCAAATACACACTCGCCTATCTGCCGCCACTCACGCTCATTACCCTTGAACTGATCGCAAGCTGCACAATGCTCTGGCTGCTGCTGCTACGCAAGGGCAAGCCAAGCCACCTGAACCGTCGCACCGTTCAGCACGCTTGGGCGGGCATTCTGGAGCCGGGTTTAACCTACCTCTTTTTCACGCTCGGTCTAACGCTTACCTCTGCCAGCAATGCCACACTGATCATGGCGACTGAACCCGTGATCGTGATTATCTTGGCATGGTGGCTGCTGCGGGAACGTGTCGCGCCATACCTGTGGCTGCTCATCCTTGCCGTGATGCTTGGCACACTTTTGGTAACATTAGACGGCGGCGGCGAAGGCACACAGGATTTGCTCGGCGATTTCTTTATCGTGCTTGGCACCATCAGCACCGCCCTGTACACCATTTTCTCGCGGGCGGGCGCACGCCAAATGCCGCCGCTGCTCTTGGCAACCCTGCAACAGACGTGCGGCTTGCTCTTTGTGCTGCTGCTGCTGCCTGTAGAGTGGCTGAGCATTGGCATTCCGCAGCTTGCCGCGCTGCCGCTGCACGTTTGGCTGATCGTTATTTTCACGGGCATTACACAGAGTGCGCTTGCTTTCTGGCTCTATCTGTGGGCGCTCAAGGTGATCCCTGCTACACAAGCAGCACTTTTGCTGACCCTGATCCCGATTTTCGGCGTGAGCAGTGCCGCCTTGCTGCTTGGTGAGCAGATGACTTGGTTGCAGGTGAGCGGCGGCGGGCTGATTTTGGTGGCAATACTCTACGTGCGCGCCAAAGGCGTTACCCACGTCTAGCGCTTGGTTGCCAAAAAGCGGTGAATGCGCTCGTTCACTTGCTCGGCTGCATCGTAAATAGCGGCATGTCCCACATTTGGCAGAATTTCGGCGCGCACGTCAGGCATGTGACTCATGGCGCGCCGCACCGCTTTGCCTGAGTCGAAAATGCCCTCGTGCTGCCCAACCAACAGCAGGGTCGGCACACGCACACTTTGCAGCACACGCACGGAGATTCGCCGCGCACAAATTTGATCAGGGCGCGTGCGCCGTGCAGCGTTTCACGGGCAGTTGGTTTGGCGCTCATGCCTGCCAGCGCACCCGCGTTATAGTGCTTCACAACCAAACTCAGTGCGTAAAACACCTCGCGGTTAAACTTTAAGCCGCTGCGTGGCGGCACAAAGACCATCCGCATCAGGCGCTGCCCGGCGTGCGTCGGATCGCTGCGCAGATTCAGCACCAACGGCACACCGCTGCGCCAATAGATGCGAAAGGGCGCAATTCCAACCGGACTGAGCAAAACGGCATGGCTAACCCGCTGCGGCGCAAAGGCGGCAAAGCGCATCACCATCCAGCCGCCCAAACACACGCCCGCCAGTGCCGCCTGTGCCAGCCCTAGCCCATCCAGCACATCTCCCAGCCACAGCCATCATAAAGAAAAATAACGTTGAAATGTGGCATGGAGAAATTTATATGCCCCTCCAATTTTGATCATTAATTTCCGTTGACATAGAAACTCTAAAAATGATGCGTAATTTAAAGGTGCATATCCACGTGCAGCCAGAAACAACCGCAATATAAAGTGCATTATTATAGATTTTCCTGGGACATAATCAAGATTAAATGTCCTGTTCAAATTATTGAAATGCAATAAAGACCCGACTAGAAAGCCAGCAATACCCCATGAGAGACCGATAACTGCACCTTGTTCATATCCCCAAACAGAGCCAAATCCCAAATAAGATATAATAGACCATGATAGCATAAATATACTTCCTGTAATTATTGCGCTTTTTGCTGTTTTTATCATTCCATAATTAGGAATAATTTTTTTAGGGACACCACGTTGAACTAACCCATACGACACTCCTAAACTAAGTGGGCAGATAAGAGAGAAAACTATAAAACATGCATTTGCTATTTCATCACCCACAGATCCAGCTGCTGAATAATATAATACAATTCCTAATACAAGACCAACTATAGACCAAAATAGCATTCCTGCAATGGAGAATTTCCACGACCAGTTTACCAAGTCAACAGTTTTAATTACTTCATCTATATGACGTTTATTTAAATAAACAGAGATAGAAAAATAATAAGGCAAAGATGACATTAGAAATCCTAAACAAGCGAGAATTAGTCCGATTTTTAGATCGAAGACAATATAACCACCAACCAAGAATGGTAATCCGAAACCTAAGCCAACAAAAAGAGAGTTCACAAATCTTCTTTGTGGATAGATCAACATCCAGCTAGCTACAAACCATGATATTCCCAGACTGATCCCAACTGGCAACACAAAAGATGATGGAAGAGCATTTGCCGCAGCGATCATAAACGCACAACTTACTGAAGTAGAAACCAACAAAGATATTATCGTTTTAGAAAGAATGAAATAAAGTGTAATGTCTCTTTTATTTATTAACCAATTAGGCTGTATGTTTTCTATAAGAAAAACAGATTGAGAATTTTTTCCATCTGACTAGCAAGAAACTTAATCCATCGATGTATATCTTCTATATCATAAACATCATTATCTTTTGAGAGCCATTTTTTTGCATACTCGCCAACTAATGCTTCTACAAGTCCGCTTTCACCTTTATAGTTACTAATTAAATTTGATGAACTTAGTTCCAAAAATAGAAATAAAATAAACGGTGTTTTGCATGACTCCATGAGGTTCTTGTTTGCAGCTAATTGATCTGCCAACCATTTAGATTTATCTGAGTTAATTTTGTCAAGATAATAATATAGCGCCTCTTCTGTTAATGGTTGGATGGTTGCACTTTTTCTTAAATTCAGCCTTTGATTTAAGTTCAGATATTCTTCTATTGTAGACGAAACAACCACCCCTATTTCTGGGAATTTATTTAAAAAGATATTGATAGATTTTATACATTCATTTTGGGTAGAAATAGATCCAATCTCATTTAACCCATCTAAAAGCAAGCAAAGCAAATTATTGTTTAGCCAATTTCCAGATATTGTAATAGGGATTTGATATTTACTTTGCAGCTCTTGTTTAATCCAATTCTCAATTGATAATTTAGAATTCCAAGATGATAAATTCAATAAAAAAGGCACGGGATGCCGCCGGTCATTATTCGCTAGTTCCAATAGACTTTTCATCAAGAGTAAAAGAGATGTCGTCTTACCACTGCCTGGATTACCTAAAACAAGTAACGAAGAATTAGACAAAGCATATGCATCTGCAATATTATTCAGTTGACTATACTTAACTGTAGATGGGCGCATTTCAAATGGATCATTGACATGCTGTCCTGACACGAAATACATTGTTGGGATTTCTTTTCCTTCATACATCAAATTCTCTAGAACATCCTCAATCCAATATGTAGTGATATTTTGTAAGACTAAGCTTCTATATTTATCATCATATGCACTACTTTTTTAAGAGAGCTTCTCGATATTACTTCTTGTAAAGCCTGAATGCGTGCTTTTTTATCCTCTCCAACTCTATTTTGTGCTAGTGATAGCAATTCGTTTAAAGCAAGTTGACCGTTATCAAGAGCCCCAAAATTAAACAAAGAACTTACAATTGCTCTTGTCGCTACGTCCGAAGATCCTATTATATTTATTGAGGGGCGGGATGAATTGCCGATAAAGATACTTTCTAGAATCGTTTGCCTCTCATGCTCAGTTCTAAACATAAATTCGCACAATTCACAGATCTCATCGTAGAACTTTTTATCCAATTTCTCCTCCATATCCTATATCAACTATCCAAAGTGAAGGTGTAGAAGTAGTTACTCTGAAACTTCTTGGTAAATCTGTTTCGAAAATCCTGAAGATAACTTATAGATACAACAAAATAACAGCAAAATCACAATATCACTAACTCGATAAGTTTTAGCTTATCTAAAGCATAAATCATTGAATCTCCCAACAACAAACTATTATGTATTATATTATACACAAACCAACGTTTGCCAGCAAATTGATCGCGGAGCATTCCATGAGTCATAAGAAATCTACTAAACACAGCGCCAACCGCGCCAAGCCGACCGCCCAACACGACGGGCGCGCATTGATGGTATTGGGCGCAGGCATTTTGATCGTTGTGGCGGCGCTGATTGTAGGCATTTTAGCCAGCGGCGGTGCAGCCACAACCACAGCCAGCGCCGATGCCGTGCAAGGTGGCGTGATTAGCCCTTCGCAGTATGTGGCGCAGTTGAGCAACACCAAACACTTGCTGCTGGATGTGCGTACTGTGGGTGAATTTGCTGATGGTCACATTGAGGGCGCGGCAAATATCCCTGTAGAGGAACTGGCAAACCGCCTTGCCGAAGTGCCGAACGATCAGCCGATTGTGATCTACTGCCGCAGTGGCAACCGCAGCGCACAGGCAGCGCGTATCCTCCGCAGCGCAGGCTATGCTGTGGTCTACGATTTAGGCGGCATCCTCACCTGGCAAGCGCAAGGCTATCCCGTTCAACAGTAAACAACGGCGATAAAAAGGAATCAAAGGACATGGCATTTCTATTCGGACGCAAACAACAAGCCTACGGCAGCCTCAGCGCCCAAGAATACCGCGATCAGTACTTCAACATAGGCACGGATCATGTGTTGGTAGATGTCCGCACGGCGGGCGAATTCCATGGCGGGCATATCCCGAACGCACTCAACATTCCACTTGATCAGCTTTCACGGCGCTTGGGCGAGATTCCAACGGGCAAACCTGTGATTGTGGTGTGTGCCAGCGGCAGCCGCAGCAAAAGCGGCTCAGATATTCTGGTGCGCGGCGGCTACACAGAGGTTTATAACCTGGAGGGTGGCACAATGGCATGGATGATGCAAGGCGGTAAGCTAGAGTAAGGTAGTTAGACAATGCTTCTAAAATATTTCTATGATGAGCAGCTCGCGCAAGCCTCTTATCTGGTTGGCTGCGCGGCAACTGGCGAAGCACTGGTGATTGATCCCTCGCGTGAGGTGGAGCAGTACATCACGGCGGCGCAGGCACATGGCATGAGCATCACGCACGTCACCGAGACGCACATTCATGCCGATTTTGTGAGCGGCGCACGCGAACTCGCCGCCCTAACTGGCGCAGCACTCTACCTAAGCGATATGGGCAACGCCGATTGGAAATACACCTACGCCGACGCAGCAGGCGCCATTTTGGTGCGCGATGGCGATTGGTGGAAGGTCGGCAACGTCAAAGTGGAAGTGCTGCACACGCCCGGTCACACTCCTGAGCATATTAGCTTCATGATCACGGATACGGCAGCCGCCGACAAGCCGTTGGGCATTTTCACAGGCGATTTTCTGTTCGTGGGCGATGTCGGTCGCCCTGATCTGCTGGAAGAAGCCGCCGGCATGATCGGCACGAAAGAAATCGGTGCGCGGCAGCAGTTTGCCACTGTGCAGCGCTTTAAGTACCTGCCAGATTATCTGCAAATCTTCCCTGGTCACGGTGCGGGCAGCGCCTGCGGCAAGGCGCTCGGCGCCATGCCTTCCACCACGCTCGGCTACGAGAAGCTGTTCAATCCCGCCTTCCAGTTTGAGGACGAGGCGGCATTTGTGGCATGGCTGCTGGAAGGACAGCCGGAAGCGCCGCGCTATTTCGCGCAGATGAAGCACGTCAACAAGCACGGAGCGCCCTTGCGGCGTGAATTGCCCGTCCCACAGCGCCTCAGCCGCGCCGAATTAGACGCCCTGCTGGCGGCAGGCGCTTTCGTGGCAGACTTCCGCGCAGAGCAAGCCTTCCGCAAGGCGCACATCCCAAAGACGGTCAGCATTCCCGCCACCAGCCGCTCCTTCAGCACCTATGTCGGTTGGTTTGTGGCGTATGACAAGCCCTTCTACTTCGTCACGGAGCGCGATGCGGATGTGCCTGCACTGCTAAGCGCACTGCGCGCTATCGGTGTGGATAATGTGCAGGGCTACGTCACCGCAGAGGCGCTGCATACGCACACGGTTGCCTTACCGCTGATTGATTCTGATCAATTGGCTGACCAGCACGATGCAGTCTTTTTGCTAGATGTGCGCGGCGCATCGGAATATGCCCAGCAGCACATCCGCGGTGCGCTGAACATCGCCGTTGGGCATTTGCCGCGCCGCCTTGCCGAAATTCCACGCGATGAGCATGTGCCAATTGTGGTGTACTGCGCCAGCGGCTATCGTTCGCAGATTGCGGCAAGCTGGCTGCGCGCTCAGGGCTTCACCAATGTGCTGAATCTGCCAGAGAGCATGGCGCTGTGGTCTACGCGGATAGCTATAGAGCATGGCGTGCCAATGGTGCTGAGCAAGGAAGATACGCCTTTTTAGTATGGACGCCTTGCTGCTGGATAGTGGGCTAGGCTTGGTGATCGGCCTGACGCTAGGGCTGCTCGGCGGCGGCGGCTCGATCCTGACCGTGCCAATGTTGGTCTATTTGGTTGGGCAGACGCCACAAGCGGCGGTGACTGCCTCACTGGTCATCGTCGGCGCCAACAGCGCAATCGGTGTATTGTTTCACCGTGCAGAGGGTGCGGTCAATTGGCGGATTGCCTTAATCTTTGGTGGTGTGGGCATGGCGTTTGCCTACGCCGCCGCCAACTTTTCTAAATTATTCCCTGCTGAGGCGCTGATGATCGCCTTTGCGCTGCTGATGTTGGTGGTGGGCGTCCTCCTGCTGTGGAAGCGCGACAACCTTAACGCAGCAAGCACTTTGTGTTGGCGCAAGGTGCTGTTTGGCGGCGCAGCCGTGGGCGCGCTGACGGGCTTTCTGGGCGTGGGCGGCGGCTTCCTGATCGTGCCAACTCTGGTGATGCTGGTTGGCTTGCCAATGCGTCAAGCGGTTGGCACATCGCTAGTGATCATCGTGATGAACAGTGCGGCGGGCTTGCTTGGGCATTTGGGCGAGACAGCCCTTGATGTCGGTATGATCGCAGTTTTCGTTAGCGCGGGCATGATCGGCACGTTTTTGGGTGTGCAGTTGGCAAAGCGGCTGAAACCTGAACACTTGCGGCAAGCGTTCGCCCTGTTCGTGATCGGCTTGGCGATGGTGCTGCTCGTTGATAACCTCAGCAAAGTGCTTTGATCGTTTGCCTTTTTTGCCCAAAGTGTTACAATTGTTCTAGTCGGTGCGCGGATCGCCCGACCGAGTAAGCATGGCGTGCTTTGGCGCGTCTAAGACGCTGCATACGTGCGTTAGTCGGTCTTGTTGCTGATTGGAAGGAGGAAGGGCGCATACTCCACTGCGTTAGCAGTTTTTGCGCCGAATTTTTATGCGTGATTCATCACGAAAGATAAGCCGTCGTCGTTTCTTAAGCCTCACTGCTGCTGCCACAGGTGCAGCCCTCTTATATAAAGCCTCGCCTGCCTTTGCCCAAACGCCCATCATTTCGCCACACGGGCTGCGCTCACAAACAGCGCGGGCAGGTACCATTCGCGTTGGCTGGGAGTCGGTCAAGCGGCTTGACCCTGCCTTTGCCTCCAGCGATTCTGAAATTTCGTTTCTCACCGCCGTCTACGATTATCTGGTGGATGTGACCACCACCGACGCCGTGACGCCGCGCCTTGCCCAGTCATGGCAGGTCAGCGAAGACGGCTTACAGTACACCTTCAACCTCGTGCCAAACGTCAAGTTTCACGATGGCAAGGCGCTGACCGCCGAGGATGTCATCTACAGTTTTGACCGCCTGCGCGACCCTGCCGTTGGCTCGCCCAAAGTCTCGCTGTTCGATAACCTTGAGAGCATCAGCGCGCCTGATGATTTGACGGTCGTCTTCACCCTGAAAACCACTGAGCCTGATTTCATCTACAGCATCACAGATAACTCTGCGGTGATTGTGCGTGCTGGTTCAGGCAATTTCGATACCGAGTTCATCGGCACAGGGCCCTTCAAGGTAGAGCGCTACATCCCTGAAGATCGCACCATCTTCGTTGCCAATGAGGATTATTGGATGCCCGGTTTGCCTTACGCGGCGGGCATGGAACATCGCTACATCGACTTGAATGCTGCCATTGAAGCACTGCGTGGCGGCGAACTAGATGTGGTGCTGCGGATGCCGAATGCGCGCTTTGTGGCACTTCAAAACGATCCGAACCTGCAAACCGTCACCTTCGGCACCTCTGGGCATGACGCGCTGCGCCTGCGGATGGACTCGCCGCCCGGCAGCGATCCGCGTGTGCGAAAGGCGCTCAAAATGGCGACCAACCGCGCCGAAATCAATGCCTTCGCCCAGCTTGGGCTAGGCTCAGACGGGCGTGACGCGCCCATCGGTGAGTTTTTCGCCGACTACTTCGACCCTGAGTCGCCGCTGCCACCTTATGATCCCGATGGTGCGCGTGCGCTGCTGGCAGAGGCGGGCTATCCCGACCTGACCTTCGACCTATTCGTGCCAAACAGCGGCAACCGCCCTGATTTTGCCGTTGTGATCAAGGATCAGTGGGCGAAGGCGGGCGTCACCGTCAACATTAACCTGGTGGATGAGGCAACCTACTACGGCGATGATGGCTGGCTGGAAGTGCAGCTTGGCATCACGGGCTGGGGCGCACGGCCATCACCACAGCAGTACCTCGATTTCTCGCTGAAGTCCGACGGCAAGTGGAACGAGTCGCGCATCGCCGATCCCGAACTGGACGCGCTGATCGTGACCGCAGGCACTTCCATTGATCGCGCCGAGCGCATCGCCGCCTACAAGGCAATTCAGCGCAAGTTGGCGGAAGATGGTCCGTTGGTCATCCCCTACTTCTTCCCGACCGTTGGTGCGGCGCGTACAGCATGGGACTTTGAAGGCGGCTTTGCTGTGCAAGCATTCCCAGGACGCACGAACTTTAGCCGTGCGCGCCAAGCCTAAACCTGAGTTGCATTAAGCAAACATACAGCCTGCTGCATAACGCGGCAGGCTGTATTGCCTCTGAAGCATCAGTGAGGCGCACAGGAAAGTGATGATGAACAACCCTACCTACACGCCGCTTGCGCGCATTGGCATCATTTCTGATACGCACATGCCGCTGCGCTACCCACACTTGCCCGAAAGCATCGCACAGTGTTTTGCTGAGGTTGATCTGATCCTGCACGCGGGCGATGTCGGCGAACTGTGGGTGTTAGATCAGCTCAGCGCCTACGCGCCGGTGGTGGCAGTGCATGGTAACGACGAAACGCACGCCGCGCAGCGCGAACTGCCCTACAGCCAAGTAGTGAGTGTGTGCGGCACGCGCTTGTTGCTCTGCCACAGCCACTATCCCAATTATGATGAAGAAATGGCTGCGCGCCGCATTAACGCTTGGCAGCCTAAATTCGAGCGCTGGGCAGGCATGGCGCGCCGTGCGGATGCCGCAATCTTCGTCTACGGACACACCCATATCCCAACCGCCCATTGGCAGGATGGCGTGCTGCTGCTGAACCCTGGCGCCATTGCCAGCGGATCAATCCGTATGCGGCAGACAGTCCAATCGGCGGCAGTGCTGAGCCTGTATGCTGATCAGCCGCCGCAGGTGCAGCACTTCAACCTGACCACTTGCCAGCCCTTCAGCGCAGCACTGGATATTGAAGGTGGCTTCCGTGCCGCCTTTGAGCGCTACAGCGAGTCGATCCTTGCCGACGATTTGGCTGAGGTTTGGGCGCAGATGGAAGGGCAGGTGCTGCTGCTGATGCACCAACCAGAACACGCAGCCACCTTTGAACGGCTGCTTGAAGTGGTCACCGGCGCGGCAACACCCTGCTGGCTGCGCCAAAAAGAGCAAATCACCCGCGCCGAAATGCGGGCGGCACTGCTGGCAGTGCGTGGCGACCCGCACATTCCCGATTCGCTGCTGGATAGTCTGTTGAAACCTTTGGAAAATGGCGCATGAGCGCAACGCCTGATCCGAGCAAGACCGACACAGGCACCATGCCAACTGTTCGTCCCGTGCGTTTGGGCTTGTTGCGGCAGCGTGGGCGCTTGCTGCGCCGCCTGTGGAGCGACGCACCGCTCTCGGTGATTGGCGGTGTAGGTGTGCTGTGCTTCTTGCTGCTTGCCCTGCTCGGTCCTTACCTAACGCCCTATGATCCAATTGCCAATAGTTTTGCCGAGCGCAACCAAACACCTTCACTGGCGCACCCGTTTGGCACGGATAACTTTGGGCGCGATATTTTAAGCCGCATCATTCACGGCGGGCGCAACATTTTCGCCCTGACGGGCAGCGCTACGCTGATTGCCGTTGGGCTAGGCTTGGTGATCGGGCTGTACGTCGGCTACTTGGGTGGCTGGATCGATCAGATTGCCATGCGCCTGATTGACGCCTTGTTAGCGTTGCCCGCACTCTTGCTGACCTTGCTTCTGCTCGGCGCGTTGGGCAATTCGCGCTTCACGGTGTTGGTGGCAATCGTGATCCTCTATGTACCGATTGTCACTCGCGTCGTCCGCAGCGTGGTGCTGGATATTAAGACGAAGGCATATATTGAGGCGGCGGAAATTGGCGGCGAATCGCGCTTTCATATCCTGTTCCGCGAGATGCTGCCTGCCGTGCTGCCAACGCTCGCCGTAGAGGGTGCGCTGCGCTTCTCTTACGCGATCTTCCTTGTGGCGTCGCTTGGCTTCTTAGGGTTGGGCGTCACGCGCCCAGAGCCAGACTGGGGCTTGATGGTAAGCGAAGCACGGGATTGGTATGCCCTTTCGCCGCATATGATGTTCTTTCCAGCGGCTGCCATTGTTACATTAGTGGTCTGTGTCAACTTGATGGCGGATGGTTTACGCCGCCTGCTTGAGTATAGCGAGGTGGACTAGTGGAAGCGCCGATCCTCTCCATTGAAAACCTGACGGTTGCCTATCGTTTGCAGGGCAAATGGCTGGAGGCAGTCCGTGAGGTTTCGCTGAGCGTTTCGGCTGCTCAGACTTACGGTATTGTTGGCGAGTCGGGCAGTGGCAAAAGCACCCTTGTGCAGGCAGTGATGGGCTACCTGAGTGCGAATGGCGCCGTGCGTGCCGGCAGCATTAGCTTTGAAGGTGAGGACTGGTTGCATACGCCGCGCCGCCGCCGCGAGCAAATCTGGGGTGCGCGCCTGAGCATGGTGCCACAAGACCCGCTCAGCGCCTTGAACCCTGCCCTAACCGTTGGCGAGCAGATCGCCGAATTGGTGCAGCGCCACACAGACGCCACACACAGCGCCGCCTACGGGCGTGCTATCGAGATGCTGCGGCGCGTCAAACTGCCCGATCCTGAAGGCGCAGCACGCCGTTACCCACACCAGATCAGCGGTGGACAGCAGCAGCGCGCCCTGATTGCAATGGCGCTTGCCAGCCCTGATCTGCGCCTGCTGGTGCTAGATGAGCCAACCACCAGCCTTGATGTGACCACTGAGGCAGCCATACTCGACCTGTTCGCCGAATTGCAGGACGATCACCGTGCTGCCACGCTCTTTGTGACGCATAATCTGGGTGTGGTGGCGCGTATGTGCCAGCGCGTCGCTGTGTTATATGCCGGTGAAGTGATGGAAGATGCACCAACCGAGACGCTCTATCACAACGCGCTGCATCCTTATACGCGCCTGCTGTTGCGCGCCGTGCCGCGCATTGGCGATCATTCACCGCTGCAAGCCATTCCGGGCAGAATTCCCTCCTTACGGAAACGTCCGAGTGCGTGCGTCTTTGCGCCGCGCTGCCCTGTGGCAACCGATGTGTGCCACACGCAAAAGCCACCGCTAGAGCGCGCTAACGATGGTCATTGGGTGCGCTGCCACCGCTGGCGCGAGATCGCCGATGGCAGCCTGCGCGTTGAAGAGTCATCTTCGCCCTTGAAGCGCCGCGAGGTGCAACGTGCCGAGATTACGTTCTTTGATCAGCTTTTCAGTGCGGAACAGAACGGTGAGCAGGCAACCATCATGCGCGCTGAACACCTGCGCGTGCAGTATGGCGTGCGCGGCTTGCTGGGCAGGCTTTTAGGCAGAAAGCCGCCTTTCCGTGCTGTGGATGATGTTTCGATGCGCGTGCCGCGTGGCAAAACGCTCGGCTTGGTTGGCGAATCGGGCAGCGGCAAGACGACCTTTGCACGCAGCCTAATCGGGCTGATCGAGATTGAGTCCGGCGAGGCACACTTGTTGGAGATGCCCTTGCGCGGCACACCCCGCCAGCGCGCCAAAGCAACACTCAAAGCGATGCAGATGATCTTCCAGCACCCTGAGGAATCGCTCAACCCGAACCGCACCGTTGGGCAAGCGCTGCGCCGCCCACTGATGACCTTGAGCCATATGACGCGCTCTGAAGCTGAGCGCGCCGCCGCCGATCTGCTGCGCGCCGTCAGCCTACCCACTGATTATCTAGGGCGCTTCCCACGGGAGCTAAGCGGTGGCGAAAAGCAGCGTGTGGCAATTGCGCGTGCTTTTGCCGCACAGCCTGCACTCATCCTCTGTGATGAGCCAGTCTCGTCGCTGGATGTCTCGGTGCAAGCCTCAATCCTAAACCTGCTCTCGCAGTTGCAGACGCAGCACGAAGTTGCCTACCTATTCATCTCACACGATTTGGCAGTCGTTGGTTACCTAGCCGACTACATCGCCGTCATCTATCGCGGGCAGTTGGTGGAGCGCGGCAAGGCAGAGACCTTCTTCACACCGCCGCACCATCCTTACACAGAGGCACTGCTTGCCTCAATTCCACTGCCCGATCCGCGGGCAAAAGCACGTCGCATCCGCCTGCCTGACGATCAGCCTACGGGCGGCGTGCCAAGCGGCTGCCGTTTCCATCCGCGCTGCCCGCGCTATTTGGGCGAGCTTTGCCAAACGCAAGCGCCGCCTTGGCACACCGATGAACAAGGCAGGCATTACCGCTGCCATATTCCGCCGCACGAACTGAAAGCCCTGCAAACGGAGGACAGCGCATGACAGCCTATTTGATTCGGCGCATTTTGTTCTTTGGGCTAACGCTCTTGCTCACCTCGCTGATCGTCTTTGCGGCGGTGCGCCTGCTGCCCGGTGATGTGGAGACCGCCGTACTAGGGCGCGGCGCAGAGCCAGCCGCCCGCGCCGCTTTGCGCGAAGAACTTGGCTTGGATTTGCCCTTTCTCATGCAGTATGGCAATTGGCTAGGCGGCTTCCTCAGCGGCGATTGGGGAAAATCGTATGCCATGAAACTGCCGATCATGCCTTTGGTGATGGAACGCTTGGGCAACTCGCTGCGCTTGGCATTGATTGCTATGCTGATCGCCGTGCCACCTTCAGTGCTGCTGGGGCTGTTTGCGGGCTTGAACGAAGGCAAGCCCTTCGACACCATCTTCAGTCTTGGCTCGCTGATCTTGGTTGGTATTCCAGAGTTTGTGATGGGCATCCTCCTAATTAACGTGGTGGCGCTTGGCTGGGGCATTTTGCCGCCAAGTGCTTCTGTGCCGCCGGATGCCAGCTTTGGTGAGGCACTGCCGCGCCTGATCCTGCCCTCGCTGACGGCGGCAGCAGTGCTGCTTGCCTACATCGGGCGGCTGACGCGCGTTGGCGTGATTGCCGAAATGCGCCGCACTTACGTCCGCACGGCGGTGCTGAAAGGCTTGCGCTGGCGGCAAGTCATCTTTAAGCACGTGCTGCGGAATGCGCTGTTGCCGACGATTACCGTCATTGCGATCAGCTTGGGCTGGCTGATCAGCGGCTTGGTGGTCATCGAGAACGTCTTTGCCTATCCGGGGCTGGGACGGCTGATGGTCTTTGCCATTCAACAGCGCGATTTGCCGTTGATCCTTGGCGGCGTCATGATTGCGGTGACGGTTTTCGCGCTTGCCAACCTGATCGCCGATTTGCTCTATGCGGCGCTCAATCCACGCATTCGGTTGGGCTGAACGCCCAACCGTGCCTGTTCTACTTAACACCGTCCGCTGTGAACACAGACGCACACCCTGCCTGCCTTTCAGAAATTTTTCAAGACTTTGGCAGCGTGGCTGTGCTATAATCAACCTCAGAAAACGGTTGTCAGCTTGCTTAAGGCTCAAGAGCGAGGTGTGGGCGTGTCTTTCGCAGAGATCAGCGAACAAGAGATCAGAGAGCGCTGCGAAGTGTGGCTGCGTGCTGCCAGTGATGAAGCGGCGCGCCTGCACCACAATTTCATCGGCACGGAACACCTCTACATTGCCCTAACGCAAGTGGAAGGCAGCCTTGCCCAGCGCCTGCTGCTGACCGCCGGACTTGACCCGCGCAGTGTGCGGAACGAAATTCGGCGCGATGCTGGCGCCCACGACTCTGATCAGGAATTGTTCACCGATGCACTGCCCTTCACACCACGCGCCTATCGGGTGCTGAGCGATGCTGTTCAGATAGCGGACGCGCATCAGGCGGAGCGTATTGACGAACGCCATCTGTTGTATGCCTTGCTGCGTGAAGGGCAAGGCGTCGCCGTCCGCCGCCTGTATCTGATCGGTGCGGATGTGATAGATTGGCTGAAATTGCTGCGCGAAGAAATGGCGAAGAACAATGCTGACCCTGAGTTTGACCTCGCCAGCCAAGACTATTTGATCGCCATTCATGATGCGGATTCCCCTGATGAACTGCCACAGGGCGTCACACCGATGTTAGATAAATACGGGCGCGACCTGACGCAGCTTGCCCGCGAAGGCAAAATTAACCCCGTCATTGGGCGCGAGCGCGAAATCCGTATGATGGCGCGCACTCTAACGCGCTCTAAGAAGAACAATCCGCTGTTGGTGGGCGACTCTGGCGTGGGCAAAACAGCTGTGGTGGAAGGGCTTGCCTACGACGTTGCACAGGGCAGCGCGCCGCAGCACTTGTTGAACCGCCGCATTGTCCAAATCGAGATCGGCACGTTGTTGGCTGGCACCAGCTTGCGTGGTCAGTTTGAGGAACGGCTCGTCGGCATTTTGGAGGAAGTGCGCGAAAATCCCGAAATCATCTTGTTCATTGATGAAATTCACACCATTGTGGGTGCTGGCGATACGGTCGATAGCAACCTTGACGCGGCGAACATCCTCAAGCCTGCCTTGTCGCGTGGCGATATCGCCTGCATTGGCGCCACAACCCATGAAGAATACCGTGCTGCCATCGCCCAGGATCCTGCCCTTGATCGGCGCTTCCGCACCATTGAAATTGGTGAGCCTTCCGCTGCCGATACACTGCTGATCCTCACCAGCGTGCAGGATCAATACGCCAAGCATCACGGCGTGCAAATTCACAGCGATGCCTTGCAAGCTGCCGTCACCTTTTCCGCCAAATATCTGCACAACCGCCGCCAGCCGGATAAGGCGCTTGATCTGCTGGATGAGGCGTGTGCGCGTGTTGTCACGCAGACTGCCAACGGCGTTGATTTGAGTGCGCCGCGTGTGGTGACGGCTGAAGCCGTTGCCGAAGTGCTTGCCGAGTGGACGGGCATTCCTGTTGCCCAACTGACCGAAGATGAGCGCCGTAAATATGCGCGCATGGAAGACGTGCTGCGGGCGCGTGTGATCGGGCAAGATCACGCCATCAGCGCCGTGGCGGGCGCTGTGCGCGCCAGTCGCGCCGGCTTGTCTGATCCGAATCGTCCCGTCGGGGCCTTCCTGTTTCTCGGTCCGAGCGGCGTTGGCAAAACAGAGCTGGCAAAAGCGCTGGCAGCCTTCCTCTTTGGCAGTGAAAATGCCCTGCTGCGCCTTGATATGTCCGAATTCCACGATGAACACACAGTCGCACGGCTGATCGGTTCGCCGCCCGGCTACCGCGATTCGCAGCAAGGCGGGCAGCTTACCGAAGCACTCCGCCGCCGTCCCTACAGTGTGGTGTTGTTGGATGAGGTTGAAAAAGCAGCCGCTGAGGTCTTTGATGTGTTCTTACAAGTCTTTGATGAAGGACGCCTGACCGACTCGCGTGGCGGCACGGTAGACGCCCGCCATGCCGTTTGGATCATGACCAGCAACATTGGCACGGCAGAGACTCGGCGTGGCAGCGTTGGCTTCACCAGCACGCCGCCCACCGCCGCAGATTATCAGGCTGCCTTGCGCCGCTTCTTCCGCCCTGAATTCCTGAACCGCCTTGACGATGTCATCATCTTTAACGCGCTGGCGGAAACAACCCTGCACGCGATTCTTGCCCTGCATCTGCGTGATTTGCACACACGGCTTGCCGATCAACGCCTAGACCTGCACCTGACGCCAGAAGCACGCGCCTTGCTCTTACAACGCGGTTATGATCCGATCAATGGCGCACGCCCGCTGCGGCAAGCAATAGACCGCCTGCTGACGCGCCCGCTGAGCGCACAGCTCTTAGAGCGCGATTATCCGCCGCAGAGTGTGATCAGCGTTGGCGTCACAGCCGATCAAACACAGCTTACCTTCACTGTTCAGGCACACACCGCCACCCATGAGGCGTAATAACCGACCATGAGCAGCCACATTATGCCTGTGCCACAGATTGGGCTGAAGCCAATCAGCCTTTCTGCGGAAGAAGAAAGGCAGTTACTCGCCACACCACATCCCGAGGATGCCGCCGATTTATTCGCCACCGATCCCAATCCCGCTATTCACCGTCTGGGGCGTGTGGCACTGCGCCGCACGCCGCCCCACGCCGCCGATTATTTCACGTTGGGCGATCTGTGCGCGCAGCGCGCCCTTGAGGGCGAACGGCTGGTCATCCTTTATGTGGTGAAGGCGCTGCGCGCTTATAGGCGTGCAGCGCGGCTTGCCAACACGCCCGCTGATCAGGTGCTGGCAAACCTTGCTCAGGCAAACTTTGCCGCATGGGCAGTCAACAGCGCGCACAGCACGCCCAGCGCGCATAATATCGCGGTGGCGTTGTGGGCAGTTGCCGAAATACCTGTGGATCGGCTGAGCGACGAGACACGCACCGCCGCCCTCGAACTGACCAATTGGTACGCTGCTGCCTTGCGCGCTGCCGTGCCACCTGTGCCGCAGACACTCGGTGAGGATGCGCCGCGCTGGCTGGAAAGCCCCGCCGAAGGGCTGCTCAACGATCCCGCTCGCAATGATAATGCCTCTGAGGAGGACGAAGCCACCGAAGATGACACTTCGGATGCTTCAGCCAGCCACAGCAGCCTAACCGCCGCGCCGCGCTCTGAGGATAAAATCGCCGATTTGCCCGCCTTCATTCCAGAGCGTTCTGCCAATGGTGAAGATTTTCAAAGTGGCGAGTTAATCGGGGAGCGCTACCGTGTGCGGAACATCCTCAGCGGCGGCATGGGCATCATTTACGTCTGCCTTGATGAACAGACCGAGACGTTGGTTGCCCTCAAGACCTTTCAAGCGCGCTACCTGAGCGATGAAACTGCCAAGCGCCGCTTTGAGAATGAGGCGCGCTTGTGGGTGGAGATGGATAAGCACCCGAATATTGTGCGCGCCCACAAAGTGGATTCCTTCGGCAAGAGCCGCCTGCGCGAGCGCCCACACATCATCTTGGAATATGTGGGTGGCGCTGAAGGGTTAGGCAGCGATCTGCGTGGTTGGATCAAGCACAAACGCCTGACACCGCAGCTCAGTTTGGAGATCGCGCTTGGCATTTGCAGCGGAATGCTGCACGCCGTCAGCAAAAAGGCGGGCTTCGTCCACCGCGATCTGAAGCCTGCCAACATCCTTGTGCGGCAGGATATGGCTGCCAAAGTGACCGATTTCGGGCTTGGGCGCGCCCTCGATAGTGCTACTGAATCGCAGGAGATGCCACGCCTGACGCCTGAACTGCTGCAACAGGTTGCCGATGAACGCCTGACCCAGCCGGGCAAAGTGATGGGGACATTGCTCTACATGGCGCCAGAGCAATACACACCGCGCTTGCAGCCGTTGGATGCCCGTGCCGATATTTTCGCCTTCGGCGTCATCCTCTATGAGATGTTGACGGGTATCCGTTTGTTCAGTGGCGCGGGGAGCATTCCAACGCTGCGCGAGATGCACAAACGCCCCATCCACTTTCCGCCACAGCTTAGCGATCAACTGCCCGCCGATCTATGTGATGTGGTGCTGCGCTGCCTTCGCCTAGACCGTGAGGCGCGTCCGCAGACGTGGCAGGCGCTCCGCACCGAGCTTGCCGCCTGCTATGAAGCGCTGGTCGGCACGCCGCCACAGCTAGAGAACAATCCCGTTGCCTTGCAGCGCGAAGAACTCATGGACAAGGCATACAGCCTGACTGAACTCAAGCGCCCTGCAGATGCTTTGCCGATCTACGATCAGGCATTGGCGCTCGATCCGAACTCAGCATGGATTTGGGCGCGTAAAGCGCGTGTGCTGCGCTTGCTCAAACGCTTCCCTGAAGCACTGGCTGCCTTTGATCACGCCTTGCAGATTCAGCCCAACTTCACATGGGCATGGTACAACAAGGGCATTGTGCTAGAACGCCTAGGGCAATATGAGGCAGCACAGGAGGCTTATAGTCGGGCAACTGCCCTCAATCCGCGTGATATTTGGGCGGATCACAACCATGCGCGCCTGCTGCTGAGCCTTGGGCAGGCTCAAGAGGCACTCGCGCATATTCAGGCAGTCCTCGCCATTGATCCTGATCATGCCCAAAGCCATGTCTTGCACGGGCGCATTTTGCTGAAGCTGCACCAGCCCAAGGCAGCCTTGGCAGCCTTTGACCGCGCCATTCAGCTTGATAACGAGTTAGGAGAAGCGCTGCTCGGGCGCGGTGAGGCGCTCAACGCCCTTAAGCGCAGCACAGATGCCATCAGCACCTTTTTGCGCGCCTCTCGCCTGATTCCAAGTGATGTTTCGGCGTGGCTGCGCCTTGCCGATGCTTACCTTGCCAGTGGCAACCTTCCCGAAGCGCTTTCAGCCCTTGAACAGGCAAAACGCCTGCGCCCTGATCACAAAGGCGTATGGCTGCGTTTGGGACGCGCCCTGTTTCATCATCAGCGCTATGATGAGGCACTGAACGCCTACGCGCAAATCTTGGCAAAACAGCCCGATTACCTGCCTGCCCTTGCAGGCAAAAGCCTTGTGTTGCTGGCGCAGAGCCGCTACACAGAAGCGCTTAGCCCCTTGCAAGCCTTGCTCGCCGCACACCCTGATGATCCAGTTGTGCTGCTGCGGCTTGGTAACGCGTATTTGCGGAGTGGCGATGCTGAAAGCGCACTCACCGCCTTTGAGCGCATTCTGAGCAAGGGCAACGCTTCGGCGTGGGCATGGGCAAAACGCGCCCTCGCGCTGCGTGCGCTGCACCGCGCTGAGGAAGCCATCAGCAGTTGGCGGCGTGCGCTTGCCCTGAATCCTGCTCAGGCGTGGTACCGCACACAGCTTGCCGAACTCTTGGCGAAAACAGGGCAGGTTGATGCGGCGCTCAGCCTATTGGAAACACCTGAAACGGCTGAGGCATTCGTGCTGCGAGCTGCTATCTTGCGCCGCCTGAAACGCTTTGATGAGGCGCTGCACGCCTATGATCAGGCAGTGGCGCTCAAGCCGAACTACGCTTGGGCGCACAATGGGCGTGGCGTCCTCTTAGAGCAACTCAGCAGGGTTCGCGCTGATGCGTCGTTGGTAGATGAGGCACTGGAAGCCTATGAACAGGCAATCGAACATGCACCACACGTGGTTTGGTATCGCCTAAACTTAGCAGGGCTGCTACTGCGTTCTGGAAAAGCGGCAGAAGCGCTGCCCATCTGTGAAGAAGGCTTGGCAATTGCCGCAGGCAACCCGCGTTTGGCGGCGCGCCTGTGGGTGCAAAAAGGCAATGGGCTGCACCACTTGCACCGCTACGTAGAGGCGCTAGAGGCATATACCCAAGCACACACGCTTGTCCCTGATCTGCCCGGTGCCTGGGAAGGCGAAGGGCGGGCATATGCTGCGCTGGGCAAGCACTCAGAAGCGCTGAGCGCCTTGAAGCGTGCCACAGAGCTGAACCCTGAAAATGCTTGGTTCTGGTACAATTACGGCGAAATGCTGATCGAAAGTGGCAACTATCCAGAGGCAATCCGCGCTTTGAACCGCACGCTTGCCCTTAAGCCAAACCATCCCAAAGCAGCGCTAAAGCGTAACGAGGCACGCCTTAAGATCAGCCAATAATCTACATTGTGGAGCGTTTGACACGCCTATGACTCGCCCAACAGTCTCAATCACCTTTATGAGCGGACCGCTTGATGGCAAAACGCTGACGTGGGATGTGCCGAACGATGGCAGTGAGCTAACTATCGTCATTGGGCGCAACAACGGCTTGGATATCTCCATCTCCCACGATCAGCAAGTTTCGCGCATTCATGCCCATGTGATCTACGATCCGCGCACGGATCGCTTCTTCCTTGTGGATAAAAGGAGCCGCAACCATACCTTCGTAGGCAGCCGCCGCGAAAAGCTGGAGCCTGAGCAGCGCCATGAGATCCAATCCAATACCCTGTTTCAGGTTGGGCGCACGTGGCTGCGGATTGACGATACCGAGCTACCAAGCTCGGATGAGCTTGAGTCGGACTATTAGAACCCAATGACGAAACGCTTTCAGGATAAAATTGCCATTGTGACGGGCGCTGGGCAAGGCATTGGTGAGGCGATTGCCCTACACCTTGCCGAGCAGGGCGCGCATATCATCATTGCTGAGATCAACGCCGAGACTGCTGAACGGGCTGCCCAAAAAGTGGCAGCGCTCGGCGTTCAGGCGCGCACCTATGTGCTGGATGTGGGCGATCAGAAGGCGGTGCAGGCGATGGTGGCTGAATCCGCCGCGCATTTCGGGCGGCTAGACATCCTCATCAACAATGCCGGCGTCAATGAGCGGGTGGACTTCATGGACATCACGCCTGAACAGTGGCGCTGGCTGATGCACACCAACGTCGAAGGCTTATTCTTCACCTTGCAGGCAGTGGCGCGCCAGATGATCGCCCAAGTGCCAGAAGAAATCAGGGCGGCAGGGCGTGCGCCGCGCAGTTTCGGCAAAATTGTGAACCTATCCTCTGTGACGGGCAGGCGCGGCAGACCAAACGCGCCGCAGTATGCCGCCTCGAAAGCAGCCGTCATCAGCATTACGCAAAGCGCCGCACTGCGCCTAGCGCCCTATAACATCAACGTGAACGCCGTCTGCCCCGGCTTAGTCGAAACGCCTATGTGGGACTATATTGACCTGACCGAAGGGCAGCAGCGGCGCGGCTTGCCCAAAGGTGCTTGGTTGCAGCAGCGCGTGGATGAAAAAGTGCCGCTGCGCCGCCCTGCCACCTGCCAAGACGTGGCAGAGGTGGTCGCCTTTTTGTGCGCGCCCGAATCCGACTATCTGACAGGGCAAGCCCTTAACATTGATGGCGGCTATGAGATGGATTAGCCTGACGCTGATCGGCGCGCTGCTGATCAGTAATGCCGCCACACCGATCAGCCGCGCCCGCCCTGTGGTGCGTCCGCTGCTGGCATGGAGTCCGACGGCTGACCTGATCGCGTTGAGCGAGGCAGATCAGGTCATGTTATACAGCCTCTCTGCCGATCTAAGCGCGTGGGAACTTCAGGCAACGCTCAATGGCGAAGGCGCAGCGCTCAGCGCGTTGGCGTGGCAGCCGCAAGGTGAGGCGCTTGCCGCCGGCGATGTTGAAGGGCGCTTGTTCCTGTGGACTCTGCCTGATCTGGCGCGCCAACACACACAGGCGCACAGCGCACCGATCCGCGCTCTGGCATGGCAGGCTGAGGGCGCGCTGATCGCCGCCGCCGATCTCGATTTGCTCTCGGTGTGGGAAGCCCAGCCGCTTATCCTGCTGCATACTTGGGCAAGTGAGGGCATCATCACGGCGTTGGCGTGGCACGCCGATCTGCTTGCTGTTGGCGGCGCACAGCGCGGCACCTATGAGCAGGGCTACTTGGCGCTGCACGATCAATTCGGCGCGCTTGTCGAGCGCTACAGCGCTGAAATGCGCGCACCATTTAGCCTGCAAAGTTTGCCTGATTCGCAAATCGGCATCGGCACGCCTTTTGATGTGTTCCTCTGGCAGCCGCGCACGGGCACCTACACGCCGCTCTATCTGCCCTTCACCGAAGGCGAATCGGCTGCGCTCGCCGTATGGAGTTCACATGGTGAGCAGGCGTTAGTGGCGCTTGGCAGTCGCCTGCTCTGCTTTGCGGAAGGCGCGCCAAACGGCGCGATCAGCGTGGCGCTGCCTGTGGTGGCTGCCGCGTGGCGCGCTGATGGCGACTATGCCGCGCTGTTAGCAGAGGATGGCGCGCTGAGCATCCTTGCGGCGGCAACTTGTACACCACAAGCAACCTTGAGGGCAGCACCGTGAGTGGGCGTATTCGGAACGTGGCGGTTGGCAGCCTAATCGCTTTCCTAATTGTGGCGATCAGCTTAACCTATTGGAGTGTGATCGCTCGTGACGATCTGCGTGCGCGAGAGGACAATCCGCGCCGCTTGGAAGACGAGCGTGCCATTGTGCGCGGCGGCATTTTTGATCGGAATATGGTGGCGTTAGCACGCTCCGAGCCAATGGTGCGTCTGCCATCGGGCAGAATGGCACATCGGCGCGTTTATCCGCAGGCTTCAACCTTCAGCGCCACAGGCTACTACAGCCTGACTTATGGCAGCAGCGGTGCGGAATTTGCCTTTGATCGCGCTTTGCGCGGCGCAGCGCGCACCGATGTTTGGGCGGCAGCTTTGGGTGAGGCGCTTAACCGTCCACCGTTAGGTGACGATCTACGCCTGACCATTGATGCGCGCTTGCAGCAGGTAGCAACCACAGCCTTTGGTGAACGGCGCGGTGCGGCAATTGTGCTAGAAGTGCCAAGTGGTGCGGTGTGGGCGCTCTTTAGCACGCCGATCTATGATCCAAACACGCTGGATGCCGATTGGGAAACGCTGCGAAACGATCCCGCCGCGCCGCTGGTCAATCGCGCCTTGCAGGGCATTTATCAGCCCGGCGGCGCGCTGCAAAGCGTGATCTACTCGGCACTGTTGGCGAACCCTGCCCTTCAGCCGCAAGACTTCCGCACGGCGGCTGTGCCACTGCGCCTGAATGACCTGACCGTGCGCTGCGTGTTGGAAATTAACACACCCGTTGACTCGTTGCAGGCTGCCTTTGTGCGCGGCTGCCCCGCCCTCTTTGCCGAATTCGCCGAGAGCTATCCCGCCGAAGTGCAAGAGAAGATCGCTGCCTTTGGCTTGCTGGGTGCGCCGTCCCTGAGTGGCTATCCGAGCGCGGCGGCGCGCCCTGCCACGCCGCTAGGTGAACTCAGCAGCGCGGATGAGCGCCGTTTGGCAGGTGTTGGGCAAGCTGACCTAACCGTCACACCGTTGCAAATGGCAATTGTAGCGGGCGGCATTGCCAATTATGGCAACCTGATCACGCCCTACATTGCCGATGCCTTGCGCGCACCCAACGCCGAACTATGGGAGCTGCTGCCGCGCACCCTGTTAGAGCGCGCCGCCACTACCCGCGAATCGGCAGAGCGCATCCGCGCCGCCTTGCGAGAGTCTGCCCTGAACGGCAGCGCACGCGCCGCCAACGTGCCTGATCTGCCGCCAGAGGCAACGCTCTATGCACACGCCAGCCTCGCCTTTTCCGGCGAAGGGCAAAATGGCTGGCTGATCGGCTTTGTGGAACTGCCCGACGGACGTTCGCTGGCAGCCGCAGTGTTGGTTGAAGACGTACAGAACGTCCATGAGGCGGCGCGCATCGGCGGCGAACTGCTGGCGCACGCGGCACGGTTCGCCCTCGCTGAGCCTCCATCTATCCAAAGTGAGTGAGTATGCCTTATTTCATCGGTATTGACGGCGGCGGCACAAGCACAAAATTTGCGCTTGTGGACGCCAACTTAACCCTTCTAAGCAGCGCCGAAAGTGGCAGCGGTAATCCGAACATCGTTGGGCTAGAGGCAGCGCGGGCTGCCCTGCACGAGGGTGTGTTGGCGGTCTTGCAGGCGGCTAACCTGTCTCTAGGTGATCTGAGCGGTATTGGTGCAGGGCTGGCAGGCTTAGATCGTCCTGCTGATCATGCGCGCTTTCATGAATTGTTTGCGGCACTCTTTCCAAACATACCCGTGGTGCTGGATAATGACGCGGTGCCAGTTTTGTATGCGGCTTCTGGGCGCGCCTTTGGCATTGTGACCATCAGCGGCACTGGCATGATCGCGCTCGGCGTCAATGATCAAGGGCAGCGCAGCCGCGCCGGCGGGTGGGGACACTATGTGGATCGCGGTAGTGGCTATGTGATCGCACGCGACGCCTTGCAAGCGCTCTTTAGCGCCTATGATCGCGCTGAGGACTCAGCGCTTGGGGCAGCAGTGCTTGCCAAACTTGGCTTGGCGGCTATCCCTGATCTGGTCAGTTGGCTGTATGCGCCTGAGCGCCGCGTGAATGACGTTGCCGCCCTTGCTGCTGAAGTCGTTTACGCCGCCGAGATGGGCGATCTAATGGCGATCCGCATCCTGAGTGATGCTGCCCAAGCGTTGGCAGATGCAGCAGCAAGCGTTGCCAAACGGCTCAACTTTGGCAACCAGCCTTTTCCCGTTGTGCGTTCGGGCAGTTTGTTAACCCGTGCGCCGATCCTGCGCCACTTGTTCGCGGAAATCCTGCACAGCCTTTACCCACAGGCGTATGTTGTTCACGCCGAACACAGCGCGCAAATCGGTGCGGCACTGATGAGCATGGCGGCACAAGGTGTGGCATTTCCGCCGCCGCAGCCCGCTGATCCTGATCGTGGTCGCCTGCCGCCACGCCGCGCCACAGAGCGCCGCCACCTGCTCACCTATAACGGTCACCGCCGCCCAACGCTAGACTTCCTGACTGCTATGAATATCGAAGATGGGCGTATTCCGCACCTGATGCAGCCGCTTTTGCCCAACCTTGCCGCGCTGATCGAGGCTGCTGCGGCGCGCTTTAAGCAGGGCGGACGCCTGATCTACGTTGGCGCCGGCACCTCAGGGCGGCTTGCCGTGCTAGATGCTGCCGAATGCATTCCAACTTTTAGCACAACAGCAGATCAGGTGGTTGCGGTGCTGGCAGGCGGTGCGGCTGCCTTTACGCAGGCGGTGGAAGGCGCAGAAGATGATGCTGAAGGCGGTGCAGCAGCAATGGCAGCTCTGAACGTTGGTGCCTTGGACACAGTGATCGGCATCGCGGCAAGTGGCGGCACGCCCTTTGTGATCGGCGCGTTAGAGGCGGCTAACGCACGCGGTGCGCTGACGGGCTGCATCGTCAATGTGGTAGACTCACCCATTGCGGCGCGTGCGGCACACCCAATCTGCATCCCGACGGGTGCAGAAGCCCTGATGGGATCAACGCGGCTGAAGGCAGGCACGGCGCAAAAACTCGCCCTGAACATGCTCTCGACAGGCATTATGCTGCGCGTCGGGCGCATCTACGAAAACCTGATGACCGATATGCGTGCCGCCAATATCAAACTGCGCGAGCGCGCCGCCGTGATCGTGGCGGAAGCGGCTGCTCTGGATTTGGCACAGGCGCGAGAGGTGCTGCACGCCTGTGATGGTGAGATAAAGACGGCAATCGTGGCAGCGCGCCTGAATCTTACACCAGAGGCGGCACGTGCACGTTTGGCTGCCGCCAATGGTGATTTGGGCGTGCTGCTTGGCTGAACCTAGCGCAGACGGGCGATGCCGAAGATCATTTGCAGCGGTTCGCTGACGATCACCACGCTGCGGTAGCGCTCTAGGCGCAGCTCACGTGGGATGTTGAACTGCTGGCTGCCAACGTTGCCGCGCAGATCGCCAACCGAGAACTCTGGCACAATGCCGCCTAGTTCTTGCAAGGTTTGCGGGGCTTCACTGCTGGAGAGGTAAACCGTCAGTAAGGGTGCGTTGGTCACCTCAAAATCGTCAAAGCGCAACAGCACGCTGTCGTCAATCAGGCGGTAAAAAGTGACGCTGCCGCGGGCGTTGCGAAGGGCATCTATGCCTTGAAAGCTGGTGGTCTGGATAATTTGGGCATCGGGCGGCACTGCCACCGGCTGCTGTTCGGTTGGCACAGGTTGGGCAGTTAGGCTGGAAAAATAGAGGGTGGCTGCCATTTCGCGGTTAGGCATTCGCACCAAGAGTTCGCGGCGTTCGGCGCTGGTTAGTGGGAAGGGAACGCTTTCCTCAGGGCGGGCAAACAAGCCACGCCAAGTCGGAAAGGTGAAGAGCGCAATCACGATCAGCGCGCCAAAAGTGAGTAAAGTCCAACGTGGGCGGTATCTCATACTGAAAGTCTCAGGGTGGCAAACTGCTTTTCTGCTTTCCATTGTAGCCGCTTTAGGTAGATTATGCAGGTAGTGTTGGTTGAAAGGGTGGTGCGCTTGCGTGTTGATGCCGTCATTTTTCTACTATGCCCTAAGCTGCGCTACCCTCTCAGCGCATTCTTCGCTATAATGGTAGGCAAGTCTCTTTGGGATAAGCATAGGCGGTCTGCGCTGCACAGTTGGATGCGCCGCCTTGAGCGTTCAACAAAGGAAGTTTCTCCGTGCAAACTCGCCAAAAGCTGACAGAATTTGAAAGCACCATCGCCTTTGTTGTTGGTGGTGGGCTGACGCTCGTCGTCCTCGTCTTTGCGCTTGCCGCCGCCACAAGCGGACCGACCGCTGATGTGAGCAGGTTAAATCTGTTCCTGCTCTTGGGCGCATTGCTCTTTGTGGTAGGCACCCTTGTTTGGTTTTTCACAGCGCGCCCGTGGCTAACGCATGATGATTGGTCAGAGCCGCTGTATGTTGGGCATGATGCACACCACACTGATCACGCTGAGGATCAGGCAGAACACGCCGAACACCGTGCTGATGCGGCTGCACCTGTTGAAACGCTTGCTCATGCTGGTGCAGTAGAGGACTCTGAATTGGCAGCAGCGATGAATATCGCTCCATCCACGGCTGCCGCCCTCGAAGTGATTGAGGCTGCCGCTGCCGCCGCTGAGCAAGTTGATCCGCACCCAATCGTTGAGCCGCAAGCGCCCACCGAATCTGCTTATGCAGCCGTTGAACCACCTGCTTACGCCGAAGTGGCAGAAGCGCGTGTGCCAGACGCACCTGCTGAAGTGGCGTCGGAAACGCCTGAAGTGCAATCGCCAGCGCCTGCCACCAAACACCTTGACAACCTAACCATTATTGAAGGCATCGGACCGAAAATCTCGGCAGCGTTGGTGGCAGCCGGCGTGGATACCTTTGCCAAACTGGCTGCCATGCAGCCTTCTGAGATCGAAGGTATTGTGCGCGCTGCTGGCGTGCGGATGGTTGGCAAGGCAGAGACATGGGCGCATCAGGCGGGGCTTGCCGCCGAAGGCAAGTTTGACGAGCTGAAAGCATACCAGGCGACGCTGACGGCGGGTCGCAGCGCTTCGGACGAATAAGAGAGTACCCTTTTGACGAAGCAAGGACGGGATCGCCCGTCCTTATCGTGTTAAGCAAACAGATTTAGGAAGGACGCAACATGCGTAAAAAAGTCACTGTGGTTGGCGCGGGTGCGGTTGGTTCTGCTTCTGCACACTGGATTGCCAGCAAAGAACTCGCTGATGTCGTGTTGGTGGATGTGGTGCAGGGCTTGCCGCAAGGCATCGCGCTCGATCTGGCACAGTCAGGCCCTGTGGAAGGCTTTGATCTCAAGATTGTTGGCACCAACGGCTATGAAGAGACTGCTAACTCGGATGTCATCCTCATTACAGCCGGTGTGCCGCGCCGTAAAGACCCAACCACTGGCAAATTCCCAAGCCGCGATGAATTGGTCAAGATCAATCAGGATGTGGTCGGTCCGATCACAGCTGAATTGGCGAAATATTCACCTAACAGCATCATGATCGTCGTCACCAACCCACTGGACGCCATGTGCCATGTGGTGAAGGAAGTCAGCGGTTTCCCGCGTGAGCGCGTGATCGGTCAGGCAGGCGCGCTTGATACGGCACGCTACAAAACCTTCATCGCTATGGAACTGGGCGTGAGCGTGGAGGATGTGCATGGCATTGTGCTAGGCGGTCACGGTGATGAGATGGTGCCGCTGCCGCGCCATACCTCTGTAGCGGGCATCCCGATCCGTGAGCTGATGTCTGAAGAGAAGCTGCAAGCCATTATTGAGCGCACCCGTAAAGGTGGCGGCGAACTGGTCGGCTTGATGGGACGCAGCGCCTACTATGCGCCTGCCTCTGCCTCCGTCAGCATGATTGAGGCGATCCTGAAGGACAAGAAGCGTGTGATCGCCTCTGCCGTTTATCTGCAAGGCGAATACGGCTATCACGACCTGTTCATTGGCGTGCCGTGTGTGTTGGGCAGCAGCGGTATGGAGCGCGTCATCATCATGGATTTGAATGATGAGGAAAAGGCGATGCTTGAAGTGAGCGCCAAGGCAGTCCGCGCTGTGGTAGACGTGCTGGGTTATAAGCGGTAGGTGCGCAACCGCTCCGTAGGGATTGGGGCGCCCCGATCCCTACCAGACCGCTAAAGGATGCGTCGAGATCAGGGTTGGCTGTGCCGCCGCACGTTCGGTCATCACCACACAATTTACCACTCCCCAACCAAACTACACCTTGCACACCGCTGTAAAGTATGTTATGCTTTGCCTGTCTTTGGGGGATAGTTTAATCGGCAGAACGACGGGTTCTGGCCCCGTTAGTCTTGGTTCGAGTCCAGGTCCCCCAGCTGCCCTGAGCGCGCACTTAAAAACAGGTGCGCGCTTTTGGTTTAACGCCCTTGCACCAAGCGCGCATATTCAACAAATTCTGCCAACTCGCGCTGTGTGAGGCTGCGCGAGGGCGTGATGATATAGCAGGCGTCTAGCCACAGGCTAGGGAGACCCGTGCGTTCTGTCGTCCCGCGGATAAGGCGTTCGGCGGCAGCCGAAGGCGGCAGCGTTGCTGGAATGCCGAGTTGCAGGCTAACGTGCGTTGGCTGAAGTTCAAGCCCTTCGAGTTCCCATGCCTCAGCCGCCGCAATTTCCTCAAAATAGCGCGGCAGCATCTCAGTAATTTCAGGTGTTAGGGGTGTTTCATAGGGCAGCAGGGCAAGGGTAAAAGCGAGCGGCGGCGCAGGCGGTGGCGGTGGTGCGGAAACCTCGCGCAGCCCTTGCGGTGGGCGCAAATCCGTTGGGCGGGAAGGCAGGGTTTGGGCTGCCTCAGGCACCTCATCAGGCGCATCAGCCGATGGCTCAGGGATTTTCGGCAAGGTGGCAGGCGGTGAAACAGGAGCCTCAGAGGCTGCGGGTGCAGCTTCAGCGTTGGGCGATTCTGGGACGCGCACCATTGCTTCATGTAGTTGGCGTGCCACCTGGCGAATCACGCGCATGGAGGTATCACCCGGAAAAATGAGCGACAGGACTAGGCTATCCACCGAGCGCGTTGAGTAGAGCACGTAAAGCGTTTCAGGGTTCACTTGGAGCGGGCGAAAGACGCTTGGTGCGCTGATCTCGCTCTGCCACATGCGCTCAATTTCGCGCAATGCCAACCTCCGTGTCCCCTCGTCAAGGTGGCCGGAAGTGGCAACAGCAATCACTTCACCATTGCGTGTGAGCATGGCTGCCTTGGCTGCTGCATCTACCGTAAGCTGCATAAAACGCAGCGCAAGCGCTGCAATAGGGTTCGCTGCGGCATGGCTGCTGGCGGAAGGTGCGGTGTGCTGTTGGGCAGCCATCTGCACTGTATCACGCCAATCGCTGCTCAGAGTTTGCTCTAGGTTTGGGCTAAGCGTGCTGCGGGAAGGCGGTGGTGCAGCGTCTGGTGGTGGCATCGGGGCAATCCACGGCGGGCGTGTGTTCGGTGGCAGCTTCTCTGCCTCGCTTGCCAACCGATCTACCAAATCCAGCAATGGTACGGAATCATCAAGCGCCACTTCGAGCGCCACCTCAGCAGCGACGAGCGTCTCATTCGGCACTTCGGCAAGTTCGGGCAGCGAGACGGGCGGTGCGCTGCTTGGCAAAGGTTGCGTGCCGCTGATCAGATCGCGCACGGTTGCATCGGGTGGCAGCGGTGGTTCGCTGCCTGCCAATGGAGCTGCTTCCGTCAGCATCAGCGTGGTTGATCCATCCTCAATGCCTGCAACGGCACGCATGAAGGTATCATCGGGCTGATAAGTTGGTTCAGCGCGAGCCAACGGGGTGTGGGCAGCGCCGCTGCGCTCACGGATGAGGGCATCAAGCTGGCGGGCAAGGTAGGGTTTGCTCAGGCTGGGCAGCACATCCATCTCAGGGGCAAAAGCAGGTGGCTGATCAGCATAGCGGCTCACAATGATGACCAGTTGTGGGTGCAGGCGCTGCAACGTCTCGATCAGGTGCGGGAGGAGTGTATCTTCAATGGCAGAATCAACCACGGCGAAATCTTGCGGTTCACGCGCCAGCAGCTCCAACGCCGCTTGGCTGCTGGCAAAGACGTTGACGCGATAGCGCCCAATGCCTTCCAACGCCTGTTTAATTGGCACCGCAAAACCAATCTCAGGATCAATGATCAGAATGCGCGTGAGTTTCATGTGCCTCTATCCGTCTGTCATGCGCCCATACTGCGATTGTATCCACCTTTGCTGAATGCGCCAAAGGGTTGGGCGGTAAGCGCCCTGCCCCTGACAGCTCCTCAGCGGTATCATAAACGGCAAAAAGAAAGGGTTACCATGCCAACGCTTTTCCAAAACGGCACGCTCATCACCTCAGAAGGTGCCTACCGCGCCGATCTGCTCAGTGCTGATGGGAAAATTACCCACATTGCGCCGCACATCACACCTACACAGGGCGCTGATCTCGTAGACTGTACAGACCGCTGGCTGCTGCCCGGCGGCGTCGATGTCCACACCCATTTTGACCTACCCGTCAGCGGCACACGCGCCAGCGATGACTTTTTCACGGGCGGGCGCGCCGCTGCCTTTGGTGGCACCACTACCCATATTGACTTTGCCATTCAGGGCAAAGGTGAATCTTTGCAGGCAGCTTACGATGCTTGGCGCGCTAAGGCGGAAGGGCGCGCCGTTATTGATTATGGGCTGCACATGACCATTACCGACCTAAACGACGCGGTGGCTGCCGAGATACCCTATATGCGTGACCTTGGCATCACCAGCCTGAAACTGCTGATGGCATACAAAGGCAGTGTGATGGTAGATGATGCGACGCTGTTCCGTGTGATGCAGATCGCTGCCGCGCACGATCTGCTGGTGATGACCCACTGCGAAAATGGGGATGTGATCGCCCAATTGCAGGCAGATTTCATCGCACAGGGCAAGATCACGCCACGCTACCATGCCCTCAGCCGTCCCGCCATCCTAGAGGCGGAGGCAACCACACGCGCCCTTGCTTTGGCAGCAGTGGCAGGCTGCACGCTCTATGTGGTGCATATGACGTGCAGCGGTGCGCTGGAGGCACTTCACACAGCGCGAGCGCGTGGTGTGCGCGCCATGGGCGAGACGTGCCTGCAATACCTGCACCTTACCGCCGAAGCGCTCGATCAGCCTGCTTTTGAGGGCGCTAAATATGTGTGTTCGCCGCCGCTGCGAACGGCACAGGATCAGGCAGCTTTGCGCGCTGCGCTGCGCGATGGATCGCTGCAAGTGCTCAGCACCGATCACTGCCCATTCTGGTTTGACGGCGGCAGCGCAGGGCGCAGCGCAGGCAAAGAACTAGGGCGCACCAACTTCACCAAAATTCCGAATGGCGTGCCAGCCGTTGAAGAACGCCTTAAACTCAGTGCTGACCTGTTGGAGGCAGCCCGTTGGGTAGCGGTTAACTGTACGCAACCTGCACGCATTTTCGGTTTGTATCCGCGCAAGGGCGCGCTGGTGGTCGGCGCGGATGCTGATCTTGTGGTCTGGAATCCGAAGCGAACAGGCGTCGTCAGCGCGCAAACGCACCATATGCGGGTAGATTACAGCATTTTTGAGGGCGTGCCATATCACGGCGCCCCAGAGCGCGTCTACCTGCGCGGCAACTTGATTGTTGAGGGTGATCAGTGGCGCGGCACAGCGGGAGAAGGGCTTTATTTGGAACGCGGGACGGGTGCGCTGCTCTAATTCGGCAGAAGCGCCCATGTTTGCGTATGATATAGGCATATTCATGGATTCTAAGGGGAAAACCTGTTGTGAGTTCATCTTCTAAAGCAAACCAACCGCCCACAGGTGGCGAACCTAGCCCCCGTAAGCGGTTGCTCTATTTTGTGGCATTTGGCGGCGTGGTGATCGCTATTGTGGTGGGCGCAGCGGCGCTCATGTTGGGCGATCTGTTTGGGCGCTGGAACAGCGGCACGCTGCGCGAACCAAAAGGCTTGGCGCAAGGCGTTCAGGTGTCGCCTTTCCTCAGCCTGAATGATACGCGCCTGTTTCCGTATGGCATCGCGCCTTCTGGTCAGGCGGGCGAATTTTATCTGAGCCTGTTTGGCGGCAGCGCTGTGCGGAAAGTGAACGCTGACGGCACCATGCGTTTTTTCGCTCAACTGCAAGCGCCCGGCGCACTTGCCTTCAGCGGTAGCGCGCTCTATGTAATTGATTACAGCGAAGTGGGCGCGCTGACCTCTGGAACGCTCAAGCGCATCGCGGCGGATGGCACGCTTAGCAACGTCAGCGAGTCACCAGCGGCGCGTGGTTTGCCACTCTTTGCGGGCTTGGCAGTGGATCGTTTAGGGCATCTTTACTTAACGCACCCTGAAAATGGCTCGGTGTGGCGCATCACGGAGGATGGCAATGCAATGCTCTTCTGGGGGGCGCCGCAAGTTGCCAACACGCGCCCTAGCACAACGGCACTGGCTTATGATCGTCTGAATAATGCGCTCATCGTTGCAGACTCCGCCAACGGCACGCTCTATCGCCTGACCATTGGCGAGACCGCCGAGAGCGAGATGATCTACCGTCAGCAGGGTTTTGATCCACGTGCGCTTGCCGTAGATGCCTCTGGGCGTGTGTTGGTAGCGGCATGGCAAGGCGATAATGGCTTCCTCTATCGCCTAGAGCCTGACGGCAAGCTGATCGCTTTGGCAGAGGGCTTTCGCCAGCCAACGAGCATCCTCTACCGTGAAGGCGTTGCTTATGTAGTCAGTTCCGGCACGTTTGGCTTGATCGGCGGTGTGGAAGTGGCGCCGCCTTTCCGCGTGGATGCGGTGACACTGCCCGAATAAGGCGCAAATAAGGGACGCTGGTTTAAGGCGTCCCTTGTACGCTTACTGCTTAGCGAATGGCTTGCAGGCTCGTCTCGACCTTGCCGTTGGCATCAATGTATTGATCCACGACCCAACCGCTGAAACCATCACTTTCGCGCTGCACCTGCCACCACCGCAGATTATCGGCAAAGACAGGTCCCGAAAGGATGCGAACGATATCGTTCGGGCGCAACATGCCGCGTGCGTTGCTACGGTCACGCAGATATTGCGGTGAGGTGCGTACCACGACCGTATCGCCCGGCGGCACAATGGCGCGCCCGTTCACCACCAACCCAAGCGGATTCTCGCCCGCCGTGGCACTCAGTGCTGAGACCGCCGTTGGCGCCGCAGGCGGTACGACAGGCACTTGTGGCTGCACCGAGAGCAAAACGGCGGGCAGTGCTGTGAAGGCGCCCGCCGCGCTGAACACAGGCGTGCCGCCATCGGCTGCCAACACATATGGATAGCCAGGCGTGCCAATGGGCAGCGCCGCAATACCTAGCTTGACACGCGGTGCGGCACTCAAGATATTTTGAAGGCTGTCGTTAGCGTTCACACGCACGTTCATCGCCACTTCAGACTCGGTGATGCTAAAGGCGATCAGGGCTGCGTTTGGCGAAGGTGTGATCGCGCCAATGCTATAGCCCTCACTGCTGTAAATTTGTTGGAGCTGACCGCCTGTGACGGGTACGGCATACAAGGCAAGTGTGTAGCTTTGACCATTGGAGAGGAAGAACTGCTGCCCTAGTTGCGCGCCTGGATTCACGCCGACCTGCTGCGTGAGCTGGCGTGTGGCAAACAGCAGCGTGCTGCTATCGCTGCTCCAACCAACCTGATCCACACCAATTGGGCTGGCGATAGGCGTCACAATGCCGTTGCTTAGGTCAACGATCACCACGCTACCCAACTGCCCCAAGTTGGATTGCACAGCTGCCGCACGGGTGAGGTTCGGCGCGATCTGCATACGCGAGATGTTATCCGCCAGCCACAGGCGCTGCCCATTAAAGGCAGTCAGCGCCAAGCCGACGCTATCACAGCGGGCAGTATGCAAAAAGCCATTGGGCAGCCACTTAAAGAGTGTATTGCCGCCGTTGTAGCCCACTTCACGGTAGTAATTAACAAGGGAGGGGCTGAAGCCACCGCCACCGCAGCCAACACCAAAGGTGATCTGTCCGATGGCGCTGATCTGCCCACCGGTGGCAGGTACCGCTTGAATGGGATAGATGAAATCCGTTGTGTCGCCACCAGCAGGTGCGCCGCGTGCGGCAAAGGCGATCTGCACGCCATCGGGCGACCATGAGGGCGGAATCTCAACCGCCAAACCGCTTGCCACAGGCAACGGCTGCCCGCCGCTGCTTGCCACAAAGAGCGTTTGTGTGGTGAATTCCACAAAGGCAAGGCGGCTACCATCCGGCGACCACTTTAGGTGACCGTACACTTTGCTGTAGTTCGTGTAGCCGCCATCTTCCACAACACCAAGCGCATCGCCCGTCAGCGGCACATAGCCCAAATTCCCGTTGAGGCTAGTCACATAGACGTTGCCATCCCGTCCGATGAACGCCATGATCGGGGCTTGGAAAGTGACGGGTTGATTATTAACGCCGGGCGGCGGTGGCACGGGCAGTTTGATGCTACCAGCGGCGGGTGGCAGCGGCGGCGGTGCCACGGGTGTAGTCAGAACAACATCCGCGCCAACACCAACGCCTGAGCAGTAAAAGACAATGCTGCTATCATTCGAGACGCGGTACTCATAGCTGCCTAAGCCCGTCACCGAGACACGCACGACCCATGCCCGCGTTTGACCGGGCGCGTTTTGCTGCCCGTTTGGGCAGCCCAAATTGTTATCATTGACCACCACGCCTTCATACGACCACGTGCCATCAAAGCGCGTGCGCGAAATAACGCGCCCAACGCGGGTGCTAACCTCAGCAAAGATGCGGTCAAGGGCGGCTTCGGTGGGTGCGCCTTGCGCGGAGACAGCAGGCGCAGCAGCAAAACTGGCTGCCACGAGTGCCATCAACACTATCCAATAGGCTAATTTTCTCATCACAACTCCGTTTGTGCAGGCGAAGGTTTACTAACCTATCATACCGCTTACAGGCAGTTGAACACAATCTCTAGCGCGTAAAAAATCGTTGCAAGGCGGTAAAAACGATTGAGCGCACTCCGCATTGACTCCCGCTAGAAATTCGCTACACTTTTTCACAAACTACCTTTTCCTAGAGCTTTAACAGAGGCTTTACAAACAATGACCACCAGTATCACTTATGATGAAAAGCCGTGGCTGAAACGCTATGACGCAGGCGTGCCACACAGCCTTCAGCCCTATCCCAAACACCCAATCTACCAGTTCCTTGTGGATGCCGCTGCCGAGCTGCCCAATAATCCCGCTATTGTGACCTCTGCCCATTTGCCAGTGGCAGGGCGCAAAAAGGCAGTCCTGAACTACCGTGAGCTGAACGAGCAAGTTGATGCCCTTGCTGCTGCCCTCGTAGATATGGGCTTGAACAAAGGGGATCGGGTTGGGCTGGTGCTGCCGAACTGCGCTCAATTCGTGATCAGCTTCTTTGGCATTTTGAAGGCGGGCGGCGTTGTGGTTGCCGTCAACCCAACCTATCCGGCGGCGCGCATGGCAGAACAGCTTAAGGATAGCGGCGCGACGACCGTCATCACGCTCAGCCTGTTCTATAACACGGTCAAGCAAATCCAGCACGAAACCGACGTGAAAAACGTGATCGTGACCAACATCAAGGAATATCTGCCACCGCTGGCTGCCTTCTTATTTACAGTGGCGAAGGAGAAAAAAGGCGGGCATCGCATTGAAAAGCACGCCGTAGACTACGCTATGCCTGATCTGCTGGCAAAATACAAGGGCAAGAAGCCAAATGTGAGCGTGCGCGCCGATGATCCTGCCATCTTCCAGTATACAGGTGGCACAACGGGCGTGCCAAAGGGCGCCATTGCCACCCATCAGGCGTTGGTCTGCAACACGCTGCAAGGGCGCGCCTTCTTGGGTAAAGTGGAGCCGGGCAAAGAGGTGTTCATGGCAGCCATTCCCCTGTTCCACGTCTTCGGCATGATCTCGGTGATGTGTTTTGCTGTCTCACTGGGCGCCAGCATGTTAATGGTTGCCAACCCACGCGAAATTAAAGAGGTGCTGGAAGTTATCCATACCTTCCAACCAACGCTCTTCATGGGTGTGCCTGCCATGTATAATGCCATTAACAACAACGCGGATGTGGCGAAGGGTAAGTATAACTTGCGCTCGATCCGTGCGTGTATCAGTGGCTCGGCGCCGTTGCCGCCTGCTACCAAGCGTCGCTTTGAGGAACTGACCGGCGGCAAATTGGCGGAGGGCTATGGCATGAGCGAGACAGCAGTTGCCGTCTGTGTCAATCCGCTGCATGGCGAGAACAAGACGGGCAGCATTGGTATTCCGCTGCCAGATGTGGAGATGAAGATCATCAGCCTTGAGGATGGACTAACCGAGATGCCGATTGGCAGAGAAGGTGAGCTAGTCGTGTGGTCGCCCACACTCATGATTGGCTATCACAACATGCCCGCAGAGACTGAGAACGTGCTGCGTCTGATGCCAGATGGGCGCAAATGGCTGTTCACCGGTGATATTGCCTATATGGATGAGGAAGGCTATTTCTTCATCGTAGACCGCAAGAAGGATATGGCGCTCATCGGCGGCTTCAACGTCTATCCGAACAACGTTGAGAAGGTGTTGGCAGAGCATCACGCTGTGCAAGAGGTTGGTGTGGCTGCCATTCCGCACCCCGAAAAAGAAGGGCAAGAGGCACTCAAGGCGTGGGTGGTGCTGAAGCCGAACCATAAGGCAACTGAGAAAGAGCTGATTGACTTCGCCGCGCAAAAATTGGCGCGCTACGAAGTGCCAACGCGCATCGAATTCATTGATGAGCTGCCCAAAACGCCCGTCTTAAAGATTCTGCGGCGCGAATTGGTTGCCCGCGAGATTGCCCGCCGCCAAGCAGCGCACTAGCTGCTTTCCGCACACCACCACTCGTGTGAAAGCCTCCCCTCGCCAAATGTTTGGCTGAGGGGTGAATTTGATCAAATACCCCTCACCGTTTTTGGTGCATTGACCTTGTCTTTTTCCTAGATGCGTTGCTAATTCAGGTTTGACGCGCCATAATACGGCGTGCTACAATGAAGAACCAAGTACCCCTGTTGCACGGAGAACGTTTGCCAAATGGAGTCCAACATGCCTGTTGCCAGCGAGAGCGAGCCTATCGAGCCAATCGAGGCTGAGCTGCACGTCGCTGCGCCCAATGGCGAGGCTGCGTCGGATGCAGCGTCGCACGCGCCTGCGGAGCGTGATTCGCAGCGTGATATTCAACCCGAAAGCGCGGCTTTGCCCGAAGCCGTTGCCCATAGCGCCGCCGAAGTTGTGGCAGAAGAAGCACCCGCCCACGAAGCTGCGTCTGCCGAGAGCAGTGTGATGACCGCTGAGATGCTCGATTCCCACGCCGAGCCAAAACTGCGGAAGGGCGAAATTGTGGAAGGTGTGGTTGTCGAGACCTCGCCCACCGAAATCCTGATCGATCTCGGCATGAAGACTGAAGGTGTGATCGCGGGCAAAGAGCTAGAGCGCATGGACAAAGAGACCTTAGATCGCCTTAAGGTGGGCGAGCGCGTTAGCGTCTATGTGCTGAACCCAGAACGCGATGGAAAAGTTATCCTCTCCCTTTCGCGGGCAGCAGAAGAGCAAGACTGGCGCAAGGCAGAAGAACTTCGCCAAAGCGGTGATATCTTCAATGGCAAAGTAGATGGCTACAACAAAGGTGGCTTGATTGTGCGCTTAGGGCGCGTACGTGGCTTTGTGCCAGAATCTCAAGTCAGCCGCGAACGCCGCACACGCGCACAAGGCACAGATCCACAGGAAAAGTGGGATTCAATGCGTGGTGAGGATATTTCGGTGAAGGTGCTGGAAGTTGACCGCGCCCGCAACCGCTTAATCCTCTCTGAGCGCGATGCAACGCCCGCCCTGCGCGAACACCGCAAAGAGCGCTTGCTGGATGAGCTGCAAGTGGGTGATCGCCGTGAAGGGCGCGTCAAAAGTGTGGCAGATTTCGGTGCCTTTGTAGATGTGGGCGGTGCAGATGGTCTGGTTCACCTAACTGAACTCTCTTGGAAGCACATCACGCACCCGAAAGACGTTCTGCGTGTTGGGCAAGAGGTGCAGGTCGAGGTCATCAGCATTGACCGTGATCGCAAGCGCATCGGCTTGAGCATCAAGCGCTGCGAGGAAGACCCATGGATGGCAATTGCACGCACCTATGCCATTGGGCAGCTTGTGCAAGGTACCATTACAAAGCTGACCAAATTCGGTGCTTTTGCCCGCCTCGTGGAGAATCCAGAGATTGAAGGGCTTGTCCACATCAGCGAGTTAGCGCCGCACCGCGTTAGCCATCCGAAAGATGTAGTGCAAGAGGGTGATGTGCTAACGTTGCGCGTGGTCAAGATTGACCCTGAGCAACGTCGGCTTGGGTTGAGCCTGAAAAAAGTCACTTCACCTGATTATGCTGAGGCTGACTACCGCCGTGCTATGGAGCCCGACTTCGCCGATTTTGAGGCTGCTTCCTTGAAGGAAGATGAGCGCCGCCGTGCCGAACGCAAAAAGGGCGGCAAGAAAGGCGGCAAAAAAGGCGGCAAGAATGAGTTTGATGAAGAGGATGACTACTAGGCGCGTGGCGCATTTCTCCGCGCAATAACTAGAGGAGTCACCCGCGGGGACGGCAAAGGCTGTCCCTGTGGCGTTTTGCACTCCCCGCACACGCGAAATGGTTGCTAGGACTCTGACCGTTCACCGCGAGACCATGCCGCTGCCAATTGCCCCAGCGTGTAGCGCTCTGCCTCGCTAAGTGTTGCATTCAACAACAGATCGGGGCGACGCAGCCATGTGCGACGCAAAGCACTTTGCCGCCGCCAGACCGCCACCGCCTCATGATTGCCCTCCAGCAGCACAGCAGGCACGCGCAGCCCACGAAATTCAGGCGGGCGTGTGTAGTGTGCGCCCTCTAGCAAGCCGCTGCTGTACGAGTCGTTCACCGCAGAGTCAGCGTTGCCCAAAACGGCGGGAATATGACGCGCAATAGCATCCAGCATCACCATGGCTGCCAATTCGCCACCTGTCAGCACATAATCGCCAATGCTCACCTCATGCGTTACCACAAGATGGCGCACGCGCTCATCTACGCCTTCGTAGCGCCCACACAGGATGGCAAGGCGTGGGTAAGTGGCAAAATCCGCCGCCATGCGCTGGTCAAAGCGCTGCCCTTGCGGTGTGGTTAGGATCACTGGCATAGGTTCACCACCCAGCACCGCCTCCACAGCGCGCACAATCGGCTCAACTTTCATCAACATGCCACCACCGCCGCCGTACGGTGGCTCATCGGTCACCTGGTGTTTATCTGTAGCATAGTCGCGGATGTTGTGGAGTGCCACATGCAGCAAGCCGCGTACCTGTGCGCGCTTCAGGATGCTCTCCGTCAGGACGCCCTCAAACATGGCAGGGAACAGCGTGAAGATATCGAAACGCAAGGTGTGCCTCCTGGCTGATGAATGCCGCAGTCTGCTACACAGTATAACGCAGCGCACAGGCACTGCACCGGATTCCTGACGCCTTCGAACAGGCACAAAAAACGGCGCAGAGTCTACTGTGCCGTATTTGTCAGGTATGGTGTTTCTTGGAGATGAGGGGACTCGAACCCCTGACTTCCTGCTTGCAAAGCAGGCGCTCTCCCAGCTGAGCTACATCCCCTAAAGCAGCCACGTGCAAAGCGGCTGTGTGGGTCAGGCACGACTCGAACGTGCGACCTCTCGGTTATCAGCCGAGTGCTCTAACCAGCTGAGCTACTGACCCATCGCTCAAGGTGTGTGGTAAGCGCTCGGCGCTACTCCTTAACCCTTGAACCGTGACAAGAAACGCTGAAAAAAGCAGCTTCAGGCAGACATCCCTCGCGGGATGCTCAACCAGCGTGCGACGCGCATATTACGTAAGGGCTACTCTAGCTTTC